>NZ_QWET01000059.1 GCF_003573545.1 Mariniphaga sediminis | reverse complement strand
CAAGTGTGCAAGGTTTGGAAACCTAACATCAAAAGAGATAACTTGTAGCATTAATCAAGGCCGGCAAAAAGTCCGTTTTTCTTATTGGAATAAAGTAATTTCTACATCCAAGTATGGATCTTGGGAAAGTTGAAATATCAATTGGATGCTTATGACACCGTATAATAGATCAAAACATATTGTTTATTTCCCATAGCTGGCTTTAAAATGTTTCACTATGAAAAACAATGATGAAAGGTTATTAAAGAAAAAACGTTACTCCCAAGGGCTTCCTGTACTAAATATTCATGCGGCAGGGATCGATATAGGAGGGAGTAAACATGATGTAGCTATAAGTGATGGCTTTGAGGGACATATTGTATGCGAGTTCGGGACTTATACACAAGACCTGAAAGGGATTGTCACCTGGTTATTGTCCCATGATATAACAACCGCAGCAATTGAAAGTACAGGTGTTTATTGGTTGAACCTATATATCATGCTTGAAGAAGCAGGGATTGAGCCATATCTGGTCAACGCAAAGCATGTTAAAAATGTAACTGGCAGGAAAAAAGACGATACAGATGCTATTTGGCTACAAAAATTGCATTGTTGCGGACTTTTGCAAAAAAGTTTCCAGCCAAACTCTTATTACAGGAAATTACGCACGTATGTAAGGCAGAGGAAAAAATTGATACGCTTAAGTTCAGACTGTGTACGCAGGATGCAAAAGGCATTCGAATTAATGAATATCAAACTGCACAACGTAATAAGTGATATTATAGGTAAAACAGGCATTTTAATAATCGAAGCTATAATTAACGGGGAACGTAACCCCGAGGAATTATTAAAGTTTAAAGATGGCCGCATAAAAGCATCAGATACAGACATCAAACTTTCCCTGGAAGGCATCTGGAAAGAGGAGTATTTATTTATGTTAGGGCAAGCATATGAAGGCTACCTTTTTTACCAAAACCAAATAAAAAGCTGTGACTGTAAGATAGAAGGTTTATTATTGTCACAGGCTGCTACAATATTGGATGGAGACATATCAGGCCTGGGCGGCAAAAAGAAGAAGGTCTACGGAAGCAACCAATATTATTTTGATGTACAGGGTTTACTTAAAGTGATAGTTGGCGTGAATTTATGTAGGGTAGATAGTATCAGTGAAATTAGTGCATTGGAATTTATCTCAGAAACGGGGATAGATATGAGCAAATGGAAAAGCCACAAGCAATTTGCAGCATGGCTGAACCTAGCCCCAAATACAAAGATTACTGGCGGGAAGGTAGTGAGTAGCCGGATGCAAAAAAAGAAAAACCACGCAGGGCTTGCATTAAGGATGGCTGCAAGCAATTTATCAAAGTGTAAATCACCTTTAGGTGACTATGCCAGGAAAATGAAATCAAGGGTCGGTAAGAAAGGCGCTGTAATAGCCTCAGCTCATAAACTTTCAAAAATAGTATATACAATGATTAGGGATCAAAAAGAATATGACAGGGCAACAACGTTAAGTGACCAGGTTAAGTGGAGAGAAAAACGTATAAAAAATTTAGAAAAACAACTGGAAAAGCTAAAAAAAGTAGCGTAATAACATATTGATTTATAGCGATGTGCGAATTAGTTATATAATAG
>NZ_QWET01000058.1 GCF_003573545.1 Mariniphaga sediminis | reverse complement strand
CATATATCAACAGCGACAAATACAGGTATTTAGTACCTTCAGGCATGAAATACATTAAAGGACAAGACAGGACACAAATAACACTATTCCCGGTTTCGCTGGAAGATGCAGTTGATGCTGAAAATGAAGTACGCCTGATTGATGTTTTTGTTGACAGCCTCAAATTACAGGAATTCGGTTTTAAGGTGGAGTTTGTTGAAAACGGCAGGCCCGCCTACCATCCGGCCGATTTACTGAAACTTTATATCTACGGGTATCTGAACAGGGTACGTTCATCGCGGCAACTGGAAAAGGAGTGTAAAAAAAATAGAGAGGTAATTTGGCTTTTAAAAAGTTTACGTCCCGACCACAATACCATCTCCAACTTCCGGCGCGACAATCCAAAAGCCATCAAAAATGTTTTTCGTGAAACCGTTAAAATTGCCAAATACTTTTACCTGATAGGCGGAACTTTGGTTGCAGGCGACAGTACAAAGCTCAGGGCCCAGAACAGCAAAAAGAACAATTACAACCAGAAAAAAATCGACCGCCACATGGTGTATATCGAAAATAAACTGGCGGAATATGAAAAGGCCCTGGCTGAAAACGACGGCGACAAACAGGAAATAGAAAATGAAATTACCAAACAAAAACAACGGAGAGACGGATATAAAGAGATTGAAAAGCAATTAAAGGATAGCGGGCAATCACAAGTATCTACCTCCGACCCTGACAGCCGTCACCTTATTACCCGCAACAACATTACAGAAGTAGCCTACAATGCCCAAACTACTGTGGATGACAAACACAACCTCCCTATCGATTACAATGTCACCAATACCAACGATGCAAAAGCTATGGGAAATATGCTGCGCAGGGCAAAAACTATTTTGAAAGCAAATGATTTTACAGCCCTTTATGACAAAGGCTACCATACTGGCAGCGAATTTAAAACGGCCCATGAGTTGGGAATAGATGTAATGGTTGCCATTCCAACTGTAGCGGCCAATGCACCAAACCATATATACAATGTAGAAAACTTTGTTTTTGACAAAGTAAATGATTGCTATACCTGTCCGCAGGGAAAAATAATGACCACAAACGGGAGGTGGCTCCAGGCAAAAACTTACCGCTTTAAACGTTATACGACAAAAGCATGCAAAACTTGTAAAGCAAAACCGGAGTGTTCCAAAGCCCATTGTGGAAAAGCTATTCAGCGCAGCGAATTCCAGGAATATGTCGACAGGAATAAAAGCCATATCAATGAAAACAAACAACTATACCGTAAACGGCAACAAATTGTGGAACACCCATACGGAACGATAAAACGACAGTGGGGATTTAATTATATTATCACTAAAAAGTACATTGAAAGAGCCGAAGCCGACTTTGGCTTTGCAATGACAGCATATAATCTGCGAAGGATTATAAATATTATTGGCAGGAAAAAATTGCAAACATACCTGGAAGGTATTTTTTCTGTTTTCTGTTCAGAATTTGCTCGATTAAAGCTATTTTTAAACCAGATAAACCAATTACTCAAACTAACAATGAAAAATCCGAAAATTTTAAACCTGCTTCTAAAACCCTCCAATAGTTTTCAAATCTCCTATACCAAAATAGGTTTTTAGACAGACTGCCGTTA
>NZ_QWET01000057.1 GCF_003573545.1 Mariniphaga sediminis | reverse complement strand
AAGGGAAACATCTTTTCGGCTTACTCTTATGCGATGGAATTGACAGGTTGCCCGGGGAATTATCACACAGATTATGACACCGCAGTTTCAGAAGAACTGAAAAACGAAATATCTGATGTGATGAAAGCAATAGGAGAGATTTAATCCACCCAAAGATTTATCGAATCATGTTTTTGGAATAGACAATGTTTATTGTCCGCCCGTGAACAAAAACTATTGCCGGATGAAGGCTGAACCCTTATCGTAAATATTTTTATCATTTGTGCTTGTACCCCCATCCCCCGGTGATATCCCATTATATCTCCCGGATTAAAAGATTTATTGAATCTGTCATAATTCGGAGTCCGTACCCCGTATGACTGGAGATATGTCAAAATCAGTGTATTTTAAGATAAGATAATTTTATCGATGAACGCGTAAACAGCCTTAACTTTAAGCATTAAAATTAATTAAGGTTAGGCCAGGTAGTTTGTGTAATATGTAATGTGCCTGAAAATGGTATAAAAATGACTATCTGTATAAGTAAAATAGGAGTAAACCCGATAAAAGATGAATCATGAAAATAGTAATCAGTTTCCTTTACCTTATAACTGTTTTGCCGGCGATGTCGCAGATAAAAAGTAACGAAACAGGGGAGCACAAAAACATTCATCAACCCCGGTACTGTCTTTTTTTCGACAACCATACCATGCCGGCCATACCAGATGTCGGGAAAAATTTTGATGTGGAGGCATTTACCGACAGGATAAAGGATTGCGGGGTTGATTACCTGATATTTTCAATCCGATGCAATCAGGGGATGGCATATTATGATACCAAAATGGGTATCAAACACCCTTCGCTTGAATACGACCTTCTCGGGAGGCTGGCAAAATCATGTCAACAAAAAGAGATTGCCCTGTTAGCGTATTTTCATGCAGGGCTGAGCAGTGCTGAAGGACTTCAGCATCGCGACTGGACCACGCTTTCTTTTGACGGATGGGAGTACAGGGAACCACGTTTTACTCCGTATGTTAGGACAATGTGTTATAACTCTCCCTACCGC
The DNA here is from genome assembly GCF_003573545.1 of Mariniphaga sediminis. GTDB lineage: Bacteria > Bacteroidota > Bacteroidia > Bacteroidales > Prolixibacteraceae > Mariniphaga > Mariniphaga sediminis. The sequence continues at coordinate 862 of NZ_QWET01000057.1, read as the reverse complement.
GATCATCTGATTGGTATGATCGAGGAAGTTGCCGGTAATTATCCTGTTTCAGGTATTTTTATTGACGGGCTTCAGGATTTTGGTTGTATCTGTCCCATTTGTGTTAAAGAGATGAAAGAACGCGGTGTGGATTACAGCAACCGCGAAGAAGTGGGCAAGTTTTCACACTTTTCGATACACCGGCTGGCGGAAGATATTGCGGGCGCTTTGGAAGTTATCAACCCCGATTTTCTGCTCTATTTTAAAGGGGTTCCTTTTGAGCAACAGCCTGGTTTAAGTAACCACATGGTTAGTGTACACCTTCCATCTACTCTCGGAGAAGGGGGGTATGAAATTTTGCCGGTATATGCAAGTTATTTGCGTACCCTGAGTGATTTACCTGTGATGAATATGACTGCCCGTTTTTATGATTGGGGCGATTTCGGAGGCCTTCGTCCTGAGGCTGCCCTTAAGTCAGAACTGCTGTATGGCCTGGCAAATGGCATGCGCCCCAATGTCGGGGGACATTTTCATCCGAGGGGCGATTTAAATAATGCGGTATTCGACCGGATAGAGAAGATATATAAGGAATTGCAAACCATGGAACCCTGGTTTGAGGATGCAAAAAATATAACCGAAATAGCTGTCGTTTCTACTTTGCCTGTGCTGAATGAAAATAACAGTGGACAGTTAAAAGCAGCTGTACGCATGCTTGGCGAGCTGAAGCAACAGTTTGATGTGGTAACCACCTTTTCAGACTGGAGCAAGTACAAGGTGCTGGTTATCCCGGATGATGTCACCTTTGATGCAGAGGTTACGCGTCGCGTAAAAGAGCATCTCGCAGCAGGCAAGGCCGTAATATCCAGTGGTAGCTCTGGGTTAG
>NZ_QWET01000056.1 GCF_003573545.1 Mariniphaga sediminis | reverse complement strand
TTCCTGACAAACTTACTTTCAGGTCTGATAGCTTACTCCTTTCTGCCTAAAAAACCTACCCTTAGAATGGAAGAAGTTATTGACCAGACGCAAAGTTGTACGTTAGCTTAGCTCGAACTGACGTTAAATACATTTATCATCTACTAAATCATACTGTAATAATATTTCCGGATTTGAATAAGCCAAAATTGTATATTTTTTTAGTCGACAAGTACTTTCATAATAGATTATTAAATTCTCCTTTTGTTGAGTCCAAAAACTATCTTCTACAAACTCAAAAGATTTCAAGATATTAATTCTTTCCGTACACTCATTTTCAAGGTCGGTAAGACTTAATTCCTTTATTTTTTCTATTGTCCACGAGGTTGCATCAGTGTCAATATTTGGAGACCACCACAAATAATCAAAAGTATTTTGAAGTTGTTCTCTTGAATACTTTGTTGAATCAAATTTAGCCTTACAATCACAAAGTTCTTTCCAGTAGGTGAAATCTGAATATTGAGAATAAGATTCCATACTGTATAGAATTAATGTTAGTAATATAAGTTTTTTAATCATAGTTATTTACAGTCAGTTAATATGGCATACAACGGTTAACTGTATGTGGCGTAGTCGACTGCGTGCTATTTTCCTGTCAAGCCGAGATAGTGTAGATGCGGGAGATAAACCTACGATTACTCACAGAAACGGCTATGACATATACAGGTTGTTAGCGTTAGTAATTTATTTTATCCATTTTTCAAAATTTGAGCTGTTTATCACTTCAAATGAAGCGTCTGAATATGCGTTTTTCCATTGTGTCGGAATTTTTACTTTATCTTCTTTCCATTTAAATTCATATCCATATAATGAACCTCCTCTTTCTTCTACCCAATCTATCTCTTGTTGTTCGTATGTTCTCCAAAAATAGTTGTTAGACGATATTCTTTTGTAGCTTTGATATTTAAGCCTTTCACTAATCATGTAATTTTCCCAAAGTTGTCCAATGTCATTTCGGGCTTCGATTGGATTGAAATTTGCAATAATTGCATTTCTAATTCCATTATCTAAGAAGTACCATCTTGAATTTTTAGTAATTTCTTTTCTAAGATTGCGACTAAATCCTTCAACTTTATGTAGGATGAAAATTTTACTCAACAAGTCGAGATATTTTTCTGCTGTGTTTTTACTTATTCCAAGTTGTTTCCCTAATTCTTGTAATGAAACTTCTCCACCAATTTGAAAAGCAATCAGTCTTAAAAGATTAAAAATGGTTTGAGAATTTTTAATGTTTTCATAAACCAAAATGTCTTTTAGTAAATATGAACTAACCATATCATTCAGGTAATCAATTTTATCAGTCTGGTCAGGTAAATGAAGCAATTCAGGATAATTGCCAAAGATTAAACGTTCTCTAAGTTTATCTATTTTTGAAATACTATTTTCGATTTGGTTATACTCGTTTTCCGATAATGCAAATAAATTAAACGTATATTTTCTTCCGGTTAATGGTTCTCCGGCTTCTTTAGAAATATCAAATGATGATGAACCTGAAATTATGATTTTTAATCCTTCGATTTCATCAACCATCAGTTTTAACTTTAATCCAATATCTGGGATTTTTTGAGCTTCATCGATATATAAAACTCTATATGAACCAATAAGTTGTTTGTAATTTTCAACCGACCGAATTGCAAGTTTATCGTGAACATTAATGTCCTCACCATTTAATGAGAGAATAGGTTCGTCGATTGTTTCTAAAATTTCTTTTACCAGAACCGTTTTCCCTACACGTCTTGCACCAAAAACAATTACAACTTTATTAGGTTGAAGCTTATTAATGATATTTTCTGTTATATCTCGCTTTAAAAATTCCATAATTCCGTCATTTTAAAGACGCAATTTACAACAAATCTGTCAATAAGTAAAATGCTGTGCCGGATTTATTATTAACGCTAACGGCAGTCTGTCTAAAAACCTATTTTGGTATAGGAGATTTGAAAACTATTGGAGGGTTTTAGAAGCAGGTTTAAAATTTTCGGATTTTTCATTGTTAGTTTGAGTAATTGGTTTATCTGGT
>NZ_QWET01000055.1 GCF_003573545.1 Mariniphaga sediminis | reverse complement strand
AGTGCACCTGTAAATCACATGATTTAATTTCTTAAAATTACTCATGTGACGAAGTTAATAAATTTAAGGCGTAGCCTATTAAACATGACCACCCCCGAAGGAGGTGGTTTTAACGATTATAATAAACGAATTGGCTCAGTGGCAGCCTGGCAGTGAAGTATTTCAAAGTCCCGCACTCCACATAGCCAAACCGTTAGCTTGCATATTAATTAGCTGCTAAATGACAAATAATCAACAATAAATATGAGACCAATAATTGACCATATTCAGATTACAGTGAAAGACTTGAAAGTCGCAGAAAAGTTTTATGACAGATTTCTTCCCATTGTAGGGTTTGACATCAATAAAAAAGTAACCGCTTTTATACAAGAACATGATTTTCATGTAATTGAATACACACATGATTTATTAGCTTTTGCGATAACTTCACCAAGAGAAGCTTTTAAAAATGACACTATAAACCGTAGAAAACCTGGAGCAATACACCATTTAGCTTTTAAAGCAGATTCGAGAGAAGATGTTGACAAAGCTTATAAGGACTTGATTGCGATTGGTGCAAATATTGTATCTGAGCCACAAATACATCCGGAGTATAGCCCGAATTATTATGCTGTTTACTTCAAAGACTTGGAGAATATAAAATACGAGATTGTTTGTACCAAAGAGTAAAAGTTGTGTTGACAATTCTGGTACGACTGAGGATTTGAAAAACTTGGAATTGGTTTTAAATAAAACTAGTTGACAGTAAGTGAGTATGAAAAATTTGAGAAAAATATAAAAATACGCAAGCTAACATTTTGCAAATTGCATTGCGAGGTTCTTGCGGTACGTTGTTTCCGCTCCTTTTTTGAACGTCTTCGTCCTGCGGGACGCTGACGCTCTTCGAAATCCACAATAATTAGAAATAAAAAGTCAAAAAGACAGATAACCTTGGATAAAAAAACGACAAATTATGAAAGAATACCTAAAAAAGAACTTACCTAAAACGTCCTTGATTTTTGTGATTATTTTGTTTGTGACGAATTTTCTAACTTTAATGATTCCCCAAATTGGAGAGATAGTCCTTTTATATCCTTCGAATTTGTCTGAACCCTTAAATTGGTATCGGTTTTTCACTTATCCGTTGTATGTTGGAGGATTAATCACGTGGATTCACAATTCAATCGTTATCATCTTGACCGGATTTATTATTGAAAATAAAATTAAGAGAAAAGATTTGATAAGTCTAATATTGTTATCATCGTTTGTTGGTGGTTTGATTTTTATAATTTTAAACCAAAACAACAATTACAATTTACCAATAGCAGCACCAACAATGATTTCCTGGGGATATTGGAGTGCAACAATCATTATCGGACTGAAATCCTGGAAATCGCTGAATCTATTTGAAAAAATTGTACTGGTTTTATGTGCACTTAGCATTTTGAGTATTTGGAATGATAACATCGGATTTTTTATGGGACAAATATCAGTAATTGTGATAATTGGAATAATAACAATAGCTAAATATGAAAAAAAATAAAACTGGCGGTAACACTTTGTAAGTGCCCATCAGCAATAAGACTATTTAAATAAATATGATGCAAAAGCTTATTTACTACATAAAAAAATTTTCTTCATTTACTGACTCTGAGATACAAACGATAAGTAAACATACATATATTGAAAAATATAAGGCCAAATCGTTTATTCATACAGCAGGAAGTATATGTAAAAGGATTGGATTTATAAATAATGGAGTGCTCCGGTCGTATCTTTATGATACAAAAGGGAATGAACTTATTCATAATTTCCATACAGAAAATCAGTTTGCGGTAGATTTATTAAGCTATCAAAAAAGAATAGCCAGTAATTTATATTTACAGGCAATTACCGAGTGCGAGCTTGTTTTTATTTCAAAATCCTCAGATGAATATCTTACATCGAACATTAAAGAATGGCCTGTGCTCATTAGAAATATATCGGATGCCATATTAGCCGAAAAAGCTGAAAATAAAACGATACTATTACACGCTGATGCAAAAGAAAGGTATCTATCTTTTATAAGAAAAAATCCCAGGATTATAAATGTTGTTCCTTTGGGACAGATAGCATCATATCTTGGAATAACTCAACAATCCCTTAGCAGGATAAGAAAAGAGCTTATAATTTAGTTTTTTAACAAATGTGAAAAATTATCTAATCTTTTAATCTGAATTTTGTTCTTCTTTTAATTTACAATTTTATACACCATGAAGGACAAAAAAACAGTGTTAGTAACGGGAGCCAATGGGCATCTTGGGAATAATCTTCTAAGAGAACTACTTAAACAGGGATATCATGTTAGAGGTACTATCAGGAACTTAAATAACGTCAGTTCGAGCTAAGCTAACGTACAACTTTGCGTCTGGTCAATAACTTCTTCCATTCTAAGGGTAGGTTTTTTAGGCAGAAAGGAGTAAGCTATCAGACCTGAAAGTAAGTTTGTC
>NZ_QWET01000054.1 GCF_003573545.1 Mariniphaga sediminis | reverse complement strand
CCCCGGCTGAGAAACGACTATCGTTCCCCCTTTATCGATTGCTTTTTGCAAAGCATTTACATTTTCTATTCCACTTGCGCCAGCAGAGAAGCCAAATGCATTAGCATCGGTAAAGCCGGCTGTTGACTCAAACTTTGTTGCTCCCAACGTGGATAGCGCGGAAATCAGCAGAACTGATATAAAAACAATTTTCAGATTCATTTAAAAATAATTTAGTCTTCGTTCGTTAACACCTTTTAGTTCGACCTGGGTAAATCTTCGGGAAGTACGCCCCATCCCTTGTTTGGATTTGGACCCATGACAAATTCCAAAACGCCTCCATTCTTTACGTCATTATAATTAATGTAGGTTTTCGTGTATTCCTTCCCATTCAACTTTGCTGACTGAATATAGTAATTGTCGGCAGAGAGGTTTTCAGCCTTTACAATAAACTCACTCTTATTCGGAAGTTTTAGTTTAACCGATTTATACGATGGCGTTCCGATAATATATGAATCGGAGCCGGGACACAAAGGATAAAACCCCAAAGAGCCAAAAATATACCAGGCCGATAATTGTCCGCAATCATCATTTCCGCACAGGCCGTCGCGTGCGCTTCCATAAAAGGTATTTTTTATTTCGGTCACTATTTCCTGTGTCCGCCAGGGTTTACCGGCATAATTATACATGTAAGGAACATGGTGGCACGGCTCATTTCCCTGTGCATACTGACCAATTAGTCCTGTTACGTCCAATGTTAGTCCATCGCCATAAACCACGGGATCTAATATGAACAAAGAATCCAGTTTCGTACAGAACTTTTCAGCCCCGCCCATCAAATCAATCAATCCATTTACGTCGTGTTGCACATGCCAGGTATATTGCCATGCATTTCCCTCCGTGTAATTTCCGCCACCGGTACCTGCATGGGAGATCTTAAACGGATCGAATGGAGAATCCCAGGAACCATCGGAATTACGGCCGCGCATGAACGAAGTACTTTTATCAAATAAGTTTTTATAAAAGCCAGCCCTTTGGGCAAAGTAATTATAATCTTCAGTCTTGCCCATTTTTTTTGCCATTTGAGCCACACACCAGTCGTTGTAAGTGGATTCCAGGGTACGCGAAACCGATTCCTCTATAATGGAATCAGCCGGCAAATAACCATACCTCATGTATTTAGGCCAGTCCACCTTAAAGTTATAACCGCTGTATGTAGAGCTGTGTTTAATGGCTTCAAAAGCCAAATCCACATCAAAATCTGCGGTACCTTTCAAGTAGGCGTCAACAATTACCGGAATCGAATGATTGCCAATCATACAGAATGTTTCGTTGATACCGTATTCGTTGATAGGCAACTCTCCTATTTCATTGTAGCGCTGCAACATCGAATTAATAAACTCGTTGTTTTTATCCGGATTCAGGAGTATATAAAGCGGGTGGGTGCCACGATAGGTATCCCACAATGAGTAATTCGTGTAAAAATTACGCTCGCCTTTATGAACGTTGCCATCCCATCCCCGGTATCGGCCATCCACATCGGAAATAAGATTAGGCGAAACCATGTTATGGTAAAAAGCGGTATAAAAAATTGTCTTTTGGTCAGCATCATCCGTTTCAATCTCGATTTTCGAGAGTTCATTCTCCCATAATTCCCCGGCGTTGTCCATCACTTTCTGAAAATCCCAGTGAGGTATTTCCGCACTGATATTGTTTGTTGCACCATTTTCATCCACCATGGACAAACCCACTTTAGCCAAAATTTCATCGTTCTCTCCAAAATCCAATACCACCTTACAAACTCTGCCCTCCACCTTTTTACTATCACTTGTGGAACCATCAGAATAAGAAATAAAATCTTTTATGGGTTTTGAAAACCGGGCACAGAAATACACATGCTGGTTTTTTACAAACCCGGTAGAATGCCGGTAACCTGTTACCGTATATTCATCTGTAACCGCCAGGTGGCTCTTTAATGTACTGTCCTGAATGCCATGTTCAAGGTCGATAACAACCTTCCCTTCTGTGCTTTCAGGAAAAGAATATTTATGAAAACCAACCCTTTGTGATGTTGTTAATTCTGCTTTAATGCCGGAATCTTCCAAAACTACGGAATAATAGCCCGGTTTGGCCACTTCGGTATTTTTTGAAAACCGGGAACGATATCCTTCATCCGGGTTTTCTTTTGTGCCAGGTTTAAACTTCGGGCTTCCTGTAAACGGCATTAATAAAATATCTCCCATCTCCCCCACTCCGGTCCCGCTAACATGCGTATGCGTAAACCCCATAATGGAATTATCTGATGCATGATATCCGGAACACCAGTCCCAGTCTTTTATTCCGGTATCCGGACTAAGTCGTACCATTCCAAAAGGCACAAGAGCACCGGGATAGGTATGTCCATGTGCATCTGTTCCGATAAATGGATCAACGAAGGAGGAAACCTCCGGGCTTTTTTCTTTTTCTACACATGAATAGGTTCCAAATAAAAAAAGAAATACAAAAACGAAATATTTTGGTTTCATAATTTAAAGAGCGTTTTGTTTAGATTAAAAATTTATTTTGCTAA
>NZ_QWET01000053.1 GCF_003573545.1 Mariniphaga sediminis | reverse complement strand
CACAAACAATTTCTACCGGTCTATCTGATATTTTTATCCATGGGCATGGTGGATGCAGCGGGTCCGATGGTAAGCCTAGCACGGGAGTCATTCACGCTTTCCATAACCGCAGCCACCCTGCTGCCATTTTTGGGCTACCTGATGTTCGGGGTGTTGTCCATACCCATGGGAATACTCCAGGACAAAAAAGGGAAAGTATTTATTTTAAACCTCGGGCTGGGCATCATGCTTGCCGGCCTGCTGATCCCTGTTTTGTCCGGGATGTACGGAAAGATGACCGTGGACACCTCCTCCATGGGACAGTTTTACCGGATACTTTCCGCCGTGTTGTTTATCGGGGCCGGGGGCGCCATCCTGCAGGTAGGGGGCAACCCGTTTGTCCGCGATGTTTCAGAAGAAGGGCACTATTCCAAAAACCTCTCCAGGGCGCAGGCCTTTATCACCATCGGGTCATCGCTCGGGTTCCTGGTCCCGCCCCTTCTGTTTAACCTGTTCGGGCTCGACTGGAGCATATTGTTTCCGGTAAATGCCTCCATTGTCCTGATGGCCATCCTGTGGTTTAACCTGGCCAAAGTGAGCGAGGTGAAACCCAAAAAGACAGACTACGCCACGGTAAAGTCATGCCTGGCATTACTCAAAAACGGTTATGTCCTTGCCATGGTACTGGGAATCTTTACCTATTGCGGGGTTGAAATAGCCCTGGCTTCCCATGCCCCTATCCTGCTAAACGACAAGTTCGGGATATCGGTAGAGAAGCTGGGCCTGGTAATAAGCTGGTCGCTGTTTTACCTTCCCATTTTTTTGGGGAGGTTTTTCGGTTCGTTTATCATGAAATTTATTGCCCCCTCCCGCTTGTTAATTGTTACCGGGCTGTTTGCCGTACTGGGGGTCCTGGCCATACTGTTCACCAACTCACTGGCAATGGCGCTTGCAGGTATCCTTATCATCGGGCTTGGGTTTGCCAATATTTTCCCCCTTATATTCTCCCTGACCATCGATAACATGCCCCGGCACCAGAATGAGCTGTCCGGGTTAATGGTCACCATGATTGTGGGGGGCACTTTTATCCCTATGATTATGGGCGCAGTAGCCGATATCACCTCCATTACCTTTGCCTTTGTCGTGCCCCTGGTGTGCCTGGGCTACATAACCTTTCTGGGAATCATTAATTACAACAAAAAACATAAAATACATGAAGGATAATTTAATAAAAACAGCCTTTGTCGGGTTTGGGGAAATCAACTCCCCGCAGGAACTGATAAAAGAGATGTGTTTACAGGCCCGGGAAGAAGTGGAATCCCTGGGGGTGAAAGTGGCCACTACCGGCCATGTAACCGATGACCCGGAAGGGAAAGATGTACAGAGGGCGATTGATGACTTAAGCAGGCAGGATTTTGATTCGCTTATTGTTTGCCTGGCCGGCTGGATACCCTCCCATGCAGTTATTTCCATCACCGAAGCGTTTAAAGACAAACCCATGGTTTTGTGGGGCCTTGCCGGGAAGATGGAGAACGGGCGGGTAGTTACCCCGGCCCCCCAGGCAGGCACCACGGCCCTTCGCAAAGTATTCGGGGACCTGGGCTATAAGTTCAGGTACGTGTACAATATCATCGGCAAACCCTCCCCGCTGGGAACAATCCAAAACTTCCTGCTGGCCGCAACGGCCGCCAAAAAGCTGAGAAGCACCAAAGTCGGGATGATGGGCTTCCGCGATATGAAACTTTACAACACCCTTTACGAAGGGCTGTCGCTGAAAGAAAAAATCGGCACCGAGATTGAATATTTTGAGATGCTGGAGATGTTTCAGCTGAGCCAACAAGCAGATACAAAAGAGATAGCCGGTATCCTGAAAAAAATGAAAACCGAATGGGAATTTGAACAAGAGGCAGACGAAGGTTTTTTGAAAAAAGGGATTGCCTGTTACCTGGCCATTAAAGAGATTGCCGAAAAGAACAAGTTTGGCGCCATATCGCTTAAAGATGTGGACGGGATGAAAAAAATACTGGACTTTCCGCCGGCCATGATTTTTATGCTCCTTTCCGATGAAATGAACCTGTGCACCATCCCGGAGAATGATGCCATGGGCGCGGTTACCCAGCTGGTTGTAAAACAGCTTACCGGGCAGAGTGCTGCCTATCTTGAGTTTTATGAGTTTTTTGAGAACAGTGTTTTGATGGGGGTCCCCGATTATGTCCCGGCGGAAGTAGTGGAAGGAAAAATAAAGGTAAAACCGGCCGCATTCGGAAATATCGGCGGCGGCCTGCTGAACATCTCAACCATGAAGACCGGCAGGCTTACGTTGGCCAGGTTGTCCAACACCGGTAACCGGTACAGCATGCACATCTGCACCGGCGAAGGAAAACTAAAAGCCTGGGAAGAGGCCGGCTGGGATTACCCGGCGCCCCAATTGCCCAGCCTGGATATCCACCTGGATGTGCCGGTAGATGATTTTGCACAGAAAATATCGGGGCAGCATTATATTATTGCCTATGGCGACCACACCGGGCCCCTGAAAGACTATTGTTATTTAAAAAACATCGAAGTTGTATAAATAGCTGGTATGGAAAAACAGTACGACGCCGTGATTG
>NZ_QWET01000052.1 GCF_003573545.1 Mariniphaga sediminis | reverse complement strand
GGAATATTTTCCTGTACTAAGTTCGGCTAAAATTTTGAGTTTGAAACCCTCGCTGTATCTTCTTAAGATACCATCATTTTTATACATATTTGCTACATTTTGTGTAGCCTTTTTTTAGGACGGGTCATTAGACAGTCTGACGGTGGTGGTATGAGGTCGTGGCGGTTAGACGAGAGTCTGACCAGTCCGACCGAAACTGAGGTTGGGACGAGATTCGACTTGTCGAATCCGCACAAACCCAGCCATGCCTTATACCACGTGTTACCGCAAGTGGTTTTATCTTTTTGTCAATAGGTTAAATAATTTTTCATTTATATAATAGTTTCCGGTTCCAATTCTTTCTTTTTTCAAAATCCCATCCTCTGCCAGTTTATTCAAATAGTTTGCAGCTGTAATTCTTGAAACATTCAAGTCGTTTACAATAAATTCAATTTTTGTGTAAGGATGTTTAAAGAGGTTATTTAATAAGTCCTGGCTGTAAAATTTATAATTGTCCCGAAGTTTATGTTTGTATTCCATCATCAACTCTCTGATTTGGACTATTAATTCAATGGTTTCACGAGAAGTTTTTTCAATTCCATGAATCATAAATAACAACCATTCCTCCCAGTTTTCATTGTCCCGGAGTTCTTGTAAAAGCCTGTAATAATCTGATTTATTTTGAATGATATAATTGCTTAAATACAGGATTGGTAAGGTTTGCAGTTTTTTAATAATTAAGTAAAGGATATTTAATATTCTTCCTGTGCGACCGTTCCCGTCGTAAAATGGATGGATACTTTCGAATTGATAATGAATGATTGCCATTTTTATAATCGGGTCGTAATCGCTCATCGAAGGGTCATTAATGAACTTTTCGAGGTTTGTCATCAATTTATTTATTTCATTGATGTCTTGCGGAGGAGTATAAATTGTTTCTCCAGTCGAAGAATTTTTTAAAGCAGTTCCGGGAAGTTTTCGAAATCCGGCACTATTTCCTTCCAATTCCTTTTGAATTTCGATGATTATGTTATTTGTAATTAATCCGTTTGTTTTTATTAACTCAAATCCTTTTTTGAGTGCAGAAATATAGTTCTGGACTTCCTTCGCTTCAAGTGATTTAAATGAATCAAGGTTTAACTCTGATTTGTACAAATCATCATGTGTCGTAATAATATTTTCGATTGCTGAACTGTCTTTTGCTTCTTGCAGTCCAAGTGTATTGACCAAAATATTTTGATTGGGAATTGTCGATGCAATTCCTTTTAATTCTGCCAAAGCTGCATGAGCAGAAGGCAAACTTTTAAGAACTGCTTTCGTCTCAACGTCAACAGTCAGTGGCAGTTCTTTTAATTTCCAATTTTTATTTTGGCTCATTGTGTAAAGATTTTTAGAATTTCTTTACAAATATACTTTATTCTGTAAAGAGAAATAGATTTTCTTTACAAAGAATGTCGGATATGATAATATTATTCAATTTTCTATACATTCCCTTTGTCTTTTTACCATTTGCGGTAACGGTCACTTGTATGTGGTCGGGCGGGATTTCTGAAAGAAATCGTGTCAGACCCGCAGTAAAGTGGGCGCAAGGTCTGACTTGTCAGACCGCTAAAACCCCTGCCTGCCATATACAAATTGTTAGCGGCAGGTTTTTATTTATTTATTCATCGTCAGGCTGTAACCAGCATAAAAGTATCATTTTCAAAACGAAAGTTTCAAGTAACCAGTTCGCGTTTAATTTTTTTTTTCTTCAGTCAAAACCGCTTGTGGGTTTGCAGGTAACCACTGCCGGGATTACTTTGCCGGAACGTGAGCCTTGCCAGCCCTGATTTAATCTGCTGGCGGAAAACTTGCCAGTGCCGGCTGTTCCTGCCAATTTTTTCCCTGCCATGTGCAAAGCGGCTAAAATTCAAATTGTCAGGTAATTAACTGCTATTCTTTAAAAGGGTACTGAACAGTCAGGCCGAAAAACAGTTTTGGGAAATTGTCAAACCCCAAAAAATTGGTTTACTACGTCAAACTTTGCTTTGCAAGTTTTATGACAGCAATTTTAGAAGCGAGCCAAAAACCAAAGAACAGACTTATCAAATAACTACCAATTTTTCTTGAACTTGCCGCTAACGGTCACTTGTATGTGGTCGGGCGGGATTTCTGGAAGAAATCGTGTCCGACGGGTAGGGCAGAAGGCACAAGGTCTGACTTGTCAGACCGCTAAAACCCCCGCCTGCCATATACAATTTGTTAGCGGCAGGTTTTTATTTATTTATTCATCGTCAAGTTGTAAACAGCATAAAAGTATCATTTTCAGAACGAAAGTTTCAAGTAACCAGGTCACAATTTAATTTTTTTTGTCTTCAGTCAAAACCGCTTGTGGGTTTGCAGGTAACCACTGCCGGGATTACTTTGCCGGAACGTGAGCCTAACCAGCCCTGATTTAATCTGCTGGCGGAAAACTTGCCAGCACCGGCTGTTCCTGCCAATTTTTTTTCTGCCATGTGCTAAGCGGCCAAAATTCAAACTGTCAGGTAATTAACTGCTATTCTTTAAAAGAGTGCTGAACAGTCAGTCCGAAAAACAGTTTAGGCAAATTTTCAACCCCCTAAAAAATTGGCTTACTGCGCCCAACTTTGCTTTGCAAGTTTTATGACAGCAATTTTAGAAGCGAGCCAAAAACCAAAGAACAGACTTATCAAATAACTACCAATTTTTCTTGAACTTGCCGCTAACGGCAGTCTGTCTAAAAACCTATTTTGGTATAGGAGATTTGAAAACTATTGGAGGGTTTTAGAAGCAGGTTTAAAATTTTCGGATTTTTCATTGTTAGTTTGAGTAATTGGTTTATCTGGTTTA
>NZ_QWET01000051.1 GCF_003573545.1 Mariniphaga sediminis | reverse complement strand
TGAGCATGTCGCTTTTCGACAAAACACCGATCAGGGAACTCTTCAAAAGGGTGGTGCAAATGGATGATATGCCTGAAAATGGTCATGGCCAATTGTGCTTTAATTTTTAGTGGACACTAATGATATTCTCTAATAAATCACCATAAATAGTTTGTTTCATTTCAGGATTACTATCCAAAAAACTTTTTGCCCGTATTGAAGATTTTAGTGCCAAAGAACCTACCTTGTTAACTGAATTTCTCACTTTATAGTTCTGGTACACTTTAGGAGAAATATATGGTTTTATGTCCTCAATTCTTGAAGAACGCCAATCAGTTCCTTTTTCAGGAACAGAAAAAGTTCCATTTTTAAAACTTTCCAGATAATTAAGATAAACATCAATAAATCGCTCCGAAACAAATAAATCCTCAAGTCTTTTCCCTTTTACTGGATATAGCTTGAATAACTGTTTATATACATCGATTAGCTTATTATTTGTCAGTGAGTCTTTTATGGCAAATACCCGAGGGAGAAACCAAGTTGATTCAATAGTACTTGCAAGTCTGTAGGCATTAAAATATTCAACATTTAATTTTGCTATTTCATAAAACTCGTTGTTTATTTCTCCACTGTTTAAAAGGTTCTGGTAAACCTCCAATTGTTTATTTGTCCTAACAGCTAATTTGTCCAGCAATGAGTCCGGCTGCAATAAATCCCACTCTTTTCTATAAATCCAGCCCTCTGTGGCATTGTCAAATAGATTGTAGTACATCTGTCCCAAATCCATTTTATAATTGGATAGTTGGTCTCCATTGTCCATTTTCCAGCTAAAGATGTCGGGACTATATGGAATCTCGGAGTCATCGTATTCGTGACTTTTACAGATTATCGAATAATTATTATCAGGCTGGAGAATAAGCCTACACTCGTAAAAAGTCCTTTCTTCATTTTTATTTCTAAAGTGAAAATGGAAAAATTTAATTGAATCAATTTTCTTTAGAATAACAATTAGACCAGAACTATCTGGTTTAATGGAGCTGTAATTATTATAATAGTTGCCATTAGAAATTGAATATTTAAAGGGAGAAAATCCATCGTAACCTATTAATTGAATTTCAATTCTTACATTATGCTCTTGACTCCATATGTATGAAGTTGACACCCAAAAAGTTATTAGAATAAATATGATTCTTTTCATCTTTATAATTCTGACTAACGTTAAAAATTGTAATTGGGGCTCAAAGAGTTACCTAATCCAATTTCATCAGGTTTTATGTCAAATTTAGCTATTTGTTTTTTAATTCTTTTGGCTATGCCCATCTTTCTTTTTTGGTCAAGGAACAAGTATTGTGAAGGTGGATTATATGGCACATTTTTTACGACCATTGTCCATATTATTGTTGCCAGCTTTCTTGCGGTTGCGCTCACAGCTGCTTGTCTGCCTTTGCGGTATGCAATTCGTTTAAAGAAATCGGAAAGGTGGGTATCTTTCAAATTGCCTATGGCATTTGCCGAGTGTCGAAGAGCAATTTTCAACCGGTTGCTTCCTTTTGGTATTTTATTACTTATGATTTTCCCTCCTGATATTTTATTATTTGGAGCCAATCGTAACCAAGAGCAAAATTGTTTTGCTGTTTTAAACTTCTTAAAGCCATCAATTCCGATTTCGCTCATCACTGCCATAACAGTAGCATGGCTTACTCCTTCAACAGCCATTAGGTCGACTCCTCCAAAGTACTGGAAAGCAACCTGGTTGAAGTTTTTTATCTCTACCGCATTCTTATTTATTCCTTTGTATGGTTTTTCAGTGGTTTTCAGTTTTTTCTTTTCTGGAGATTTTTTGATTTCATTTTTGATTAGGCGCTCGATTTCTTTGTCACAAGCTTTTATTTTTCTTTGGAAAAACTTGTAACTGTCGTACTCTTGCCTGAGCCCAAACAGGTAATCTTCGCGGTTGTTTCCGTGCAATGCTTTTGCAATTTCCTGTTTTGGTTTTTTACAGTTGTAGTGTCTGTATTCGGCAAGTGAATGAGGATCCAGGTTTCCTTTGCATATTTCTTCAATGATTTTTAAGCCAGTCAATCCACAAACATCATTAACTACTACATCTAATCTGAAGTTAAGAAACTTCAAATACTTCTGCATTTTACGGGAAGTACTTGCAGCCAGTTCTATCCAATTTATTCTTTGGCGACAGTAAGTGCGTAATATCTCAGTAGTTTCATCGGGGAGAAAACTGCCAGATAATAATCCCAAAGAATGTAGTTTCTGTATCCAACGGCTGTCCTTTACATCGGTCTTTTTACCCTTTGCATGTTTTGTAAACTTTCCGTTGCAAAGGATTACTTCTATTCCATGTTTTTGCAGTTCTACATAAAGATTCTGCCAGTAATCACCTGTTGATTCCATAGCAACAGTTGTAATCCCGAAAGACAACAACCATTTACATAACTCAACCAGATCTTCTGCATAAACACCAAATTCTTTTACATCTTCCAGAGCTTGTCCGATTGCAACAAAGTGAGATTTGCTACCTACATCAATGCCAGCGGCATTGTGGTTCACAATCTCCATTTCAATTTTCTTTTTCCTAGGCATAATTTCGTTTTAGTTTTAAAATGACCCTAAGGAAATGTATCTTTGAATCGAGAATTATTCTGAACGGGGTTGCCAATTGGCACCACCACTGTAATTATCAACAGGCCTTTGAAATTGGACTTCAAGGGCTTTTTTCATTTCAACCAGAATGCGCCACGGGCTTTAAAAGCACCACTTTAAAAATCGGTTACACAAAGGGTCTGGTCAAAAATAGTAGAAATTTCATTCGAAGTACACACGTTAGCAACAGTAGTTAATTGGCTCGGGAAGAATAGAGTAACTTATTTGAACTCTATTCTGGATGTGCTTATGTGGGGAATGTCTAGTCCTAGAATACGGCTACAGGTTAAACATTATATTAAACTACATTATTAAACACCATATTTGGTGTTTTGTACCTTAAAGATACATGAAGCCTTTTATTATTATAAATTTTAATTGCGCTTTTTGTTGCCCGTTTTGCATGAGCTGTTGAAAAAAAGCATTGGTC
>NZ_QWET01000050.1 GCF_003573545.1 Mariniphaga sediminis | reverse complement strand
CCTCCAGGATCGCTAAAACAAATTCCCCGGTTGGAATCGAATATAACATTGTCCTTTATAATTACATTTTTTACATGGTAATGCCCGTCAGATGCAGGACCCCAACTACCGGAGCCACCGCCGTTTGTGTCGGTTCTCCTGTATCCCCACAAATAATTATTGCTGATAATCATGGGGTTGTTCGGGTCGTTGGAACCGCCTTTTAGGTCAATAGCATTTTCAGTCCATGCCCATAACCCGTTCGGATCATAGTTACCGTTACCGTCGGTGTAAACGTCGCTGTCCACATAGATATGGTTGCAGTCTATGATTGTCCCGGGGTAATCCACCTCAAGGCCACTGACTGCAGGATGGCGTAATGGCATGACACCGTCATTACAATTTTTTATCTCATTGTTCAGGATTTTTGTGTTTTTTAATGTCCTGGATATGTTCCAGGCTTCACCTGTTAGTAAAATTGCCACACGGTCTGCATCTATACCTGCTGCCGACATAGGGTCAATACGGGAATTTTGAATAGTAATATTTTCCGTATAGGGTGTATTTAATGTTCCTTTAATGACAAAACCATTATAAAAATTTTTTAAATGAATTCTATTTAAAACAATATTTTGAGAATGGTCTGCCACAGTATAACAGACTACACCGCCAGGATCAATACTTGACATCCGGTCCACAACCCAGTAATGCGCATTACTAAAGATTAATTGTACATCAGCCTGTTGTGCATCGCTTAATTTAGCAGGATGCGTATTATTCCCGTTGTACAGGGAAATATATCTTTTCTGCTCGGCCGTCCCGTCTGCTGTTATGGTTATGGTGCCATAACCTGAGTGAGGCTCAACGTAAAAATATCTTTTATTGCTGTCATTAATATGAGACCAATCAGATATTGTGCTGATCAAGAAATGTTCACTATTCAGAGAATCGTATGGAGGAATATTTACCTCCACTGTGTAAACACTTTCATTTTCTATTGCATGTATGTAGTTGTCCAGAACAAGTAAGAGACTCAACAGGATGATCAAGAAGAATTTTCTGTTAGAAGAATTTTTATTTGAATTTTTCATACGTAAATATTTTATGGTATAATCTCTTGTAAATAATTATTATTACATTATAAGAATCAAATGACCAGTGGTTGTTTTTTTGTTTATAATTTCAACCACTGGTACATTTTAAAACATATGTTCCTATTCAACTAAAACCATTTTCCCCGTTTTAATTTTATCATTGAATTGAATCTTGTAGAAAAATAATCCGGAAGGCACTTCGTTGCCCTTATAATCACGGGCATTCCATACAATGGTGTAGGAGCCGGGTTGATAGGTAGAATTAGCAATTTCGGCAAGTTCCCTACCATTTATATTATATATTTTAACCACGACATGCCCCTCCTCCGGTATATCAAATTGAATATGAGTGAATTCGTCAAATGGATTCGGATAATTTTTAACAGTAAAATTAGAATGAATTATTTCTCCTGTTCCCAAACTAATACTTATACTTTTAAGTTCATCCCTTCCAAAAACACGGAATTCGAGTATACTGCACCAATCGCCTTCATAAACTGCTGCATCAGTCACAGTCAAACGGACATACCGCCCCGTAACCTCGCTGAATGTGTCCGTAATCGGGTTTGCAAATGTACCCGGCTGTGTGTTGTCTAACCGGTCTACAACCTGGGTATAAGTTGTGTCCCCATCTGTTTTTACTTCCACTTTAAATTGATAGGCCCTGTCCAGGTGGCAAACCAATTCGGTTTTGCTGAGCAGGTAATCTTTCCCTAAATCTACCTCGACCCACTGCGGCATTGGGCTGGCTGACCAACGCAAGGCGCTGTTATCAGCTATCCCGTCCACAACATAAGAAGCCTCGTTGCCGGTTGCCTCGTCTGAAAAGGTAACCGTTTTGTATAAAGCCAGGTTGGTTACTTCACTGCTGTCAGCAGTTGTGAAATGCCATAAGGTACCCTCTGTCGTTCCTGCTGCATTTTTCTCATCAATCCTCCAATAGTAGGTGGTACTGTTGGAGAGGATGCCCGGGGCATAACTGGTACCGGCCTGGTTCTGTACAAACGCGGGAGGGTTGCTCGTCCCAAAATAGACGTCATGGGAAACCGCACTGCTGTCAGCGGTCCAGCTTAAATCCGTATTTATCGCAACACCGGTGGAATCATTGGAAGGGCTGGGATTGGCCGCTTGCCCGGGATACGGATTATCCCTTCCAAAAACACGGAATTCGAGTATGCTCGCCCAGGTACCCGTATAAACAGCTGCCCCGGTCACAGTCAAACGGACATAACGCCCGATGGCCTCGTCAAAAGTGTCCGTAATCGGATTCGCGGCCGAACCGGGCTGCATATTGCTCAGCCGATCCACAACCTGGGTATAAGTTGAATCACCGTCTGCTTTTACTTCCACATTAAACTGATAGGCCCTGTCTAAATAACAAACCAATTCGGTTTTGCTGAGCAGGTAATCCTGCCCCAGGTCCACCTCTACCCACTGGGGCATCGGGCTGGCAGACCATCGCAAGGCGCCGTCGTTATCAATACTGTCCACAACATTTGAGGCGGCGCGGCTGGAGTCATTTTCCTGGCTGGAATAAGTAACCGGTTTAAACAAGGCCAGGTTGCTGATTGCACCGCCTGAACCAGATTCAGTTGTAAAACTCCATACCACCCCCTCGGTCGTTCCTGCTGCATTTTTCTCATCAATCCGCCAGTAGTAAGTGGTACTGTTGGAGAGGATGCCCGGGGCATAACTGGTACCGGCTTGGTTCCGTACAAACGCGGGAGGGTTGCTCGCCCCAAAATAGACGTCATGGGAAACCGCACTGCTGTCAGCGGTCCAGCTTAAATCCGTATTTATCGCAACACCGGTGGAATCGTTGGAAGGGCTGGGATTGGCCGCTTGCCCGGGATACGGATTATCCCTTCCAAAAACACGGAATTCGAGTATGCTCGCCCAGGTACCCGTATAAACAGCTGCCCCGGTCACAGTCAAACGGACATAACGCCCGATGGCCTCGTCAAAAGTGTCCGTAATCGGATTCGCGGCCGAACCGGGCTGCATATTGCTCAGCCGATCCACAACCTGGGTATAAGTTGAATCACCGTCTGCTTTTACTTCCACATTAAACTGATAGGCCCTGTCTAAATAACAAACCAATTCGGTTTTGCTGAGCAGGTAATCCTGCCCCAGGTCCACCTCTACCCACTGGGGCATCGGGCTGGCAGACCATCGCAAGGCGCCGTCGTTATCAATACTGTCCACAACATTTGAGGCGGCGCGGCTGGAGTCATTTTCCTGGCTGGAATAAGTAACCGGTTTAAACAAGGCCAGGTTGCTGATTGCACCGCCTGAACCAGATTCAGTTGTAAAACTCCATACCACCCCCTCGGTCGTCCCCGATGTGTTTTTCTCATCAATCCGCCAGTAGTAAGTGGTACTGTTGGAGAGGATGCCCGGGGCATAACTGGTACCAGCTTGGTTCCGTACAAACGCGGGAGGGTTGCTCGCCCCAAAATAGACGTCATGGGAAACCGCACTGCTGTCAGCGGTCCAGCTTAAATCCGTATTTATCGCAAC
>NZ_QWET01000005.1 GCF_003573545.1 Mariniphaga sediminis | reverse complement strand
AAATCTTTTTTCATAGCCATCTAGCTCTTGTTGATTTGGAAATGCAAAGCTAGGTGGCTTATTATTTATTCATGTCCTTTTGTCGCTTGTCCTTATAAATCTATTTCCTCAGCGGTGTGGCTTTCATTTGATTATAGTTTTTTCGTTCCTATTGGCAACAAACGCCTGCCTTGCTTGTGTATCCGGAAAGAGAATTCAGATGAATATTATTCACTAATCATTCGACGTGCTTCCGATTTTCCTGTTTATTCCATATTTTATATATGAACCGTTTGTTTTTTTACCGGTAATTCATTCTGAATAAAATATTCCAGCATTTTGTAAAATGCTTTTGCTGTTAACTCATTTTTCCTTGCGGGCATGATTCCATCCAGGCTTTTGGTTTCAAATAACAGATTTGTTTCAGCATAACTCCCTGTGAACGACATACCGGCTGCAATCATCCGTTCCAGCGGACTTAAACCTGCGCGCTGCAGATTCTTATCCATCATAACCTGAAAGGGAAGAAGCCGGTTGATTCCCTCAATTATCTGGTAATTTTTGATCGAATTTTTAGCTGCAAAATGGAACACTGAAGTCAGCGGCTTATGGGTATCTACTATTTTCATAAAATAATCGACAACCTGATTGATGGGAATTAAATTCTGGGTGGAGTCCGGGTCAATTCGTACCCGCACCACACTGCCCGGGTACTTTTCAGACAAATAACCGATCCTTTTAACAAAGTCGAACACCCCATAATCGGTGTGGGTAACCCCATTCCGGCTATCTCCCACCACCTGAGACAGTCGCACAATGTGCCCATCTATACCTTTCTCCTCCATATACCTTTTTACAGTATTTTCGGCAAATCTTTTTGATTGCTCATAATAATTCCGAAAGTGGGTAATATCTTCATTTGCATAAAACTTCTCTTCAAATAATCCTGAAAAATTTCCGCACGAATAGGTGCTGCTAACAAAAAAGAAACGGGAGCCCGGTTTGGAATGCTTTATAAAAACTTTCATCGCATTTTCAACTCCACCAACATTTGTCTCAAATATCTTATCCTTATCTTTTGCATCAAACTTTAAACTGGCCGCAAAATGAAAAAAGTCAACGCTTTGACTAAAAATATCTTCCAATTGTTTTTTCGGAATAGAAAAATCCTCTTCGAGTAACGAATAGTTGCAGGTATCAAGGTGTTCAAGTTTTATATGGTCATCTATTTCAAACAAAACGTTCTTCATTCTTTGGGCGGGCGAATATTTATCATTACCTCTTACCAGGGCAATCACTTTATGCTTTTGCGACAGCAAATTGCTGATCAGGTGTGAGGCGACATACCCGTTTGCCCCGGTTATTACAATCTTTTGCATCCTTTTTTACTTAACATATTTAATGAACAATTACTCAAACACAACAACCAAACGCCCCATCTTGTTGTCAAAGGAATACGACAAGCATCAACAAGACACTTAAAGGAACAAAAAGGTTATCTGTACCGCGCCCGCTAAACAATTCAATCAATGTACCGACCACTGCAATGCCCAGTGCCAGCCAGAAGGTTTTCAAGTCGAAAACCATCCTGTAAAAATATAAGGCGATGAGGGAAATAATAAAACTGGACATTAAAAACGAACCCGACCCCAGCCAGGTTTTCCTGGTTTTATATCCCAGAACCTGAATTTTATGGTTGTAATTTTTCAGGTTAATTCCCAGGATTCCAGCCATTGGGTCACAAATGGCAAGTATCAGAATCGGCAAAATGTAAAGGAACTTGTTGTCCAACTTGATGGAGATTAAAAAGGTAAGGTAAATAGACAGTGGCAGCAAATAACTGCCAGCCGATTTTCTGTCGATGTCATGAATTGACTTGAGCTGTGTACCGTGACGACTGATAAACAAAACGATAAAAAAGATGGACGCCAAAACCAGCACATACCAGTGATCATTAAAAAGGTAAGGGAAGGTGATGGTGGAAAGCGTTGCTGTAAAGTGGGCAAATTTCCGGGTTATTTCTCCCTTGAGCCCAAGCCGACGGTAAACCAGTTCATTAAAAACAAGAAGAAAAGTGATAGCTATTAAAAAAATAAATGTCAATGCTATTTGATTTCGCATAACACATTATTTTGGTTTCTATTCAACGTTCAGTCTCTATAAATTTAAGAATAATTCATTACATGCCACCCAGGCGCCTCCGGCAATGAGGCTGTCGAACCTGTCGAGAAAGCCTCCATGCCCCGGAATAAGGCTGCTGAAATCTTTTACATTATATTTTCTTTTGTAATAAGATGCCAAAACATCTCCGGCAAAGGCAAAAACGACTATCCCGGCTGCCAGCTGCACCGCTCTCAGTGCCGGTCGGTCAATCAGGAAATCGAATAACAGGGCACTGATTACGGCCACCAGACCCCCTCCGATTGCTCCTTCCCATGTTTTTTGAGGACTGATTTTCGGGAAAATTTTCCGCCTTCCCCATAGCTGTCCCGTAATCTGACTAAAACTGTCAAAAACCGAAAGAATGAGAAATGAAAAAAGAATCAATCCTTTATCCAATCCGCTAAAAAGTAAAAATCCAAATGAAAGCAGTACGTAAACGACCATCGAAAAAAGAAAAAAACGCAATGCTGTGCGGCCGGATTTTTGAAGCAACCTAAACAGTTCATAAAACCCCACTCCGGTTATAAATACGGCAAGAACCCTAAAAACAAACGGATTAATAACAATACTAAAGAAAAGGATGTGAATGATTATGGCATAGGTAATATACTTGATCCAGCTTTTGCGTTTTTCATCCGCCCCTTTCTTCCTGTTGATAAAGAAAAACCCGACGGCGCCAAGGATAAAGTAGCTCAAAATAATAAAGTAAATTACCCGGATCATTTACCTCTTTTTAATATATTATTTCTTCTATTTAGCTAATATAATGATTACTCCGAAAACAATCATGGCAACTGCATACCCGATTCGAATCCGGTTCCCTGCCTGGCCAAATTTTATACCCGCAAGAATTTTGGGGCCGGCAAAAGCGCCCACAATTGCCCCGGAAGTAAGAAAGTAAACCAGGGTCAGGTCAATTTTTCCTACAAAAAAATGGGCGCTGAGGGCAGAAACCGTATTGACAAGTACAATCAGGATTGAGGTTCCCACAACCAATTTTACGGGCATACGCAAAGAAAACAGCCCTGCCAGCACCGGCGCCACTCCGCTGGTACCAAAAGTACCTGTAATCACTCCGGCAAGCAATCCGTAAAAAGTTCCCCTGGATATACTTTTAAAACCAATTCTCTGAGGCGTTTTCGTTTCACCATCCGCGGCCTTTCTGCCTTTTCGGCTATTTATAAATATGGGAATGGAAATTAAAATAGAATAAATACCAAACCCGGTTTTTAACTGGCCGGCAGTCATTATACTTGTAAAACGCGCCCCGGCAACTGCTCCTAAAATCCCTGTTATTATAAAAACAAGCCCGATTCCAAGGTCGGTATGCCCCTTCCTGTAATGGCCATAGGAACCCACAATACAAATAGGAAGTGTAGCTGCAAGCGAGGTAGCAACAGCTACCTGAGCCGGCACATCAAAAAAAAGAATAAGTACGGGTAGGAAGAAAAATCCTCCTCCGCTGCCCATCATGGAAGCCAACAGGCCAATGGTAAAACCAATAAGAGGGAGCAGCAAATAACTGTATTCAAATGTTGAATGAAAAATCATTGCAAACGAAATCCGCGTTTTTTAACTGCTTGATAATTATGCTAATTTATAAAAACTTCACATAGGTTGAATGTTTTTCTTCTGAGAAACAGATATTGGAAGGCATTACTGTCCGGGAAAAAATTGATAGTTGTTTAGTGTAAAATCCGTTTAAATGTAGCTGTACACATGGCTGTTCGTTCATTTTATTTTCCAATTAAAACATCGTATGCTTTGGGTATTTCAACTCCCTGAAAGCCGTTTGTCAATCCGTACAGAACAACAATAGTCACGATTATTCCTGTCAACAAAATAAATCTTGATTGTTGTGTAACAGATAATCGAAATACTTCTCTTTTCATTTTCAGGTAGTGAATGGCAGCCACGTGTCCGAAAAACGATAAAATAGCTGCCCCATAATACGGAATGAAAAACAGATTCAAAGGAAACGTATTCAGACCTGCTGCGCCAAAATAGAAATTTGTATCCAGCTCAAGGATATATCTTCCTGTTAAAACTGCGCCCACATGGACTATCAAAAAAATAGCCAAATACAACCCTGTCCATATTTGCAATTTCTCATAAAACCCATCCACCCGTTTTCGTTTCGCAAAGAATAATCTCAGTCCTGAAATTATCTGAATCACAACGGCTGTTAAAAGAACTGTTTCTCCTGCTTTGCTTCTGTAAATCAATCTCATTTTATCCATAAATGCCATGTAAGTATCCACACCCAAAACGCTTAAGAGATGATTAAATAAATGAACTGCAATAAAGCTTGTAATTGTCAGACCTAAAATGTAATGTACTTGTTTCATCTTTTTTCCTGCAAAAGTCTGTTCAATTTTTGAAGTTTCATTTGATATAAATCAAATTCCATTCCGGGGATTTCTAATTCTACTCAATGTTTCAAGAGTTATCCCTAAATGTGAAGCGATGTGAGTTAATGGTACTCTGTTGGTGATATTCGGATATTTTTTCAAAATATTTTCATACCTCTGTTGTGCATTTTGAAACAGTATAGAAGAAATTCTTTCCCGTTGACTTAACATCGTCTGGATTACTACAACTTTAATCAGTCGTTCAAAGTCATGGTATTTAACAGATAATTTGTCAACTGTATCCTTCGACATCTCTATTAATATCGAATCCTCCAGCAGTTCAATATAATGAGGACTTGGTTTATCAGAGAAAAAGCTGATAATGGAACTTATAAATTCATTTTCAAAAGCGAACCAATCAGAAATATCTTTCCCATCTTTCAAATAATAAACCCTTGCACATCCTTCGACTATATAAAATGTCTTATCCGAATATTGACCTTCTTTCACAAGGGTAGTGTGTTTTTTACGTGACAATATTTTGATACTATCCAACAGCTCCTTCCGGCAACCGGAAGATAACGGGGAATATACTTCACTTATCCTATTTACTATCTCTTCTTTATTCATAGATATTCTGTAATGCCGGGTCTTAAATTCAATTCGTTAAATTTTAATCTATACGTCTCGTTTTCAAATTTGTCAAAGTCAAAATTTTTAAAATAATCCATATTCGAATTCTGGTAAATCGTGTCATTTAATTCCCCTCCCGGATTAATGTCAACGTATATTTTTTTATTTGTATATGTTTTCCCAATCAGTTTTATCGGGAATGCCGGGTCGTTAAAAATAAAATAAGAATGTGATCTTTTATTTTTATGAATCAAAATCCCTTTTACATTATACACTTTGCCTGGAGGAGCTGCATTGTCAAGATAATGAACAAGATTGTTGAAACTATTAAAATCAATTTCATCCCCCAGCTTTAAAATTAAAGTCCCGTTCAACTCTGAAATGTTTATTTTACTGTTATTTAGCCGGTAATTAAACGCCACCGGATCATAATCATTTTCAAATGCATGTAAAACACTTTCAATATTTTTAAAACCTGTTGTATTAATGATTATGTATTTGTCATATTCCGAAAATGAAACGTGTACTGGTTGCGAAGCCTCTTCAAATTCGTTGATATAAAGTTTAAGTCCGAACACCTTGTCAATTAGCCAAACCGGCGCCCAAACCGGAAAAAACAATATTTTCGCTTTTCCATTTCCATCAGTTTTCAGTCCGCGCAACAATGATTTAAACATATAAACCGGGTCGCGCAATACCAGGTAAAGGATACCCCCAACCGCTATGATAAAAAAAATGGATATGGTTAAATCAAATGTGTCCATTTACATTGCTTTTAATCAACCGTAATTATAACTACCGGATAAACGTCATGATGGTCACAAAAATACTCCAGATACTAATACCATTTATAAAAAGCATTTCTGTTACTCCATTAATTCCGTTCAGAAGAACTGAAATTAAAGTAATAAAAACAACTCCGCCAATTATCACAAGTCCTGACACACCGAGAAAATGCAAATCAGGCAGGACGGCTGTCTGGAACATTACAATAAGAACCGGCAATGTAACAAAAACGATAAGGGCAAGCAGATTGTGAAACAAACGCTGTAAACTGGGAACCAGCCTTTTTCGACTGTAGGGATAAATATTGTGGGGAACAAAGGCCAACAACGTCAAGCAGGCAAAACTGTAGTTAATTTGCTGCATAAACCGCTCGTTCTCTCCCAAATCGTAAAACAGGGAAAGGAGCCAGAAAAAAAGATAATTTAAAATTGCCGTGGCAAAAAGCAGGCGTTTGTACCCTTGCACGTATATTTTTCCGTACAGTTTTTTATTACTTAAAAAACTCAGGGTGTACTTTTTCAAATCGAAATCAATGAGTTGAATGCTCCTTTTTACAGCAAAGGGCAAAAAACCGGCATAGGTAAATCCTACCAGCAAAATCCCCAATTTTATGAGCATTGTTTCGTTCACTTTCGTTCAAAAAGGGGAAGATATTCAATTTTGGAGTGTTCTCCAAAAATCGTTAGGGTGCCTTACGAACGATATTGAAAAGATACTATTTTACAGGCGTGAATATTACGGCCAAACCATTTTGTTTTAAAACAGGGTACTCGAATTCAGATTGGCCGGTAACTTCAATTTCCTGAATTTTAACTTTAGTGACTGTTTTTAAAGATTCGTCGTGTGAAAAAACTGTTGCTTTGTATTTTTTCCCTTCATCAAGAAATTTCAAATCAACATTCAGCAACATCTCTTTTGTTCCGGTAATTGCCCCTAAATACCATTTATCTTCATGCTTTCTTGCAACAACAGCAAATTCGCCAGGGTATCCGTCAATAATCTTTGTTTCGTCCCAAACTGTAGGAACCTGGTCAAAAAATGCAAGATCCGGGATTTCCGGGATTACATCCTCCGTATTCCCGGCACCTCCCTTTTTTGTTGGGGAGCCTACCGGACGATCGTACCAATACAAAAATTGCCACGGACTATAAATGCAAATTGTTTTAGCCATTTGAGAAACATGTGAGCCCATTTTGGCTGACACGCGTTCCGAGAAATAACAGTTTGTCTGGTCTCCGGCACCAGCTATCATCCTTGTAAAAAGGGTATTGATAACCATGTCATTCGGAGCACTTTCTTCATCCCCCCGAATTCCTTCCTGAGTCATTAAATTAGGATATGTACGCGAATAACCTGTTGGCCTGTATTCATCATGAATATCAACCATTAAGCCATGTTCGGCTGCTTTTCGAACCGCATCGTGCAACCACGTAGTCCATTTCTGCGGACCTACATTTACAAAACCATACTTCACTCCGGTTACTCCCCACGATTTCAGCAATGGTAGCACTTCATCCAACTGCTTTTCCAGTGCTCTCCTATTCACATACAATATAACGTCGATCCCCTTTTCTTTGGCATAATTTATTACATACTTCAAATCAAGTGGGCCGGGTGAACGGTTGGGGTCGACTGTGACCGTGGTAGCATCAGAAGCATCATCATATTCATTTCCATACCAACCAGCATCAAATTCGACGTATTGCAAATTATGCTTCTCGGCAAAATCGACACAAGCAATCCCTCCTTTTGTGGTTAAGGTAACTTCCCTGATTACTTTTCCCGGTTTTATCCATGACGTATCTTCTATTTTATTGGGTTCACTTAAATTAAGCAAGAGATAGTTATTCTGCAGAATCTCAGACGGTGACTGGCCTGCCATAATAAATCGCCATGGAGAAAAATATCCATTACCGGGAATAGAAACAAAATGAATCTTATTGCCTTTTTTATCTTGCGCTATAGATAATGAAGCCCTTAGCTTATTTGAAACAGTGCTATCCTTTTCAAATTTCATCCGGGCAAAATCGACTAAATTGGCTTCTCCCAAAGCAGCAAAAACGGAATCAGACAATTCGGCCAGCAACGGGCGTTCGCATATTATTGAAACATCAGAAAGTTTTTGCTTATTGATGCCAGACTGGGCCATAAGACTTACCCAAACAAACGGGTCGTTTGGAAAAGTAAACTCTGTTAATTCAGACAAAACTTCCAGTTCTTCTGGCTGATTAAATTCATACCTAAAAGCAACCCCTTCATTATAAGCCCGAACTCTTAACGCAATATTTTCGGCCGCAAGGTTTGTCCCTTTAAATTGAACCAACACCTCATTGTATTTGTCGGTATAGCTTGAAAATTCACCATATACCGGCCTCCAGGTTTTATCCACTGAATTTTTGATAACTTTCGTTATTTTGACATCGCCAGGGATAAATGTCCCATTTGCCAATTTAAAGCCCAACGCTGATTTGTCAATAATAACACTCCCGTTCCAGTTTACTGAATAAGATAATTTACCTTCAGTAGTCAGACTAAAATGATAGTTGTTATCCGGACTCGATAACTGAATTGAATCATTGCTGTTACACGAACAAAACAACAACGATAAACACATAAAAACTAACGCCTTACCAATCAATTTAAAATTCATCATTATACTTTTTATTTTTCCCCTTTTATACAATCAACCGCAACTACTCTTCAGGGCTCAACCAAATTGCCTGCCCTCCGGAAGCTAAAAGTTTTGTTTTTAATATGGTTGAAGAATCAACCTTTTTTTGCCGTATACCGACTTTCGTACGTGTTTTTGCCAATGGGTCATCGAAATAAATACGGGCTTCAAACTTCACGCCCTTTGGTAAAAAATCGAGCGGTAATTCTATTTCGCGGGCCTCTGCATTTGTGATGGTTCCAACAAACCATTGTTCACCACTTTGGCGGGCAATAGTTACATAATTTCCGATATTATCGTGAATAACTTTGGTATCATCCCAAACAGTTGGAATTGCATCAAAAAATTCGAGTTCCGGTTCATTTCCGATATGGGCAAGACTATCGTACCAGTACACATATTGTAACGGGCTGTAGTAAAGAGCTGCTAATGATAACTGGTGAGCAGAAGTCGTATTCAGGTAAGTCTTATAACCTGATTTAATTTCCGATCGATGATAGTAGCAAATCGTATAATCGGCAGCTCCTGCAACAAAACGGGTAAAGGGAAGGATTGTATTGTGGGTGGCTCCGGGAAAACCTTCATTTCCTAGTATCCCTTCCTGGGTCATAAGATTGGGATAAGTTCGGCTAAAACCGGTAGGACGATACTCATCATGTATGTTAACCACAATCCCATATTCTGCACATTTTTTTACAGCTTCGTGCATCCAGTAAGTCCATCGGTGTGAGCCGACATGTACAAAGCCAAATTTAATTCCGGAAATTCCCCACGATTGATACAATGGCAATATTTCATCCAGCCGTGAGTCCAGTTCCCGTTGATTCACATATACAATTACTCCTACGCCCTTTTCCTTTGCGTAGCGGCAAACCTCTTTCATATCCAGCGGACCGTCATAACGGTGAGGAGAAACTGTTATTGTTGTGGCATTTGTAGATTGCTTGTATTCCGGACCATACCAGCTAGCATCAAAATGAATGTACTGAAGATTACGGGTAACTGCGAGATCGACCATCTTTTTGGCATATTGGGTTGTATACGATTTCAACAAAACCACCTTTCCCGGTCTTATCCACGAGGGATCTTCAATCGCACAGGGCTCATTTAAATTTAAAATCAAGTCGTTGTTTTCCAATAGTTGGCCCGGCCGTTCAGCGACCATAATTACCCTCCAGGGCGTTTTTACAGGTGCTATTTCATCAACTCCTGAGTACATTGAGCATTCAAGTGTGTTGGGATGGGTATCAGATAATTTAAATTTTGTGCGGGCATAATTAACCATTTCTGCTTCGGTTAAACATAAATACAACCCATCAGGAAGTTCCAAAGTAAGAGGACGTTCACATTCTCCCGGCCAGTTATTCAGAGGAAGAAGGTGGTACATTTGCTGAGCCATAAAAGTATACCATGCCTTCGTATTTTCCGGAAGTGTAAATTCTGTTTCCTCTTCTTTTATGCGAATATATGGTCCCCCCGTTTCGTATTCAGGAAATAAATAACGAAACGCAATACCTTCATTATAAGCCCTTACAACAATACGCATCTCCGGCTTTGTTTTACCTTGCTTTCCTATCACAAGAACAGTTTCATTATAATGGTCGCGAACCTGGTTCCGTTCGCCGTAAACAGGAATCCATGTCGTATCTTTTGAACTGGTGATTTTATCTTTTAGTTCCAGTTTATTTAACCACTGACCATCTGTTAACTGAATTCCCAACGGAGATTTTAATACCACAGACTGGTTATTATAACTAACCGAGTATGACATTTCAAACGGTTCGTCCGGTTGCATAAAAAAGGTAAAACAAAGTCTGCCGTCAGGAGAATAAAGCTTATCGCTATAATTATTGGAAAAGCCATTTCCAAGAGCCAGTAAAATTATGATGGATATAAAAAATAATTGCTTCATTTTATACAGTTTAAGTTAGTTTTTGATTAAAATAGTTTTGTTTCGTTTATGGATACAAGTTTTCAGCATAATGAAAATTAGCCGGCAGTCCCCCCGTATGAAGAAACAACACATTTGAACCAGGTTTCAATACTCGTCTTTCCATTAAATCAATCATCCCATGGAATGCCCTTGCGGTATAAACAGGGTCCAGCAAAATTCCTTCCGATTCCGCCAATAATTTTATGGCTCGTTTTTCATGTTCCGTAACAACTCCATAACCTGCCTTGTCATAATCTTTCAACAAATGAATGTCGTTTCGTTTTATTTCAGGTTTTATTCCGTATGTATTCAGAATCTTAGGAACAATATCAGTTATTATATTTTCAAGTGCATTTCCATTGGTTTCATCTTTATCGATATTTATCCCGATAAGTTTACTTTTTAATTGATTGATTGCGGAGCCGGCTATTAAGCCGGCATGTGTCCCGCCTGAACTGGAAGCAAAAATGATATAGTCAATAGTTTGCTTCATTTCTGTTAACTGTTCTTTCATTTCGGCAACAGCATCAACATAGCCCAAGGCACCTGTTTCATTAGTTCCACCATATGGAATAACATAAGGCTTTCTTCCTTTTTTAATTAATTCCTTTACCAAATCGTCAATATCTTCGCCCTTTCTATTATCGCCGGTAAAATGAATCTCAGCTCCCAACAGCTGAGATAACAGAAGATTTCCACTGTAATGCGCTGGCTTTTCTCCTCCAAGTAACAGATAACATTTAAGATTCTCGCGGGCGCAGGAAGCAGCGGTTAAACGACAATGATTTGATTGCTGAGCTCCGGCAGTAATTACAGTGTCGCACCCTTTATTAAGTGCATCATATAAAAGATATTCCAGTTTTCGTATTTTATTCCCTCCTGTAGCTACACCATTATGATCATCACGCTTTATAAATATCCGGTAGTTATTATACAGACTTGATAAATTCTTTAATTCATACAATGGCGTTGGGAAAAATCCCAGTGAGATTTTTTGTTTCATCTTAAATTTGGTTTTTAATAGCTTTCGATATTTATCTTTTTTTTGATTTTTCCGAAACTATATCATAAGCGTGAAGGGCACTGGGGTAAGTCCCTGTTTTTATCCATATTCTCTTATGCTTCTCATCAGGTTTAGTTAATTCAATCCTGGCATCAAATGGCATATCAATACTGTATATTTCGCAGTTGCTGATATTAGCCATTGCTTTTTTAGCCCCTTCATAAAGTGCACGTTGTGTTTCGTCGAATGAATATAAAACAGCACTTTCTTCAGCAATGCCTTCCTTAACAACTACCGTTGTTACATCATTGCCTAAAAATTTGTTTGCCTCACGACATGCTGCAGCATCTCCGGAAACCATTATTACAGGAACCTTGAAATAACCTCCCATTAACGCAACCATTCCTATCTCTCCGGTTTCAACCCCGTTGTACCACAAGCGAAATCTTCCTGAACTTGATTGAGTATGGTGCAACACTCCGTCCGAAGTCCCTCTCATTGCATGGGCTCCAACTTGTACTATTCCATCAAATGATGCATCCAAACCGAAAAGGGGTTTGGGTCTGGGAGTACCTGTTATGTATCTGACTCCAGCCTCCATTAATTCAGGAAGAACAGCCTGTGGCCCATGTCCATCAAGTACTACAATTTCAGATGCTCCGCCATCTTTTAAACCTTTTATCACCGCTGAAAGATCGGCCATAAAAAATTCGCATGATTGCTTATAAATGGGAGTATCTTTGGGTTTTACCTGTTTCCATCGGTAAATACCGCTAATTCCCTCCAGGTCGGTTACAATATATATCTTCTTTTGGGCACGACTCTCAAATGATAATAATACAACGCTGATTAACAGAAATAAAACATACTTCAAGTACCTGACTTTGCTTTTTCGGTTTAGTTCTTTCTTCATCTTAGATTGCAATTAGTTTTAAATAATTTTCGCTACAGGAAGCTCTGATTTGCTTTAACGCTTCATTGAAAAAGGCCTCGATTCTTCAGTAATGCCCCATTTCTTATTGGGTTTTGCGCCCATTTTAAACTGAATGCTACCTCCGTTAATTATCTCTTTTATCGGGATAAAGGTTTTATT
The DNA here is from genome assembly GCF_003573545.1 of Mariniphaga sediminis. Classification (GTDB taxonomy): domain Bacteria; phylum Bacteroidota; class Bacteroidia; order Bacteroidales; family Prolixibacteraceae; genus Mariniphaga; species Mariniphaga sediminis. Next base: position 365,690 of record NZ_QWET01000005.1, on the reverse strand, counting down.
CCATTCTTTCCCGTTTAGAATTACTGATTGTATGTAGATATTTTTCGCCGAAAGCTTCTCACTGGTAACTACTATTTTTTTCCCATCGGCAAGCTGGATTTCAGCTTTGTTAACTGAAGGAGACCCGACAACATACTCTCCTGATCCCGGACAAACCGGATAAAAACCAAGAGAAGAAAAGATGTACCAGGCGCTCATTTGTCCACAATCGTCGTTCCCACACAGTCCATCAGGTTTATTCAAATACATTGTATTAACAATCTGATTTACCCTTTCCTGTGTTTTCCAGGGTTTGCCTGCCCAGTTATACATATATGCCACATGATGGCTGGGTTCGTTTCCATGTACATAACACCCAATCAAACCTTCACGGGTAACATCTTCTGTTTCGGCAAAATATTTATCGGGCAGGTACATTGTAAACAGCGAATCGAGATGTTCGCAGAAACGGTTATTCCCTCCCATCTTTTCAATCAAACCGGATACATCGTGCGGCACATACAGCGAATAATTCCATGCATTTCCTTCAATAAAACCTTCGTTTGCTGTGTGCAAGGCATCGAAAGGTGTTTTCCAGTTTCCCCGGCTGTCTTTTGCTCCCACAAAACCTGTTTTTTCGTTAAACAAGTTTTTCCAGTTTTTTGAACGGGTTTCAAATGTACCTGCAACATCTTTTTCCCCAATCGATTTGGCCAGTTGTGCAATGGTCCAGTCATCGTAAGCATATTCCAAAGTCATTGACGATCCGTTTACATTCTTATCGAAAGGCACATAACCAAACTTCATATAATCATCGAGGTTGCCATATTTTTTATAGGTTGCCGACGACACACAGGCATCAAGCGCATGGTTCACATCAAAACCACGAATTCCATTCATCCAGGCATCAGCAATAACCGGAACCGCATGGTATCCAATCATACACCAGTTTTCGTTGCCAAAATGGCTCCATACCGGCAATACATGATGGACACTCTGGTTGTAATGCGCCAGCATCGAATTAATCATGTCTGATGTACGCTTTGGTTGAATTAAAGTTAGCAATGGATGCAGTGCCCGGTAGGTATCCCAAAGTGAAAAAATGGAATAGTTTACAAAACCATCGGCTTTATGAATAGCATGGTCGAGACCGCGGTACTGCCCGTCAACGTCCATATATTCAATGGGATTAATGCAGGTATGATACATTGATGTATAAAATGTTACTTTCTTTTCAGGAGAAGCGGCAATCTTAATTTTTGAAAGCTCTTGCTGCCAGCGGTTTTTAGCCTCTGCTTTTACTTTTCCAAAGTCAAAATGAGGGACTTCGGCCTTAAGATTCTTTAATGCTCCCTCGGTACTAACAGCGGAAAGAGCGAATTTTATTTTTATTTGTTCGTCTGGTTGCGTTTCAAAATCGAAATGAGCTTTTAGATTTTTACCCGCCATTTCAGGAAAATTATTTTCCTGGTCAAACTTTCGCCAAAAGCCTTTATAAACAAGGTCCTCAAAATTCTTTCCACCGTAATTTTTAATGGGTTTGGAAAACACCATTGCAAAATACAGGTAGTTGGTCCGGGCCCAACCACTTGTAATACGATAACCCGTTACCAAAGTATCGTTTTCAACCCGGATATACGACCACAACACTTTCCCATCGTAATTATAAATTCCATGATTCATATCCAGAATAATATGGGCATCCTTAGTCTCAGGAAAAGTATATTGATGAAATCCGACATGCGAACTGGTAGTCATCTCAGCCTTAATATCATAATCATCGAGTTGCACGCAATAATAACCGGGTTCGGCTTTTTCCCGTTCGTGGCTGTAACGCGAACGATAGCCCGACTCCGGTTTTTCGGCCGTTCCGGGATTCAATTTCAAATCGCCAACAGTAGGCATAATCAAAAAATCGCCCAAATCGGAATGACCGGTCCCGCTAAAATGTGTATGGCTAAACCCAACAATGGTTGGGTCGTTATACTGGTATCCGGCACAATAACGGTAAACTGTTCCTGTGTACTGCCCGTCAACGGCATAAGGAACCGTATCAGTATCGGGACTTAACTGGACCATTCCAAACGGCACACAAGCGCCGGGGAATACATGTCCCATTTCCTGTGTTCCGATGAATGGATTTACATATTGGGTTAAATCTTCCTCTGAAATTTGCGCATATACCTGTGTGGCAAAAAAGAACAAAGCAATTAGTGCTGTCAGCGATTTCATACTCGTATGTTTATTTTTTTAGATTGAATCGTTTATTTTTTCTCTTGCGGAACTTTCAATAAATCTCCGGTTCCCCGAATCATCAGCTTTTCCCATTCTTTTCCATAGCCGGTATGTTTGGGGCGTTGCGGAATACCTTTTCCGTTCCCGTTATCCAGTAATTTACCATCTGCTGTAATCTTCCTGTTTCCATCCATGTATTTCATAAACAGATAATGATAAAAGCTTTTCCAGTTGCTTACCAGTTTATTTCCTGTAAATACCGAATAAGCAGTTATATATGTCCTGGCAGATTCTACATCCGTTTTATACAATTCCGAAGCTGCATCATCAACAAGTTTTACTTCTGTCTCGAACTGTTTCTCAAGCTTTACCTGATATTCTTCCAATTCAGGATGTATCAGATTATATCGTGTATAAGACCAGTTGGTCAATTGATTAAACGTCCAGAATGCAGAGGTTTCCGACCAGCTAATCATTGAGCCATTGCCCACCCGGTAGCTTTCAGGAACTTCCTTTATTCCACAATACATTGGGGCATACACACAACCATCGGCATCGTCAACGCCAAACCAGAAAACACCACCAATTGGAGCAGGTAACCAGCTACGCGACTGGGCAACAAAACTATATCCGGTTTGCTGGGTTGCAATGGCACGTTCGTTAAGGTATTTAATGCTGTCGACTTCGAACTCCATCGGTCGCCAACGATAGGGCAATCCGAACGGCCCCGCGCCAATTCCTTTTTGCATATCGAGCGGGGTATCCTCGTAGTGGTCACGCATTGAGGCCATTACTTGTTGCAAAGAAACCTTCGAATCAGGTTTTACCCATAATGGCAAACGGTTGGTTACATACCCGTTGGAATTCGGATTATTGTCAGGAAATCTTTTTTCTCTTTTAAACTTACCCAAAGCATAATCGGTATATTCCTGGTTAACTTTTATTTCTGTATTTATTTTTCTAAAAAACGACCACACACGGGCATCGCAATATCTCGCCCCGCCAAAGGTTAATGGGTTATACACATCGGCAAAACTAAATGCCTCATCAGAACCGCTATATAAGCTATGCTTACGGGCAAAATCAATAACATCCGGTGAGTTAAAAACGGTTTGGTCTGGATTGTCCCAGTCATTTGTTATCTGGAATGGGAATGTGGTAATACGTGCCTGGTTAGCATGCCCCGACACATAACCGTCAGGAACCAAACGAGCCACCCAAACAGCCCCTTTTTCAAATTTGCCTTTTCCAATCATCTCCATAATCCACACCTCGTTGGCATCGGAAATTGAAAACGATTCGCCTCCTGAAGCGTATCCATACTGGGCTACCAATCCGGTCATCACTTTTATCATTTCGCGGGCAGTTTTCGACCGTTGCAAACCAATCCGCATTAAGGAACCATAGTCAAGGATTGCATCAGACGGGCCATACAAAATACCCAACCCGCCAAAAGTGGTTTCGCCCACTGCAACCTGGTGCTCGTTCATAAACTGAACCACAGAATAGGTATGGGAAACCTGAGGTATCGTTCCCATAAACCGGCCATTTTCGTAATGATACACTTCGCAAACATCACCCGGCTGGTGGTCGGCTGCCTGATAAAAATCTATTGCACCATAGCGGATATGCGAATCAGCAGCATAGGTAATCATTACTGAACCATCTGCACTTGCACCTTTTGTAACAATAAGGTTGGTACAAGCGCCTGCTTCAATAACGCTGGCAAACATTATAAAAAAAACATATAAACCTAAAAACCAATATCTCATGAGCATATAATTTGTTTGTTTCTAAAGGTATCAAATGTAATACGTATGAATTACATTTATCATCGGTTTTCCCATACACACGTTATACTATTCCATATATTACGCAACCAATCTTTAAACATTACGAAAAAGACTTAAAATGAAATCCGTCCTGCAAAAGGCACCTATTCTAAAAATGGTCAAAAAATTTAATCATAAGCTTTGTATAATCGACAAACTCAGTAAAGGGCAAATACTCGTACCTGTCATCAAGATCATGGTATGCCTGAGTCCCTCCTAAAGTATAAATAAAAAAAGACGGAACTCCTTTTTCGTAAAACTTGCAGTGATCACTGTTGCATGCTGCCCCTCTGATATTTACAGAGGGTAAATACTTATTTTCCTCATTAATATTTTTTAGCTTGTCGAATTCGTTTCGAAACACACTTCCGTTAACAACTTTAATCCCGTCGTCGCCGGTACCAGCCATATCAAAGTTGACTAAAAAACGGATTTTCCCTAAATCAAACAGTGGGTTTTCAGCATAATATTTTGCACCTAAAATCCCAATTTCCTCCGCACCAAGAGCCATGAAGGCAATCGAATATTTGGGCAAATTTTCGGAGTAATAGCGTGCCAAATTTAACATCATCGCGATTCCGCTGGCATTGTCATTTGCCCCAGGGAAATAGGTCTTTGCCCCCATTGTCCCCAAATGATCATAATGCCCTATCATCACTAAAAACGAATCGGGTTTCTCTGTTCCTTCAAGATAACCAATTACATTACGTGTTTCATATTTAATGAACTTAGCTTTTACATTAATGGACACTTCCTTAATGTTTTCCAAATTCAAATCTTTCTTTACGGCAAATGCCAATTTCTTATCCTGATAGGTCAAGCCCCTCCACATCAGTTTTTGTTTGGTAAAAATCAGGGTGGCTACCGATGGTACTTCCGGATCAAACTTAATATACCTGAGAAGCTCTCTTCGTTTCTCTTTGTCGTAACCATCATTAATCTCCGATGCGTTTTCATTAATAATGAGCACTCTACCGGCACTGGCTGAAACAATCCTTTTGAGTTTCTTTTCATCCCATAAGTCACTTTCTTCCACTACAAAAACAGGAAACGTCCCTTTTAGGGAAGTAGAATTCCGATCAACCATGTAATCTACTCCCGGGGTAAGTTCTACCCCGTCAATCTGAAGTTCCATTTTCGAAGGAAAGGTATTCACATTCACCTCGAAAGGTTGAAAATAATCGTCATTAAATGGTTTTAATCCCAGACTTACAAACTGACTGCGTATATACCTGGCTGCTTTTTTGTCTCCATTTCCCACATATCCTCTTCCTTTAAATTCCGGCGAAGAAAGCGTTTTGACAACTTCCTTTGCATAATTCAACTCCTGTGCTTTTGTCAGGAAACAGGAGGTGATAAAAAATAACAGTAAAACAGATTTCTTCATAATGTCGTATTTCAATTTTCTTTGCATCGATTACAGTTCTATCTAGTTGTTTTTACAGGGGTCCGATTTTTTCGACCGGTATCTGCTTGAAACCCGGTATTTTCTTAAATATCACTGACGTATCCTTAAGTTTAAAGTTCTGATTTTCTTTATCAACAAAACCGGGATCTTCATTTGTAATGTAGTTGTTGTCAGTAAACTCAAGAAGTTTTTTATCTGTATTTACTCCTTCGTCAACCCGTTTAATTATCTGATCTACCTGTACAAATACATTTTCATCAATCAGGTTCCGTTTTGGCAAGGACGGATCTTCATCCCAATATTTCGCAAGTTCAGGATATCGCTCGCTGTAAGGTGGCTGGTTGTATTTCACCGCCGCCAATCGCTGTTCAATTACTCCACCGGCTGCGATCATCGGTTTCGCCCATTCAAATGCCTGCATGCGGTTGTCTACTTTTATTCCAATCGGGGTATCGATAAAAATATTGTTGGTATATACATTGTCGCTACCTCCACCAATAAGCACAGGAATAGTACCCGCTTTATAGAATATATTTCCATGTACTTCCATTGCACAGGCGCCATCGTCGTGATAAACGGCTGTTGTGCGATACACATCTCCCAAATGATGGAAATAGTTAAAACGAACCACATTCCCTCTAAACGAAGGATTACGACCATAGTAAACGGCTCCCACATCATCGGTTACAAGACATACATTATGAATTTCGTTGTATTCAATCAAGTGATCATTACCATGCAGCAAAATGGCACTATGTGGAGAGTTAAAAATCTCATTGTTGGAAATCCGGTTTCCTACTCCTGAAATTCTTATCCCCGCACAATAAGTTTTCGCAATTCGGTTAAAGTCGTGGATAACACTATTTTCAACATAATTGCCTGCGCTTTCAAGCGTGTTCCGGTTTCCACCGTTTAACTTTATACCTCCTGTTCCGGTTTGACAAACAGTACAGTTAACGATCCCATTATTTTTACTTAAAACAGGGTTTTTACCAGCCGAAAGAGGAATGTCTTCGTAATCAACAGTAACTGCATACCGCCCAATATTTTTGAAAGAACAATCAGTTAACAGACATTCTTTTGTTGCTATCATTTCAACGGCAACTCCCCTGGTGCATTCAAAGTCGATTCCTTTCACTGTAATGTTTGATGCTCCTGTTATTGAAATAAATAAATCTTCGAAAACAGAAACCTCAATGGTCTCAATTTTTCCCGGGTTGTAGAAATAAACGATCCCCTCTGTGCGGTCGATGTAATACTCTCCGGGAGCATCTATTTCTTCAGGGATATTGTAGGCATACCAGCGATTGTAAGGTTTTCCTGTACCGAATCCATAGCGGTGAGGAAGAGTAGTGGTAAATGTTTGGTTAATCGTGTCGATCGAAGCCAGTTTTACGGCATCGTCTGCCCAGCCATATCTAAAATATCCGGCAATCCAAATATCTTCCGGATTTTTCCAGCTTGACGGCCGGGTTACGGAATAGGTAAATGTTCCTCCTGTATCTCCCTCATCACCTTCAGCAGCCACAGACCCCCGGTTGATAATTTTTCCGATTGCTACAGATGAGTCGTTAGGCCAACGTGACAAATGAAAAGGCTCTCCATTTATAAAAAGCTCCATCCATACAGACTTCTCCGGACGCTTAAATCCAACCGGGTGAAGATTACCGAATGCAGTTATTCCGATATCTTTTAAGTGAATCAAAAAAATATCTTCCCGGTTTTCTTCCGGAAATAACTTTCTTTTAGAAGTACCGGAAACACGCAATACCTCGTCGGGGTCAATCGATAAACCTCCCGTAAAACGCACTTTTTCATTGTTGTATGCAGCAATGGTTACCCCATTATCCTCTTCGGTTAGTGTCAGGGGCCTGGTAAAATAGTATTCCCCTTCACGTACCAGAATAGAATATGGCACAGGTCCGTTTTTCACTCTTTTTTCACGAATAAAATCTCTGGCCTTTTCTAATGTCAAAAAAGGTTTTTCCCGGGTACCATTTCCCTGGTCACTTCCCTGAGTTGAAACAAAAACAGTTTTTTTATTTGCGCAGGAAACAAGTGTGACCACAACAAGCAATAAAAGTAGAATTCTTATTTTTTTCATTCCATCCAGTATTTAAAGATTAATCCAGCGCTCCGCTTTGCATTTCCTTTTTGGGAGAAGAAACCTCAATGTTGTTCAGTTTTCCTTTCACTTCAAGTTTGATGACGCTGGCAACGGGATCCGGAGCTGAAACAGGGATCTCAATGTGATGTCCATTATTGATTGCTTTTGTTTTAAGCTCAGCACCGGTAGCCAGTAATTTAGCAAACATTATTTTGTTTGTTAGACCGGGAACGGAGAGAATACCATTTTCAGGCCACTCCAAAACACATAAATACAATATTGTTTTGTTTTTTTCTTGTTTTAAAGTACACTCACCCCAAGGTAAGTCTCTTATTGGGCTTACCTGTGTTTTATAGATGGCCTCCCCATTTGTATCCATCCACTTTCCAATATCATTTAGTCGCCGGATGCTTGCTTCGGGAAAGGTGCCATCTGGTTTGGGCCCCACGTTTAAAAGGTAATTTCCGCCTCTTGCAACAATCCGGATAAGGTTTCTAATAAGCTTTTCCGAAGATTTCCATTTATTGTCAAAGCTTTTGTACCCCCACGAATTATTCATGGTCATGCAGGTTTCCCAAGGCTGCCCATCGATTGCATCCCAGTCAGGAATTGCTTGTTCGGGAGTCTTGGTATCTCCCGGGAAGTCCGGATGCAATCGGTCATTGGTTATAATCTGAGGTTGCATGCTTAGCAATTTTTGCAATTTTACTGCACCATCGTAACTTTTCATCTGAGTTGCATAGTCCCACCATAAAACTGAAACATCGCCATAATTTAAAAGTAGCTCCTTTACCTGAGGAACAGCCACGCGATCTATATATTCATCAAAAGTTGCCGTTTCCTGTATCGGGTCCCAGCTTCCGTCATGCTCTTTAGTATATTGATCGATCCGGGCTGAATCCGGATTAGGCCATCCCTGCCACATGGGTCTCCGGGCGACAGAGCCGCCGGGGTTCGTCCAATCGTTGGCCTGGGAATAATAAAATCCCAATTTAATACCCTGTTTTTTACACTCTTCTGCTAAAGGTTTTAGCAAATCTTTTCCGTATGCTGTCGCATCCACAACATCCCAATCGCTGGCTTTGCTGTCGAATAAAGCAAAACCATCGTGGTGCTTGGCGGTAATTATCAGGTACTTCATTCCTGCATCTTTTGCCATTTTCACCCAGGCTTTAGGATCATAATTCCCCGGATTAAAGTCTTTCGCATGTTCCCGGTATTCAGACACCGGAATTTTACAACGGTTCTCAATCCAGGCGGCATCGCCGTATGCCTGCTCGTATCCGTTATAAACTCCTCCGTACATGGAGTAGACACCCCAGTGAATAAACATACCAAATTTAGCCTCATGCCACCACTCCAGACGGTCTTCAACAGGTAATCCATGTTGAGCATTTACAACTTTGGAAAAGAGAAAAATAAGGATTATCAGGAATATAATATTCTTCATCTTATTTCAACTTTCGAGAACGTAAAACTTATTTTTTGTTTCAGGGCAATGTAAGGAAGCCTCCAAATGTATTTTTTTAAGACAACAGTAATTCATTAAGCAGATTATGGCATACTGCTCTTTCATCAGAATCCAGCAAGCCATGACTGGCCCTAATGTTAACGGATTTTCTTCCCGTCTTTATTGATGTTGTTTACGATTGAAAGATTCTTTGAAGCTCCTGCCTGACTTAACTCCTTCCCTGAAGTATCGAAAAAAGAATCTGAAAGATTCACCCGATCGCATTCAGACAGCAGGATTCCCTGGCTGTTCTCAACAGAGGTACTTACTGTGGTAATATTGCTAATGCTGACCAGGGTACAACCATTATAGAATTGCACATTCCCGCACGCTTCTCTCAGGTTTATTCCTTCTATAGTTATACTATTGCATCCTTTCATGTAGATTAACGCCGGGCATAAGCTTCCAATGTTTTCTTTCAGGTAGCCTTTTTTACGCTGAGTTTTTATACTCTCCAACACTAAAGTTCCCTGTCCTTCAATAACCCCTTTACCTACAACTCCTATACTGTCTTGCTTTTCTGCCCATAGAAGGGCATTTCTATTTTCCGGCCCATCATAGTCGTAAATTGACGGAGCAGCCACAAGAACAGCCCCTTCTTTTAGTTCGATTACCACATTCGATTTAAGCTGAATACTGCCGGTAAGATAACGCCCAACATAAAAAACAAGGCGACCACCACCATTTTCGCTAATGTAATCAATTGCATACTGAATAGAGCCAGTATTTAATGTAATTCCATCAGACACAGCACCAAACAATGATGCTTTATACTCTTTAGCTGTAAGTGAAAAAGACCACAACAGTAACGCATTAATTATTATGATTTTGTAAACTTTCATTCGTTTATATTTTTAATTTTCAGACAGAAAAAACTATTAATATACCGTAACACCTTCTGTATTGTGTTGAATAATTTGCTTCTTACCTTCGCTTTCCGGTTCTGTAAAAATCACCTCTTTAAACGAACCTCCTTTCACATCGTCCATTACAATAGCCGGTCTGTAATCTTTTTTCTGTGCTCTCAGGATTACATTTTCAAATTCAATACCTTCGGCATGACGGACATAAAATCCCCAGGCAGGTAACTCTTTCCATTGCGAGAATTCAGGATATCTTGCAGGCATTTCAGGGATACTGTCCAAATCCGCAGGAGATGTCCCCCTGTAGGCATATAGCGGGTTTCCGGCTCCGGGATATACAATTTCAATGTTTTTTAGTTTTACATCCTGAATTTTATAATCAGGAAGGCCAACAATACTTGCCGGAGAGATATTTCGCGGATTGTCCTCCACTGGCCCTTCGTAATTGTATCCCGCATCGGGTTTGCCTATAGGCACTTCAGCATACACATTCGATATCCGGATATTTTTCATGCTAGGCTTTTTACCTTTGCTCCAACGGTCTCCAATGCGAAGAAAAATAACATTTCCTGTATTAATTGAGCGGACACTATCGACCTCAATGTTTTCAATTATCCCGCCATCAACAGCAGCAAAAGTGATGGCCGAACGAAAGGTATCGAAAATGGTAATATTCTTAATTTTGAAGTTACGGAAACCTCCACGGGAAACAGTTCCGAACTTTAATCCATTGGCACTTGACCTCCCAATACAATTCTCAACCACCACATTTTGGCAAATACTGTTTGCATCGTGCGATTTAAAACAAAGAACATCATCGGCAGCATCGAAATAGGAGTTTTTCAGGACAACGCCGTCGCAATCCACAATATCAATTCCATCGTTATTCCAGTATGATTTACTATCAACATAAATATTATCAACATACAGGTTTTTACATTGGTCATAAGTCTGATTCCAACTGGCAGGATCGCGTAAAGTAATATCGGTAATCGTCACATTTGTACATTCGCGAAAGTAAACATTCTGTGGGCGCCTCCATTCCCGGGGCCTGTCATATTTTAATTCATCTTTAAAAATCCCCCGGTGGATATAATTAACCAGGTTATTGGCTGTAATAAACCCCCGGCCATTAATGGTACCTCTCCCGGTAATTCCTATATTATTCTGATTAACTGCAAATATCATTGCCACCCATTTAATTTTGGGGTCGCTCACATAATCGAAAGGATTGGTAGATCCCAAAATGGTTGCCCCGTATTTCAGATGAAGAGTCACATTCGATTTCAGGTAAATTGTTCCGGTAACATAATTCCCGGCATCAAAAACCAGGCGTCCACCGCCATTTTCACTGATATAGTCGATGGCCCGTTGAATGGTACGTGTATTAAGGGTTATTCCATCGGCCTTCGCGCCAAAATCGGTCACCAGATAATCTTTTGCCGATACATGTATAGTGGCAAAAAGCAAAAAAGCGAACAAAGTAACTCCAGGCTTCCCCATCATTTTCAATTTAAATAATCTATTATTTATCATGAGTTTATTATTTTTTCTGAATAATTCCGGTTGATTTATACTTATGAACCTTTTTCCCTCCGCCAGGACTGTTATATTCCATCCCTGACATAGCAGCTCCTTTTACATCGTCAAAAACAATGGCAGGCCGGTATTCTTTTTCCTTAGCGGTCAGCACAACATTCTCAAACTTTATATCCTGTGCATGCCGCACATAAAAACCCCAGGCAGGTAATTCCTTAAACTGGGAAAACTCAGGATAGGCCGATTCCATTTCCGGAATACCATCCAAATCGGAAGGTTTAATTCCCCGGAAGGCATATTTCGGATTACTTCCTCCCGGATATACAATCTCGATATTACTTAAGGTTACATTGGAGATATACTGACCAGGAAGACCAACAATACTTGCAGGCGAAACATTTCGTGGGAGATCTTCTACAGGACCTTCATACTCGTAACCGGCGTCGGGTTTGGATGCCGGAATTTCTGCATACAAATTACGGATGGTAACATTGCTCATGGTTCCTTTTCTTCCTTTGTTCCAACGTGCCCCAATTCGAAGGTATATTGCATTTCCTGTGTTGTATGCACGAAGGCTGTCAACCAAAATATTATCGACCACTCCTCCGTCGGGAGTGGCAATTGTGATGGCCGAACGAAAGGTGTCATACACTTTATTATTAATAATTTTGAAGTTTTTATACCCTCCTTTGGTTACCGTACCAAACTTAATTCCGTTAGCACTGGAACGGGCAACGCAGTTGCGTACTTCTACGTTTTCACACATTTTGTTTTCATCATGCGATTTAAAACAAATGGCATCGTCTGAAGCATCAAAGAACGAATTGGTAACCAGTACATTTTTACAATCCACAATATCCAACCCATCATTGTTCCAAAATGCCTTACTATCGACAGTAATATTATTGATTTCAAGATTTTCACACTGATCATACATCTGTACCCATTCAGCTGCATTTTTTATAGTGATTCCTTCAATTTTTACATTTTTACACTCACGAAAACAAATACCTTTCGGACGATATTTTGCTGAACGATCATATTTTAACGGATCTTCCAATATTCCTTTATGAACCTGGTCAAGCACATTGTATGCAAGTTGGCGACCTTGTCCATCAATCACTCCAAGGCCGGTTATTGAGATATTTTCGGCATTTTTTGCATACACCAAAGACCGGTAAGGACTATCAATATTATAATCGTAAACATTGGTAGAACCGACAAGTATAGCCCCTTCATGTAAAATAATGTGTACATCTGACTTCAACTCAATGGTACCGGTAAGATAACGTCCTACATAAAAATTCAAGTGGCCTCCTCCACCTTCATGAATATGATCGATAGCCTTTTGTATCGCGGTTGTATTTAACGTTGTACCATTTGATTTTATACCAAAAATGGATGCATTATAATCAGCTGCCCAAAGTTTTGAGCAGGATAACAATGTAAATAACAGAACAAATATTTTTAACTTTTCCATATTCAAACCTTTATTAATATTTTATCTAATAAATAGTTACAGGTCCCAACATCCCCATTGATTGTATGGGCTGATTTTTGTTTTTTAGCAATGTAAACTTCTGTGCTGTTTCATTATCTGTTAATGTTTTCATGTAGTTCCCCATTGACGTGATGACATGAATTTCAATTTCATTGGCTCCATCATTCAGCTTTCCTGCAAGATTGTAGATCCGGTCGCCATACCACTTAACTCCACAAGATTTACCATTAACAAACAGTTCTGAAACTCCCCATACTTTCCCCAGGTTCATATAATTTGAAGTCTCTTTTTTAAGGGTAATGATTCTTTTATATACTGCTGTTCCAGTGAAATTCACATATTTTGTTTCTTTTAGATCTGTGAGGGCATACATCTCAAAATCCTCGATGGTATGTTCCCGGCTATGTCTTAATTCAACTTTCCAGTCATTGTTAATTGTTTCCGCATACTCACCAGATATGGGTATTGGCTTCCATTCCTTTCCATCTTTCTCTTCGCAAAATACAATGATACGCGATTCTGCCGGCCCCAAATCAATCTCACAACTGTTTTTATGCAACTGAATCCGGTAACGTTCTCCTGTTTCAGGATCCCAAACCCAGGGGTAGCGCCCGTTCACTATCGTTTTCGTGAAAGAAACATTGGTTTTATACCGAAGGTGCATGTGCACATTCTGAAAATAGAATATTTCACTTCCGTCATCAGCCTGATAGCGGGTTTGCATAAAGAAACGGTTTGGTTTTTCAATGCTCAGGTAATGAGGGATGGTGTACTGTTCCATTACCTGCATATACCATTCAAGAAACCGGTTATCAATTGGCTTTCGAAGAAGGATGAATTTGTCTTTGTATGATTTAAGTTTTTCCACAAGCCCCGAAACTTCGGCATCTCGCTGCTGCCAGTCTTTTAAACCCAGTGATTTTTCAGGATACTTTTCGATACAAAAAATACGTCCTCCCGATGCTACAAATTCAAGGAGTTTTTTCAACGTTATAATTCCTATGCTGGTCACCTCTGGTAGAAAAATTGTTCCGTATTCCTTGGGGCCATAACAAAGTTTACCTCCTTTTACAGTTGATTTATTAATAATTATTTCGGTTGTGTAATCGGCCGCACCGCCCGTCTTATTTATCGATTCCCAGATAATCGATGTATACTGAACATTTAATTTTTCCGGAAACGGATCGGTTTGAACTCCCATTTCGCCCCACATATCGTAATTTGGAGGAAGGATTACCATATCGGTAAACATATCCGCGTTTTGCAGCAAACTTGAAATACGCGCCTTGTATTGGTTCAGATATTTAAAATAAGGCCACCAATTGTTATTCTCGCTATAATAAGAACCGTACTGAACCCATCCGGGGAAAGGAGCCTCGGGTGGAGAATAATTAAATCCATGCCAAACGGAATGTGTAATCCCTGACATGATACTCATATCTGAACCTATTTTCAGCTGTTCTAAAGTAATGTTGAATACATTATAAGTATTCGTCATTTCTTCACAACTCACAATCCGTTTCCCCTCAAGATGTGCGGCAGAAGAAACATATTTATTTATCATTGTATATCCGCGTCCGCGCCGATAATCATCGTCCGACATTTCTTCTCCCACGCGGTGCTTTAACCAGTTGGTTGTCCACGATTCACCTTCCGGAATATCGTAACCAAGACTGGTTTCCAGCGGAAAAAATGCACGGCCATAGGCCTGGGCACGGGATTTCACATTATTGTCTTTACACCATTCAAGATAGGTTTGTGTAAAACGTTCATACAATAGTTCTGCCTTGGTTAGTTCAAAATCAAAACGCACACGTTTAATTTCTTCTGCAAAATCGCCGGTTTTTGTTACTCCGTAATTCGCATCAACAACAGCGCCCAAACGTCCGACTTTAAACATAGTAAAAGGGAGGTAAGGCATTAAATCATATCCACGGCGTTTTTTGAATTCGACAGGCAAATCTTCATTCCAGTTACACCCCTCCAGTTCCATCGAATCGGTAAAAAAGGCTCTCAAATGATTTGCCAATGGGCCAGTCTGCTTTTGTATCGTATCCGACATGTGGTCAAGATACTTCCGAACAGCCTCTTTGTCCATGTGATTAAGAATGGGGCCTGCTGCCCCGGGTGCGCCATTTATTACACTGGCAAATGAATCTACTTTTACCAATGCATAAAAGAAATGTTTCCCGGCGGGAACATCAACCTGAATAATCTGATCCTTCAGTTTGTCGGTCAGGTCAATCACCTGATCTAAGCTACTCATTGGGGCAGGGACCAACTTCAAAGATAATATGTCGAAAGTACGGCTTGGACAAGGCACAGATACGCCAGGGTCCACCTGATCAAAAATATTAAACCGTGATGTTTCAAATTGTGTTGGGCCTTCAAGTTGTTCCGCATAAACTAAGGCTACCTGTGCCCTTTCATTGCGTTCCAGGGTTTCTGCCCCAAAAGGCCATCCGGATCCTACAATCAGATCACAGGTCATATTCAGTTTTTTCGCCTCATCAAATGTAATTTGCAACATTTCAATCCATTCATCACTAAGCCACTTCAGCGATTTTTTCCCCAAATCATCTCCTGTAGATGGGAATTCTATGGGATTAATTTCAACCCCACCAATTCCTGCTTCTTTAAGAAGGTGTAATTCTCGGATTAATTCCTTTTTCTCAACCTTATCTCCGTTCCACCACCAACGGACAAATGGACGGTAAGTAGAATCAACATCTTTAAAAACGCTAAACAAACCTGAACTTATCAGTCTGTTTTTAAAATCATTGTGTGTCCCAAAAGCAGGAAACCTTGCAGCTATAAACCCAGCCGAAAGAATCATACTCTGAGAAAGAAAAGTTCTTCGCTTCATTACTATCTGCACAAATGGTTAAGAAAATAGTTGCCTTTATATCCTTTGTTGTGAGTTAAAACCAAATATCCAAACACATAAACACACCTCTAAACCAGGCAATCCAATATAAGGATACATTCGTCTTACCCAGATTTTATTGCTCGGGATACAAATTCAACTCTAAATATCAACTCCTCAAAAGAATATTAATCAGGCAACCTGTTACCCGATTGCCTGATTAATATACCATAGTTAAGTCAAATTAGACACTAATTCTGCTCACATAAAGGATTATATAACATTTCTTCCTCGGGAATTTGCAAAGTCATATCTGTTACGCTCAACGTTCCTTTATCCACATGGGTTGCCGAATTTGAACGATCTACTGCAATCCCCCAACGTTTATTATTAAAAAATTCACGTCCATCCTCTCCCCACAATTCGATACGGCTTTGTAACTGTACCATTTGTAAAGCAGTCAAACCACTCATGCTTGCATAATTGTCGCAAGTCAAGGTAGTTTCACCTGCTTTTGTACGCGCGGCCAATAATATATTAAGGGTCTCTTTTGCAGCACCTTCACTGCCAGCCTGGGCCTGTGCTTCTGCTTTCATTAACAATACTTCTGATGAACGCATATAATAACAAGTAACCGTACCAACATTTTTCTTGTCGTCTGTTCCAATACCATGGGTTGCAGCAAATTTCAGGTTAGTATAAGCAGGTATGTAACGAATTTCGCCTGATGTTGGATAAGTATAATCGCCAAAAGCTGTCTCCATAAAGCAGTTTTTGCGATAATCTGCATCATCAATTTTTTCATATAAACGGTTATCAATGCGTGCATAGCCAATACTCCCGTTTCCTTCCCCAAATGGATTTGTCCAGCCATTATGTGCTGTAAGAGCCTGCCCTACCGGCCAGCCCAAAATAACTTCAGGATTTATCTCATTAAACAGGAATCCATTTGTTTCCGGTCTGATCACAGGATCTGTTGCCGTTCCAACATTTTTTGTTCCACCATACACATCTTCTCCCATCAAGTCCGGATAATTCTCGAGGATGTCATCACAATTAGAGATTACTGCTGGCCAATCACCTGTGGCCAGTGCAACTCTTGCAAAAAGAAATTTAGTAACTGCCATATCAATATCACCCAGAGTATCGACTGTATATCCAACCTTTGCCTCATCTAACAAAGTGATTGCATTTGTCAGGTCATTTTTTATAAAATCGTAAGTATCTTTTGCGCTTGAACGTGGTTTATAATCCTGAGTGGGTGAATAAAAATCGTACAACATAATTCCTAATTTACTATCTCCTCCCTGCAAATAGGCATCCTGATAATTATCCATCAAATAATTGTAAGAATAAGCACGAGCCACTAATCCCCAGGCTTTAAACTTTTTCAGGGATGCATTATCGCCAACAGTTTCATCATCAAGAAAATTCAACATTTTATTTGCTGTTGTAATAATGTTCCATGAAGAGTGCCAGTAATAGCTGTTTTTGTCCACTGCTGTTGAAGTAAAGTCTCGTAAATAATACTCATCGGCGCCAAAAATACTTAAGTTTTTATCGCCAAATACAATATCATTTCCCTCCAAGCTACGCATGAAATTCATTCCCTGAGTTGTTCTGTAACGAGGGTCTGCTGTTCCTGCCCCACTAAGGGCACTCCCGTTCATCAGGGTGGGCATTGTATTGGCCATACTTCCCATTACCAAAAGTATTTTTTCTTCGTCGCCAGAGGCCAATAATTCCTTTATTTGTTCGTCAGTGATCTTATTCGGTGGAGCAATATCCAGTTCTTCTGAACATGAATACAAGATCATGCTTGCTAGAAAAACTATTCCGATTATATATACTCTTTTCATAATTTTCTGATTTTTAAATGATTTATAAATCCAGGTTAATACCAAATGAAATTGTACGCATTGAAGGATAGGCATAAGCCCCTACATCAAATCCGCCCACCAAAGACATCCGGGGATCGATTCCTGAATGCGATGTGAACATCCATAGATTATCTGCTGATACATACAGCCTCAAATGATTAAGACCATATCTTTTCAGGAAAGACTCGGGCAAGGTATATCCAACCGTAATATTTTTCAGGTTCAGGTAAGAAGCATCAAACAGCGCCAAATCAGAATACATCCAGCTTCCAAATGTGGCCCCATCGCCATAGGTATTTCCATACATAGCTATCGGAAACTTGGCATTTGTGTTTTCAGGAGTCCAGGTATTTCCAATTAATTCAGCAGATAACGCACTATTCAGGTTATCGCTGCGGTATAAATTATTTCCATATTCAGTACTGTAAAACTTACCTCCTAACTGATATGCCAACATAACTGATGCATCGAAGTTTTTATACTGGAATGAAGTGTTTAAACCTCCAATCCAGTCAGGAATTGAGCTGCCTACCTCATAACGTGATGCCGTTGAATAATCAGTTGTTTTTACATCATCACCAACAGCCACGCCAGTATATAGTCCTTCTGCATGATCATCTTCTGTTACCTTGTGGTAAAACATGGGAAGCCCGGTTTCCTGATCCGGACCGGCATATTTAAAAATATACAGATTATAATAGTCTTTATCAATTCCCCTAAGGTAGGTTACATTGGAAGAGCTACCTGTTCCGGCAGCTGACCAGCTATCGGCATTTGCAGTCCAGTTACCGTCCAGTTCAGGAGAACCAACCCCTGGAGGTACGTCTCTCAATACAGTTGTATAATGAGTTCCGTTTAGTGTAACCGTCCATAATAAATCCCTTTTCTTCAACACATCTACACTTAGTTCAATCTCGTACCCCTGGTTCTGGATTTTGGCTGAGTTTTTTATCAAACTTGATTGCCCCAGTGAATACGCAATTGGTTGGTTCCAAATAGTATTATTGGTATTTCTGTTGTAGTAATCGAATGTACCATAAACTCTGCTAAATAAGCTAAAGTCAAGACCAACATCAAAAGTTTTTGTATTTTCCCAGGTGAGACCGTCATTTACAAAATTGCCCTTTTTAAGATTAAATTTTTCTGGTATACCGTTACCTCCGGTTGTCTCGGTATATTCGGCACTGTAAGACCATACCTGATAGGTAGCATAGTTTGGAATACCGCTTTGGTTACCAATCACACCATAACTGGAACGTACTTTCAGGTTGTCTAACCAATTGCCAGTACCGGCCATAAAATTTTCACTGGAAATTCTCCATCCACCGCCAATTGACCAGAAAGTTCCCCAACGGTCAGATTCTTTTTTAAACTTTGAAGAACCATCGCGACGCAAAGAAGCTTCGGCATAATATTTACCATCATAAATATAGCGTGCACGGCCTAAGTAACTTTCCATTGCCCTTTTTTCTTCACCGCCCCCCGGTGAGGAGAACGTACCACCTACATACCGGCCTACAAAATTCACATTGGCAATAAAGTTAGGAATCAACTCATAAGCTGATTTATAGTTCAGATTTTCAAAATGATATTTATTGAATTCGTGTGCCACCAAAGCATCAAAATGGTGTTTATCAATATCTTTATTATAATTCAACAACTGCTGTGTATTAAGTATGGTAACATTTTGGAATGTTTTACCATAGGCCCCGGTTCCTTTTACCTGCCCTGTTTCACTTTGCCAATAGCGGGTACGGGTCTCATGATATTTCTCAAAGTTGAGATTCGTTGTAAAGGTAAAATCCTTCAAAAACTTTATTTCTGCATATGATCTTGTTATCAAATCACTTGATTTTCTAGTATCCTGGTCATTATCCAGCATAGTGAGAACATTAGCAGAAGCCAGTGAATTAGAAGGCTGTCCAAAAGGAGAATAACTGTCTGTTCCATAAACATGTACCTTCTTCTCTCCGTTCTCCATTATTACATTTCCATCTTCATCACGTGCGTACAAGGGAATTAACTGGTTTTGACCATTAATAAAACGGAATATATTTGCTACTGCCGATCCCGGGTTACGTCCCCAGCGTGTGGCAGGAGATTGAGTTTCGCGGTATGAATACGCAACATTGGTTCCTACCTTTATCCATTTGTATAATTGCGCATTTAATGTAGTACGTCCGTTATAACGTTTAAACTGGGAGCCACGTATATAAGATGGATCTTCCAGCAACCCTAATGAAACAAAATAATCGGATTTTTCAGTACCCCCACTGGCCGAAACATTATACTCCTGCCGCAGGTTACTTTCCATTAAATACTTATCGTAGTTATCCTCGTACAACAATTGAGCTTCGGGGTTCAACTTCCCATCTGTGTTTATCAGATAGGCACCCGACATGGTTGCGCTTGCAGTGGCTCCGGAACCTGTTGGAGTATATACAGCCCCAGGAACGTAATATGCCATCCAGTTTCCAAGATTATTTCGCTGAAAGGCGTCTGTTGCAGAGCCATTGTAATCAAATAAATGGGCGCTTGCAAATTCAGCCGCTTCCTCATGGCTCATGTTTGGGTTCTGTACATTTGTAGTGTAATTTTTAGCTGTACCTGAACCATTCACTCCATAACGTACCGAATTGTAAACCGTTTGCCATGCATACTCATAAATATCTTTGGGAGCTGAGATTTTATCGTATTTATACGGGCCTACCTGATTGACGCCCCAGCGTCCTTCAAACGAAATTCTTGTTTTGCCGGTATCCCCTTTCTTAGTAGTAATCAGGACTACACCGTTAGCTCCGCGCGATCCGTACAAGGCAGTAGATGCCGCATCTTTTAAAATAGTGATATTGGCAATATCCCTAGAATTAATAGTTGACAGAGGATTTGCATGTTGTGCAGGCACACCATCAATTACCACAAGCGCATTTGAGTTGTTTTGGCTGGCAGAGCCAACACCACGCAAACGGATACCCATATCTAATCCAGGTTGCCCGTCAATAGCAGCGACCTGCAACCCGGCAACAGCACCTTCCAGGGCACGCGAAACAGTTGAATTTGCCTGAGTAGTCATCAATTGGGCATCTACCGTACTGATAGAACCTGTTAAATCCTTCTTCTTAACCGTACCGTAGGCTACAACAACAACCTCATCAATACCTACGGCATCCTCTGCTAATACAATATCTATCCGGTTTTTGCCTTCGGTGCTTATTTCCTGACTTTTCATCCCCACAAAAGAAAATTGTAAAATGGCATTTTCGGGGATATTGTTCAGAAAATATTCTCCGTCTGCATTGGTCACTGTTCCCTGCGTAGTTCCTTTTACCACTACGGTTACACCGGGCAGGGGTTGACCACCGGAATCAGATACTTTCCCGGAAACGGTTTTTTGCTGAGTTCCGTCAGAATTAATTTGCAAACCAAACTCTTTCTCCTTATGAATAACAATCAAACGGTTATCCAATGTGTATGTGATGTTGCTGCCTTCTAAAACATGATTGAGTATTTTTTCAACCTGCTCGTTTTCAAAATCAACATCTACTTCTTTACTAAGATCAACCTGTTTGAGATTGTAGAGAAATGAAAACTCCGATTGATCTTCAATCAGTTCAAACACCTTCTCCAGCGTTAAGTTCTTACCAACAAGGGTTAGTTTCTTCGTTTGAGAATAGCTGTTGGCCGAAACCTGCAGCAAAGCGACAAACATGAACAGACAAATTAGCTTCATAGTTCGATAAAGTTTTGGAATGTTGCCAAACGGGCAACAACTCCCCGTAATTCGTTTTTTTTTCATAATTTTGAAATGTTAATACGATGATTAATATTATGTTGATCGTCGAAGGTGGTTTGTCCTGCCCGACAGCCACCTTTCTCTTTATTTACATAGGCTTATATATTATTTCAAACTTTCGGAACCCCAGTCTCTTGTAATCTATTGGAGTAGTTAACTTTAAACCGTCCAGCACCTGCCATATCGTTTCATGGTTCCTGAAATTACCGCTGTACAACATTTCCTTCAGCTCCGGCGCTGAATAAGAAAGCCGAACATCGTACCACCGCTCCAGGCGTTTCATTAAATCAGGGAAAGCAATTTCTTTAAACCGGAATTCACCATCTTTCCATGAAGATTCCATGTCAACATCCCTTTCGGATACCCTATATCTTCGTTTCTCTTTATCTAAATAAAATTGCTGCCCGGGAACAATATCAACCACTTTGTCCTTTTGCCCAAATAAAACCCCTACATGCCCCTCCAAAAGCGACACATTTGAAAAATTGTCGTCGGTGTAAGAACAAACATTAAATTGAGTTCCTGTTACCTGAACATCAAAATAGTTGGTCTTTACAATAAAGGGGTTCGCTTCGTCTGATATGACTTCAAAAAATGCTTCGCCGTTAAGACTTACTTCGCGCTTTCCATCAACAAATGTTACGGGATATTTTAATTCAGAACCGGAATTCAATATAACAGTGGTTCCGTCAGGCAAGTTTACTTCCGACCGGGAACCAAAAGGAACCTTAAACGACATCATCGCAGCCTCACTCCTCACGTTGGGGGTTTCCACTGACAGCATATTCAAAATAAAAATACTGACCAGACCAATGACAAAAACCGCAGCAATACCGGCTACTACTTTCCAGAGGCGGAGAACTTTTGTCGAGGTTTGCTTCTGTAAAGCCCGTTGCTTGTAAAATTGCAGTAAAGCTTCCCTTGTATTATCTTCTTTTTTTAACGATGCGTCCCAGACATCTTTAGTCCTGTAAAATATTTTTTGATTCTCATCTGATTGTGATAACCAATGCTTCAATTCCTGCTGGTCGGTAATACTGCACTCTCCATTCAGATAACGAATGACAAGTTGCTCTATGTCTGTTTTATGGTTCATTTATAATCTTCTCTTCTATTACTATTACACCTTCATCCTAAAAACTACGTCACCCAAATGGAAAAAATTATATTCTTTGTACAAAAAAGAAACAGGGCGAAGACATAAACAACTGTATATTAATGTCATGTCAAACATAAATTGTCTTGTGCTGTCATTTTGAAGTTGACGACACTACAGTATAAAAACACATGCATCACATGACGCATCATTTAAAATTTGGAGTAAATAGTTGAATGTGCTACCTCCTTACAGGTTCCCCTACCAGATTCATCAGAATAAAAATCTGATTTCCGGTTAAGACCTTTCGTAAACCGGACAAAGCCCTGAACAATCGTGTTTCCACCGTTCGCAGCGGAATTTTTAATTTTTCAGAGATCTCTTTATTTTTTAACCCCTCGAACCTGCTCAGCTCAATAATTTCCTTATAATGAACCGGTAATGAATCGATAGCCGAATAGATTTTTCCCAAATCTTCCTTTTCAATCAGCGATGTCTCCCCGCTTTTATAAAAATTCAGTTCGTAAAGTTGCAGGCCCCATTTTTCATTTTCAGCATGCTTATTTATTACAGATTGATGACGGATATAATTTAAGCAGCCATTTCGGACCGAATTAAACAGGTAAGATTTTAGATGTGTTTCTTCCAGTTTATACTTTTGATTCTCCCAAACCGTAGTAAAAACTTCCTGTAAAACATCGCGAACATCATCCTCGTCTTTTATGAATTTGAGGCCATATATTAGTAAAGAGCGGTAATATTTCTGAAATATTTGTTCAAATATAGCCATTCAATGATGTAAATAAATTCAGCGCAGGATTGTTATTTTTATTCCCCTTCATGCTAAAACATATACTTTTTATTACAGCCCAAAAAATAATAGAAATTTTTTAGATTCATTGGTTACATTAGTACTATTTATTTTTTTGGATTCAGCCAAGTTATTTTTAGTTTCACTACAAAGCAAACAAAGATATATATTTCTAAATTTAATCTTAAAATTCCCGAAAAATCATCATTTCCAATTTGTAATATTTCTGGTTTATTCGAATGAATGAGTATACTCACTCCCAAGGCACAAATAATATTACAAGATCCAATTATATAGTTTTAATTTCATTTCAATCCTGAATTTTATCACTTCAGTAAATTTCAGGGGTGATAAAAAAAACGGAGCCCTTACCTTCGATTGATTTTTCAGAAAACATAAAAAATCTCAGTTCAAAGATTAACACATTTTTAGCTATGAAACGAACATGAATTTTAATTCTTTAAATTACAAACAAGAAGAATTAAAATTGACTTAGGTCGAACTTCGTTTCATCGGGAGTTGCATCGAATACAAACGAAATAAACAATTTTAATGAGAAAACTTTTAAAAAACAGTGTGACCTATCTATTTTGTCTGGTCTTGTTGGCGGGTTGTTCCGGCAATAAAAACGGGCAAAACAGAATCGTTCGAAAAGTAAAAATTGAACCAGTCCAACAGGCCGACTCCATTGTGGTAAGGTCTTACCCAGGAATTATCAGGGAAGCCGGTGAGGTAAATTTGGCATTCAGAGTTGCCGGTCCTATCCAAAAAATTTGGGTAAAAGAAGGTGATTATGTAAACGCGGGGCAAGTAATAGCCCAAATGGATACACGCGATTACGAAGTGCAACTGGCAGCGGCACAGGCGCAATACGAACAGGTGAAGGCCGAAGCTGACCGGGTAATTGAATTACACAACCGGCAGAGCGTGGCTGGCAACGACTACGACAAGGCGGTTTCCGGGTTGAAAATGGTAGAGGCCAAACTTAAAAATGCCAAAGACCAACTCAATGATACCAAACTAACGGCACCGGTTTCGGGCTACATTCAAAAGGTAAATTTTGTAGAAAATGAGCTGGTGGATGCCGGCATGCCTTTAGCTTCCATGATTAACGTGGGACACTACCAGGTGGAAGTCGAAATCCCGGTTTCGCTGTATGCAAACCGCGACGCCATTATTTCTTTTTCCGCTGTTCAGCCTACTGTCTCAGAGGAAAATTTCCCATTGCAATTACTGAGTTACAGTAAAAAAGCCAGCAATAACCAATTATATAAAGTGCAACTGTACATAAACCCCGCCAGTCAGCCGAAACTGGCACCGGGAATGGATGTGCAGGTAAACTTGCAGATTAAAAGCAATACCAGCCCGCTGGCCTGTGTGCCATTATCCGCCTTATTCAGCGAGGAGGGTAAAATATACGTATGGGTTTACCAATCGGATGGTACAGTAAAAAAGCGTAAAGTTATTACCGGCAAACTCACCGGCGACGGCAGAATCCGGGTTTTCGACGGACTGCAGGTGAATGAAAAGGTGGTAGTTGCCGGGGTAAACAGCTTAAACGAAAATGAACAGGTACAACCGTTGGCACCGGTTTCTGAAACCAACGTGGGAGGATTGTTGTAATGGTTCTTACAGAATTAACCTTCCGCAGAAAAACCATCATCTGGTTTTTGCTCTTTTGTATGGTGGCCGGTGGTATTCTCGCTTTTCGCTCCATCAGTAAACTGGAAGACCCGGAGCTAAAAGTGATGATGTCACAAATTGTAACGGTGTATCCGGGGGCAACTGCCCACGAGGTAGAAATGCAGGTGACCCATATCATCGAAGAAGAATTGAGTACGCTGGGCGATGTGGAAACCATCCGGTCTAAATCAATGCCGAACCTCTCGATCGTAACAGTGATGCTCGAACTTACAGTACCACAAAAAGAGATTGAACAACGCTGGGATTTTCTGCGCCGCCGGATGAACGAAGTTGTGGCTAAATTACCGGAAGGCGCCCGGACACCTTTAGTTTATGATGATTTTGGCGACGTTTACGGCATGTTTTATGCCATGACAGGCGACGGCTACTCCTACAAGGAGATGAGCAAGATGGCACAATTCATCAAGCGCGAAATGCTGGCGATTAAAGGTGTGGCCCGTGTAGAAATATTCGGGGAACAGCAACCGGTTACCGAGATTGTTTTTAATCCGGCAAAAATGGGTGAACTGGGTGTTTATCCTTTTCAGGTAATTGCTGCATTGCAGGCTGAAAATACGCCGGTTTTTCCAGGGATGCTGCAAACCGGAAACCAACTGCTTGACATTTCGGTAAACGGGAAAATTGCCCGTGCATCCGACGTGGCCAATGTGATGATAAAAGGCCTCGACGGCAGCCTGTTTAAACTTTCGGATATTGCCGAAGTGAATGAAGTTTACGCCGAACCTTCCCGCAATAACATACAACTCAACAATAAAAAAGCCATTGCCATTTCGCTTTCCATGGAATCGGGCGAAAACATAGTGGAAGTAGGCAAGCGCGTGGAAGAACGACTGGCAGAGCTTAAAAAAGATATTCCAACGGGCTACGAGTTTAATAAAGTTTTTTTTCAGCCCGACCTGGTAAGTAATTCCATTGACGGATTTATGTGGAACCTGGTTGCTTCGGTACTTATCGTAATTATTGTACTGATGATTTCCATGGGGTTGCGCAGCGGATTTATTATTGGCGCCGGCCTGGTGCTTACCATTCTGGCCACATTCCCCATTTTACTGGCTGCCGGCGGAACGTTACAGCGTATCTCATTGGGAGCTTTTATTGTAGCCATGGGAATGCTGGTGGACAATGCCATTGTGGTTCTCGATGGTATTCTGGTAGATTTAAAGAAAGGCATAAAACGGGAAAAAGCGCTCACTCTTTCGGCCACGCGAACGGCATGGCCACTTTTTGGAGCGACGTTCATTGCGGTGGCTGCTTTTCTTCCGGTTTACCTTTCTAAAGATGCTGCCGGCACTTACGCCCGCGATTTGTTTGTGGTATTGTGTATCTCACTGTTTATAAGCTGGGCGCTCGCCATGACACAAGTTCCGCTTTTTTCAGAACAACTGTTGAAACGGAAAAAGAAGAAGGAGGTAAAAGAACTTTATGGAAGCTGGGCCTACCGGAAATTCAAAAAAGTTCTGGATTTACTGCTGCACTATAAAACCGCTACACTGATTGTTGCCCTCTTGCTGCTTGCCGTAGCTGCATTCAATTTCGGGAACATCAAAAAAACCTTCTTTCCCGATTTTAATTACAACCAGGTTTATATTGAATACAGGCTTCCGGCCGGATCTGGGCCGCAAAAGGTAAACGAAGATCTGCAACAGATAACAAAACACCTTCTTTCACTTGATGAAGTAAAACAGGTAGTTACCAGCCACGGACAAACGCCTACCCGCTATTGTCTGGTGCGGCCCATGGGCGAAGCGGCTGATAACTACGGAGAGTTGATTGTAGATTTTGAAGATTACGAAACCATGTCCCGGATGAAGCTGGTGCTAAGTGATTACCTGCACAGTCATTTTCCCGACGCCAGCACACGCATTCGGAAATACAACCTTTCCATTAAAGCAACCCACACAGTAGAAGTGGAATTTTCGGGACCCGATCCGGCAGTGTTACGCGATTTAAGTGCCCGCGCCCGGGAAGTTTTCAGAAACAATCCGTTTGCTGACCCTTACACTATCGAAGATGACTGGGAGCCGACAGGGCAGGCCCTTGTCGCAAACTATGTACAACAGGCTGCAACGCGGGCAGGGACTTCCCGATCCGACATTAGCAATGCCATTCTGGCTGCCACCGACGGATTACCCATTGGGGAATATTTTGAAGGACAAACCCGTGTGGGAATAATAATGAAATTGCGCAACAATGATGGTTCAAAAATGGAAAACCTGGAAGATATTCCGGTATGGAGCATGATGCCCAACCTTTCAGGGATGGATGAAAACACCCTGCAAGAGTTACTGACCGGAATAAAATCATTGGACGAACTGACCGGTGAACTGGTGAGTCCGGTGCCGTTAAGTGCCGTAACCCGGGGAATAGAACTCGACTGGCAGGAACAGGTTGTCCGGCGGGTAAATGGGCAGCGGGCTATTCAGGTACAGTGCGAACCATTGGATGGCTACAGCCCGGCCCTGGTGCGTAAAACCATGTTGGAAGAGATTGAAAACATACCGATCCCCAACGGTTACAAGGCCGTGTGGGTAGGAGAACAGGAGCTTCAGGGCGATGCACTGCGTAACATTTTCAGTTACCTGCCCATCTCCATTATGCTCATTATTTTCACACTTATTTTGTTGTTCAACGATTTCAGGAAACCTCTTATCGTACTAAGCTGTATCCCCATGGCTTTCATAGGCATTGTGCCCGGAATGATCTTGGCCGGACAGCCCTTCACTTTTATGGCTATTATTGGCTCCTTCGGACTAATGGGGATGATTGTTAAAAATGCCATCGTACTGCTTGACGAAGCCGAAATGCTTATTTCCGATGGAATGGAAAAATATCATGCGCTAATCAATGCCACTATCTCGCGCACCCGTCCTGTATTACTGGCCTCATTCACCACAATCCTGGGAATGATTCCGCTGCTCACCGACCCGATGTACGCCAGTATGGCTGTGGCCATTATTAGCGGATTGCTGGTGGGAACACTTATTACCCTGGTTTTTGTTCCCATCCTGTATGCAGCATTTTACGGTGTTAAACGAATGAATGAACCTGAAAACAAAACAGAATTACCATCATGAAGACAATCAATTATACCACACTTTTCATTTTTCTGATTTCCTGGATGCATGGCGCAGGACAGGAAAAAATGACGTTAAATCAGGCCAGGGGAATGGCGCTCCATAAAAACGAAAACCTGAAAATGGCCGCCAAACAAATAGAAAAGGCGGAGGCACAAAAAGCAGCTGCCCGCACATTGCGTTTACCTTCCTTTTCGGCAACAGGAATGGGCATTTATCAGGACAAAGATTTTGAAATGGAACTAACCCTGCCCACCCAGAAACCGAATTTGCAAACAGGGGAGTTGGAGCCCAACATTATGATGAACCCTGTAACCGGCGAGCCCGTGGTGGGTCCCGACGGGAATCCGGTATTTAACATGTATGCCTGGTTGCCGTTGAATATCAGTTTAAGCGGGGCTTACCTGGCCGGAGTAACGCTGGAACAACCGGTTTACACCGGCGGAAAAATTGGCGCAGGAAACAAAATGGCCGACATTGGAATTGAAATGGCCGACGAAAACAAAACCCTGCAGGCAATGAATACGATTGCCGAAGCAGATAATGCATACTGGACTTACGTTGCGGTCTTCCAAAAAGTAAAACTGGCAAAGCAGGCAGTCAACATGCTGGACGAACTGGTAAAAAAAGCCCGCAATGCCCACGAGGTGGGAATGGCTAACCGAAACGACCTGCTGAAAGCACAGGTAGAACAGAACAGTGCCAAACTCAATCTGCAAAAAGCGCAAAACGGATTTGAACTCAGTCGGATGAATTTATGCCGCGTGACCGGGTTACCATTCAATACGGCAATAACAGCTGTAGATACCGCTATTTACGTAAAACAGCCTTTACATGGCGAAATGGGAAACGAAATGGTACAACAACGGCCGGAATACCGGTTATTACAAAAAAATGTAGAATTACAGGAACAGCAAATCCGGATGACGAAAGCCGATTTTTTGCCTACGGCAGGTATTCAGGCCGGGTATAACCACATTGGCGGCATTGAGTTCAGCAGTACCGATTTTTCCAATACCAGCCTGAACGTTCTGGCATCAGTAAAAATTCCGGTCTTTCATTGGGGAGAGGGAGTCAAAAAAATCAACGCAGCCAAAATAGACAAGGAAATCAGGGAGCTCGAACTGGAAAAAAATAAACAGCTTCTGCAACTGGAAACGGAGCAAACCCGGTTAAACCTGGAACTGGCCTGGGAACGGATTCAACTTAATGAAACAGCGCTTGAACAGGCCGAAGAAAACCTGCGGGTTACCCGCGACAGTTATGAAGTGGGCATGGAAACCATTACCGAACTGCTAATGGCGCAGACCAACTGGCAACAGGCTTTCAGTAACCTGATTGACTCCAGAACCGATTTCAAAATAAAAGAAACGGCCTGGCTGAAAGCAACGGGAAAGCTGGGTGAGACTGTCAACTGGCAGCCACAATAATCAGGATGTCAAAAAACTTCATTTTGTTTGTTACATTTGATAATTCATTCAGGTAATAACTATGAAAAACAACAAACTCCATTTTCTAAGCGGACTTTCAGCATACACCCTGAAAAGTTTTTTCATCAGAACGGCGTTGGTGAGCAGTGTGGGGTTGTTGTTTCTTTTTCTGTCCATAAAAATTGCAGGAGATTCAAACATAAAAGTTACCGCACTGGAATATTTCCAGGTAGTACTTATTTTCAACTTAATCAGTGAAATCAACGTACTTATAGATCACGTGGCTGAACGATTTTTGCCTATTCCCGAAAAAATAAGTCTGCGCGTGGTGTTGCATTTTTTTATAAGCCTGCTCGTTGCATCCGGAGCTGTTTTCTATTTTTCAAAGGCTGTGAAAGAAGCCCTCTTTTTTTCGCACCCCATAGTACAATTGATGATGCTTCTGGGGCTCATTTACATTTTCATTATCACCATCTTTTCTGTTTCTCTCCGCATTATTGAAAAGTGGATTTTTTCTGTTCGCCAACTGGAAGAGCTAAAAAGCCTGAAACTGAAAAGTGATTACCACTCGCTGCAAACCCAGTTGAACCCGCATTTTCTTTTTAATAACCTAAGTGTGCTGAAATCGATGATTACCTTCGACCCGGAGGCTGCGATCCATTTTACCCAAAACTTTACCGATGTTTACCGCTACGTGCTGCAGAGCAGAGATAAAACTACCGTGAAACTGGCCGATGAGCTGGAGTTCATTGAGGCATACACAGGTATCCACAGAGAGCGTATGGGAAAAGCATTTAAGGTGATTACCGAAGTAAGCGAACTTGCCCTGAAAAAAGAAATTCCGCCGCTTGCCCTGCAGTTGCTGGTTGAAAATGCCATAAAACACAACATTGCCGTAAAAGATGCACCATTGATCGTACATATTAAATCAAACGACAAAATGGTTGTTGTCAGCAATAATCTTAATCTGAAAGAATCCCCCTTTTCAGAAAAAACCGGGCTAAAAAACCTGAAGGAGCGCTATGCCCTGCTAACCGACAAACCAGTGAACATACACCAGGGAAAAGAAAATTTTGAAGTTGAAATTCCTTTGCTATGAACCAAACAGTTAAAATTATTCTGGTAGAAGATGAACTTTACAACCTCCGGTTGCTGGAAGGCATGATTAAAAAGCTGCGGCCCGAATGGGAAATCGTTCAAACTTTTGATAGCGTAAAAGAGAGTGTGGATTGGCTCCGCAATAATGTTCACCCCGATCTCTTTTTTATGGATGTCCAATTGGCAGATGGGCTCTGTTTCTCCATTTTTGACCAGGTGGAGATAAAAAGCATGGTAATTTTTACCACGGCCTACGATAATTACGCCATCCGCGCTTTTAAAGTAAACAGCATCGATTATTTGCTGAAACCATTTAAAGAGAAAGATTTGGTGGCGGCCATCCAAAAATTTGAAAATTTGGTAGCCCTGTCCACGGGGAGGGTTCAAAAACAGGATTATTCGGAAATACTGGAAGCCATTCGAGGCGGAGAGAAAAAATACCGAAAACGGTTCCTGATTTCCAAAGGTGAGGCTTTTTACAAACTTCCGGTAGAAGACATTGCTTATTTTTACAGCGAAAACCGCGTTACCACTGCCGTTACTTTTAACAGGCAAAACCACGTTATCGATTTTTCACTGGAAGCACTGGAAGAACAACTGGAACCAGCGGAATTTTTCCGTGCCAACAGGCAAATAATAGTTAATATCCACGCTACTGAAAAAATTGAAAACTATTTTGGCGGAAAGTTAAAAGTGAAATTAAACCCGCCCATTGAAGAGCCGGTCATTGTAAGCAGGCTAAAAGCAACGGACTTTAAACAATGGATGGGAAGGTAAACGTTCTTCTTTTCAGACGCCCGATTACCTGTTCAATTCAGAGTATAATTGAAAAGTTTTCCTCCTTCGCTCCCCACTATAAGATTAAGGCCGGAAGAACTTTCAGAAAGCCTGCCGATACTAAATTCACTGTTTCCGGCCAAAGGGAATCCATCGTGCAATTTTCCATCGGGATTAAACAGGTAAATGCGGTTGGCCAAAGCATCTGTCACACCTACCTTTTTCAGGTCGGCAGCAAACGTGTAAATATTAGGAGGAAAACGTAACGGGTTATCCAGCTTTTTACTGAATAGTTTTTTGCCGTTCTCGTTCATCACGGTTACTTCATTTTTATCGATAAATACAAAATCAGGAATTTTGTTTCCGTCTAAATCATCCACGGTAAAAAAATGGTTTTCACTGAACCGGCCTGTTTTCTTTTCCTCAAATTTCCCATCGAAGTAAATGTAATAGACTTTCCCGCCGGTATCGGTTGTCACCATTTTGGGGCGTCCGTCAAGATTCAGTACGATCGGATTGTCCGAATTTTCAAACCTTGCCGACACAGAGACACGGGATTCGCCCCTGCGGTCCAGCACATATATTCTCGCTTTATCTTTAAACACGATATAATCTTTTCCGGCTACCCTAAAATGTTGCACGGGCTTTGTTACCTCGTGATCGGTCTGATTAAACACCCAGCCTTTAACCACCTTCCCTTCATAATCGTAAGCATATACTTTCCTATCTTCTCCGGCCACAAAATAGCGGTAATTCCGGTTGTTATCGTAATCGAAAACATTCACCCCATTGGTGGCCGGCGATCGGAGGGGAACCGGGAAATGGGCCACATTATTTCCGTTGCGATCGATAAGATATAATTTCTCTTTGGTGTTGAAAAGGTATTGTAAATTACCATTTTTAAAATAGTCTACCTGATGAATCTCTCCCAGAACAGGCCCGGGCAAGGCAATACTCCATCGTACCCGCCCCGAGTGGGTTACCTGGTGCAGGTTATTTTGCTCATCCTGAAAAATAATTTCACGATTGGCCACATCGCGGTGGTTAACCACTAACTGAGGTTTAAATTGAACGTTACTACCAACAGAACTTTGCCAGGTTGTCTGGGCTTCCTCACTAACATCTGACCGGTAAGCAACAGCCACCGAATTAAAATAGATATCCTTGTCGCGCTGCACTTGCCAGTTAACCATATCAAATTTGCGGAGACTTTCTTCGTTCTTTTCCATATGTTTCAAAACGGAAGGAGAAAAAAGTTCATTCCGGAAACTGTAAGCCTTGTTTACATCCGCAAAAACATTGATGTTGGCCCGGCTTGAACTACTTTGCCGGAATTGCTGGTAACGTATCTCTTTGGTAAGTGTGTTTCCCAGCACCATATTACGTAAATACTCGTGCAGGCCCTCTTCTGAATTGGAAAACACCATAAAGTTGTCATAAAATGAGATATACCTTGCTTCAGCTAAGGCAAAAGGAGTGCCCAGCCAGATTCCGGGGAAGGAAGGATACGGGAACCGGTATATGGTAAAACGTGTCTCATCATCCACAGCAAAGCTTGACTGAAGATCAGTGGCTTTTATCTCAGCCCGTCTGGCATAGTTGGCCAACAGCTTCTTCATTTCATCCTCCGCGGCCGATCTCCCTTCCGTCTGTACAATAAAAAAGGTGGTTTTATTTTCCGGATTTACCGGAATGGTTGTGGCTGCCACAATAACCTCGTTTTTCACTATCCCCTGAAAAACATTTCTTACGCTGGTGCGCAGGCCATTGTCAAAACGTTTAATCCGTTCCTCCCTACGGTAATAGCCTGGCGAATGGGTATAAAAATCTTCCAGTTTTTCAAAGAAGGACTTTTTATCTGAAAAAGAAAAACTGCAAAAAAACGATGTATTGCGGGGTAAAATATTTTCGGCATCAAAACGTACCGGCTGTTGATCGGCAAAAACCGAAAGAAAATGATTGAGCGAATCGTCGGCTACCGAAATACCACTTAAAATCAGGGTCTCATCTCCAAAACGAAAATCGAGTTCACTCCAGCTGGCAAAATCACTGAATTTTTCTGCAATCCCGGAGGTCCGGGTACGCACCGTAGCGCCAAACTCATCTACTCTTTCGGTAGCTTTCCCGTTCAATACATTTTCAAAAAAACCGGGTAGCCAGCTATGATTAATGTACAGTGAAACTCCCTGTGATGCTGCCGTTTTATTTGCTTCCAGAAAATAGGAATCTTTGCGGATACCCGGCGATTGCATTTGCCGGATTACCTTTTCCACCGGAATTGTTTTGGTACTCACAAGGAGTAATCCGTTTACAAAAGAAAAACACAGGAATTCACCGGTGCGATCACCGGAAATTTCTGTAACCCTGTGATTATCGTATTCCTTTTTACTGTAATTATAATTTCCGGGAGGATAAAGCGTATGAAGCAGTTTTTCAAACGCCTCTTTTCGTTTGTTGCTATCGGCCGATTTTATTATCAACGGAACCAACTCACTACGTCCGGTATAATCAAAAGCAAGAATAAACGGGCTGTTTTGTAAATTCCGGGAAAGGCCGTCGGTATGGTCAATCAGTGAGTCGGTTTTATGCAAAAAAGCAAACCATTCACTTCCAATGCCGGCATTGTCAAGTTCCCTGATTAGTGGGTTATCGAAAGGCACCGATTTCGCTGAGCTCAACTCAAAAAAAAAGGGTGAGTTTACGGGAATGGCTTTGTAAAGGGAATTATCTTTCGAAAAAGGCAACTCTTTATTTGGAAAATAAAAATAGAAATACCCGCCAGCCGCCAGTAAGAGAAGAAATAAAATTACAATCAGGTTTCGTTTCATCTTTTCCCGGATTTTCTTGCAAAACTACAAAATTGAAAATGCTGAAACGTTGTTTTTCTGAATATTAATGAAACATCTGATGTTAATAACTTCCTTCTACAACTGTTTGGCCACTTCCACTTCCTGGAAGGCTTCTACATGGTCGCCGACTTTTATGTCGTTAAAGTTTTCAATATTCAGTCCGCATTCGTAACCGTTTTTCACCTCTTTTACATCTTCTTTGAAACGTTTGAGCGAACCAAGGTTGCCGGTATAAATTACAATACCGTCGCGAATAATACGAATCTTCGAATTCCGGTTAATTTTCCCGTCGCGGACAATACAGCCCGCTACAGTACCGACTTTGGTTACTTTGAATATTTCAAGCACCTCTGCCGTACCGGTAATTTCTTCCTTGATATCGGGAGAAAGCATCCCTTCCATCGCCGCCTTAATCTCATTAATCGCATCATAAATAATGGAATACAGCCTGATATCAATCTGTTCCTTTTCCGCCAGTTTACGCGCACTAAGTGACGGACGCACCTGGAACCCAATAACAATGGCTTCGGAAGCTGCGGCCAGCAGGATATCCGATTCGGAAATTTGCCCTACGGCTTTGTGTTTGATATTTACCTGAATTTCTTCGGTAGAAAGTTTTATCAGGGAATCGGAAAGTGCTTCGATAGAGCCATCCACGTCACCCTTCACAATCAGGTTCAACTCCTGGAAGTTGCCAATGGCGATACGGCGGCCAATTTCATCAAGCGTAATATGTTTTTGCGTACGGAGCCCCTGTTCGCGTGCCAGTTGTTCCCGCTTATTTGCAATGTTTCTGGCATCACGTTCAGTCTCCATCACATTGAATTTATCACCTGCCTGCGGTGCGCCGTCAAGACCAAGAATGATGGCTGGTTCTGCCGGGCCGGACGATTCGATGCGCTGGTTTCGTTCGTTGAACATCGCCTTTACGTGACCAAAATACTGACCTGCCAAAACGATATCCCCGGCTTTGAGCGTTCCGGTTTCCACCAGAACAGTAGCAACATAACCTCTGCCCCTGTCGAGTGTTGATTCAATAACTGTTCCCACTGCCCTACGTTTCGGATTGGCTTTCAGCTCCAGCATTTCAGCCTCCAGCAATACTTTTTCAAGCAGTTCCTCAATACCTTGTCCTTGCTTTGCCGAAACATCCTGCGACTGGTATTTCCCGCCCCAGTCTTCTACCAAAAAGTTCATATTAGCCAGCTCTTCCTTAATCCTGTCAGGATTAGCGCCCGGCTTGTCAATTTTGTTGATGGCAAAAACAATGGGAACACCTGCTGCCGTAGCGTGGTTAATGGCCTCAACAGTTTGGGGCATCACGTTATCATCCGCGGCCACAATAATAATAGCAATGTCAGTTACCTGGGCTCCACGTGCACGCATAGCGGTAAAAGCCTCGTGCCCCGGAGTATCCAGAAAAGTAATTTCCCGACCGTCTTCCAGGCTCACATGGTACGCCCCGATATGCTGCGTAATGCCTCCGGCTTCCCCTGCAATAACATTGGTATCCCGTATGTAGTCGAGCAAAGACGTTTTCCCGTGGTCAACGTGTCCCATTACCGTTACAATGGGTGGACGTGGTTTCAAATCCTCTTCCGTGTCTTCTTCAGCTTCAATGGAATCCTGAAGGTCGGCGCTTACAAATTCCACTTCGTAACCAAACTCCTCGGCCACAATGGAAAGTGTTTCAGCATCAAGCCGCTGGTTGATGGAAACGAACAGCCCTAAACTCATACAAGATGAAATAATCTCGTTCACGTTGACATTCATCATGTTGGCCAACTCACTCACCGAAACAAATTCGGTAGCCTTCAGTACTTTTTTCTCCTGATTGTGTTTTTCGATATCAGCTTGCCGTTTCTCACTAATGGCAGCCCTTTTATCCCGACGGTGTTTTGAACCTTTTGACTTTCCTTTTGAAGTCAACCGGGCCAGAGTATCCTTTATCTGTTTTTGAACTTCTACCTCATCTACCTCTTTCTTCAGCGAGATTTTTTTCTTCTTACCCGTCGGCTTTTGCGTTCTCTGGTCGCCTCTGTTTTGATCTCCCGGTTTGTCTTCAAATTTTACACGACCGGTTTCTTTAATCCGCTTTCTGCGCTTTTTGCGCGCAGCCAAATCGGTAGACTCCTTTTGTTTTTTCACTTTTTTCTCCGGAAGCTCAATTTTTCCCAACACGGTTGGTCCGTTGAGCTTCTCAGCCCTCGCCTTAATGATTTCCACTCCGGCTCTTGGCTTTTCTTCCGATGTTCTTTCCTGCTCTTTTCCAGCAGTCTGTTCTTCGGTTCTGACAGAGATAATCTTTTTCTTCCGGCGTTCTTTGCGCTCTTTCTCTTTTTCTTTTCTCGATTTTTTGGCGGGCCGGGTTTTCTGATTCAATGAATCAAGGTCGATTCTTCCGACCACTTTCAATTCTTCCACTTTCGGGACTTCAGTTTCAATAGTTTTTTCTTTAGATTCTTCAGGTTTCTCTACAGGTTCCACCTCTTTTTCAGAAGGCTCTTCAACCGGTATTTTTTCCTCTTCTTTTTTAGTATCAGCAGGCTCGACAGTTTTGACGGGCTTTTCTTCTTTTTCTGATTTTTCTTTTTCAATTTTTTCCTCTGGCTTTTTCTTCTCCGGCTTTGGTGCTGGTTTATTCAAACTCTCAAGATCAACCTTGCCCACCACCTTAACACCGTTTTCTTTTTGAGGTTTCTCTACAGGGGCTTCTTCTACTTCTTTTTCCTTCTTTTTCACCTCCGGAGCAGGTGCTTTTTTCGGCGCCTTGTTCGGGGGGCTTTCTACTTCATCCTCCTCCTCTTCAAACTCATCTTCCTCCAGTTCCTGTTGTGCTTTATCATCAATAGAAATCACCTCCTGCTTTGGTCTGTGACTTTTCAGAATAATTTTTTCCGACTCTTTTTTAAGATTCAAATCGATTTTGTATTCCTTTTCCAGTAAAGCCACGGCTTCTTCAGAGATCTTCGTATTGGGATTTGAGTCATATTCAAAACCTTTCTTATGCAGAAATTCCACAATCGTGTGAATCCCCACATTGAATTCTCTTGCAAGTTTACTAAGCCTTATTGTCTTGCCTGCTACCATATAATCTTTTTTTCTTTTCCGATCTCCATGCTAAAAGTCACTGCAAGTTTAGCCAAAAGCTTTTACAGTCGTTTAAAATTAAATGTATTTTTTATTTATTCAAACTCAGCCTTTAGCACTTTCAATACCTCATCTACAGTTTCTTCCTCCAAGTCGGTACGTTTAATAAGCTCATTACGAGGAATATTCAGTACATTCTTGGCTGTATCACAACCAATAGCTTTCAGAGCATCAATTATCCAGCTTTCAATTTCATCTGCAAACTCTTCAAGAGTCACATCGTCATCGTCTTCTTCCATTTCACGATATACATCAATTTCATAACCGGTAAGCTGGCTTGCCAGTCTGATATTAAGGCCGCCTTTACCAATAGCCAGCGATACTTCCTCCGGCTTCAGAAAAACCTCTGCCTTTTTGCTATCTTCCTTTATTTTGATGTTGCTTATTTTTGCCGGGTTAAGCGCACGCTTGATATACAATTGCGTATTTGACGAGAAATTGATAACATCGATGTTTTCGTTTCTTAGTTCCCGAACAATCCCGTGAATACGTGAGCCCTTCATTCCTACACAGGCGCCTACGGGGTCGATCCGCTCATCATAAGACTCAACGGCAACTTTGGCACGTTCGCCCGGAACCCGTACAATGTTTTTAATTGTAATCAGCCCATCGAAAATCTCGGGAATTTCAAGCTCAAAGAGCCGCTCAAGAAAAACGGGCGCTGTACGCGACAAAATAATCAATGGGTTGTTGTTTCTCAACTCTACCTTATAAACAATGGCGCGAACCGTATCGCCCTTCCTGAAATAATCGGAAGGTATTTGTTCCGACTTGGGAAGAATCAGCTCATTGCCTTCGTCATCGAGTATAAGAATCTCCTTTTTCCAAACCTGGTAAACTTCTCCTGTAACAATATCCCCTATTTTATCTTTATACTTTCCATAAATATGGTCCTTTTCCAGTTCCATAATTTTACTGGCCAGATTTTGGCGTAGGTTCAAGATAGCGCGCCGCCCGAAATCTATGAGTTTCACCTCATCGGTTACCTCTTCACCCACTTCATAATCGCTGTCAATTTTCTGAGCTTCCGTAAGTGAAATCTGAAGGTTAGGGTCTTCCAACTCGGCATCTTCCACCACTGCCCGGTTTCGCCAAATTTCAAAGTCTCCCTTGTCAATGTTGATGATAACATCAAAATTTTCATCCGTGCCGTACTGTTTAATGAGTACGCTGCGAAAAACATCTTCAAGTACACTCATCATAGTCACCCGATCAATGTTTTTTAGCTCTTTGAATTCGGCAAAAGTATCGATAAGGCTAATATTTTCCATCGTAAAATTTTTATTTAATTGAAACAACAACCTTTGCGCTTTTTATATCGCCAAAGTCTATCTGATGCTCTTTTACAATCAATTGTTTTTTCTTATGTCCTTCCACCTTTTCGCGGGTGGAGGTTTCAAGCAAAATATGTCCGGGCTTCACGTCTTTCAACAACCCGGTGCGTTTTATGCCGTCAGCAGTTAAAACTTCTACCTGGCGCCCGGTATTTTTCAGGTACTGCTCTTTCACTTTGAAAGGCTCGGTTAACCCTGGTGAAGAAACCTGCAACTCAAAATCCTCGTTTTCCCTGTCAAGACTGTGTTCAACCTGCCGGCTGATTTCCACACACCGGTCAATGGTGAGGCCTTCGTAATGGTCGACGAATATTTTGATGACATTGGTTGTACTGACCTGAACATCCACTAGATACATTCTTTCGTCAAGCTGTTCATTCACCAATTCCACTATTTTCGTCTTGTTTACCATCATTTGCCTGTAACAAAATAGGGAACCTCCGGCCCCCTATTTCAGGTTTCACAAAAATCTGCGCAAAAATAGTAATTTCTTCCGGAAATACAAAAATTTAAATGCATGATAAATGCCTTAAACCGAATTAATTAAACTTTTGTATTTTTAGCCTCCGAAGTAAAAGAAAACAAGTGAGCGATTATTATTTAAACAAAAAGAAAATCATTAACGACCCGGTGTTTGGCTTTATTAACCTGCAATCGGAATTAATTTTTGATTTGGTTGAACACCCTTTCATGCAACGATTGCGGCGGATTAAACAACTGGGACTTTCATTCCTTGTTTATCCGGGAGCTAATCATTCGCGTTTCGAACATGCCCTGGGAGCAAGCCATCTGATGCGGCAAGCCATTTCGGTATTACGCCTGAAAGGCCATGAAATTACCGAAGAAGAAGCCGATGCAGTAACCGTAGCTATTTTGCTCCACGACATAGGACATGCTCCCTATTCACATGTACTGGAAAACACATTGGTGGAAATACCCCATGAAAAAATTTCACTGTTAATGATGAACGAGCTGGACCGACAATTTAACGGAAAACTCCGGCTTGCAATCGAAATTTTCAAAAATCAATACAAAAAACAATTCTTACACCAACTGGTTGCCAGCCAGTTGGACGTAGACAGGTTGGATTACCTGAGCCGCGACAGCTTTTTTACCGGCGTAGCAGAAGGGATTGTAGGAATTGACCGTATTATTAAAATGCTGACCGTGTGGAACGACCAATTAGCGGTAGATTATAAAGGAATTTACTCCATCGAAAAATTTCTCATTGCCCGCCGGTTAATGTACTGGCAGGTTTACCTTCACAAAACCGTAGTTTCGGCAGAATTTCTGCTTATTCAGGTACTGAAACGTGCACAGGAATTATGGACAGCGGGAACAGCCATTTTTACCACACCCACCCTGAAAATTTTTCTTCATAATAATTTTACAGAAGATGATTTTTTAAAAAACATTGAGGTGGAAGGAAAAAACGTACTTGACTGGTATTCCCTTCTGGACGACAATGATATCATGATTTCGGTAAAAGAATGGCAATCACACTCCGACCCCGTGCTTTCCAAACTGGCGAGAAACCTGATAAACAGACGTTTGTTCAGAATAAAAATAACAGACAAGCCCGTCTCAAAAAAATGGAAAGACCAAATGCTGAAGCAGATAACGGAAAAAGTCACGGGCGATACAGCCCTTTCGCCCTATTTTCTGGTGACAGGCGAAATTACCAACAGTGCTTACAACAGGCACACCGAAAATATTAAGATTCTCTTAAAAGACGGAAAAGTAAAAGATATGGGCAATG
Organism: Mariniphaga sediminis; assembly: GCF_003573545.1. Taxonomy (GTDB): domain Bacteria; phylum Bacteroidota; class Bacteroidia; order Bacteroidales; family Prolixibacteraceae; genus Mariniphaga; species Mariniphaga sediminis. The sequence continues at coordinate 325,095 of NZ_QWET01000005.1, read as the reverse complement.
CCTCAGATATTAACCTCTCTGTGCTTACTAAAACAGTACGTAAATATTTTGCCTGTTATCCAAAAGAATTGGACATTAATTAGTTTAAACCTATATTTGCATCGCTAAAAAAATGATGAATGGAATTTAAAGCAAAAGACATTGCTTCATTTCTAAAAGGAGAAGTGGTTGGAAATAGCAATGTTAAAGTTTCGGGTGTATCGAAAATTGAGGACGGCCAACCCGGCACACTAGCCTTTCTGGCGAACCCGAAATATGAAAATTATATATACAATACCGGTGCATCCGTTGTTCTGGTGAACCGATCTTTCACCCCAAAATCGGAAATAAAAGCAACCCTTATTAAAGTGGACGATGCTTACCAGGGATTTGCTTCCCTGCTTGATTTATATGTACAGGCAAAAAAGAATTTGCGCCAGGGAATCGAAAACCCAAGTTACATAGACGAGTCGGCCCAATTGGGTGAAGAAATTTATGTGGGGGCATTTGCCAGCATTGGGAGGAATACCCAAATTGGGAAAGGCTCCAAAATCTTTCCCCAGGTTTTTATCGGTGATAATGTAACCATAGGCGATGACTGCATTCTCTACGCAGGAGTTAAAATATATGATGACTGTGAAATAGGGAATAACTGTATCATTCATTCAGGAGCAGTAGTCGGGTCCGACGGTTTTGGCTTTGCGCCACAACCGGATGGAACCTACAATAAAATCCCACAAATTGGCAACGTGATTCTGGAAGATAACGTGGAAATAGGCGCCAACACCGCCATTGACTGCGGTACTTTTGGTTCTACAATTATTCGCAAAGGCGCCAAAATAGACAATCTTGTACAGATTGCACACAATTGTGAAATTGGCGAAAATACGGTGATTGCCGGTCAAACAGGCATGGCAGGCACTACCAAAGTGGGCAAAAACTGTAAATTTGCCGGGCAGGTAGGCCTTGCAGGGCATCTGACCATTGGCGACAATGTGCAGATTGGGGCACAATCAGGTGTCAGCAAATCCATTAAAGACAATGAAATTCTATTATCGTCGCCGGCATTCAACTATAAGGATGCAATAAAAACATATACTATTTTCAGAAACTTACCCAAACTCCGAGAGGAAATCATACAACTTCAAAAAGATGTCAAATCCTTGAAACAGGCTGATTCTGCTGCTTCAAAGTAAAATATGGTATGGTAATACGACAAAAAACATTAGCAAAATCATTCAAAATTGAAGGTAAAGGGCTGCATACCGGCGTTAACGTAACTGTAAACTTTAAGCCCGCGCCCGAAAACCATGGGTTTAAATTTAAAAGAGTCGATTTGGAAGACACCCCCATTATCGATACCGATGTCGATTTAGTGGTGGATACTTCGCGGGGAACTTTGCTCGAAAAGGATGGAGCCCGCATCGGAACCATTGAGCATGCATTGGCAGCTCTTACCGGAATGGACCTCGACAACGTGCTGATTGAAGTAGACAACGAGGAAGTTCCCATCATGGACGGAAGTTCAAGATATTTTGTTGAAGCCATTGAAAAAGCCGGAGTGGTGGAACAGGAAGCTGAAAGAGAATATTTTGAGATTAAGGAAAAAATCGAAATCTTCGATGAAAAATCAGGAGCTCACATCATTGCGCTGCCTGATGACGACTACAGCCTGAATGTGATGATCTCCTTCAAATCAAGGGTTCTGAATAATCAGTTTGCAACGCTCGATTCCATAAGTGACTTCAAAAATGAAATAGCCAATTGCCGCACCTTCGTTTTTCTGCACGAACTGGAATTTTTGCTGAACAACAACCTGATTAAAGGAGGTGAACTAAACAACGCTATTGTCATTATTGACAAAGAGGTAGGACAGTTTGAACTGGACCGTTTGGCCGATCTTTTTCATCACGACCGGGTTGAAGTAAAACCGCAGGGAATACTAAACAACCTCGAATTACATTTCGACAATGAATGCGCTCGCCATAAACTACTTGATGTCATTGGAGATCTGGCGCTTTGCGGCAAACGGATAAAAGGCCGGATCATTGCATCCAAACCGGGACACCGCCCGAACACTATTTTTGCACAGGCACTGAAAGAAGCCTGGAAAAAATCGCAGGCAGAGGCGCCGGATTATGATCCGAATGCAACCCCGTTGCTCGACACCACGCAGATCAAAGAATATCTGCCACACCGGTATCCTTTTTTGATGGTAGATAAAATTTTATCCATCACCGAGAAAGAAGTGATTGGGATTAAAAACGTCACGCACAACGAACCCTTCTTCCAGGGACACTTCCCGGATGAACCCTTAATGCCGGGCGTGTTGTTAATTGAAGCAATGGCACAAACAGGCGGATTGCTTGTACTTTGTAAACTTGAAGGAAAGTATTCAACTTACTTCATCCGTGTTGACAATGTTAAATTCAGGAAAAAAGTTGTTCCGGGAGACACCCTGGTTTTTAAAGTCACCCTGAGTTCTCCTATACGACGAGGCATTGCCACCATGAAAGGGGTTACCTATGTTGGAGACAAGATTGTTGCCGAAGGTGAATTTATGGCCCAGATTGTAAAACAACAAACAGAGGTTGAACCCGGCAAAGTCAAAATAGAATCATAAAATGGATCAAGTCCAAAATATGTACCTAACCTGATGATGAGTAAATCATCCTAGTAACATATCCATTGAAATATTATAATACTTAAATGAGATGAAACAACCACTGGCTTATGTCCACCCTGACGCTAAGGTCGCCGAGAATGTTGTAATCGAACCCTTTGTTTCTATCGACAGAGATGTTGAAATTGGCGAAGGAACCCGCATCGGCTCAAGCGTTACCATTTTATCGGGCACTCGAATCGGCAAAAACTGCAATATTTTTCCCGGCGCTGTAATTGGCGCCATTCCACAAGATTTAAAATTTAAAGGCGAATACACCACTGTTGAAATTGGTGATAACAACACTATCCGGGAGTATGTAACCATTAATCGTGGCACTGCCTCCAAAGGAAAAACAACTGTAGGAAACAACAACCTGATTATGGCTTATGTACACATTGCCCATGACTGCAAAGTGGGAAATGCTGTCATTCTTGGGAATAACACGCAGTTGGCAGGAGAAGTGGTAGTCGACGACTGGGCTATTATTTCAGGCATGACCGGCATCCATCAGTTCTGCCGTATCGGGTCGCATGTAATGATTGGCGGCGGATCCCTGGTGCGGAAAGACGTACCTCCCTTTATCAAGGCCGGGCGTGAGCCGCTTTCTTATGTGGGTATCAACTCCATCGGACTGCGACGCAGAAACTACAACAACGAAAAAATCAGGGAAATACAAGATATCTACCGTTACATTTACCAAAAGGGGCTGAATACTGCCCAGGCGGTAGAAATCATTGAAGCAGAAATGCCTGCTACCCAGGAAAGGGACGAGGTACTTCTTTTTGTAAAAGACTCGAAAAGAGGTATCATCCGGGGATATTATCCGGATTAAAAATACAGAACAGTCATACTTTTTTCTCTCAGAGCTTAAGGTATGACTGTCCTGTTTATTATAACTGAATTAACCTAAATGTTTCCACCCCTGGGCCTGTAACGGAACTTCCGAACCTCCCGTTGTAATCAGGTTAACTCCTTTTCCGGCATCCACTATTTCTCCGATAACCGTAAAATCCGGGTCGTTTTTTATTTTGTCAAAGTCATTGGGAGACAATGTAAAAAGCAACTCATAATCTTCGCCGCCATTCAGCGCTGCCACCAATGGATTAATATGAAGTTCCTCTGCCATATCTTTTGTTTGGCTGTCCATGGGCACCTTCCCCTCATTCAACCGACACCCCACTTTTGAATTTTTACATAAATGCAGAATTTCGGAAGACAGCCCGTCAGAAATATCTATCATGGCTGTAGGTTTCATTTTTAGTTTTTCAAACACCTCAACGATATCAGCCCGCGGTTCCGGTTTTAATTGTCGTTCCAGAATATAATCATACCCCTGCAATTGTGGTTTCATACTCTGATTTACCTTAAATACCTCGTTCTCCCGTTCCAGCAGTTGAAGTCCCATATAAGCACCGCCCAAATCGCCTGACACGCAGAGCCAATCGCCAGGTTGTGCCCCGCTGCGGTAAACCAAATCTTCTGTATTGGCTTCTCCCAAAACACTTACGCTAATAGTCAGCCCGGTAAGCGAACTCGTGGTATCACCGCCCACCAGGTCAATGCCATAATTTTCGCAGGCAAGGTAAATCCCTGAATAGAGCTCCTCCACGGCCTCTACTGAAAACTTGTTCGATAGAGCCAGGTTCACAGTAATTTGTTTTGGACGGGCATTCATGGCATAAATATCCGAAAGGTTCACCACCACAGCTTTATAGCCCAAATGTTTTAACGGGACATACATCAGGTTAAAATGAACGCCTTCTGTAAGTAAATCCGTGGAAAAGACCACACATTTGCTGCCATAATCCAACACAGCAGCATCATCCCCGACCCCCTTTATTGTGCTTCTGTTTTTTAGCTCAATTTTTTTTGTCAGCCGGTCAATCAGACCAAATTCTCCCAGATCTGAGATCTTCGTTTGTTTTCTTTCTTTATTCATTGTTAATAAAAGACAAAGCAGTATTTAATTAATCTTTCAAAAAAACAAATTTACCTATACTTTTATATCTTTGCAATTTATTGAGTAAACAGTCTGGGCAAACGATTGTTGTTAATGGAAAAGAGAAAAAAATGACAGATCAGGATAAAATATTAGCGGAAGTAACGCAAAGCGATTATAAATACGGGTTTTTCACTGACATTGAGACCGAAATCATTGAGAAAGGTTTGAATGAAGATGTTATCCGTACAATTTGGGAGAAAAAAAACGAGCCTGATTTCATGCTGGATTTCAGGCTTGACGCATACCGGAAGTGGCAAAAGATGAAAATGCCCAACTGGGCTTATCTGAAAGTTCCCCCTTTTGATTTTCAGAGTATCAGCTACTATGCAGCGCCAAAGAAAAAACCAAAATACCAAAGCCTCGACGAGGTAGATCCGGAATTACTGGAAACTTTCAAAAAATTAGGTATTCCTTTGGATGAGCAGAAACACCTGGCAGGAGTTGCTGTAGATGCTGTAATCGACAGTGTTTCAGTAAAAACCACCTTTAAGGAAGTACTTGCCGAAAAAGGAATTATTTTCTGCTCCTTCAGTGAGGCGCTCCAGGAACACCCCGAATTGGTGCGAAAATACATCGGACAGTCAGTACCGGTGGCCGACAACTTTTTTGCGGCACTTAATTCGGCCGTTTTTAGCGACGGATCATTTTGCTACATTCCCAAGGGCGTTCGTTGCCCCATGGAATTGTCCACCTATTTCAGAATAAATGCGGCAAACACAGGGCAGTTTGAACGTACGTTGATTGTTGCTGACGACGACAGTTATGTGAGTTATCTCGAAGGTTGTACAGCTCCCATGCGCGACGAAAACCAACTTCATGCAGCCGTAGTCGAAATCATTGCCCTTGACCGGGCAGAGGTGAAATATTCCACGGTACAAAACTGGTATCCCGGCGATAAAAACGGGAAAGGCGGGGTTTATAACTTTGTAACCAAACGGGGAATTTGCCGCGGGGAATCATCGAAAATTAGCTGGACACAGGTAGAAACAGGATCGGCAATTACCTGGAAATACCCCAGTTGCATTTTACTTGGCGACAACTCAATCGGAGAATTTAACTCGGTGGCAGTTACCAACAACCATCAGCAGGCCGACACCGGTTCAAAAATGATTCACATTGGAAAAAATACCAAAAGTACGATTGTTTCCAAAGGGATTTCGGCAGGAAAAAGTGACAACTCCTACCGCGGACTGGTAAAAGTTATGCCCGGTGCCTCCAACTCCCGGAATTTTTCGCAATGCGACTCCCTGCTGCTAAACGATACCTGCGGGGCGCATACCTTCCCGTACATTGAAGTTGGCAACAAATCGTCCATTGTGGAGCATGAGGCCACCACTTCAAAAATTGGGGAAGACCAGATTTTTTATTGCAACCAGCGTGGTATCGATACCGAGAAGGCCATCGGGATGATTGTAAACGGCTATGCCAAAGAAGTGCTGAACAAGCTTCCCATGGAATTTGCAGTGGAGGCACAAAAACTGTTGCAAATCAGCCTCGAAGGCAGTGTAGGATAAAAATCACGGAGTGACATCTCAAAAAAACATTGTTAAATACGAGTAAAAGTGTTTGCACTTACTACTCAAAATCTTTTTACTAAAAATGCTGTCAATTAAAAATTTATATGTTTCCATAGAAGGAAAAGAGATTCTGAAAGGAATCAACCTGGAAATTAAGCCGGGTGAGATCCATGCAATTATGGGTCCGAACGGGTCAGGAAAAAGCACGCTGGCGAATGTGCTGGCAGGGAAAGAGGAGTATGAAGTTACGGAGGGAGAAATTACATTTATGGGAGAAGACCTCCTGGAAATGGCGCCGGAAGAACGCGCCCTGAAAGGAGTTTTTATGAGCTTTCAGTATCCGGTGGAGATACCCGGTGTACCCATGGTCAACTTCCTGAAAACGGCGGTGAACGAACTGCGTAAATACCGCGGAGAAGAAGAACTGACTGCAGGTGAATTCCTTAAACTAATGCGCGAGAAAAAAGAGCTGGTGGAACTTGATACCCAGTTAACCAACCGTTCTGTAAATGAAGGGTTCTCCGGAGGGGAAAAGAAGAAAAATGAAATTTTCCAGATGGCCTTGCTCGAACCCAAGCTGTCTATTTTGGATGAAACAGACTCCGGCCTTGACATCGACGCGCTTAAAAGGGTCGCCCACGGAGTGAATGCTTTACGGAACCCGGAAAATGCTACGATTGTAGTAACCCATTACCAGCGACTTCTGGAATATATTGTTCCCGACTTTGTGCATGTACTGTACCAAGGGAAAATAGTTAAATCGTCAGGCAAAGAGCTGGCATTTGAACTGGAAGAAAAAGGGTACGACTGGATTAAACAAGAAAACGGATTATGACATGAGTGTAGTTGCAGAAAAAGCAGATTTATCGTTAAAATATACGGCACATTATAATGAGGTAAAAGAAGGGTTGCTGGAGGATTCTGCCGATATTCTGAATGCTCCGAGAAATCAAGCTTTCAGAGATTTTGTATCGCAAGGTATCCCCACACGGAAATTTGAGAACTACAAATATACCAACCTGCAGCCGGCATTCATCCCGGAATACTCATTTATGCACCGGCGGGAACCGGTTGAAGTCGACTTGAATAATGCTTTCCGTTGCGATGTTCCCCAGCTGGATACTCACCTGGCCTACATTTTTAACGGATGGTTTTACGATAGAGGCAGCCAGGTTGGGAACCTGCCTGAAGGGGTTATTCTGGAAAGTATTGAAAAGATTGCTCATGAAAAACCGGAACTCCTCGCGAAATATGCCACCCTGGCAAAAACCGGCGACGACCCGCTCGTAGCCCTGAATACCGCCTTTGCCAAAGACGGCTATTTCCTTTACGTTCCCAAAAATACTGTACTTGAAAAACCGATTCAGCTCATAAACTTTTTGCAGGCTGAAAAGGATGCTTTTGTTACTCAACGGAATTTCATTTACGTTGAAGAGGGTGCAAACGTCCAGGTAATTTCATGTGACCACACATTGAATTTAAACACCTACCTGAACAATTCAGTTACCGAGATATTTGTGGGGCCTAATGCCTCTTTCGAGTTTTACACTCTGCAAAACCAACACAACAGTACCACCAACCTAAATTCGGTTTTTATTAGCCAGAGCAGGGATTCAAAGGCCACTACCCATTATGCAACTCTCCACGGGGGATTAATTCGCAATAATCTGAAATATATCCTCGATGGTGAAAATGCCGAAGCCAACCTGTTTGGCATGGCATTTATCGATCGCAAACAGCATGTCGACAATTTTACACAGGTAGTTCATGCAAAGCCACATTGCCAAAGCAACCAGTTTTATAAAAATGTACTGGACGACGAGGCGACCGGCGCTTTTGCGGGACGTATCCATGTGGTGCGTGACGCACAAAAAACCAACGCTTTTCAGCGCAACAACAACCTGTTGCTCACAGACAAGGCCACAATGCAAACCAAGCCTCAGTTAATTATTGATGCTGATGATGTAAAATGCAGTCACGGCGCAACGGTAGGACAGATTGACGAAGAGGCCTTGTTTTACCTGCGTGCACGGGGAATTGAAGAAAGCAAGGCCAGGCTCATGATGATGAATGCGTTTGCTTACGAAGTAGTTCAGCGAATAAATATCGAACCGTTACGCAACCGGATCAACGAACTGGTAGATAAAAGGCTAAAGGGTGAAGTAGCCCGCTGCCATGATTGTGCCTATAATTGTGACTGTTAACATATTATGAATTACGACATTCATAAAATACGAAGCTATTTCCCGGTACTCAAACAAAAAGTGTACAATAAACCGGTTATCTATTTCGACAACGCCGCATCGGCTCAAAAGCCCGTTCAGGTTTTGATGCAGCAGGAACGGCTTCACAATGATTTTTACGGCAATATTCACCGGGCCTCACATTACATGGCTGACAAAGCCACTGAAGAATTTGAAGGTGTGCGTGACAAGGTACAGCAATTTATTCATGCGGAAAACCGGGAAGAAATTATTTTTACAAAAGGTACTACCGAAAGTGTTAACCTGGTGGCGACATCTTTTGGGGAGCAGTTTCTCTCACCCGGTAGTGAAATCATTGTTTCCGAAATGGAACACCATTCCAACATTGTTCCCTGGCAAATTATTGCGCTAAATAAAGGGGCCAAAGTGGTGAAACTCCCTTTTTCTGACTCAGGCGAATTACAAACAGGCCTGTTGCCGGAACTCATCAATTCGAAAACAAAACTTATTGCCGTCGCCCATGTTTCCAATGTGCTTGGAACGATTAATCCGGTGGCGCAGATTATTGAGACAGCTCACCAGAGAGATATTCCCGTTTTTGTGGATGGGGCACAGGCCATACAACATATTCCGGTGGATGTACAGGCACTGGATGCCGACTTTTACGCCTTTTCAGCGCACAAAATGTATGGCCCCAACGGGGTAGGCGTTCTTTACGGAAAGAAAAAATGGCTGGAGCAAATGCCACCCTATCAGGGAGGGGGTGAAATGATTTCTGAAGTTTCTTTTGAGAAAACCACATTTAGTGAAATCCCCTTTAAATTTGAAGCCGGAACTCCCAATATTACAGGAGTTATTGCCTTCGGAGCTGCCATCGATCTATTGCAGGAAACCGGACTTGAAAATATTGCCGGGTGGGAACAGGAACTGTTGACTTATGCCACCCGGAAATTAAAGGAGATACCGGGAATGCAGATTTACGGGGAAGCGCCGCATAAATCTGGTGTTATCTCATTCAATATAGAAGGAATACATGCCTTCGACTTGGGAACGATGATAGATAAAATGGGCGTTGCTTTGCGCACAGGTCATCACTGTGCCGACCCTGTAATGCAACGATACAATATTCAGGGGACCGTACGTATTTCATTTGGCATGTACAATACCATTGAAGAAATAGACCTGTTTATAAAAGCGCTGAATAAGGTAAGGCTTATGTTCGGGCAGGTGGCAACTTAGCTGTCAAAGCAATCAAAAGTCGACAATACAATAATACAAATGAAAAAGTACCGGCCTGACTGGTTCATTTCCGGTTTATTCCTTATGCTGGCCGCCGCCTGGGCAAAGCCAGGTATTGCAATGGATTGGGATCCGGTTAACCTTGGGTTAATTATTGACATCGGCATTGTACTTATTTTTTTCTTTTACGGATTAAAGCTTGATCCTGCCGCGCTGAAAGCAGGAATGCGAAACTGGCAAATGCATACCGCCATTCACCTGACCACATTTCTGGTATTTCCCTTGCTTATTTTACCGTTTTATCCCTTAGTCCGCGGAACCGACCTAGAAATTTTCTGGATGGGCCTGTTTTTTTTGGCCGCCCTTCCGTCTACTGTCTCTTCTTCGGTTGTTATGGTGTCCGTTGCCGGAGGCAATATCCCCGGCGCTATTTTCAATGCCAGTATGTCGGGAATTATCGGCATTGTGATGACTCCGTTCTGGATGGGATTGTTCCTTACAAACCAGAATTCCGGATTCAATTTTTCGCATGTTTTGCTTCAACTCATTGTACAAATCATTTTGCCGGTAGTTGCGGGGCTCTTCCTGCGCCGTTTTGTTGTGCGCTGGACGGTTCGTCACCTCATACAACTGGCCACATTCGATAAAATTATTATCCTGCTCATCGTTTATCAATCGTTCAGTCACTCGTTCAGGACAAATGTTTTTTCAGAGGTAAACTGGCTGGTATTGAGCGGTCTCTTTTTAGTTTCAATCTTACTCTTTTTTGTTATTATGGGGGTTACCCGGTTCCTGGCACAACGAATGCACTTTTCCCTTCCGGACCGCATTACGCTTCAGTTTGTAGGGTCCCAAAAATCACTGATGCATGCCTCGGTTTTTGCAGGCATACTGTTTGGAGGAATTGGCGGTGCCGGAGTGTGGCTGCTCCCGGTAATGATCTACCACAGCTTTCAACTTTTTTTTACCAGTCTGATAGCCCGGAGGCAGCAAAATACATAACAGAAATTTGCTGACGTACAAAAAATTCCGACATTTGTATCCTTTAATTCTGATTCAAAACCATGACAATAGAAGAAATACAAAAAGAGATAATTGAAGAGTTTTCAGTTTACGATGACTGGATGGACAAATATGCCTATTTGATTGAACTGGGCAACCAACTGGGACCATTGGATCCAAAGGACAAAACCGACCAGAATCTCATTAAAGGTTGCCAGTCGCGGGTATGGTTTGTAACGGAGATAAAAGACGGGAAAATCCATTTCAGGGGAGAAAGCGATGCCGTTATAGTAAAGGGACTGGTTGCCCTACTGTTGCGGGTTGTTTCCGGACGGACACCGGAAGAAATTATGAAGAATGACCTGCATTTTATCGACGATCTCGGGCTGAAACAACACCTCTCACCTACCCGCTCAAACGGACTGCTTGCCATGGTGAAACAAATCAGGCTGTACGCTGTTGCTTATAACAGGATTGAAAGTTAAGGAGGAGCAAAAGATGGATAAAAGGATAGATCAGATAATAGCAAACCTGAAAGAAGTTTACGATCCGGAAATTCCGGTGAATATTTACGACCTGGGATTGATCTACAACATTGATGTTGATGAAAATAATAATGCCAACGTTGTAATGACCCTCACAGCCCCGGGATGCCCGGTGGTTGATGTTTTGATTGACGATGTAACCCAGGCAGCACGCGCTGTGGAAGGCGTTGAAAACGTTAATGTGGATCTCACATTCGATCCGCCGTGGGACAAATCAATGATGAGTGAAGAAGCCCGCCTGGAGTTAGGGTTCTTCTAAAAAATCTTATGGCTGAAAAGTCAGTGAATCAGCATAAAATTACCAGGAGCCAGGCAAGCTTCAATACAGTATTTTAACGGGGATTAAATTCCTACAGCCAAATAAAAACAACCACACCACGAACTGTTTAAACCCGATGAGCAGTTGCAAATCTTCTACTACACTCATCGTTTGAGTCAACATTTTTCTTTCGGCTCTTTCTTGTTCCAACCAAAAATATTCTCGCGTGCGTTTATTTTCTGTCATTGAGAGGATCAGAAAATAAGAGCCTGTTCGTACCATCCTGATGTTTCAAAGTATCCTCCAACAGAGAAAAGTACTTTTCCGGTTTGAAAGCCGAAAAAAATTTGTTTATTATTATCGAAGTAATACGAAAAAGATTAATGGGTAACGTTTCATCTCTGATAAAAATAATGGCTTACTTTGGTCGGAACCAAAGGGAACTGTGTGGAGCAAAAATGTATACCGGGATGCTCTGAAGGAAACGCCCAACATTTAGGAAAAATGTCCAAATCGAAAGAGATATCACAACGCATAAAGGAACAAGCGGTATTGCTGGGTTTTCTGGAATGCGCCATCGTACCTGCCGGATTTCTTGTAGAAGAAAAAAGCCGGTTTCAGGAATGGCTTGACGCGGGCATGCACGGTGAAATGGGCTACATGGATCGTAACAAGGAAAAACGGCTTGATCCCCGATTACTCATCGAAAATGCAAAGACCGTAATCGTCGTGCTTCAGAATTATTTCCCTGAAAAAACGCAGGAATCTACTGAGGCGCCGGTACTTTCTAAATATGCTTACGGAACCGACTACCATTTTGTAATGAAAGACAAGCTGAAAAAATTACTTCACTTTATCCAGGAAGAAATTCAGCCATGTAACGGACGTCCGTTTGTTGATTCGGCACCGGTACTGGAGCGGGCCTGGGCACGCCAAGCCGGATTGGGATGGGTGGGAAAAAACAGCAACCTGATTTCGGTTCGCCATGGCAGTTATTTTTTTATTGGCGAACTCATTCTTGATACCGAACTACCCTTTGACACCCCCAGACCTGTTGCCGACCATTGCGGCACATGCACCCGCTGTATTGATGCCTGTCCCACCAAAGCCATTGTAGCCAACCAAGTGGTGGATGCCCGGAAATGTATTTCATACCAAACCATTGAAATAAAAGGCGATTTGGATGAAAACCTGAAAGGACAGTTTGAAAACAGGGTGTTTGGCTGCGACATTTGCCAGGATGTGTGCCCCTGGAACCTGAAAGCACACCCTCACGAAGAACCGGCCTTTACCCCCAACCCAAAATTATTGAAACTCACGCACGAGGATTGGCATAATATGGACAGGCCGTTATTCAACGAACTGTTTAAAAATTCAGCCGTAAAACGCGCCGGGTTTAAAGGACTAAAACGAAACCTTCAATTTCTCCGCCCCGAACAAAATGAATAAAAAGTTTGAATACAAAACCATTCTTATTCATGGGCCGCAGCGGGGCGTATTTGCAGAGTTCCCGTTTGAAAGCGCCAAAAAATTTGGCACACGCAAAGCCATTCCGGTGAAAGCTACTTTCGATGGAAAAATGTACCGGATGAATTTACTTCCACACGGAAACGGAACACACTGGTTGCACCTGAAGCAGGAAATCCGTGAGGCCATTGGCAAAACTGAAGGCGACCTTGTCCACATTATAATTGAAAAGGATGAAGTGCTCCCGGAAGTTAGTATTCCGGAATATTTGCAGTGGTTGCTTGAAGACGATCCTCCAATGAAAAAAGCATTCTATAATCTTACATACCGAAACAAAAAAATCTGGATTGAATTTATTGAAGAGCCAAAATCTGATGACACAAAAGTTCAACGAATAAACCAGCTATTTAACCACCTTCGGGAAAAACAATAAGAGCTTAATCTGAATTCAGATTTGAGAGACGACAAACAGCCGCCAGATAAATCAGGCAAGGGCCTGCTCCATATCGGCAATCAAATCTTCTACATTTTCAATCCCCACCGACAAGCGAATCATCGTATCACGAATATTTGCTTTTGCCCTTTCTTCTTCCGAAAACTCAGCATAAATGGTAGAATACGGATGAATGATCAGCGTTTTATTATCATTGAGGTTAGTAGCCCGGCGAATAACGTTTAACTTGTTCATAAATTCAAAACAGGCTTCTTTTGATTCGAGATCGAAACTCATAATGGTACCGGGCACTCCGCAAAAGTACTTTTTCGCAAGAGGGTAATCCGAATCCGATTTCAACCCGGGGTAACCTACCGCCTTTACCTTGGCATGTGACTGCATAAAAGCGCCCAGTGCCAGGCAATTTTGATAACATTTTTCGACCCGGAGTTCCAGGATGTCCAGCCCCTGAATCATAAACTTTGCGGTTTGCGGCGCCATGCTTCCACCTGTATTCCGGTAAATATTTTTGCGCAGCCGGGCAATAAATGCATTCTGCCCATACTTTTCAATATACTTCGAAAAATTGGGATTTAGTGACCAGTCATAATTTCCATGATCGATAATAACCCCGCCAAATGAAGTGGCCCCACCCGAAAAATATTTTGTAGCGGAAACCACCTCAACATTCACCCCGAATTTTGAAGCCCTGAAAACATTGGGCGGTGTGAGGGTACTGTCAGCAATAAGCAACAGGCCGTGCTTTTGGGCTACCTCCGCAAGCATCTCAATGTCGGCAATTTCCAATTGCGGGTTGGTTACTGTTTCAAAATAAATGGCCCTTGTATTTTCATCCACCAGCATTTCAATTTCCTCTTTCTTTTTTAGGTCAGAGAACCGGGCTTCCAAACCGAATTCGCCCAGGGTTTGCGACAAAAGCGCATACGTGTGGCCAAACAATTGATGTCCCGAAATAATATTGTCGCCCGCTTTTGTGACGGACAGCAACACATCTGCAATGGCAGCCATTCCAGAGCTAACGGCCAGCACACCTTGGCTTTCGGTCAGTGCTTTTAATTTCAATTCAAAATACTCTACCGTTGGACTCGAAGAACGCGAATACACATGGGCTGCATACTCGCCCCTGAAGTTGGCTTCCATTTGCTCTGCCGATTCAAAATCAAAAGCTACAGTCTCATACAAAGGCATTTGGAGACTGTTATGAGGATCATTTTTCGCATAAGGAACGTTTAATGCCAGCGTGGTAAATCCTGTTTTTTTCAAAGCATTCATCATAAAAAGGTTTATTCTTTCAAAAGAACGGATTTCTCGCCAAAAAGATTAAAGAAATACCCGAATCAGTGATTTTTTTAAACTTCACCCATTTTAGAACAAGATTTTTTTTAACCTTTATAACTGAATTATAACAGATCAACCGGAGGAACAAAAAGCTTTCCGGTACTTTTACTCCGAAGCCATAAAAGAAAATACTACAGAAAATGAATTGAAAAATAGAAAATAGCAGGGAAAAATAATTTATCCCCTCTCTTTCGTTTATAAAATATATTTTTGCAATAAACAATATTGAATGTCAAATCGTACCGTAAAAAAGAAAAGCACACCAAAAAGGAAACCGGGCAAAAAAAAGAAACAGCCGCGAAGCACACGCAGGCGCATTTTTATTCTTTTGCTACAGTTTTTTTTAGCCGGACTTATCCTGTTCTCACTCTTTTTTATGGCTGTTTACTTCGGATTTACCGGGCATGTTCCTACCACCGCCCAGCTTTATGAAATAAAAAACCCACAGGCCTCCGAGGTATTTTCGGAAGACGGCAAATTGCTGGGCCGCTATTACATCGAAAACCGCAGCAACGTCAGGTTCAACGAGATTTCCCCCAACGTCATCCATGCTTTAATTGCAACGGAGGATGCCCGGTTTTACGAACACCGGGGCATTGACGAAATTGCGCTGCTGCGCGTATTGGTAAAAACCATTTTGTTAGGGGATCGAAGTGCCGGGGGCGGAAGTACGCTTAGTCAGCAGATTGCCAAAAATCTTTTCCCGCGAAATGATGTAGGCATCCTTTCCCTGCCGGTGAACAAACTACGGGAAGCCATTATCGCTTACCGGCTGGAGCGGATCTATACAAAAGAAGAAATTCTGACACTCTATTTGAATACCGTTCCTTTCGGAGAGAATATTTTTGGAATTGAAGTGGCATCAGAACGGTATTTCGGCAAAAAACCCGGGGATCTTTCTGTTGATCAGGCAGCCGTGCTGGTAGGAATGTTAAAAGCCAACAATGCTTACAACCCACGCCTTTACCCCGAACGGTCAACGGAGCGACGTAACATTGTTATTTCATTGATGGTAACCAACGGCTACCTGACAGAGCAAGAAGGCCAAACGTTGAAAGAAAAACCACTGGGACTCCGGTACACAAAAATTTCGTTTAACGAAGGGCCCGCGCCCTACTTCCTGGAAATGCTGAAACCGGAGTTGCTGGAATGGTGCGCCAATAACACAAAAGAAAACGGGGATCCCTGGAATCTTTATACCGACGGGCTGCGTATCGAAACAACCCTCAATGCCGACTTTCAGTCTTATGCCACCCAAGCGGTTTCGGAACATTTAAAAAACCTACAGGGAGTTTTTGACAGGCACTGGGAAAATGCCGATCCGTGGAGGAAAGACAACAACATATTGCTGCGGGCCATAAAACGCACCGACCGCTACAAAAACATGCATGCCGCCGGAATTTCGCAGGAAGAAATAGAAGAGGCTTTCAACAAAAAAATAACAGCCCAACTGTTTACCTGGAACGGACTCGAACAGGTGGAAACCACTCCACTCGATTCGGTAAAACATTACCTTCGCTTTTTGAATTCCGGTTTTTTGGCGTTGGATCCTGCCACCGGCGATTTAAAAGCCTGGGTGGGTGGTATCGACTTTCGCTTTTATAAATACGACCATGTACTTTCACAGCGACAGGTAGGTTCTACTTTCAAACCGTTTGTTTACCTCTCGGCATTGGAAAACGGACTGAGCCCTTACGACTATTATCCGGCAGAACAAAAGATTTACGAAAAATACGATAACTGGTCGCCCTCCAATTCAGATTACAACCACGAAGGATTTTATTCCATGGAAGGGGCCCTCTCCCAGTCAGTCAACACGGTTGCTGTGGATGTTTTAATGCAAACGGGAATCGAAAATGTCATTCCGACGGTAAGGGAACTGGGACTGAAAACCGATCTTCCCAAAGTTCCTTCACTCGCCCTGGGGGTGGCGTCTATAAGTCTGAAAGATCTTCTTTTTTCCTATGCCACTTTAATAAACAGTGGTACCCGGGTAGAACCCTTTTACCTGAATTCCATTTCCACCGGCGAAGGCGAATTACTTGAAGAGTTTGAACGGCCAAACTCCCGGCCAACTAATTTAAACCCAGTAAACTGCCGTATCATAAGGCATATGATGGAGACAGCCATAAATGAAGGAACCGGGACCAAAATCCGCACGGTTTATAAAATCCCCGGTGACTTTGCCGGAAAAACGGGTACCACTCAAAATCAATCCGATGGCTGGTTTGTGGGCCTTACCCCCAGGCTTGTAACAGGATGTTGGGTAGGGGCCGAGGATCCCGGCATCCATTTTCGTACCATTACCTATGGTCAGGGTTCATTTATGGCCTTGCCCGTTGTGGGTAAGTTTTTCCATAAGCTTTACAACGACCCACGATACAAGGAAATGCGACGGGCGCAATTCCCTGAATTAGACCAACAATTACTGGCCGATTTGGATATTGCCCCTTACAAGCGAATGCTGGAAATGGAAAGGAAAGAGAACTTTATTGATCGCTTGTTTACCGGAAAAACCAAAGAAGAAAAGCTGCGGGAAATTCAAAAGCCGGAAGAGGCTGAAGAGAAAAAAGGCTTGTGGAAGTCAATTAAAGGGATCTTCAAAAAGAAAAAAAGGTAAAAACCCAACGTGCAGAAGCCATAAACTCCGCTCCTGCTTTTTGAACTCCCAACATGCTCAAATACTGAAATAACCGTGCTTTATGGCAAAAATAACCAGGTTGGCTGTATTTTTCGACTGCGTCTTTTGCAGTAAATTTTCGCGATGTTTATCAACAGTACGTTTGCTGATTGAAAGGATATCGGCAATTTCGGCATTCGATAATCCTTTGCAGATGTGATAAAGAATTTCAATCTCCCGCTCCGTCAAATCGTCAAAAGGTTCCCCCTGTGTTTTCCGGTTAAGCCGCAAAAGAATGGATTGCATAATCTCCGTTGAAAAATAATTCTTCCCTTCCCAAACGTCGAGAATGGCTTTCCTTACTTCGGAAAAGTTGGAATTCTTCAATAAAAAGCCGTATGCTCCGGCATCAATCATACTTGAATAATAGTTTTCATCCGAATACATTGACAGGGCAATTATTTTAATATCCGGCCACATTTTCAGGGCCTGTTTGGCAGCATCTATTCCGTTCATCAAAGGCATTTCAATATCGAGCAAAACAATATCCACGGGCTGCTGTTTCAGGGTCGAAATAAACTGCTCCCCGTTTTCGGCCTCATATATTTCATCAATAAAATCGAGATTTGACAACAAAAAGTGCAGCCCTTCCCTAAACAGGGAATGATCGTCCACAAGACATATTTTTAATTTCCTCATCTTAACGGAATATGAATCGTTACAACTACTCCATCTTCCGGTTTTGTATGGATATAAAGCCAACCATTGAGTGACTTAATCCGCGAACGAATATTCTCCAGCCCCATTCCACTAGTACCTTTCTCTGTCTGCTTTTTCTGATCAAAACCACAACCATCATCCCTGTATTCCACGCGGAGTAAATTCCTTTCCTCGCTCATCTTAAGCTTCACACACTGCGGTTTGGCATGTTTCAGACTGTTGTTCATCAATTCGGAAATTACCCGGTAAAGACTGATTTCCAAATCATAGTAATAACGTTTCTCCCCAATGTCCGATTCCATTTCAAAACGAATGAAACTATTTTCAAACAACCGGCCTGCAAATGTTTCCAGAGCCTTCGTTAATCCGTAGTTTTTCAGCAGGTGCGGACTGAGGTTATTGGATATTTCTTTAAGCGTGGCAATCACCTCATCGGTTGCTGTACATGAACGTTCAATAATTTTTTTGTTGGTCTGATCCAGTTTCGTCAAATCCACCGCGCTAACTGTCATCTTAATGGACGATAAAAGGGGACCAAGCCCGTCGTGAAGGTCGCGGGCAAAAACCTGCCGTGCTTTTTCTTCAGCCTGAATAACAGCCGAAAGTGTTTGCATCTCTCCTTCTTTTCTGATTTGCTCAACCCGATCCTGCCAATTAAAAATCTGGCGAATAAATATTAACCCAAAAAAAAGCAACAATGAAATAAAAACCCCAATCCAACTGTTGACATCTTCTTTCGACACCAGCTGCGTTTCCCAAAACAAGGTTGAAAACTCAAATAACCGTCGGGCAGCCATTAAAACAAATCCGGAAGAAATCAGAATCCATGAAACATTATAGCGTGTCCGGCGAATGAGACTTACCGCAATAATGGCAGCCCCCAACTGGATCAGCATGGAAAGCAGCAAGGCAACTTTTAGCAGCATCTTATGGTTTTTGAACAAAACTACAATTTTTTCCTGCGAAATCCATTGAACTTTCCTCCCTGTTTCTCTATCTTTATGAAAAAAGAATATGGTAAAAAAAACACCGAAACTGATTCAGGACGATATATGGCTTCAGCCCTATTCCAACGTAATTTTAAACAGGATAGAAGCAGCTCTTAAAAAGGAAAAGGAACTGGCCGGAAGCAGCTCTCTTTACGAATTTGCCAGCGGACACCTTTATTTCGGATTACATAAAACTGCCGGAGGATGGGTAATGCGCGAGTGGGCGCCCCATGCTACGTTTATTTACCTCACAGGCACATTCAATAACTGGGAAGAACAAAAAAAGTATGCTTTTGAACCTGTCGGAAACGGAGTTTGGGAACTCCATCTGGATGAAAACGAGTTGCATCACGGCGATCTTTACGCGCTTTCCATGCACTGGGCGCTGGACTACGGAAAACGTATTCCCGCCTGGGCTAACTATGTTGTGCAGGATCCGGAAACCCATATTTTTAATGCACAGGTTTGGCGCCCCGAAAAAATTTATACGTGGAAAAACAACGAGTTCAACGGTATAACAGAACCTCCCCTTATTTACGAAGCACACATTGGCATGGCCGGCGAAGAGGAACAAGTACACACCTACGATGAGTTTAGAAAAAACATGCTGCCCCGCATCAAGGCCAATGGGTATAACACCGTGCAACTGATGGCCATTCCGGAACATCCCTACTACGGGAGTTTCGGGTATCATGTTTCCAGCTTTTTCGCTCCCTCGTCGCGGTTTGGAACGCCCGACGATTTGAAGCGCCTTATTGATGATGCACATGGTATGGGACTGGCAGTTATTATGGATATTGTGCATTCCCATGCGGTGAAGAACGAAGTGGAAGGCCTTGGAAAATATGATGGCACCCGTTACCAGTTTTTTCATGAAGGAGGAAAAGGCGAACACCCGGCATGGGACTCCTACTGCTTCAATTATGGAAAAAATGAAGTACTGCATTTCCTGCTATCCAACATTAAATTTTGGCTCGAAGAGTACCGGTTCGACGGATTCCGGTTCGACGGTGTAACCAGCATGCTCTATTTCGATCACGGACTGGAAAAAGCATTTACCAGTTACAACGATTATTTTAACGAAAACGTGGATGGGGAAGCCACCACTTTCCTGACGCTGGCCAACAAGCTGATGAAACAGGTTAAGGTTCACTCGATATCCATTGCCGAAGACATGAGCGGGATGCCGGGATTGGCTGTTCCGCTGGAACATGGCGGAATTGGGTTCGACTACCGCATGGCCATGGGTGTTCCGGATTACTGGATTAAACTCATAAAAGAAAAAGATGATAACGACTGGGAAGTGGGAGACATTTTTCATCAGCTTACATCCAAACGGCTTGATGAAAAGGTGGTGAGTTACGCTGAGTCGCATGACCAGGCGCTGGTTGGCGACAAAACCATCATTTTCCGGCTTATCGATAAAGAGATGTACTTCAGCATGCGGAAAGACCAACCCAATCTAATTGTAGATCGTGGCATTGCCCTGCATAAAATGATCAGACTGATAACTGCCACCACGGCCGGTGGGGCTTACCTCAATTTTATGGGGAATGAATTCGGTCATCCCGAATGGATCGATTTCCCCCGCGAAGGAAATGGATGGTCATATAAATATTGCCGGCGGATTTGGAGTATTTCTGAAAACTCCGATCTGAAATACCACTGGCTGTATGATTTTGACAGAGAAATGATACAGATCATGCGGGAACACAAACTACTCACCATCCCGTCAGTCGATTTGGTGATGGGAAACAAACCCGACAAAGTACTTGCTTATCACCGGGGGCTGTTCCTGTTTGTTTTCAACTTTAATCCCACACAATCATTTACGGACTACGGTATTCCCCTGGGGCCCGGGAAATACCAGGTTGTTTTAAATACCGACTCCGGCCGGTTTGGCGGGCACGACCATGTGGATGAAGACATTCCATACTACACCTTGCCCAGCAGCGGATTAACCAGTCAGCATTTCCTGAAACTTTACCTTCCGGCCCGAACGGCCCTGGTTTTCAAAAAAATCGACTTTCCAAAAGTGAAATAAAATGGGTTCAACGTTTTTTACTAAAGTACAAATACCTTCATTTGAATGGAAAACAGATTACAAAACTCCCTGCCTTTTTACGGGTTCCTGCTTTACTGAAAACGTGGGAGGGAAAATGGCGGGACTGAAATACCCTGTGGACATTAACCCATTTGGCATTTTGTACAATCCGGTATCGGTAGCGAACGGGTTACGTTTTCTTTTGCAAAAAAAGAAGTTTACCGAAAATGATTTAATCCGGCATGACGGACTGTGGCACAGCTTTTTTCACCACAGCCGCTTTTCTTCACCCGATTCAGGGAGCGCACTCCAAACCATTAACAGCCGAATTGAATCATCGGCAGCCCTGCTAAGAAATGCAGGCTTCCTTTTTCTCACCTTTGGCACCGCATGGGTTTACGAATACAAACTTACCGGGCAAACAGTTTCAAACTGCCATAAAATTCCGGCAAAAGAATTCCGGCGTTTCCGGCTTACCCCAGGCGAAATCGTGGAAAAGTATCGTCAATTGCTTTCCGAAATCCGGGAAGTCAATCCCCGGGTGAAAGTAATCTTTACGGTAAGTCCTATCCGCCACTGGAAAGACGGCGCCATAGAAAACCAGCGAAGCAAGGCCACGCTTATTCTCGCCATCGACCAGTTGGTTCGCGATTTTGGAGATGAATTCTGTAACTACTTCCCGGCATACGAAATTGTGATGGATGAACTGCGCGACTACCGTTTTTATGAAGAAGACATGATTCACCTTTCCGGTTCGGGGATAAACCATATTTGGAATGTATTTCAAACCGCATTCATAGAAGAAGAGAGCCTAAAAATTTCAAAAGAAGTACAAAAAATAATGGCGGCAACAAGCCACCGGCCATTCAATAAATTTACAAAAGAGCACCTGCATTTCTTAAGACAAAGTTTACAAAAGACAGAGAGGCTTGAGGAAAAATTTCAGTATCTTACCCTGGCAGTTGAAAAACGGCACCTGCAAAAGCAGATCGCAGAGATAGAGAAACATATAAGAGATTAAAAATCATACAATGAGCTACCTCAAATTTGACAAGGAACATTTAATTAACCTGGAATACTCACTCCACAGGGAGATTTTAAGGTCAAACCGGGCAGGCTCTTACATCAGCACAACACTGAACGGCTGCAACACCCGGAAATATCACGGCTTGCTGGTATGCCCGATTGGCAATTTCGGTGGAGAAAAGCATGTACTGCTCTCGTCGCTCGATGTGTCAGTCGTTCAGGGAGAAGAAGAGTTCAAACTGGGTATTCATCGTTACCGGGGAGGAGTTTACGAACCCAAAGGGCACAAATACATTCAAAATATTGAGTTCAGGCATATTCCCAAAATTACATACAGCATCGGTAACGTTTACCTTACTATGGAAAGGGTGCTCAGTGAAAAGAAGGAACAGGTACTTATTCGTTACACACTTGAAAACTCGCCGACACCAACAACCCTTCGTTTTAAACCTTTTCTGGCATTCAGAAACATCCACAGTCTGAGTAAGGCAAACCTGTTCGTAAATACTAAATTCAAGGCGGCAACCAATGGCATCAGCACGCGGCTTTACGACGGTTACCCGGATCTTTTTATGCAATTCAGCAAAAAAAATGAATTTGTGCCGGTACCCGACTGGTATTATAACCTTGAATATTTAAAAGAACTAAACCGGGGATATGAATACCTGGAAGACTTGTTTGTTCCGGGTTATTTCGAATTGGTGATGAACCCGGGCGAAACCATAATATTTGCCGCAGGTACCGGGGAAGTATCTCCCCTGGCATTAAAACAACGATTTACCAAAGAACAAAACAAACGCATCCGGCATTTCACCTTTATGAGTTCCCTGAAAAATGCCTGCGGGCAATTCATCTTTCAGAAAAAAAGCGGAACGGATATTATTGCCGGCTTTCCCTGGTACGACAGCATTTCAAGACAGTCATTGATTGCATTGCCCGGTCTGGCTCTGGCAACCAACAAAAATACCTTGTTTTCAGAAGTACTGGGGACTTACAAGAAACACTTCCGTAACGGCCTCCTCCCGGATAATATTCACAGCACCAGCCCGGTATATCATTCTGCCGATGCGCCACTGTGGTTTATTTGGGCCGTACAGCAATATGCCGGCACACAGCGTTCTCCGCGGGGAGTCTGGCTGAATTACTACACCACGGTAAAAGAAATCCTTGAAGCTTACCGGAAATCAAATACCGGAGCAATACAAACTACCGAGGACAATTTAGTTTTTGCTGAAAAAGAAAATACTGCGCTCACCTGGATGAATTCTTACGTAGAAGGAAAGCCGGTTGTGCAGCGTGCGGGGTTAGCTGTGGAAATCAACGCCCTCTGGTACAATGCCATCGTATTTGCACTGGAAATGTCGCGGCTTTCGGGAGATAAAGCGTTTATTCAAAGATGGAAAAACATACCGCAACAAGTCGGAAATGCTTTTTTACGCACCTTCTGGAGCGAAGAAAGAGAATATCTTGCTGATGTTGTAAAAGACGGAGTGGCTGATTGGGCAGTCCGTCCTAATATGGTAATTGCTGCAGCACTAAAGCATTCACCCCTTTCAAAAGAACAAAAAAAACTGGTTTTAAGCGCCGCCAAACAGAAACTACTCATCCGGCGCGGATTGCGCACTTTGTCGCCCGACCACCTGCGTTACAAAGGGGTGGTTGAAGGAGACCCAGCCCAGCGGGAGGCTGCCATACACCAGGGAGCAGCCTGGCCCTGGCTGATACAATTTTTTGTGGAAGCCTACCTCGACATTCACGGAAGAGGAGGATTGCCTTTTGTCGGGCAACTACTTGATACGTTTGAAGAAACCATGACAGAGCATTGTGTGGGAACTCTCTCTGAAGTGTACAACGGAGACCCCCCGCACAAAGGGAAAGGAGCCCTTTCGCAGGCATGGAATGTAGCCGGGGTTTTTTATGCGTTGAACAGAATTCATAATTTCAAATAGAAAACAGACGATGATGAAAGTATTAATGTTTGGATGGGAATTTCCTCCCCACATATCAGGAGGGCTTGGCACCGCTTGTTACGGGTTGACCAGGGGTCTTGCCGGGTTAAAAGATGTGGAAGTACTTTTCGTCATTCCGAAAGCTTTTGGTGATGAAGATCAGTCCACTATCCGTCTCATTGGCGCCAATAAAATACCGGTGGCCTGTAAAGAAATCGTATTTGAGGGAAAAGAAAAAAAAATGGATTCCCTTGAAGTCCAATCGGAAATTATTCCTTACGTAAATGAAGAGGAATTCTGGAATTTAAAAAGCAAGCGTTACGCGGCTAAAACACAATTCGTAAAAACCGATGAAGGGATGAAAATCGATTTCAGCGGAACCTACGGCCCCAATCTCATGGAAGAGATAAAAAACTATGCCCTGGTAGCCGAAATCATTGCGAAAGAAAACAATTTTGATCTGATACATGCACACGACTGGCTGGCATATCCGGCAGGAATCGCAGCCAAAAACATTTCAGGAAAACCATTGGTTATTCATGTGCATGCCACCGATTTTGATCGTAGCGGAGGGAATGTGAACCCTACGGTTTACGCAGTGGAACGCGAAGGCATGGAAGCAGCCGATAAAATCATATCTGTCAGCAACTTTACCCGGAAAGCCATCATCGAAAAATATGGCATCCCGCCTCAAAAAATTACAACTGTTTACAATGCAGTAGAACCGGTCTCCGCTGATCAAAAACCGCTATTCAAAAAAGGGGTGAATGAAAAGGTGGTAACCTTTTTAGGAAGAATTACGATGCAGAAGGGGCCCGAATATTTTATCGAGTCGGCCTACCTCGTACTAAAAAAAATGGACAATGTACGTTTTGTCATGGCCGGGAGTGGCGACAAAATGAACGAAATGGTGAGCCGGGTTGCCCAGTTGGGGATGGCCGAAAAGTTTCATTTCACAGGGTTTCTGAAAAGCGGAGATGTGTATCATATGCTGCAAATGACCGACGTTTTTGTGATGCCTTCGGTTTCGGAACCTTTCGGGATTGTACCATTGGAGGCCATGCAGGCCGATGTGCCGGTTATTATTTCAAACCAGTCGGGAGTTTCAGAAATCCTTAACCACGCCATCAAAATTGATTTTTGGGATACCTACGCCATGGCCGACTCCATTTTCGGACTCCTGAATTACCCTGCCCTGGCCGGTTTCCTGAAAAAATCGGGAAAGAAAGAGGTAGGAGGACTAACCTGGCACCATTCCGCCAAACAGGTACTCGAAGTGTACCAGAATTTACTGAATATGTAACCATATCAAAAGCGAAAAAGAATGAAGTCGATATGTTTGTTTTTCCAGGTTCATCAACCGTTCCGGCACCGACGGTACCGGTTTTTCGACATTGGAAACGACCACTATTATTACGATGATTATGCCAACGAAACTATCCTGCGAAAAGTAGCTGAAAAAAGCTACCTGCCTACCAATAAACTGCTGCTGAAACTGATCAAAAAAATGAAAGGGCAATTTAAGGTAGCTTTCTCCATTACCGGCGTTGCGCTGGAACAGTTTGAACTGTATGCACCGGAAGTTATCAAATCATTTCAGGACCTGGCCCAAACAGGTTGTGTGGAATTTCTTTCGGAGACTTATTCCCACTCCCTTCCGTCGTTAAAAAACAAAGCTATTTTTGAACAGCAGGTGAAACTTCATGATCAGCTCATTTTTGAACTTTTCGGGCAACAACCTCAGGTTTTCAGAAACACGGAAATGATTTATTCCGACGAAATCGGGGCCCGGGTTTATCAAATGGGATACAAAGGAATACTCACCGAGGGAGCGCGGCATATCCTGGGATGGAAAAGCCCTAACTTTCTGTATGTAAATGCGCTCAACCCGCGCATGAAAGTACTCATGCGCAATTTCAAGCTGAGCGATGATATTTCGTTTCGTTTTTCCAACTCCAACTGGTCGGAATACCCGCTAACGGCAGAAAAATTTACCGGCTGGCTGAACAAACTCGACCCAAAAGAGGAAGTGGTAAACCTGTTTTTAAGTTATGAATCGCTGGGAGAACGCCAGCCCAGAGAGAGCGGTATTTTCGAGTTTATGGAACATTGGGTGCATAATGTGGTAAATAGCGACACATTAAAATTTGCTACCCCTTCGCATGTGCTGGAGGAGTTGCAGCCAATATCGGCAGTGAGTGTATTGCACCCCATTTCATGGGCTGATGAAGAACGGGACCTGACTGCCTGGCTGGGAAACGAGATGCAAAAAGAGGCCTTTGAAAAACTGTATAAACTGAGTTCACGAATGGAACGATGCAGCGATAGCGAGCTTAATAAGGATTGGAATTACCTTCAGGCGAGCGACCATTTTTACTACATGTCAACCAAATTTTTCTCCGATGGTGAGGTACACAGCTATTTCAACCCTTTTGATTCTCCTTACGAAGCATTTATCAATTTTATGAACGTGTTGAGTGATTTTAAAATACGACTTAATGCCATGGTCCCTCATGAAGAAGAGGATCAGGAACTGGCGGCATTACACAAAATCATTGACGAAAAGGATAAAAAAATAAAAAAAATGGAAGCAGAACTACAGAGGCTCCGAAAGTCAAAACTACAGCAGAAACCGGCAGCAAAAAGAAGATAGTCAGGGATTACTGCGCATGTTATTTCATGGCCGGATAATGAAATTAATATCTAATTTCCGGGCACTTATCAATAGAAAATGTATTTTTGCACACTATCTTTTTAGGCAGGAAAACACATTAGAAAAAAATGAAAACAGAAGGAAAAAAATATATCCATTGGCAGGAAAATGCACAACCGGTTTGGAAAAAAATAGTTGTTGAATCGCACCTCCCGGACAGCCTGGCTCCCTTACGCGAGTTATCGAAAAACCTTTGGTGGGTTTGGAACACCCCGGCAGAAAAACTGTTTGAATACATTGACAAGGAAATGTGGAACGAATGCGCCCACAATCCTGTTGTAATGCTCGACTTAGTAAGTTTTAAACGCTTCAGGGAATTGGAGAACGACTCCCGGTTTATGGCCGACATGAACCATGTTTACGGTCAGTTCATGCAATATCTGGAAGAAAGGAAAGATCCGGGCAATATGCAAATTGCTTATTTCAGCATGGAATACGGACTGCACGATTCCCTGAAAATATACTCTGGCGGATTGGGAATGCTGGCCGGCGACTACCTGAAAGAGGCCAGTGACATGAAAGTAAATCTTGTTGCCGTAGGCCTGCTTTACCGTTTCGGTTACTTCAAACAGGCATTGAACCTCCACGGGGAGCAGATGGCCAATTATGAATTTCAGGATTTCTCAAAAATACCGGTACAACCGGTACTCGACGAAAAAGGCGGATGGCTTAAAATTGAAGTGGACCTTCCCGGTCGCAGGCTGGCCGCCCGTATATGGCAGGTGAATATTGGGGCGATTAAACTTTATCTGCTTGATGCCGACCTCCCGGAGAACCAGGAACAGGATCGCCACATAACACATCACCTTTACGGGGGCGATAATGAAAACCGGCTGAAGCAGGAAATACTGCTGGGAATTGGCGGTATCCGTGCACTGGAAAAACTGGGGCATCATGCCGACCTGTATCATTGCAACGAAGGGCATGCTGCTTTTATTGGTATTGAGCGGCTCGCCGGCATCATGGAAAAACATGGTCTGAATTTTACAGAAGCCAAAGAAGTGGTTCGTTCATCGACCATCTTCACCACTCATACTCCTGTTCCGGCAGGCCACGATTCCTTTCACGACAACCAGTTCAAATATTACATGGAATCATTCCCGGGCAGGTTGGGACTCGATTGGGAAACCTTCAGCAAACTTGGTAAAGCCAAATCCCACGAGGATCATTTCAACATGAGTTACCTGGCATCCAACCTTTCACAGGGAATTAACGGTGTAAGTAAACTTCACGGTGCTGTAAGCAAGACCGTTTTAAAAGAGCTCTACCAGGGCTACCTGAAAGAAGAACTGGAAATTGGCTATGTGACCAACGGTGTTCATTATTCTTCATGGACAGCACAGGAATGGAAAAACATTCACAAAGAATACTTCGGAGAAGAGTTCCCCAAAAACCAGCTCGACTTTGACGTATGGAACCACATTTACCAGGCACCCGAAGAAAAGATATGGGAGCTACGGAAAACATTGAGGGCGAAACTAATCAATTATATCAAAGAACGCTTTTCCGATAGTTGGGTGAAACGGAATGAAAATCCGAAACTTATCACCGAAGTTAAAAACAAACTGGACCCCAATGCCCTGACCATCGGTTTTGCCCGCCGTTTTGCTACTTACAAAAGGGGTTACCTGTTATTCAGAGACCTCGACCGGCTATCGAAAATTGTAAACAATCCGGAACGGCCGGTACAATTCATTTTTGCAGGGAAGGCCCATCCGGCAGACAAGGCAGGACAAGACCTGATAAAATACATTGTTGAAATTTCGAGACGTCCGGAATTTGTCGGGAAAATCTTATTTATTCAGAATTATGACATCAACCTCGCCAAAATGTTGTTGCAGGGAGTGGATGTGTGGCTGAACACCCCAACCCGCCCCCTGGAAGCATCTGGTACCAGCGGAATGAAAGGTGTAATGAACGGCACCCTGCATTTTTCTGTACTCGACGGATGGTGGGTGGAAGGTTACCGCAAGGATGCTGGCTGGGCATTGCCGGCAGAACGCACCTACGATGTGCAGGATTTTCAGGATGAACTGGACGCCGAAACCATTTATAACATCCTGGAAGAAGAGATAGTAGAAACGTTCTACGACCGGAACAAAGAAGGGGTCTCAGCTGAATGGGTAGACATCATAAAAAATACCATCGCTCAGGTAGCGCCACACTTTACCACCGGCAGGATGATGCAGGATTACCATGAACGGTATTACCTCCCGCAGTTTGAACGGAGCCGAAACATGGTAAACGAAAATTTCAAATGGGCAAAAGAACTGGCGGCCTGGAAACTAAAAATAAGTTCCGTTTGGGATCAGATTGAATTGAAAAAAACCGAAGTGGCCGATGGGGCGCATAACGTCATGAAAATAGGCCAGGATTATCCTGTGCGGGTCGAAGTGGATTTGAAAGGATTATCGTGTGACGAAGTAGGACTTGAATTGGTAATTACGGAAAACGGAACCCGGGAAGAACCCCAAATAGTAGAAATACTTCATTTCGAAGCGGATGCGTGTGAAGGTTCTGTTTGTTGTTTCAAACTAAATTACCATCCTGTTCATCCCGGCTCGTTTAATTACGGATTCAGACTTTACCCCAAAAACGAAGGATTACCCCACAGACAGGATTTCAAATACATAAAGTGGTTGTAAAAATTTCAAAAAATGAGCAAAAACAAATTGGGGAAAAAAATCAGGGAGTTTCGTGAATTCAGGCAAATCTCCAGGGAGGATTTGGCCCTGAATGCCAATCTCGACAAAGATCAACTGGAAAAAATCGAAGAAAAAAACGTGATGCCTTCGTTGGGGCACCTCATAAAAATCTCGCGGGCGCTGGGGGTGCGAATAGGCACATTCCTGGACGATCAGGATCAGTTAGGTCCCGCCATTGTGAGAGCCGGGGAGGAAAAATCAAGCCTCAGCTTTTCCACCAAAGATGAAAGCACCCGTGAGCACCTTAACTTTTTTTCGCTGGCCCAGGACAAAGCCGGAAGGCACATGGAACCTTTTATCGTTGAAATTGAACCGTCGAAAGAATCAGATTACAAGCTTTCGTCACACGAAGGAGAAGAATTTATTTATGTTTTGGAAGGCAGTATTGAAATAAATTACGGAAAAGATCTTTACCGGATAGATAAGGGGGACACCATTTATCTGGACTCGGTGGTAGCCCACAATGTACATGCCGCAGACAACAAGCCGGCAAAAATACTGGCCGTTGTTTATACACCGATTTAAACCTGATTTTTTTCTATAACCAAAAACCAGAACGAAAATTTTATGCAGCTACTCGACTATACTTTAGGAGAAATTCTTGAAAAGTGGGCTTTTGAAACGCCCGAGAAGGAATTTATCGTTTATCCCGATCGCAATCTGCGTTTTACTTATAAACAATTTAATGAACGTGTAGATGCACTTGCAAGGGGATTATTGTATACTGGCGTAAAACCCGGCGATAAAGTGGGAATCTGGGCTAAAAATGTGCCGGACTGGACCACCGTAATGTTTGCCACAGCAAAAATCGGGGCCATTCTTGTTACTATCAACACCAGCTACAAACTGGCAGAACTGGAGTTCCTGTTGAAAGATGCCGACATCAACACCCTGTTTCTGATTGACGGTTACCGCGACAGCGATTATGTGCAGATGATATTTGAACTGGTTCCTGAACTGAAAGAACAACCGCGGGGAGAATTAAAAAGCAAAAAATTCCCGGAACTGAATAACGTGGTATTTATAGGTCAGCAAAAACACCGGGGCATGTTTAACACTGCTGAACTGATTCTGCTCGGGAACCACATGGACGATATTGAACTGGAAAACATCCGGGAAAAGCTAAACTGCCATGACGTGGTCAACATGCAATATACATCCGGAACAACCGGTTTCCCGAAAGGAGTGATGCTCTCACACCACAATATTTTAAATAACGGCTATGCAACAGGGCAGTGTATGAAATATACCTCCGATGAGCGATTGCTTGTTTGTGTGCCGATGTTCCATTGCTTTGGATGTGTCCTGGCTCTTTGCGCTGTTATTACACACGGCGCCACCATGGTTTTTACCGAAGAATTTGACCCGCTTACTGTGCTGGCTTCGGTACAAAAAGAAAAATGCACCGCGCTGTATGGGGTACCCACCATGTTTATTGCTGAGCTGAACCACCCCATGTTCGACATGTTCGATCTAAGTTCCCTCAGAACAGGTATAATGGCCGGAGCGCCCTGCCCCATCGAAACCATGAACCAGGTGATGACAAAAATGAACATGAAGGATATTATTATCGTTTATGGACAAACAGAGTCCTCTCCGGGTATGACCGCCACGCGCACACACAATTCACCCGAAGTACGCGCCACCACCGTTGGGTTTGAATACCCGAACGTGGAAGTCAAAATCGTAAACCCGGAAACGGGTAACGAGTGTGCGGTGGGTGAACAGGGCGAAATTTGCTGCCGTGGGTACAATGTAATGAAAGGATATTACAAAAACCCGGAAGCAACAAAAAAAGCCATTGACAACGAAGGCTGGCTCCATTCGGGCGACCTGGCCGTCAAAACCGAAGAGGGATTTTACCGCATAACAGGTCGGATTAAAGACATGATAATTCGGGGTGGCGAAAACATTTACCCACGCGAAATCGAAAATTTCCTTTATAATATGCCACAAATCGAAACAGTGGAAGTGGCCGCAATTCCCAGTCCGAAATACGGGGAGGAAGTGGCGGCTTTTATTAAGCCGAAAGAGGGGCAAACACTTTCTGATGCTGACATTACAGACTTCTGCCGTGGGCAAATAGCGTGGTTCAAAACACCTAAGTATTTTTTCTTTGTAAAAGAATTTCCAATGACTGCCAGTGGGAAAATCCAAAAATATAAACTGAGCGAATTGGGAGCAAAATGGTGTAAGGAGAAAGGGATTGAAGTAAAATAAAAACATTTTTTTTAAGCTAAAATGGTAAAATACAAACGGATACTTTTGAAATTAAGTGGCGAATCGTTAATGGGAAATCAGGGATATGGAATTGATGAGACCCGCCTGAACGAGTACGCCGAACAAATTGCTGAGCTTGTTAAACTCGGAGTACAAACCGGAATCGTTATCGGCGGAGGGAATATCTTCCGCGGACTAAGCGGTACCGGCAAAGGGTTTGACCGGGTGAAAGGGGACCAGATGGGGATGCTGGCCACCGTAATCAACAGCCTGGCGCTAAGCTCGGCGCTTAAAAACCAGAATATTCAAGCAAGAGTATTTACAGCCATTCGGATGGAGCCTGTGGGAGAATACTATTCAAAAGAAAAAGCAATCGAAGCTTTACAAAAAGGTGAGGTTGCCATTATCTCGGCAGGAACCGGAAATCCCTACTTCACTACCGACACAGCCAGCGCCCTGCGGGCAGTTGAAACAGAAGCCGAAATTATGCTCAAGGGAACCCGCGTTGATGGGGTTTACAGCGCTGACCCGGAAAAAGACCCGGACGCGCAGAAATTCGACAAAATAAGTTTTGCCGAAGTATATACCCGCAACCTTCGGATAATGGATCTGACAGCCACTACCTTGTGCCAGGAGAATAACCTGCCGGTTCTGGTCTTCAATATGGATCAGAAAGGGAATCTGAAAAAAGTGCTTACCGGAGAGAATATCGGAACAATCGTGTATTAGCGCAAAATTTTGCCTTCCGGATCATCTCCTTCAGGCCAAAAAATCAGAAGGTAAAAAGACTAAACACTACTTCCCGTTAGCCTTAAAACTTACCATCAGGGTATAGATAAGAATTTTAAAGTCGATATAAAGCGAAATATTTTTCAGGTACATCATGTCATAAGGAAGACGTTCAAGCATTTCCTCCAGATTGGAGGCATACCCGTATTTCACCTGCCCCCAGGAGGTTATACCCGGACGAAGTTTGTGCAAATGGGTATAATGGGGCGCTTTCTTTATAATCTGGTCGATATA
Organism: Mariniphaga sediminis; assembly: GCF_003573545.1. Taxonomy (GTDB): domain Bacteria; phylum Bacteroidota; class Bacteroidia; order Bacteroidales; family Prolixibacteraceae; genus Mariniphaga; species Mariniphaga sediminis. The sequence goes on along the minus strand of NZ_QWET01000005.1, from coordinate 292,415 downwards.
AAACTGTCGTTCCGGCCTTGGCCCAACCAATGACATGTCGCCTTTTATCACATTATAAAACTGCGGAATCTCGTCGAGGTGGGTCCTGCGCAAAAAGCGGCCAATCCCGGTAATTCGTTCGTCATTCTCGCTCGACAACTCCGGCGTACCATTTTCGGCCCCCTGCACCATACTGCGCAGTTTGTATATTTTAAACGGTTTCCCAAACCGGCCAATTCGCACCTGATGATAGATTACCGGTCCTTTGGACGATCGTTTTATCATAACAGCCAGCACAATAAATACCGGGAGAAAGATAACCGAGGCAATCGCGGAAAGCACCACATCGATCAAACGTTTCATTTTTGCCTGCCAGGAAGGCATCAGCCCGTTCGAAATTTTAATGAGCGGACTACCGTAAATAGCAGTAGTTTTTACCGTTCCTGAAAGAAAATCATACAAATCCGGAATTCCCCAAATGGTTATTTGTCGGTTTTCCAAAATAGTCAAAATCCCATTTAAGCGCTCATGCTCACGGGTTTCAATTGCTATAATTACCTCTTCAATATTTTCGTGTTCAATAATTTTATTTAACTCATTCAATCTTCCTAACTGTGGCAGGTATTGACCGAGCAACCGGTCATCGTTGTTCTCCACTCCCACAAATCCGGCAAACAGGTTTCCTGCCGGCCTTTTCTGGCTCGACATCTCTTTGTACACTTTTTCTGCCTTTTCATTGCTCCCGATAATCAGGGTGTTAAACCCTATTTTCCGCTTATGAATACGGTGTATCGTCCGGGTAGTTAAAACGAGCCGGAACAGGTAGGTAAATCCAAAATGCAAAAGGAACAAGGTAAAAAACAGCTGATAATAATTTTTGTATGAATGAATATAATCGTCCAGAATCAAGGCAAAAAAGATGACCACCACGCCAACAACCGTTGTAAGAAAAGTTTGTCCCAGTTCCAAAAGGCGGGAACGCCTGTAAATATTATCGTAAAAACCGGTAATGTAATAAAACATTACCCAAAGTATCGGAATAAGGAGGAGCCCGAAAAAGTAACGGTTTGTAAATTCCACAGGAATATCCGTGCCGAATCGCTGCGGTTCAATAACAATTTTTCGGTACACGAAAAAGGCAGTCCAGCTAATGGCGGCTGCTAAAAAATCAAAACACAGATATTTGACTACCTGCCACTTTCTATTCATCTTCTGTCAGTTAAGTCTGGTCTAAAAGTATTGCTATTACGCAAGTGCATACAATAAACGTTCTTCTAAAAAAAATATTGCGGCAAAAGTAACTTTTTCCAATGCTTACATGGATGAAAAGCGATCTAATTTTAGATGAATTTTGTGAAGGGTTTGAAGGACAGACGAATAATCTTCGATGGTAGTAACCGGGAGCTTCTTTTGTGCCAGTGTATTCAGAAAAGTATCGGTTTCAAGTTCTTTTTTGAACGGAGACAAGTCTATGGGTGAATTGTTGCAGGAATAGTGACCTTTTAAAAAATCGAATTCCACAAACTGGTTGTGTGCATAGGTGTTTACTTTAAACACATTCTGCGTCCCCTTTTTCCCATAGTTGATTTGGACAACCGAACCGTCGCCAAATTCAAGTTGAAGATTACTAAAGACAGAATCTGCCAGAGTAGAATCAAAGGATACCGCGCTGGTTTTTTTGGGAATATTCCCGGTTATATTTTTCAACATTAACAGCAACTGAAGAAGCGTATCTGCCCCTACCGGTTCATTTTTAAAATAAGAAACCTCGACAAAAGCCGGCTTTAAAACATTCTGGCCTAACCACTGAATAGCAGGCAGGTAATAAAACGGATTGGCAATCTGAATAATTGTTTGGGCCTCCTGCGCCAGCTTTGTCAACTGTGTACATTCATCTGCGCTCAGTTCAGGATAGGTTGTGGCAAAAAAATGTTTCGATTTTTTCACCATCTCACACAACAATTGAAATGGCAGCAGCGAGAAATGGTTAATCAAAAAAGCATCCGCGCGTTCAATCAATTCTACCCTGTTAAATTCTGTTATCGTCAATCGTGAACCTGCCGGTTGCGGGCGTGTGCCAACCGAAGATTTACCGGCTATATAAACCTCCGGATGCTTCATCGCCTTTTTTATAAAAGGCTCCAGCATTTGAATATCTCCTATTAACCCAAGTTTCAGCATTTCACAAATATAAAACACTAAAGCGCCCTTTTTTGCCTTTTGCCCATGAACTTATCAACTTTAAATGTTAATATTGTAGGGAAAGAATTCTGGCTAAAACGAGCTGGTTCACCTATTTTTGCAGCTAAATTTGGATTAAAACATGGCAGAAAACGATAGCCTGAGACATCAGGGGATGAGAAAGAAGTTGGTGGATGGATTGAAAATAAAGGGGATAAAGGATGAAAGGGTACTGGCGGCCATCGGCAAGGTGCCACGCCATCTTTTTATGGAAAGTTCTTTTCTGAATTTTGCTTACAAAGACCAGGCTTTCCCAATAGGGGCAGGCCAAACCATTTCCCAGCCATACACCGTGGCCTTTCAGTCTCAGCTGTTACAAATCGAAAAAAACGATAAAATTTTGGAAATTGGTACAGGTTCCGGTTACCAGGCAGCCGTGTTGCTTGAAATGGGCGCAAGGGTTTTTACTGTCGAACGGCAAAAAGAACTTTTCCAGAAAGTCCAGTTGTTCCTCCCGGAAATAGGCTACCGTCCCGCCTGTTTTTTTAGTGATGGCAATGAAGGATTGCCTGCGTTTGCACCATTTGACAAAATACTGGTAACAGCCGGGGCTCCCTCCATTCCAGAGGCATTGAAAGAACAACTGAAAATTGGCGGCAGGTTGGTTATCCCGGTGGGAAAGGAAAACAGACAGGAAATGATGACTCTTATTCGGGTTTCGGAAAAAGAGTTCAAAACAGAAAAACATGGCGGGTTTGTTTTTGTTCCCTTACTAAAAGGAACGGTAAATTTTTGATATATGCTAAAAGTTGAAAAATTTGTTGTAAATCCATTGCAGGAAAACACATATGTTATCTCAGATGAAACCGGTGAATGTATTTTTGTAGATCCCGGCTTTTATTTTCGGCAGGAACACCGTGAGATAAAAGAATATGTGACCGATAACCAATTGAAACCGGTAATGATTGCCAACACACACTGTCACTTCGATCATATTATGGGGGTAGAATTTATCCGTGAAGAATACGAAATTCCGTTTTGTGCCCACCCTGACGATGCTTTTTGGGTGGAAAAGGCTGTTGACCAGGGAGAAATGTTTGGGTTTGAAATGAAACCGGTTGGTGCACCCAATTCCTTTTTCCATGAAAACGAAACATTGGAATTTGGGAATACTTCTTTCAGGATCATTCATGTTCCGGGGCATTCACCGGGGCACGTCGTTTTTTATGCCGAGAAGGAAAATGTGCTGATTGGCGGCGATGTACTTTTTTATGGCAGCATTGGCCGCACGGACTTACCCGGCGGCGATCACCAAACTTTGATTTCGAACATAAAAAACAAACTATTCAGCCTTCCTGGTAAAACAAAAGTTTTTTGCGGACATGGTCCTGAAACCACACTGGAATTCGAAAAAACATCCAATCCGTTTTTAACCTGAAAAGCATTCAGAATTTGTTTAAAATCATTTTTTTCAACGAATGTAAATTTTATACTTGCAACCTTTAATTTAAAACAAAAGAAATGTCTCATGATCTTTTTGTAACCCGGCATATCGGCCCACGCGAGGGCGAAATCAGGGAAATGCTTGAAACGATAGGCGTTTCGTCAATAGAAGAATTGATAGAACAAACTGTTCCAAAAAATATAAGACTGAAAGAACCCCTAAAGCTGCAGGAAGGATTGACAGAAAGGCGGTATTTCAGAAAAATTTTAAGCCTTGCCGGAAAAAATAAGGTTTTTAACACATACATTGGTATGGGGTATTACGATACCATTACCCCGGCGGTTATATTGCGAAATGTACTGGAGAACCCGGTTTGGTACACTTCGTACACTCCTTACCAGGCAGAAATCTCACAGGGCCGGCTCGAAGCACTGCTCAATTTCCAAACAATGGTTTGCGAACTCACCGCCATGGAAATTGCCAATGCATCTTTGCTTGACGAGGCAACCGCCGCTGCCGAAGCCATGGTCATGATGTATAACCTGCGTTCCCGCCAAATGGCAAAAGCCGGGGTAAATGTAATGCTGGTAGATGAAAAAGTATGGCAGCAAACCCTCGATGTGCTGGTTACCCGTGCCAACCCGCTGGGAATCGAACTCAGAATTCAGCCCAAAGATTCATTCGAATTTTCAGAGGATGTTTTTGGCGCAATAATTCAGTACCCCAACTCCGATGGAGAAATAACAGATTACGCTGAACTTGTTCAAAAGGCACACGAAAAAGATATTAAAGTGGCAGTAGCAACCGATTTGCTTTCGCTTGCTTTAATAACGCCTCCCGGAGAATGGGGAGCAGATATTGTATTTGGCAACAGCCAGCGGTTTGGGGTGCCAATGGGCTATGGTGGTCCGCATGCTGCATTTTTCACCGCCCGGGAAGAATTTAAACGCTACATGCCGGGCAGGATTATCGGCGTAACAAAAGACGTACATGGCAACCGTGCACTACGCATGGCGCTGCAAACACGGGAGCAACATATTAAACGAGAACGGGCCACCTCCAATATATGTACTGCCCAGGCGCTGCTGGCCACAATGGCAGGATTTTTTGGCGTTTACCACGGCCCGGAAGGAATCAGGATTATAGCCAATCGTGTTCATAATATTGCCGCCTTCCTGGCAGATGAAATTGAAAAACTCGGTTATCACCAACTAAACAAACATTTTTTCGACACCATCCGGTTTGCCATGCCCAGGCATGTAAAACGAGAAGATATTGAATGGCTGTCGCTTGAGCTGGAAATGAACTTCCGGTACTTCGAAAACGGAGATGTCGGTATCAGCATTGATGAAACGACCAACCGCGAAGACATGACCTGGATACTGGAAGTATTTGCCAAAGCAGCCAACAAACGATGGCCGGTTATCCATGAGTATCCCAAAGGATTTCATATTGACAAAAAATTTGCCCGCCAATCTGATTTTATGGCGCAAGAGGTATTTAACCATTACCGGGCTGAAACGGAAATGGTCCGCTACATAAAAAGATTGGAACACAAAGATATTTCACTGACTCAATCGATGATCTCTCTTGGTTCGTGTACCATGAAACTGAATGCTGCCACCGAGATGCTGCCGCTCAGCTGGATTGAATTCAACGGCATCCACCCGTTTGTGCCAAAAAATCAGGCGCGCGGATACCATGAAATGATGGAAGAGTTGCGGCGCGATTTGGCAGAAATTACAGGCATGGAGGATGTCAGCCTGATGCCCAACTCCGGTGCCGCAGGAGAATATGCCGGACTGATGGTTATCAGGGAGTACCACCAAAGCCGGGGAGAAGGGCAGCGAAATGTAGTGCTGATTCCCGAATCGGCACATGGTACCAATCCTGCCAGTGCAGTAATGGCCGGGATGAAGGTAGTAGTAGTAGCCTGCGATAAAAAAGGGAATATCGATCTGGAAGATGTCCGTAAAAGAGCAGAGGAACACAAAGATACCCTGGCGGCATTAATGGTAACCTATCCATCTACCCACGGGGTATTCGAATCATCGATTGTGGAAATGTGCGGAATTATTCATGATAACGGCGGACAGGTATATATGGATGGTGCCAACATGAATGCGCAGGTGGGATTGACCACTCCCGGAATTATTGGCGCCGATGTTTGTCACCTGAATTTGCACAAAACCTTTGCTATTCCGCATGGAGGCGGAGGACCGGGTGTCGGGCCTATTGCTGTAGCTGCGCACCTTGTTAAATTTTTGCCTTCCCATCCTATCATGAATAACGGACATGTGGGAATCAATGCCGTGGCAGCAGCTCCGTGGGGAAGCGCTTCCGTATTGCCCATTACCTATGGTTATATTAAAATGATGGGAGCCGAAGGACTGACAAAGGCCACTCAAATAGCCATTCTGAATGCCAATTATATCGCCAAAGCGCTGGAGAAAAATTTTGGCGTCCTTTACACCGGCGAAACAGGCCGGGTTGGGCACGAGCTAATCCTTGAATGCAGGCACCTGAAGGCTTCGTCCGGAATTAGCGAAGAAGATATTTCCAAGCGACTGATGGATTTTGGTTTTCATGCTCCCACCCTCTCCTTTCCGGTACACGGAACGCTTATGATTGAACCTACCGAAAGTGAATCGAAACAGGAGATCGATCGGTTTATCGAAGCGCTGAATACTATTTTTGATGAGATAAAAGAGGTGGAAAACGGAAGTTCCGATAAAAAAGACAATGTACTAAAAAACGCTCCGCACACGGCGCATGTTGTAACATCCGATAACTGGGAACACCATTATTCCCGGGAAAAAGCTGCCTGGCCACTCCCGTGGATAAAAGAGAATAAATTCTGGGTTCCGGTTGGGCGGGTGGACAATGCATGGGGCGATCGTAACCTGATTTGCACCTGCGGCTCGCCCAAAGAATATGAACTGATGAATGAAGAATAAATATTTCAGGTTCCATTGGCAATTATGATTGTATTTCCTAATGCAAAAATAAATATTGGATTACATGTGGTCTCCCGACGATCCGACGGTTATCACAACCTGGAAACCGTGTTTTACCCGGTACAGCTGACCGATGCTCTCGAGATGGCTGAAAACAAAACAACCGGGATTACATTTTCCGGGTTGCCTGTGGAAGGACCGCCCGGAGAAAACCTGGTTTTAAAAGCTTACCACCTGTTAAAAAATGATTTCGAATTACCACCGGTACAGTTTCATTTACATAAAAAAATTCCTACAGGTGCCGGGTTGGGAGGCGGCTCGTCCGATGCAGCCTTTGCATTGAAAATGCTGAATGAATATTTTCAACTTCGCCTCAGTACTGAAAAACTGAAAAACTATGCCGTAAAGCTGGGAGCTGACTGCCCTTTTTTTATTGAAAACAAACCGATGTTTGCATCAGGTATTGGAGATCTGTTCAGCCCCATGGAACTGAACCTAACCCAATACCGGATAGTCATTTTGAAGCCGGAAGTTTCAGTAAGTACTGTGCTGGCTTACAAAAATGTGGTACCTGTCCCTCCTGAATTCAATCTAAAAAAACTGTCTGGTTTACCCATCGAACAATGGAAAGAGACGGTGGTGAACGATTTCGAAAAAAGTATTTTCCCGCTCTTTCCTGACATTGAAAAATGGAAAAAGAAACTATACGAAGCAGGAGCTCTTTATGCGTCCATGTCGGGCAGCGGTTCAGCTGTTTTTGGCATCTTTCGTCATTTGCCGGCAGATTTCGACAAAATCATACCTGAGGGTGTTTTATTTGTCGGGTAAAATTCGATACTCACCGAGACTTAAGGCCCTCTTACAAACTTTTCATACTTTTTAACAAAAAGATATGTAACCTTTGTGCCCTTAATCAGTCTATCTTACTGAAAACAATTTTTAGAAAACAAGACAATTTTAAACAGAAAACAATGAAAACAAAAATGACTCGATTAAATCAGATTGTTGTTGCAGCATTCCTCGTCTTATTCTTAATGAGTGTGAATGTGGATGCGAAAGAAACACAAATGATTGCTGCCTCAGGCCTTGAAAACATTGCAGAACCCAAACTGGAAATTGAAAACTGGATGATAAACGAAACATACTGGGTTTCAGCGCAGGAAACCAATACTTTTCAGAAAGAGCAGGAAGAAAATCTTTTACTGGAAGATTGGATGGTCAATGACAAAAAATGGGGACTTTCACTTTTTGAATACCCGGGATTGGATTCAGAACCGAAATTAGTATTGGAAAACTGGATGTTGTCCGGAATATATTGGAATTAGTGAGGGAGAAAGATACCGCGATTAGTTTAGTTGAATTTTTAAAGGCTGTTGTTTCCAACAGCCTTTTTTTATGAACGAAAATTGAGTTGAAAATCCTTTTTATTGTCACCCTGAGTGCAGTCCCCGTCTACCAACAGGCAGGGACTACACTCAATATGACAAAATGAATTAAAGCTCTACTTTTGAAGCTTCTTCTTAACAGATTACGGTCATTTTCCCGTAGAATTTATTTTTTTATCCTGACGGGTCTGATTTCCAGCATCAGGAATTTCCTGGGAATAACATCATCCTTTTTCACATGAATCTTTACAATCTCACCGTCGAAAGGCATTCGCACCTGGTTTTGCATTTTCATTGCCTCAAGCAGAAGCAACGTTTGGCCTTCCTTTACCTTTTCCTTCGGTTTAACAAAAATATCGATAATAGTCCCCGGAATAAACGAGTATATATGGTTCGGATCGGGCGCTTCCCAATTCACCCGGTTTTCAAACTTCCAGGTGTAGTGGGTTTTGTAAACGGCTCCCTGAACGACTAACGTTTTAAATTCTTTTTCTTCACTCATACCTGTTTCTTTAAAGGTTTAAAACGGCGGGATGCCATGTTTTTTGTTCGGGAGAAATACGCTTTTATTTTCAGAAACCTGGAGAGCATGCAGGATACGTCCCCGCGTGTCGCGCGGTTCAATTACCTCGTCAATGTAACCCTGTGCCGCCGCCACATAAGGATTGGCAAACTTCTCCTTGTACTCCTGAATCTTCTGCTGCCTCATTTCTTCCGGATTTTCAGCTTCTGCAATCTCCTTGCGAAAAACGATATTCGCCGCCCCTTCAGGTCCCATTACTGCAATCTCGGCAGTTGGCCATGCAAACACAAAATCAGCGCGCAGATGACGTGAATTCATGGCGATATATCCTCCGCCGTAAGCTTTCCTCAGAATAACAGTCACTTTAGGAACCGTTGCTTCACTGTAAGCATACAATATTTTTGCTCCGTGACGAATAACGCCGGCATGCTCCTGATCAACACCGGGAAGGTAACCCGGAAGGTCTTCAAGTGTAACAATCGGAATATTAAAAGCATCGCAATAGCGAATAAAACGGGCCGCTTTGTCTGAACTGTCGGTATCGAGCACTCCGGCCAAAACCATGGGCTGGTTAGCCACAAACCCGACGGTGTCGCCCTCCATGCGTCCAAAACCGATAACAATATTGGGCGCAAAGTTTTCCATCACCTCAAAAAATTCAGAGCTGTCTGTGATACCTCCGATAATATCACGTATATCGTAAGGAATACGTGGGTCGCCCGGAACGATATCTTCGATTTTCCTGCCTTTCTTGGGCAGCTTCGGTGGAAACGGCATTGCTTTGGTGCCATTATTCCGTGGAATGTAACTTATAAGTTTTTTTATCTGTTCAAAACAATCCAGTTCGCTGGTGGCAAAGAAATGGGCATTCCCTGTGAGCTCAGCATGAACCCGGGCCCCACCCAGTTCTTCCATCGAGATTTCTTCTCCCAATACGGATTTAATTACACTGGGTCCCGTAATAAACATTTTTGAAATATTCTCCACCACAAACACGAAATCGGTGAGGGCCGGTGAATAAACCGCGCCTCCGGCACAGGGCCCAAGGATAACTGAAATTTGCGGGATAACCCCTGATGCCAGCGTGTTACGAAAGAAAATCTCGCCATAACCAGCCAAAGAGTTTACCCCTTCCTGAATTCGGGCACCCCCGGAGTCGTTGATACCAATAAGAGGCACACGCATCTTCAGGGCATGGTCCATAATTTTGGTTATTTTACGGGCATGCATCAGCCCCAAAGAACCGCCTGCAACGGTAAAGTCCTGAGCAAAAATACATACCGGCTTGCTGTAGATGGTGCCTGTTCCAATGATTACACCGTCGCCATGAAGAACCTTGGATTCCATACCAAAGTCTTTTGCGCTGTGTTCCACGAACAAGTCATATTCGTGAAAAGAATTTTTGTCCAAAAGGGCAAGGATACGTTCACGGGCAGTAAGTTTCCCCATTTTTGCCTGCTTTTCTATGGCTTTGTCACCACCGCCTTTTTGTACTTCCCTCTTCCTTTTCCGAAGGTCAAGAACGTTACTTCTTAATGACATAAAGTTTGTTTTAAGTTATAAATTCCCTTACTGGAAGGGCTTTCGCTTTTTTAAACCGGGTCAAAATTATAATTTTTTTCACTTGACCCCCTGAATTCCTGTTTTAGGTTACGGAATTTAATGCAGTTTGATTCAGCAGTTTCGAATAATAATATTTTTTGTTTGAATGATCATGTTGTGGCTACCTGGCCGCCCAACGGAATACAAAAAAGGCAATAATACTATACCCAAGGTTGGGAATCCATACAGCTACCAACGGAGAGGCATTACCGCTAATGGCAAAAACCGTTGAAATCTGCATAAACAGGATATAAGAGAAACTAAGCAGCAGTCCTAAGCCGAGATGAAACCCAAGTCCGCCTTTTATTTTTCGGGAAGCCAGTCCGGCGCCAATAATGGTGAGGATGAATGCAGAAAACGGCCCGGCCACCCTTTTATGCCGCTCAAGCTCCCACTCCACTGTATTTACCCCGCGCATTTTCATCAGCCGGATCTCTTTTTTCAATTCGGGCGTAGTATAGTTCTCCATCTGGTTTTTTACGATCTTATAATCTTCGGGAGTCATATTCAGGGTTGTATCCAATCTATACCCTTTTTCTATTTCTTCATAATTGTCATAAAGTGTCCGCTTCCACCAGTTATTTAGAATCCATTTCCCACTCTCCTCATCCCATCGGATATTATCGGCCGTGAGTTTTTCCACCAGCTGATGATCATCAAACCGTTCGAGGGTAAAACGATCACCCACATTGTTGGAGTTAAACCGCCGCATATAAATAAATACACCAGGTTCAATCTGCCGGTGGATGTTGATTTCAGTTGAGACTGTCTGCCGATCATTGTCGATGTAAAACTGCCTGAACTGATTAAGTGTTTCGTTTGCCGGAGGAATAATATAATTCCCTAAAACAAATGAGAAAGCCGCCAGCACCAATGCCGAAACCAAATAAGGACGCATTAGCCGTGCATAGGAAACCCCACTGCTTAAAATGGCTATAATTTCGGTATTGTATGCCATTTTCGATGTAAAATAGATAACGGCAATAAACGTAAAAAGCGGACTGAACAGGTTGGCAAAATATGGGATAAAGTTCAGGTAGTACTCAGAAATAATAGTTCCCCATGAAATCTCTTTAGACAGAAACTCATCTAAGTTTTCCGACATATCGAACACAATGGCAATACTAAGAATAAGTGCAATGGCATAAAAAAATGTACCCAGGAATTTTTTTGTGATGTATATGTCAATGGTTCTGTAAAATTTCATGTGTTTATAATTATTTATTTCTAATGGTAACACATGCCTGCCTGGCTTGCATATTCACACAGTAAAACTGCCAATATAATGCTTTTATCCGGGCAAGACTTTTTTTTATGACCTGATTCATCCCTTTTACAATCTGATTTTTAACTGTTCTACCATGTTGCTTTTCCAGCTTTTAAAATTCCCTTCTGTTATTTTTTGCCGGGCAGTCCTGACCAGCCACAAATAAAAAGCCAGGTTATGCTGACTGGCAATTTGGGCTCCCAGCATTTCATTGGAAATAATCAGGTGCCGGAGATACGCCTTCGAATACCTGTCGACAAAGGAGGCGCCGTTCTCGTCAATAGGAGAATGATCGTTCGCCCATTTTTTGTTCCGGATATTGATTATTCCTTCCGATGTGAATAGCATACCATTGCGTCCGTTACGCGTAGGCATCACACAATCAAGCATATCCACTCCCCTGTCAATCGATTCCAGGATATTTACAGGATTACCCACTCCCATCAGGTAGCGGGGCTTGTTTTCGGGCAGTTCGGCGTTCACCACTTCGGTCATTTCGTACATCACCTCTTCCGGCTCACCTACCGACAAACCTCCAATGGCGTAGCCGTCGGCATCAAACGTTTTAACATGTATCGCCGCTTGTTTGCGTAGTTCAGGATATGTATTCCCCTGCACAATAGGAAAAAGTGTTTGCGGATAGCCGTATTTTGGTTCTGTTTTATCAAACTGTGCAAAACAGCGATCCAACCACCGTTGCGTTAGCTCAAGAGACTTACGGGCATAATCAAAATCGGCATCTCCCGGCGTACATTCGTCAAATGCCATAATAATGTCGGCACCAATAGAGCGCTGGATATCAACAACCTTCTCCGGAGAAAAAAGATGATACGAACCATCAATATGAGACTGAAACCGGGCACCATCTTCTGTAATTTTACGGATATCACCGAGTGAAAACACCTGGTAACCACCACTATCAGTTAAAATGGGGCCGTCCCAGCTATTAAACTTATGCAGCCCTCCCGCTGCCTCAAGAACCGAAACCCCGGGCCTCAGATACAGATGATACGTATTTCCAAGAATAATCTGTGCTCCTATATCTTCTTTCAGGTCGCGGGCATGTATTCCCTTCACCGATCCGGTAGTACCCACCGGCATAAAAATCGGCGTTTCAATCTGCCCGTGCCCGGTCGAAATAATTCCTGCCCGTGCCCGGGATCCACTCTCTGTTGCTGTCAGTTTAAATTCCATTGCCCGCTTTTTCAGGGCGCAAATATAGCCATTAAACTTGAAATGAAAGGAAATCAAATGTCAGTCAACCTGTTAATAAATTCTAATTTGAAGCCGTGTTCTTTTATGGCCGAAAATTTTGAAATTGAGTCGAATGTTTCCATTTTTGGCGCATATTTGTCCTTTAAATCGTTTTCATGCTGAAATCTATCCAAGAAGCTATGGCCCACCTCCAAACAATGGAATGGGCGCTATTGTCCCTTTTTATTTTAATTTTCCTTCTCCGGACAATTTATCTTATTCTGTTTACGGGAAAAGTGGCTTTTTTAAAAATACAACCCGGAGGACAGCAGTCACCTCTGTCACTGATTTTACCTGTTAGAAACGAAGAGGAGAACCTGCGGAAAAATCTATCCCGTGTATTAGCAATAGATAACACAGAATTTGAAGTAATGGCAGTAGATGATTTCTCACAAGATAATTCTCTTCCATTTCTTACTGCGCTGAAAGAACAGGATAGTAGAATAGGGGTTTCAGCCCTGAGTCAGGAAACACGCTACTCAGAGAAAATGGCCCGGAATATTGCATTAAAAGCATCGCGTTACAATTGGGTAATGGTTATCCCTCCATCGGCAACAGGCTTTAGTCCTTCCTGGCTGGCCGATATTGCAGCCCGGTTAGACGATAACAGTGAAGTTGTGGTAAATTACTCAAATGCAAAAGCAAACGGTACTTTTTTCAACCTGCTGTTTCGGGTTGAATCGTTTTTTCAGCAAATTAAAAGTTACGAATTTACACTGAACGGGTTACCTTTTGTTGTTTCTGAAGAAAATGTAGCTTTCCAAAAACAAAAGTATTTTGAGGCAGGCGGATATCACGGAAAAATAACAGAACCTTTTGCCAACCTTGAGCTTGTAATCAACTCCTTTATCCGGAAATCTGCAACCCGCCTGCTTTTATCAAACAAAACCATTGTTCAAAAAGATGAAAACTCATCTAAAAACCGGTTTAAAGAATTATTGGTAAAAGAACTAAGATTAAAGAAAAACCTTTCATTTATCAAAAGATTCTGGTTAACTTTTCTCAACTGGCTTAATCTCTTGCTTCTCCCAGTATCTGCATGCACACTCTTCTTTTTACCATTTCTTTTACCTGTGATTATCACTTCTTTAGTGGTTTACACCCTCGGATACGCGCTTATCATAAAAAAAATACTTTCTCGTTTGGATGAACGTAAATTATTCTTACCTTCGTTATTGTTTGCTTTGCTTTTACCTTATTTAAAGCTGTTTTTCCGCACAAGTTATTCCGATTACGGAAGAGAAAAAAGATGGAAGGGGAAAAAATAAATTTATCAGAAAAGGCCCGTCTGGACTACGAATTAGTACAAAAAGCTCTGATGGGTGATGAAAAAGCTTTTACCCGGCTTCTTTCACGTTATAAGGATGCCATCTATTTTATGTTACTTAAAATGGTGAACAACCGCAACGATGCCGAAGACCTGACCCTTGAAGCTTTTGGCAAAGCATTTAAAAACCTGCACCAATATTCTCCTACTTACGCCTTTAGTACCTGGTTGTTTAAAATCGCATCAAACAATTGTATCGACTTTTTACGACGAAAAAAAGGAACTTACGTTGCCATTGAAAACAACGGTGATTCGGGAGACAACAGTGAGGCAGTGAAGTTAAAATCCAAAGAACCCAATCCCGAAGAAAAACTTATCCGACAGCAAAAAGCCATTCTCCTGCACCGGATTGTGAGACGGTTGAAACCCCGGTATCGCACATTAGTGGAATTGAGATACTTCCGTGAATTCTCCTATGAAGAAATTGCCAAAGAGCTCGACATCCCACTCGGCACAGTAAAAGCCCAACTTTTCAGGGCGCGCGAAATGCTGTTCAAATTGATTGAAAATACTGAAATGAGAAAAGAAGACTGACCGGAAGATGGAGATAATTCAAAAATATTTTCCGGGGCTGACTCCGGAACAAACAGCACAATTCAAACAAATGATGCCGGCTTATGCCGAATGGAACGCCAAAATAAACGTGATCTCACGAAAAGATATTGAAGCGTTGCACGAACGGCATGTTCTGCACTCCCTAAGCATCGCCAAATTTATCCGTTTCAGGCCCGGCACTAAAATTCTGGACGTGGGAACCGGCGGTGGATTTCCTGGCATTCCGCTGGCCGTTCTTTTTCCGGAAACTCGATTTCACCTGATTGATTCCATCGGGAAAAAGATAAAGGTGGTAAATGCCGTAGCCGAGAGCCTTGGCCTAAAAAATGTGACTTCGGACCAAATTCGTGCGGAGCAGTTAAAAGAAAAATATGATTTTGTGGTAAGCCGGGCTGTTACCCGCCTTCCCGAGTTTGTGGGATGGGTGCAAAAAAATATTTCGCCGAAACAACAAAATACAGTTCCAAATGGCGTGATCTATTTAAAAGGAGGTAACTTGGCTGAAGAAATAAAGCCCTTCCGGAAAAAAGCCTATATCCAAAACCTATCTGAATATTTTGAGGAGGAATTTTATCAAACCAAAAAGCTGGTGTATCTGTCGCTATAGTTTTACAGGTATTCATCCCCAAAAGAAACCCCCATCTTGCGGGCCTTTTGGATAAGAGGATCATCGGTGTCCACCAGCCGCAGCTTCCCTCCCACTTCACTGAGCGGAACTGTTGTCAGTTCGTTCTGTCTCATAGCCACCATTGTACCAAAACACCCTTCGGCAATACACTGGGCTGCAAAAGCACCGTAACGTGTAGCCAGAATACGATCCATAGGAGTTGGGCTTCCACCACGCTGAATATACCCCAACACCGTTTTCCTCGTTTCAATCTCTGTGTACGTTTCAATGGCCTCAGCAATATGAGACGCCGCCGACCTGTTTTTAGGGTGGTCAATTCCTTCTGCCACTACCACAATAGAATAGGGTTTCTTCTCCTCATAACGCTTTTCGATTTTTTTACACACCGACCGGATGTTGTAAGGCAATTCAGGCAACAGGATAATGTCTCCTCCACCTGCCATTCCGGAATATAATGCCAGCCAACCGGCATGGTGCCCCATTACCTCAATAATCATTACCCGTTGGTGCGAGTTGGCTGTGGTATGAAGCCGGTCGATTGCGTCGGTGGCTATTTGCACTGCCGACTCAAATCCAAAAGTAACGTCCGTTCCCCACACGTCATTGTCAATGGTTTTAGGAATACCGATTACATTCAGGCCTTCTTTTGCCAGCATGTGGGCGGTTTTCATGGTTCCGTTACCGCCAATACAAACTACGCAATCCAGTTCAAGGTCAGTATAAGTCTGCTTAATCATTTCAGGCTTATCCGTTTTTTCCGCCTCGCTGGATCCATTCTTTACAATTTTATAGGGTTTCTCACGGGAGGTACCGAGGATGGTGCCCCCTACTGTTAATATCCCTGAAAGCTGGGATTCCTTCAATACAATATAATCTTTATTGATCAACCCAAGATAACCGGCATTAAAACCATACACCTCCATGCCATACTCAACAATAGCGGTTTTCCCCACTCCCCTGATGGCAGCATTCAAACCGGGGCAATCCCCGCCTGCTGTTAAAATTCCTATTCTCCTGGGTTTGGCTGATTTGTCCATAGAATTTTGAATTATTTAAATCCTTCCATTCGGAAAGAAATTCATTTCCGAAATTACAAAAGAATATCCAGAAAACTTCCTTTTGCCGGGAGCAATTCCTCAATGTCTGTCATAAATTAAGGATTTTTTTAAATGTTTGGCATGTCGCAATTTTCAACTATTTTTGTATAAAGAAGATTCAAAATAATTATTATTTAACCAACTACTAAAAGAAAAAAAATGAAAAAAATTCTTTCGTTCCTTTTCGCAGGTGCCTTGATTTTTGGGATTTCATGTACCGGTGGCCAGAAAAAATCGGCACAAGAAACTACCGAAGAAAAGTCGGCCACAGTGGAAGAAATCGGTCCTAACGAATTATCCCAGCAAGAAAAAGAGGAAGGCTGGACATTACTATTTAATGGCCAAACCAGCGAAGGCTGGCTTGGAGTAAACAAAAGTCATTTCCCGGCCGGATGGGAAGTGGCAGAAGGAACATTGCATTGTAAAGGTTCCGGAATGGGGGAAGCAGGTTCTGAAGATGGAGGTGACATTCTTTACAACAAAGAGTTCTCGAATTTTCATCTGAAAATTGACTGGAAAATAGGTGAAGGCGGAAATTCAGGGATTTTCTATCTTGGACAGCAAGTGGAAGACTGGCCAATCTGGAAAACAGCGCCCGAGTTTCAGGTTCTGGATAATGATAAACATCCCGATGCCCTGCTCGGAAAAGATGGCAACCGCAAGGCAGCCTCTCTGTACGATCTGATTCCAGCCGACCCACAAAATACGAAACCGGCCGGAGAATGGAATTCTGCTGAAATCCTGGTTTACAACGGAACAGTGGTTCATAAACAAAATGGTGAAACAGTTCTGGAATACCACCTTTGGACAGACGACTGGAATGAACTGGTTGCCGGCTCCAAATTTCCGGGATTAAATCCTGACTGGGCAAATGTGGCAAAATCGGGTTACATTGCGTTGCAGGATCACGGCGACGACGTGTGGTATCGGAATATTAAAATCAGGGAATTGTAAAAAATTCAATCATATTTTTGGAAATGGGGTATCTCTTTAAGATTTACCCCATTTTATTTTTCTTAACCTTTCTAAAACTTTTTTAAAGACTTTTTCTCTTAGGTTTGCATAAAATAAATTAATCCAAAAACTCAATTTGTTAATATTCCAAATCGAATGCAAAAACTAATTATTATCAGCCTCATTTCATTTATTGGTTTTTATGCAAACGCGCAAACTCATACCATAAGTGGCTATGTCAGGGACAAGAACACCGGAGAGAGTTTGATAAATGCCAATGTTTATGAAAAAGAAACCATGAAAGGTACAATTACCAATGAATATGGTTTTTTTAGCCTCACCCTCGATTCCGGTAAAAATCATCTTGTCTTTTCTTATGTTGGTTACACCAAAATAGAATCTGAATTGATTTTGACCCGTGACACAAATCTTGTGATTGAACTGGAACAGATGACTGCGCTGGGGGAAGTAAAAATTTATGGAACCGAAGCATCAAAAGTAACTCGCACCCAAATGAGTATGGTGGAAATCCCGACTGCTACGCTATCGAAAGTTCCGCTTTTACTTGGTGAACCCGATGTACTGAAAGTGATTCAGCTACTTCCGGGTGTGCAGTCAGGAACCGAAGGCACAAGCGGTATTTATGTTCGTGGTGGCGGCCCCGATCAAAACCTGTTTTTGCTCGATGGCGTTCCTGTTTACAATGCCAATCATCTTTTTGGTTTTTTCTCTGTTTTTAATCCCGCTGCGGTTAAAACAGTTAAGCTGTATAAAGGAGGGTTTCCGGCCCGGTTTGGCGGGAGACTTTCTTCGGTAATTGATATTCGAATGAAAGAGGGAAACATGAAAGAGCTGAAAGGTGAATTTTCCATTGGTCTGATTTCGTCCCGGTTTTCGCTGGAAGGCCCCATTGTAAAAGACAAAACATCTTTTATTGTTTCCGGAAGAAGAACTTACCTTGATTTGCTGGCACGCCCGATTATCGGGATCGTCAACCGCTCAACCGACGGATACGATTACAAAGGGGGCTATTATTTTTATGATTTGAATGCCAAAATAAACCATATCTTTTCAGACAAAAGCAGGCTCTACTTTTCGTCGTACCTGGGCCTTGACAAGGCTTATACCATTGAAGAAGGATATTTTGTTGAAGATCATATCCGCTACAACGACAAATTTGAATCGGGACTCAAATGGGGAAATGTGACCAATGCCTTAAGGTGGAATTATGTCTATAACCAGAAACTTTTCAGCAATGTTACGCTTACGTACAGCAAGTACAATTTTAATGTGGGGAGCGAATCACTTAAACTAAATACCCGTGACAATAAAAAAATAGAAGACATTTTTGATTACGATTCCGGAATTGAGGATTTTGCCGCCCGCATTGACTTTGATTATTTTCCCTCGGCACGCCATTCCGTAAAATTTGGAGTCGGTAATATTTACCACACTTTTACTCCCGGTGTGAATCACTTCAAATTTGTTGATGAAGAAGATGTTGTGGCTCCGCGAGACACCACATTTGGGAATAATGACGTGGCGGCCAATGAAATCAGGATTTTCGGAGAGGATATTTTTGATATTTCAAAAAAAATCCAGGTAAATATTGGAGCACATTTTTCTCTTTTTACAGTGCAGGGCAGAAATTACACCTCCTTTGAGCCCCGTGCTTCACTCCGTTTTCTGGGATCCGAAAACTGGTCGGTAAAAGCATCGTATGCCAAAATGAGCCAGTATATTCATTTGCTTTCCACATCAACCATAAGCCTGCCTACCGATTTGTGGCTACCCGTTACCAAAAAAGTTGAACCGCAAATTTCGCATCAGGTAGCGCTGGGGGCATTTTATAAATTACCCAAAGGTTTTGATTTATCTGCCGAACTGTTTTACAAAACCATGGACAACCTGATTGAATACAAAGAAGGCGCCTCATTTACCGGAATTGGCGAGGGTTGGGAATCAAAAATTGAAACGGGCAAAGGTTGGTCTTACGGACTGGAACTACTACTTGAAAAAAACGTTGGAAAAACCACGGGGTGGCTGGGTTACACCTGGTCGAAAGCTGACCGGCAATTTGAAAACCTGAATTTTGGAAAAATTTTCCCGGCGAAATATGACCGCCGGCACGACATTAGTTTTGTACTGACACATCAATTTTCGGAGAACGTAGATGTGGGAATAACCTGGGTTTTTGGTACAGGAAACGCCACTACCCTGGGACAGCAAAAATATTCGTCCAACAATGTGAATATCTCCAGATGGGGAGGAAATACAATCGAATATTATGGGGGAAGGAACAATTACCGGATGCCTTCCTACCACCGGCTGGACTTGGGAGTGAACTTTCACCGGCAAAAAAAATGGGGCATTCGCACCTGGTCAGTCGGTGTGTACAATGCATACAACCGACAAAATCCATTTTATCTGTTCTGGGGGCACAATACAACTTCCGGATACAATGAAGACGGCATGTATTACGAAGAGTCCAAACCTGCATTAAAACAATTGAGTTTATTTCCTCTAATTCCATCCATTTCATACACCTTTAAATTCTGAAAGATGAGAACCATTATTAAAATAATATCCCTGCTATTTTTGCCGGTATTCTTCTTTTCCTGCGAAAAAACCATCGAGTTTAAAGAGAAGTATGTTCAGCCTAAAATTGTTGTGAATGCGATAATCCGTCCGGGTAGTCATTTTATTATAAAGATAGAATCCAGCAGGCATATTTTGGATGAATCAACTTATTTTGAGTCATTAACCGGGGCTAAAGTATTGCTTTATGAAAATGGAGAGTTCGTATCGGAACTGGACTATATCGGCCGGATAGATACCGCCTATCGCTACCTCGCTTATGGTGTGGAGAAAAAAGTACCTTTTGAAAACGGATATTATCGGGACACCAGCCGGGTTGCCAAAGCTGGCTCCACCTACCGGTTGGAAGTTTCAAAGGAAGGTTTTGAACCTGTGTGGTGTGAAACTACCGTTCCGGAACCGGTTCAACTGGGAGATTTTACGTGTGAAATGGAAAAGGAACT
This sequence comes from Mariniphaga sediminis, assembly GCF_003573545.1. GTDB lineage: Bacteria > Bacteroidota > Bacteroidia > Bacteroidales > Prolixibacteraceae > Mariniphaga > Mariniphaga sediminis. The sequence goes on along the minus strand of NZ_QWET01000005.1, from coordinate 272,221 downwards.
TCATGACTACTATGATGACTATTACCTTCTAAACATGAACCTGGAAATTCTGGATGATAGAAGCGAAGACAACTTTTACCGGTTAATGGTTTATAAATACAGGGGAACAGAGCTTGATACAAGACGAAAAGGGGGTTACTACAGCCCATATGGTGGTCATAGTTATTATAGTTCCAGCGATTCGGATTCCATTGTACCGACAGATACTATTGTTTATGAATTAGAATACAGAAATGATGTTTTCTCAAACGATCCGGCATTAACCCTCTATGGAAACTCCGAAATTCTTGAAACAGATGAATCAACCGTAGAGTTATTTACCGATGAACTTTTGAATCGTGACGTGTATAATCTCTCCTTTTGGGGGCAGACCTATCGAAATATAAATTATGAATATGGCGAATACCTGGACGTAATAGCAGTGGTTGAAACGCTGTCAAAAGAATTTTTCCTCTTTAACCGGTCACTCGAGCAGCATGATTTGGCTCAGGACAATCCGTTTGCCGAGCCAGTTCCTGTCTATTCCAACGTGAAAGGAGGGCTGGGAATTTTCGGTTCTGTATCCATGAAAGGTATTGGTCATCTTTTTGGAGAGTATCCTTTGGAAGACAAAACGTATATCGACATAGCAACTTACCAGCAACTATATCAACCTTACTCTTACTAAATACTATTCAGGATAATAACCGGAGTCATTTAAAATTTGCTGGTAGTTGGTATTTTTCATTAACTCCGCCATTGTCACTTCCTCATGCTTTTTCATGTACTGACGTACAATCTGCCAGCCAATCCAGGTCCCGGTACGCGCCGGCGATTCAGTAGGAAAGCCGGTAGTGTATGGTCCGTCGTTGATAAAGCGTAAAATATCCATCCGTTTGGTTGAGTACAACATTTTTTGTTCGACCAGAAAATTCCACATTTGTGGTTCGTTGTTCCGGCACCATTGCAATTGTCCGGCTGTGTAGCCAATTTTCAGCGAATCGTGCATTTCGGGTAGAAGGGCGTCAGCAAAGTACATCAGTTTCCCCTGGTGCACAATGTTATCGAGCACTGACGTAGCCTTTCCCTGATCGTTAAACTCCGTCAACCCCCAGGCATAAACCACATCTGAAACCAATTTTTGTGGGTGCATGTTTTTTATTTTGTATAATGGCACATTCCTGAGCTGCCTGTAATATCCGCAATCCTCCCCCAAATATTTATCGAGGCCGATCCCAATAATATTTTCGGCAGTCACTACCGACTGGTTAAAACCGGAAATCATGGTAAATATGGTTGGAAGGTCTTTATCCGGAAAATGATATCTGTAATACTTAAAAGCCGTAATTAAATGCTCTTCCGTTTCATCAAAGTCTGCAAATTTTTCGTCTGCCAACGATTTCACATTTACAATTAGGGTATCGGTAAAAAAATCTCCCATAATCTCCGGGAAATGTTCCTCTTCAATTCCGCCCACTCCAATAACTTTCCAGGTGAACAGATCAAAAAATTCAGGATATTCATTCCTCAATTGTTTTAATTCGGAAAGTGTATCCTGCATGGGCAATGCAAAAAGCTCCTTCTCAAAACGTACAATCGTAACTTCTTCTTTAATTTCGGAAATGTCCACTTTCAGCGGGTTTCTGCTACAGGAGAAAAAGGTGATAATTGTTATTAGTATCAAAAAGTATGTTTTCTTGTTCATTTCATTTATTTATCAATTCAATACGTGCCGCAATAAATTTTATTGCGAAATTGCCCCAAAAATAAGACATTTGCACTTTAAACTTTCACATAAACATTAAACACTGACTATGAAAGTTGCACTGGCACAGTTAAACTACATCATCGGTGATTTTGAAGGAAATGCCGCAAAGATTATCGGAAGTATCGAAAAAGCAAAAAATGCAGGAGCTGATTTGGTTATCTTCTCAGAGTTGTCCGTAACAGGATACTACCCGCACGATTTACTGGAAAAGAAAGAATTTATACACAAGGCGGAAGAAACGGTAAAAAAAATTGCAGCATCCTGTCGGGGAATTGCGGCAGTTGTGGGTGCTCCGCGCATCAATAAAAACGAACGGGGCAAAACACTCTTCAACTCGGCATTTTTTCTTACAGATGGTAAAATACATTCGGCACATAATAAAACGCTGCTGCCCACCTACGACATTTTTGATGAATACCGCCACTTTGAACCCAACCGCGATTTCGGAGTTGTGGAGTACAAAGGAAAGCGTATTGCCATTACAATATGTGAGGATTTGTGGGACGAACAGCCCACGGCCAACGAATTTGGCAAAAATAAGCTCTACCAGGTTTCTCCTATGGAAGAGCTTGCAAAATTTCAGCCGGACTTTGTTGTAAACATTTCAGCCTCCCCTTTTTCTTACAACCAAAAAAACTGGCGGAAAGATGTGCTGGCTACCAAAGCCCAAAAGTACAAGCTCCCCATTTTTTACGTAAATCAGACAGGGGCGCAAACCGAATTAATTTTTGACGGAGGTTCGGTTTTTATTGACGAGCAAGGTGAAACTGTAAAAGAAATGAAATATTTCGAAGAAGACTTTCTGGTTCTTGATACCCGGAATATAGGAGAAAAAAGTCTTCAGCGGGAGACCGACCACATTGAAAAGATTCATGATGCCCTGGTTTTGGGTATTCGCGATTACTTTAGGAAAATGGGTTTCAGACAGGCTACGTTGGGACTCTCCGGAGGAATTGACTCAGCAATTACCGCCGCCCTTGCGGTTCAGGCATTGGGGGCAGAAAATGTAAGGGGATTGCTGATGCCTTCCAAGTATTCATCGGACCACAGCGTGGAAGATGCCCGTCAGCTGGCAGAAAACCTGGGCATTCGCTCCGACATCATAAAAATTCATAACGTAGTAGATGCCTTTGAAAAAGAGCTGGCCCCCCTTTTTAATGGTACACCTCCCGGAATTGCAGAGGAAAATATCCAGGCACGGGCAAGGGGCATTTACCTGATGGCCCTTTCCAATAAATTTGGTCACATTCTTCTGAATACCACAAATAAAAGCGAATGTGCCGTCGGATACGGTACCTTGTATGGCGATATGAACGGTGGGTTGGCCGTGTTGGGAGATGTTTATAAAAGCGATGTATTTTCGATGGCACGATTTATAAACCGAAACCGGGAAATCATTCCTGAAAATACCATTATCAAACCCCCTTCTGCTGAACTCAGGCCCGATCAGAAAGATACCGATTCGCTACCCGATTATGCTATCCTTGATGAGATTCTGTTCAGCTTTATTGAACAAAACCTGTCGCCCCGCGAAATAGCAGCCAAAGGCTTCGACCCCCAGATGGTTGAGAAGGTAATCCGGATGGTGAACACCAACGAATACAAGCGGTTTCAGGCAGCTCCTATTCTTCGTGTCAGCTCCAAGGCATTTGGATTCGGAAGAAAAATGCCGTTGGTAGCGAGGTACTGAAATATTTTCTACTTTTACGCAATGTCTGTCATCAAGGGGATAGAGGAAGAATTTTTGATACAGCGTCTCATTAACGGCGACCAAACGGCCTTTGAGTTGCTTTTCCGGTTTTATTATCCCGGCTTGGTAACCTATGCTTCGCAAATAGTTCTAAATCCAGTTGAAGCCGAAGAAATCGTTCAGAATTTTTTTGTACAATTATGGCAGGGACGCAAAGGAATCAAAAAATCAAAATCACTCAAAAGTTATTTTTTTACGGCTGTTAAAAACCAAGCCATTAACTATCTCAAAAAGGAAAAAATCAGCTCAAAAGTCCGGGAAGAAATCCGGAATATGACCGAAAACGATCTGCTTTACGATCCCGACTTACTCGTTGTTTCCGAGCTGCAAACGCGCATAAAAAAAGCTTTCAACAAACTTCCTCCCCGAACCAACGAGATTTTTACCCTCAGCCGTTTCAAAGGTTTCTCTAACGAACAAATTGCAAAAAAACTAAACCTCTCGAAACGTACGGTGGAAACACAGATTTCAAATGCACTTAAAATATTGCGGGAAGAGTTAAAAGACTATCTTTTTTTGATGATGCTGTTTTGAATGCCTGGCATACTCTCATTCTTACCGCATTCTGAAAACACTTTCCGTCAGGAAGTACGCCGGATAAAAATTTTTCCTTTTCCCAGAGTCATCAGCACCACACCACCTATGGTAACAAATCCGCCAATAACCTGATGTGTGAGAGGGAAAGTACCGAAAAACAGGTAAGCGCCCAGCAGCACAAAAATACCTTTCAGGCTTTGTACTATAGACGATCGGGAAGCCTCAAGGTAGCTAAATGAATAATAGACCGAAAGGATTGCCAGAAAAGGCCCCAATAACGCACCGATGGCAATGTTTTTCAGCGCGGAAACAGGAATTTCCAACGACTGACGGTAAACAAAAAACATAACAATGGAAAAAGCCAGCAGCCAGGCTGAACGATTGAGTCCCAGCAATTCGGGACTCATCTTTTTTACATGTACTTTTACAACCAGCGAGGCAACAGTAGCAAAAAAGGCATTTAACAAAACGATGCCCGTACCGGGAATAAAAAGTTTCGACAACGAAGTTTCACCGGTATAGCTGATAATAAAAGTCCCGCTAAAAGCCAAAACAGCTCCTGCTGTCTCGAAAGGGCTAAATTTTTCCCCGAGAATAAAAACGCCACCCATAGCCAGCATTACAGGAAACATATTTCCCAAAAACGAAGTAACGGCAGGATCCGGAATGGTATGAATCGATAAAAAAAATGCAGTAGTGGTAAGAATTTCGAGTAATCCGAGCGTAATTAGAATTATTATCTGCCTTTTTGTAAGAAACTTTACTTGCGACAGCTTCCTTTTGTATAGGGTATAAAGCAGGATTAACAGGGTACTAACAGAGAACCAGTAAATTCCAAACTGTGCCAGATGAACCTCGTTGAGCGCTGCCTTACTGAAAATATAAACATTTGAAAAAGCAATGGTGGCAACCAATGCAAAAGAATAACCTTTAACTGTATCTGACTTCATGTAGTCTATTCAAAATACGACAACAAATGTATAAAAATTTAATTCCAAAATACGGGAGAATAGAATAGCCATGCCAACGGAAAACATGCCGTAAGTCGCAAAAAAAACGCCCCTGGAAACCAGAGACGTTCATTTTATCACTTATATCTTTTTACCTTAAATACTGTTTACTGCATTTAAGTCCTCAAATGCTTTTTGCAAACGGGCAATCATTGCCTCTTCTCCTTTACGCAACCAAACCCTCGGATCGTAAAATTTCTTGTTTGGCTTGTCATCCCCTTCCGGATTTCCGATTTGCGCCTGCAGATAATCATGCTTTTCAGCTTCATATTTTCTTATGCCATCCCAGAAAGCCCATTGGGTATCGGTATCGATATTCATTTTAATCACACCATATCCAATAGCTTCTTTGATTTCTTCTTCTGAAGAACCGGAACCTCCGTGAAATACGAAGTCAACCGGGAAGTCATCACTAAAGTTGTGTTTCTTTTTAATATATTCCTGTGAGTTTTTCAGGATAACGGGTTGAAGCTTCACATTCCCTGGTTTATAAACACCATGTACGTTACCAAATGAAGCGGCAATAGTGAAATTAGGGCTCACTTTGCTCAACTCTTCGTAAGCATAACAAACTTCTTCGGGCTGAGTATAAAGTTTAGAGCTGTCAACATCAGTATTGTCAACACCGTCTTCTTCTCCACCGGTAATTCCCAGTTCAATCTCAAGTGTCATTCCTATTTTACTCATCCGCTCAAGATATTTTTTACATATCTCGATGTTCTCCTCAAGCGACTCTTCCGAAAGGTCGAGCATGTGAGAGCTGAACAACGGTTTACCTGTTTCTTCAAAATGTTTTTCACCGGCGTCGAGAAGTCCGTCAATCCAGGGCAACAGTTTTTTTGCTGCATGGTCGGTATGAAGAACAACCCTTACACCATAGGCTTCCGCCAGGGTGTGTATATGTTTTGCACCGGCAATACCACCCAGTACAGCAGCTTGCAGTCCGTCCAGCTTCAAGCCTTTGCCTGCGTTAAAAGCGGCTCCACCGTTAGAAAATTGAATGATTACCGGGGCATTGGCTGCCTTCGCTGATTCCATAACAGCATTGACAGAAGACGACCCAACCACATTTACTGCAGGAAGAGCAAATTTATTTTTCTGGGCTACCTTAAAAATATATTGCAAGTCGGAACCCGTTACAACACCCGGCTTAACAACATCAACTATCCTTTCCATAATTGTTCTTTTTAATATATTGATTTGATAACGATTACATGTTATGCACAAATTTACAACTTTGAAGATGTGTCCTACAAAAACCAGATGTTAATGAAGACTAAATTCTTCATTTTTTAATATTGGGTGAACATACTGGCAGTTGTGCGTCATGCTAATGCGCGCTAATTAACGCTTCCAGTAACTTTAACGATAGTTCTTTGTTATTGTATAAGTCTAAACCATTATGAAGACAAAACTTTAACAAATCAGTAATATGAAAACAAATGAAAAAATTTTCAGAATTTTAATTGAGGAGGGATTCAGTAAAGGCAACGTATCCGTTTTTGACGCATATTCCTCACCAGACTTTGTTGAAAATCAATATGGATTCTTTCCACCTAATGTTGAAGGAGTTAAAAAGGCAATTAATAGTCTCCACTACGCATTTCCAGATTTTTCATTGACCATAGAAGATTTGATTGCGGACAGTTCCAAGGTTTGGGGGCGAATGACAGGACGGGGGACTCATAAAAACAAATTTGGACCTATGTATCCAACAGGTAAAAAATTTGAGATTACTGTAATAGATATTATGCGATTCGAAACTGGAAAACTAATTGAACACTGGGGTGTCCCGGATAAATTGGCTCTCATGGAACAACTTGGAATGAAACCACCGCCAAAACTTATTATGAAAATAATGAGCTTGGTTAACAAATGAAAAGAAAAAATTTTATTTTATCAGCATTAGCGATAATACCTACACTTGTATTTGCTAAAATTGAATCAATAATTCCAATGAGAACGAAAGCCGGGTTTAAAGTTATTGCAGGCGAAGCCAGATTTGGCAAGCACTACAAAATGAAAGGTGTTACACAAAACATTTTGGACATCAAAATATCTGGAAATGATACCGAAAATGATTTAGCTGTATTTGAACAAACTGGTCTCAGCCCAAATGGTGGGCCACCTTTGCATATTCATCCATACCAGGATGAATGGTTCTATGTGATTGATGGTGAATATTTGTTCCAGGTTGGTGAGGATAAATATCAAATAAAGTCAGGCGACACAATTTTTCTTCCACGAAAAGTTCAACATGCATTTATTCAACTTACCGATAAAGGTAAAATGATTGTTTCGTATTTGCCCGCAGGTAAAATGGAAGAGTTCTTTGCTGTTACTGACAAATGGACATCTCCTCCATCGAAAGAAGAAATTGCAAAGGTTTTCGAAGACCACGATATGATAGTAGTTGGGGCACCATTGAAAACAGACTAGGAAATAAAATTATAAAAGCACGAACGCACAACAATTTGCAAATTGCATTACGGGTGCAGTGGTGTGCGTTGTCTCTGCTCCTTTCTTGACCGTCATGTCCTGTCGGACACTGACGCTCTTCGAAATCCGCAACGACAACTTGCAAGTGAACGACAAATGTAACAATACCATTTTTCATGTAAAGAATATTTATCATGTCATCTTTTTCTTTTCTTATTTAGAACTATTATAAATTAACATTTTTTTCCTGTATTCCTCCCTAAACATTATTGTTTAATCTCCCCCTTGGCTGGATTGAATCTATATTTTCCAGTCAAAAATTATTAGAATTTTATACATTATTTTTAAAAATATCTATCCATGCGAAATATAAGACTTTTTCACATCGGCCCCATTCAACTCCATCTCGATCTAACCTGAATATTTGTCAAAATTGTTGTTGAAATGAACAGAACTTAAGTACATCATCAGAGCAGTTATTTCTTATAATATTTCTAAAAAAAAAATGTAATTCTAATTATTCCAACAAACAAAACAAAAATCTTTATTTTTTTACATTATGTTTATTTTACAATAATTTTTTTTCACATTCAAGTCTGGGTAAACACCTGGTAGAAAACCAATAAAAAGAACTTTTGTATATTTGGCGCCGAGTAGAGGAATCATTATTTTTTTTTATAAACACCAGTAATAAGTTTTATTTTTATGGGGAGTTGTGAGTTGTATTTAAACCAGGCATATAAATCAAAGAGAAACTATTTTAAATATATTTTGGCAATCATCTTACTACTTTTTGCGGTAAGAGGTTACACTACCATTTACTATGTAAGTTCTGCGGGTAATGATTCCAACTCAGGGACCAGCCCGGACAAGCCATGGAAATCGCTGGCAAAGGTGAACAGTTTTAATCCGGCTCCCGGAGACCAGATATTATTCAACCGTGGCGACGAATGGGTTGGCACTATTAAGGCAAATGCTTCCGGAACCTCGGGGAGCCCCATTGTTTACGGAGCTTACGGAACGGGTTCAATGCCAAAAATATATGGTTCGCAGGAAATAACAGGATGGGAAGTACACTCCGGAAATATTTACAAAGCCAAATTCAGCACCAAGGTTGAGCAGGTATTTATCAACAACAAAAGAGCGACCCTGGCCAGGTATCCCAATTCAGGGTATTTTACTATTTCTAAAAAACACAGTTCCACGCAATTTACAAGTATTGAACTGAGCGGAGGAATCAACTATACCGGTGCCAGCTGGGTAGGGAGGACTTCTGCTTATACCATGTTTTCCAGAACAATCACCTCCTCCAGTTCGCAAACCCTCACCATCAGTTCAGCTCCTTCCGACGGCGGACTACTGGCAGGAAGGGGATTCTTCCTTTGCGATAAAAAAGAATTTATTGATAAGCCGGGAGAATGGTATTACGACGCCGCGGAAAAAGTGCTTTATCTGTGGGCGCCAAACGGGGATTCGCCTGCCAATTATTCGGTAAGGGGAGCAACGGCTGAGTACGGGGTAACTATCTCAGAAAAGGACTATGTGACCATAAAAGACCTGGAAATACTCCATAGCTCGGTAGACGGAATTCTCATTGACAACGGCAGTTATATTGCGGTGCAAAACAACCGGATTATCAGTCCCGATATAGTGGGTATTCATATAACTTCAGGAAATTCGAGTAATACAGAAATTACCGGCAACTATATTTATCAGGCAAACGGCGGGGGAATCAGAACCTACAGCCACTCGGCAAACATTTCTGATAACACGGTGGAAGATACCGGGCAACTGGAAAACATTAACAAATCAACGTATGCTAAATCGGATAATTTCGGTACGGGAATATTCTCACGTGGCAGACACCTTTCTATAAAATACAATCGTGTAATCAACTCCGGCTATTGCGGAATTAACTGGAAGGGACCTTACGGCGATATCAGCTACAACTACATTAACGGCGCTTGCCAGGTGCTTGATGACGGAGGCGGAATTTATACTTACAACGGGTATGACTATAAGCAAGTGGCTTCTGCCGGCTCTGTTGTAAAAAACAATATTGTGCTGAATGTATTTGGGAATCCTGAAGGACGCGAGAATGATTATTTCAGTGGATTCGGGATATATATGGATAACGCTGTACACCGTGTTACCATTGAGAACAACACCATTGCGGGGGCATCCGGTTCAATCCTGCTAAATCATAACGGGCTTATCGATGTCAGGAACAATACCATTATGGACGCGACCCTGCTTTTACACATCCACGACGAATTTGAGAACAGTAAAATAACAGGCAATATTTTTTACACCACCGACAGGGGTGGTTATTTTAAATGGTGGGGAGAAAATGCCGACCAGAGGATTGTTTACCAGGAAGCAGGTGCCACTGCTCTCTTCGACTACAATAACTATGTCTCTCATTACAGAACAGATGGTATCTTTGTTAATGCAGATTCTTTTACTAAATGGAAATCGCTGACAGGTCAGGATTCCCACTCCACGCTCGATATATCCCCCATGGCTGAAGGAGAAACAGAACGTTTGTTTTACAACGATACGAAAAAGACAAAAACCATTGACCTTGGCAATGAAGTGTACAAAGACATATACGGGAACAAAGTATCAGAAAAATTTTCACTGGAACCTTTTACCTCTAAAATACTTATCGGAACAAATTTCGACAATATCGAAACCGGAAATCAACCACCCGTGATTTTAGATCAATTTTTTGATATTACCTCCCCGAAAATCGGCGGTGAGTTAATCGGGCAGGTTGAGGCTACTGATCCCGACACCGAACAGTCGCTCAGCTATACCATTATTGAAGGAAATGAAGCCGGACTTTTCGACCTTGATTTCTCGACCGGCGAACTCCGGGCGAAATCAGACATTGCAGCCTCTCCGTTAGAAACGGTTACGCTTGTGGTTGAAGTAACCGACAATGCAGAAAATCCTTTGTCCGCCAATTCCAACATTACAATTAATATAAGCATTTTAGACACAGGAGAAGGGAATCAAAACGAGGATACAACAGCACCGGTCATCTCTTCGTTCAGCATTCCATCGACATCAGAATCACTGACAGTGGCTGTTACTGATTTTACAGCATCAGATGATATAGCGGTTGAAGCTTTCTGCCTTACAGAAACATCAGCGGCCCCATCAGTAAACGACTTACGTTGGGTGTCCACTGCTCCGGATTCTTACACTTTTGCAAAATCTGGTACCTACACAATTTATGCCTGGACAAAAGATGCTTCCGGGAATATTTCAAATCCTCTCTCGGCATCAGTTACCATCACACTTATTGATTCCGGCAACTCCGGATTAGTAGAGTATGTTACCATTTGCGAAGGGGAAAATTACCTGGGGTGGACCGAAGAAGGTGTCTATCAGCGTACCGTTTCCGAAGATACCCCGCAAACAGATAGCAACCTGATTGAAAACGGTGATTTTTCATCCGGGACCGACACCTGGAAAACCTGGGGAGCCTACGGCTACAATCTCAACCTGATTTCGAACAAGCAAGATTTTATCTCTTCTCCAACAAGCCTCCAGGCTAACTGTACGGAAAACGACACAAAAATCTCTTCCCTGCATTTAATTGCCGGTGAAAATATTGCTATTGAAGAAGGGAAAGAATATGAACTCTCTTTTTATGCCAAAGCTTCCATCGAATTTAATATTGGCAGATTGTACGTTAACAAGGCCACTTTCCCTTGGACAAAATTCGGGGCTTTTGAAATAATTAATCCCATTATTACAGAAGACTGGTCGCAGTACAAAATCAGGTTTACTGCCACACATACAGCAAGCGATGGCCAGTTACGTTTTTACCTTGGAAACAATCTCCCGTCGGGTCAAGCACTTCTTCTGGACGACGTCGTTTTTAGTGAAAAGACAGCAGAAAAAAGTGCAGAAGACCAAATTATTACAACGTACTTAACTGTTAACCCTGTTCAGTACGCAACAGAAGAAATTACCATTACCGAAGGAGAAAATTATTTGGGATGGACAGAATCCGGTCAATATGAACGTACCCTGCTCTCTGCAGCCGGTTGCGACAGTATTGTTACTACCATCTTGTGGGTGAACCCGGAAAGCAATAAAAACTTAGCAAAAATTATCCCGTTGAAATCAGGAACAATACCAGAAAATATTTCGGATAGTGTGGCTATAAAAAGCGCAAACGTTGATCATACACTGGATGGTTCTCTTTTCAGGGAAACAGATTCAGATGATTTTATTTTATACCCCAATCCTGCTTTCTCCTATGTGAACATTGCATACTACGTTTTACCTGAAGAAGAGACGTGGATCGAAATATTAAATGGAAACGGACAGATGGTATATCAGCAAAAAGTTACCTCTGTCACGCATCAAATTGACATCAATCATTTATTACCCGGAATTTATTATCTCATTTCAAAAAGAACGCAAGGAAGAACCGTGAAAAAATTTATAATCAGCAAATAAGTCCCCCGTCATACTTCTCATTTCCCCTTTTATACCCCTGTAAATCTTACTGTTATTCAATGGTAGGAGTATTTACAGGTATAGCCACAATCAACTAAACATAATCATTCAGCCTAGAGAAATAAAAGAGCTTTATGTCTTTTATTTTATATAATTATTTTTATAAGTACTTGTGGTATTCTCATCTCAGGAAAGCTGAATAGAATTCCATAATTCACATAGTCAAATAGGTGCTTTACAACCTATTTAGGGGCCATTAAAAAAGGTACAATCAGCACTTTACCTATGCCACAATCAGCATTTATTTTTATCTGATGAGATAAACATTGTAATACTTTTGTCCTCGTACAGAGAGATCAAAATTGGACATTTACTAAATTTTTTTCAAATGAATTTATCAGGGAAATACTACACCCGTGTGGTGAGAAATGGAACTTTTTATATAAAAGAACATTTATTGAAAGGAAAGGGAATTTATTTTCTCCTGTTGACGATTCTTCTAATATTCACGTATACAGGGAATTCTGCCGTATATTATGTGAGCGCATCGGGCAACGATTCCAACTCGGGAATCAGCCCGGACCAGCCATGGAAATCGCTGGCAAAGGTGAACAGTTTTATACCTGCACCCGGAGATCAGATATTATTCAACCGCGGCGATGAATGGGTTGGCACTATTAAGGCAAATGCTTCCGGCACCTCGGGAAGCCCTGTTATTTACGGAGCTTACGGAACCGGCTCAATGCCAAAAATATATGGTTCTCAGGAAATAACCGGATGGGAAGTACACTCCGGGAACATCTACAAAGCCAAATTCGATGCTAAAGTAGGACAGCTATTTATCAACGATAAAAGAGCGACCCTGGCCAGGTATCCAAATTCCGGATATTTTACTATTACGAATGCGCTTAGTTCCACTCAATTTACAAGCACCGAGTTGAACGGGGGAATCAACTATACCGGCGCCAGCTGGGTAGGGAGAACCTCTGCCTATACCATGTTTTCCAAAACAATCACCTCCTCCAGTTCGCAAACCCTCACCATCAGCTCCACACCTTTCGACGGTAGTCTGCAGGCAGGAAAGGGATTCTTCCTTTGCGATAAAAAAGAATTCATTGACAAGCCAGGAGAATGGTACTACGACGCTGCGGAGAAAATGCTTTACCTGTGGGCGCCAAACGGGGATTCGCCTGCCAATTATTCGGTGAGAGGGGCAACTTTTGACTACGGGGTAGCTATTTCAGGGAAAAACTATGTAACAGTGAAAGACCTGGAAATACTCCACAGCTCAGTGGACGGAATTCTCATCGCCAACAGCAGCTATATTACAGCACAAAACAACCGGATTATCAGCCCCGATTTAGTGGGAGTTCACGTACCTTCCGGAAATTCGAATGCTACGGTAATTACCGGCAACTACATTTACCAGGCAAACGGCGGGGGAATCAGGTGCTACAGCCACTCGGCAACCATTTCAGACAACATATTGGAAGACACCGGGTTACTCGAAAACATCAACAAATCAACCTATGCTTCATCCGATAATTTCGGCACTGCAATATTCTCCCGGGGCGACAACCCAGACATCAGGTACAACCGAATTATTAATTCAGGCTACTGCGGAATTAACTGGAAAGGCCAAAATGGAGATATCAGCTACAACTACGTTAACGGCGCATGCCAGGTGCTTGACGACGGAGGCGGAATTTATACCTACAATGGGTATGACTACAAGCAAGTTGCTTCTGCCGGTTCTGTCGTAAAAAATAATATTGTACTGAATGTGTTTGGAAACAGGGAAGGTTACACCAACACATACGATGGTGGATTTGGAATTTATATGGATAACAACAGCCACGACATTCTGATTGAAGGGAATACTGTTGCTTATACATCCTCTGCCATTTACCTCCACCAAAACGGCAAAATCAAAATAAACAACAACACTTTGATGGATGCAATCCTGCTTATCCGTTCAGGACAGGAAGTGGAAGATAATACCATCACAAACAACACCTTTTACCTGACCGGTAGAAGCGGGGATTTCGTATGGTGGAAAAATACGTATCAACGAATGATATATGAAGAATCTGCTGAGTCCTTGTTAGATCAAAACAAATATGTCAGCCGTTATAATTCAAATGTATTCAGACACAGTGGCAAAGACCGGATATTCAGTGAATGGAAATCGCTCACGAAACAGGATGCCAATTCAACCATAAACAATGAACCAATGGCTGAAGGGGAAACAGAGCACTTGTTTTACAACGATACCAAAAAGATAAAAACCATTGACCTGGGAAATGCAACGTACAAAGATGTACTCGGAAACCCGGTATCAGGAAAATTCACACTGGAACCTTTTACCTCCAAAATACTTATCGGAACCAATTTCGATAATGTCGAAACAGGGAACCAACCTCCGGTGATTCCGGATCAGTTTTTCGATATTACATCTCCGAAAACTGCAGGGGAGTTAATCGGGCAGGTGGAAGCCAATGATCCTGATGTAGGACAAAACCTTACCTACGCCATTGTTCAGGGCAATGAAGCCGGGCTTTTCAGCCTTGATTTCTCAACCGGCGAACTGCGGGCCAAAGCAGATATTACAGCCACTCCCGTAGAAACCGTTATTCTTGTGGTAGAGGTAACCGACAATGCTGAAAATCCTTTATCTGCAAACGCTAACGTTACAATTAACCTCAACATTATAGAAGCAGGGGGAGGAAACCAAATCCCGGACATGGCAGCTCCTGTCATTTCTTCTTTCAGCATCCCTCCCACGGCTGAATCTCTGACAGTGGCTGTAATTGACTTCACAGCATCAGATGATGTAGCTGTTGCAGGTTATTGCTTGACGCAAACATCAACTACTCCTGCTGCCAACGATCCGTACTGGCTGTCCACCGTTCCCGATTCTTATACCTTTGAACTATGCGGTGACCAAACGTTATATGCCTGGACAAAAGATGCTTCCGGAAATATTTCAACTCCCTCACAGGCTTCGACAATCATCACATTGCCTGATTCCGCCGACATCGTAACATCGGTTGAGCATGTTGCGATTTGTGAAGGAGAAAGTTACCTGGGCTGGACTGAGGGAGGTGTATACCAAAGAACCGTTCCCGGAGATACCATTCAAACAGGCAGTAACCTGATTGAAAACAGCGACTTTTCAACCGGGACCGACACCTGGAAAACCTGGGGAGCTACCGGATACAACATCGATCTGGTTACAAACTCACAGGATTTTATCTCTTCTCCGGCAAGCCTTCAGGCTAACTGTACCGCAAACGGAGATAATGTTTCTTCATTGCACTTAATTACCGGGGGAAACATTGCACTGGAAGCCGGGAAAGAATACGAATTCTCCTTTTATGCAAAGGGCTCTGTCGATTTTACCGTTGGAAAATTGTACCTCAACAAAGCCACTTATCCCTGGACAAAGTTCGGTTCTTTTGAAATACTTAGCCCGGTTATTACAAAAAGCTGGGACCAGTATAAAATAAAGTTTACTGCCACACATACCGCCAACGATGCCCAGCTGCGTATTTATCTTGGCAACAGCCTGCCGGCTGGTCAGTCACTGTTTCTCGACGATGTTGTTTTTGCTGAAATAATACCGGGGGGAAATGCCGAAAATCAAATTATTACAACCTATTTAACCGTTAATCCCGTTCAGTATGCGACGGAAGAAGTTACCATCATGGAAGGGGAAAATTATCTGGGGTGGACAGAAGCAGGACAATACCAGCGGACTCTAACCGCTATTACCGGGTGTGACAGTATTGTAACGACCAATCTACAGGTAACTGCCGCCGCTGTTCATACGGTGGAGAATATTACCATTTATGAAGGAGAAAATTACCTGGGATGGACTGAGCCGGGGCAATATGAGCGTGTACTTACCTCATCTGCCGGGGGAGACAGCATTGTAACAACTAATTTGTTCGTAACTGTTGAGACTCCGACATCTGCAGAGTATATTACCATTTGCGAAGGAGAAAGCTACCTGGGGTGGACGGAAGCCGGGGAATATCAACACACGATTCCCGGAGATACTATTCAAACAGGCAGTAACCTGATTGAGAACAGCGACTTTTCAACCGGAACCAACACCTGGGAAACCTGGGGAGCTACCGGATACAACATCGATCTGGTTACAAACTCACAGGATTTTATCTCTTCTCCGGCAAGCCTTCAGGCAAACTGTACGGCAAACGGGGTTGAAGTTTCTTCTCTGCACCTGATCACCGGGGAAAACATTGCACTGGAAGCCGGGAAAGAATACGAACTCTCCTTTTATGCAAAGGGCTCTGTCGATTTTACTGTTGGTAAGTTGTACCTCAACAAAGCCACTTATCCCTGGACAAAGTTCGGTTCTTTTGAAATACTTAGCCCGGCTATTACAAAAAGCTGGGACCAGTATAAAATAAAGTTTACTTCCACGCATACTGCAAACGATGCCCAACTGCGCATTTATCTTGGCAACAGCCTGCCGGCTGGTCAGTCACTGTTTCTGGACGATGTTGTTTTTGCTGAAATGATACCGGGGGGAAATGCCGAAAATCAAATTATTACAACCTATTTAACCGTAAATCCCGTTCAGTACGCAACGGAAGAAGTTACCATCAAAGAAGGGGAAAATTATCTGGGGTGGACAGAAGCCGGACAATACCAGCGGACTCTTACCGCTATTACCGGGTGCGACAGTATTGTGACGACCAACCTACAGGTAACTGCAGCCGTCGTCTATTCGGTAGAAGATGTTACCATTTGTGAAGGAGATAATTACCTGGGATGGACTGAGCCGGGACAATATGAGCGTACGCTGACCTCATCAACCGGAGGAGACAGTATTGTAACCACTGTTTTATCAGTAAATCCCATTCAGTATACTACCGAAGAAGTGACCATCGTCAAAGGAGAAGATTACATGGGATGGAAAAAAGAAGGGTACTACGAACGTACCCTCACCTCCGCAACAGGTTGCGACAGTATTGTAACGACTGTATTAACTATTGAGAACAAAACAGCAAATAATAATTCCTCGACGAAATCAGAAAATGTTACCACATCGTCGTCAGAAACGGAATATGTGGCCAATGAGTTTATACTCTATCCCAACCCGGCAAAATCATCCATCAATATTGAATATAGTTACTTGCCGGAGATGGACACCACTATAGAAATTTTAAACGGAAACGGGCAGACTGTTTACAGTGAACGAGTTGAGTCAGTTGCCATACGCATTGATATAGATCATTTAATATCCGGTATGTATTTCATTCGGTCAGTAAGTAACAATCAGTCTACTGTAAAGAAACTAATAGTGAGGTAGCTCTAATACTCACTCTATTAGTAGTCCAATTTTGAATCTCACAGGGTCGTTGGGCCCTGTGGGTATTCAATGGGATTCAGCCCGATTTCGGGCTTTTCTCTTGTTCTTCATTTTCAACAAACATTTTATAAATCTTTTCCCATTCCGGAATACCTAAAATGTTTCTGTCGTCAATATATAAATCGGCATAAATTTTTCTGCTGTAGGTATTATCAAACTCCTCCCCTTCAAAATTATTATTGACAGCATGAAAATGTAATCCTCTCTTTTCACAAAACTTAACGGCTTTATCCAGCTCTTTTCCGGACCGGTATGTCCATAAAATTAATTTATGGCCTTTTTTCTGAAACAACTTCAATGTTTCTATTGCATAGGGTATTTCTTTCCCTATGGCCGGATATTTATGCTTTACTATGGTACCGTCAAAGTCAACAGCAATTACCATAAATCACAATTTTTCAATGTTTTTATTCCTTTTGGAAAGCTCAACGATTAAGAAAGCATCAGGCAATACTCATTTTGTTCCTGTATTCACCATATCCTTTCTTCCAGTATTTATTTCCATAGCCATATCCCCGATCGGGAGCTTCGTTTATAATAATGGCAGCACGCTTTATTTTATTAAAATCTACCATTTTATTGATCTGTTTTATTTGCTCTTTGTGGCTGTAATTCACTCGCAAAACAAACAGGCTTACGTCTGAAATCCGGCTGGTTAGTATGGAATCAGGCACTAATAATAACGGAGCTGTGTCAATTACAATATAATCAAACATTTTCCGGGTGTGCTCAATCAGGAGCTCAAACTTTACAGGGTCTATTAAATCGGAAGGATTTTGCGGGATAGGCCCTGCCTGAATGAAGGACAAGTTAGGCACTGAAGTGGGCGAAATTATTTCGTCTATGCCAATTTCATCCAGGAGGAAGTTACTTAGCCCGAACGACTCTTTTACTCCCAAATAATGGTGCAGGGTTGGCTTATGTAAGTCGGCTCCTACCAGCAACACTTTTTGGTTGGCCTTTGTGAGAATGGCAGAAAAATTTGACGAAATGAATGATTTGCCTTCTCCCGGTATCAACGAATTTATTGATATCACTTTAGAACCGGGTTCTTCCAAAATGGCATTCAGATTGGATTTCATTCCCCTGAACGATTCGGTAATTCCGGAGCGGGGATGAAGAATCACCGGTAACTTGGTCTTGTACTTATGCTGAACAATACCTTCCAAAACAGGGATAGTACTCCACTTTTCAATTTCTTCCCGTGTTTCAATTTTATTATTGAAGAAATTGATTAGTGTGATAAAAATAAATGGTATCATTACCCCGAGTACCGTTCCGGCTCCCAGACTTTTCACCATGCTGGGGCCGACTTTTGCGGCAGCTTCCACAATGGCCGAATCGATTACCTGCACCTGTGGCGCAATCGATGCTTTTGTGATGGAAGCCTCGGCTTTCTTTTGAAGCATATAAGTATAAAGATCATTGTTCAAGTCAAATTCGCGCTCAATCCCGATAAGGTTTTTTTCAGTCTCAGGTAACTTTCTTACCCGCGCCTGAATTTCATTGTAGCGTTCCTCCAGACTTTCCAGTTTCGACTTGGTAATTTTCAACTGATTTTTTAACGTCTCCTCCAGCCCGTCTCTTGTAATCTTAATTTCCTGTTCCAGCATTATAAAACTCGGATTTTTCTCCTGCACGCTCATCGAAAGCTGTTCACGTCTTGAATAAAGTTCCGTTATTTTTGACAGCAATCCGTTTAAATCAGAGTCATTGATTCCAATAACAGAAGGATTGACCATTTCCCCAATTTTATCTGAGTCGTAGAGATATTGCTGGAGTTCAGTATAGTAGTCGACCTGCAACTGGGTCAGATACTGATCATTTTCAATCTCTTCCAGTTTCTGATAAATAACCTGGGCTTCTTCTCCGAGATTCATTACCTGGTGTTCTTTTCGGAAGTCACTGTATTTTTCCTCAGCAGTACCCAAAGATTGTTCAATCCTGGCCAGTTGCGAATCAATGAACACCATCGATTTCTCTGAATTTTGGTATTTGTTTTCCATTCCAAACTGAATAAAAACATTGTTGAGTTCATTGATAAAATCTGCTTCTTTATGAGGGTTCTCGCCAGTTATCTGAATAGAAATCAGATCCGAATTTATCTCTTCCAGGCCTATCTTCGTCTTATTCATATACTGACTGGTTAATGCATGCAGATTATTAAACCTCAGAAGATAAGTTTGACCCGTTTCTCCATTTCGCATGTTTAATGTAAAATTGAAAAATTCATTTGCAAAGGGCTGACCAAATTTTGCAACCTGCTCAAAATTAACTTCCTGCAAATAGCCATTCATTCGCGTTTCTCCACTCGCCTCAATCCTGTATGTTTTATTATCTAATGCCACAATCTCAAGAAGAACACTTTCTGCATTTTTTGCAGTCGGTGGAACAACTAAATCAAAAGGCTCATTATTATACAGTTCTGCATCGTATAAAAGTTCCTTCCTGAACCAGGAGTACTTCCAGTCAAGATTTTCAAGCGCTTTTCTGAACAAAGTATACGATTGAAGTATTCCCAATTGATTTTCAATGGCAGCTCTCCGCCCCATATTCAGCACGGAGTTTTTCATATCGAAAACAGAACCAAAAGCATTTTCTTCATTCTCGATCAAAATCCGGCTCTTCACCTGGAAAATATTGGGTGAGTTTTTGTAGTAAAAAAAACCAATACCTCCGCCAAGCATACAGAATATCAGGAACAATGGCCACTTCCTCAAATATTTAAGAAAAATATTCTTGGCCTCCTTTTTCTCGTGTGATTCTATCAAACTGATAATTTCGTCCATCTTTTCCATAAAATTGCTTTTAAAATTTTAGAAGAAATTATTGTTGATTACGGTTCCGGCAACCAGCAACGTTGAAATTGTTGAGAGTATCAGAGAATAAATATTGGTGTTTTCACGTGTTCTTTTAAACCGGTTGGGCTGAATATAGACAATATCGTTGGGTTGAAGATAAAAAACATCAGAGTAGTACACGCTTTTGTCGCTAAAGTTTATGCTATATGTTTTGGTTTCGTTCTCGTTGTGCCGTATCACCAAAACATTTTTTATGTCTGCAAATTCCGTAATGCCATTTGCCATGCTAATAGCATCTATAATATTTAAACTGCCTTCATAGTTGTAATATAAACCCGGACTTTTCACTTCTCCGGTAACATTCACTTTAAAATTCAGCACTTTCACTTTTATATTGGGGTCTTTCAGGTACACTTCTGCCTGTTCTCTCACCTGGGCCTGGGCCTCAGATAAGTTCAAACCGGCCACCTTAACTTTTCCGATAACAGGTAAGTTTACGGTACCATCTTCCGCTACCATATAGCCGTTGATATACTGGCTTGCCCGGTCGCCAAACAATTGTTGCGTTCCGGAGCCATAACCATTCCCCATGGTAGGATTAAAAAGCTGATTAATTTCTTCATCGAGAGTTAGCACATTTAAGTAGAGATTGTCAAATGGTTTTATAATGTATTCGGGAGCATCTCCGGGAATTTCAAAAAGACTCTTTTCGTCATGCATATCAGCAAACATCGTGAGTTCTTTTGAGCTTCGGCAGGATGTTTGAACTACTATAAAACCCATTAATAAAAAATAAATTACATAAGACCTTTTCATCATTGTTAATTTTTAAAATTATCTTCCCGTGTTCATAATTTTTTGGTTGTTTGTTTTATTCGATGAAACATGCCTGCCATAATCAGATTCCTGCTTTTCGATAATTTATTTCGGGCTTGTTTCATTGTATATATTATTGTCCGTCCCTGGCGAACAGGACTTTAAATGTTTTCAGCATAATCATAAAATCCAGCATAAGCGACCAGTTATCGATATACTCCATATCCATTTCCATCCACTTATCGAATGGTATATTGTTCCGCCCCGAAACCTGCCAGGTACAGGTAATTCCGGGATTAATGCTCAAACGCCGGTTGAGTTCCCGCTTATATTGTTTCACTTCAGAAGGAACTGGCGGCCTTGGTCCAACAATCGACATGTCACCTATCAAAACATTAATAAACTGAGGAAGTTCATCCAGCGAAGTTTTACGAAGGAAACGACCCACCCGTGTAATGCGCGGATCATTCTTAATTTTGAAAACGGGTCCCTCTTGCTCATTCAAATCCATCAACTTCTCTTTTAACTCTTCAGCATTCGCAACCATCGTCCTGAATTTAAGACACTTAAACAACCTCCCGTGCCTTCCTACACGTACCTGTTTGAAGAATACCGGCCCCCTGTCGTCCAATTTTATGGCAAGCGCAATTCCCAGCATCAGTGGCGATATTAAAATGAGAATGAATATGGACAAAAAGAAATCGATGGTCCCCTTTACTTTTAAGGCAAAGTAGTTCTCGGGTGTATTTCTGAATGAAATAAAAAACTGATGATTCAGGAAAAATAACTTAGGGTTTAACCCGCTAAACGTTAAAACCTTGTTGTGGATATGGAAACTGACACCTACTTCGCGGCATTCCCTCACAAGCTTTTTTATCGTTCGTGTATTAAACTCCTGCTTGCAGTAGAATACCTCATCAAACACTTTCTCATCAATAAGTTGTGCAAAGTTTTCCTCTCCGGAGTATACCGGGATTCTATCCTCGAATTCCCACTTTATTTTTTCCGAATCGGTCATAATTCCCCAGATCTTGTATCCCCAATCACCGGTTTCAAGTATCTGATTGATAAAATCAGATGATGAGTCATCAGCAATTATCAGAATCTGCCTCGTATTATACCCTTTTCGGCGAAAATAACGCAACATCATTCTGCTGGCCAGTTTTTCAGAGGTCAGCACAACAAAGGTTAACACAGAAAACTTCAAGGTCATTAGAGGTGTAAGCCACTCATATCCGAGCACTTCTGCGAGCAATGTAATGGAAATTGCACTGAGCGATACAACCATTGCATATTGTTTTATCAGGTTCAGGTATTTTTGAATCCTGGCCATTGAGCCCAACTCGAAAAGCTCGAGTAATCCGAACCATATGGGTATTATCAGAATGGCAATTACCAATGGTTCTTTGTTTTCTGCAACAGACCCGGAATTAATAATATCCGAGTACCATAAGGTAAACAGAAAACACAATAATGTTATACCTACCTGGAACAGGACGCTCATTCTTTCCAGTGCAGGTTCTCTTTCTTTGATCATAATAGTTGCTTTTAAAAGGTTATTGAATTTTTTTAAATAATATTTGTTATTGACGACGCTTTTGTAGAATACAAACTATGAGACAGGCTCTATTTTATTAAAATAAGTGTTTGAAATGAGGAAGTATATTCCACTGCAGCAATGGAATATACGGTAGTACATGGCTCTTTCTGTAAAAATGAATCGGAATACCAACCCAGAATCTGTGGTTTACTCTGACCTTTTACAATCTTGGTTTTCAACTTCTTATCAAGAATAAGATATAAAAGGTTTCCTTCTTCATCATTTATCTGAAAATTTATCGGGTTGTTTTGTTTCAACACTGCTTTAGGGTGCAGATGAAAGGGAAGCTCCACAAAATAAAACCCTGCATTCAGGCATTTAATGGTGTCATTTATCCGAATCAGCTTTTTCGATTTCTCAAAAATTACTTCCCGAATATGTGTGACTCCCTGCTTTTTGTATCCGTCATGCTGAGCTTTTACCACCATCCGGTCTTCTTCCAAAACAGTATCCAGAATGGTTGTTTGGTATGGATTCTGCCATTGAGCGGGACCGGCAATTTCTGCCTGGTCTTTTAAATTAACTTTCACGGTGTTGTGTGCCAATGTCCCCATAAAATATTTCCGCCAGTCGTAATCCGTATGAAAGGAATAGGTGCCAGGGTCAACAAAAATCGGGTTCCCGTCAATGTGAAGTACAAACGAAAGCGCATCGGCGTGCCCGTGAGAGGCGGAAGAAAGAAATCCCAACGGCGCCGCATTAAAATGCATGTAAATTTCTCTCCCGGAATTATAAGAGCGAAATACAAAATGTCCTTCTTCTTCATAAAAGGCAGGCCCTGGTTTAATTTCGGACCCCCCGGTTTTTTCAAAGTTTTTAATCATCCTGTTTCCCATAAGAATCTTGTTTTTTATATCCATTTCTTCTTCGGAAGGAAGTGCGGGGTCTTTAAACAGAACAGCTCCTGAGGCTACAATGGATTTAAAATTGTTAAAATCCTCATCTTCTGTAAAAAGAAGGCACCTGCTATCGTCTTCATCTCCATACTTCGGGAAGTTCCCTTTCACATCCAAAAAATGATGGATATAATGAACTATTTTCCGGAGCCTGCTACCATATTCTTTGCTAAAAACACAATTTATCCTTTTACCGATAATAAAGGGGATTAAAAAGAGATCGGCCGTAAACTGGACGTATCCGGCAGCTTCTTCTTTATTTATCCCATTGGGGGAGTTTTGTCTTGTAATTTCCTCTTCCAGTCCCTCTTTGGCATACTGAAACCACATTTCTGATTTCGGAAATTTCCAAAGGGAACTGGCCAAAAACAATGCAGTGTACTCCGAAATCAAATGATTGTTGGATGAAGAATACTTCGATTTGCTTTGAAAAGAATAATAACAATGCTGGTAGATACAAGGCAACCACTTTTTCTCCACAAACTGCTTGAAATCATCGTCTTCTTCCATCAATTTTTCAACGTCAAGAATATTCCAGCAAAAAAACCACACTATCAGCCTAATGTTTACTTCAAGATTACTGTACCAGTTAATGCCCACCATATAAGGGTTTTGGGCAATCCATGAGGTAATAGTACTTTTAAAGATTTCCAAATCCTTCGGATTCTTCTTCAATTTATAATTTATGGCCAGAATAGTTAAAAACTGCATCCGGTTCTTTCTCCAGACAGCCTTAGCCGAAATATTGTTTTTATTTCTGAGCTTAATCGATCTGGAAAACTCCTTTGGGAACTGTTTCTGTGTAAAAACATCGGCATGCCAGTTAATATTCTTCTTGTAATATTGAAAAGGCTTCCCAAATATTTTTATCTCTCCACTGACTTTGTAGTCCTTGATCTTCGGAATTCGGATCGGGATACTGTTGAAGCTTACCTCCGGCATTTTCGGAGGATAATTCCTCAAAAAGACTTTCTCGTAATATTCCTGAAACATTCGTTCTTTCGGGATAAATTCTTTTAAAAAATCCATAACATTAACCTGATGTGTTGTTGGTGTGTCTGGTAAAGCAAGGTCAATGAGTTTACAATAATCCTTTTAAAGGCAGGATTCAATCAGTGACTTGGTTTCCTGAATGTGCGGCTTAGAAGAAGCGCCGAAAAGTACCGACTCAATTTTAGGGAACTGCCCAAGATATTCAATGGCTTCTTTGGGCCTGAGAGCCCCGGCTGCCAGAACCTGCATGGCAATCGGCCTGAATTCACGCTCTTTCAGGTATTTCTCATACATCTCTTTGCCTCCCGACATCCTGAACCCTATTTTGTTGATAGAGGAGCAGATGATAGGGTTTTCAATTCCTACCGAGTTAAGGGCATCGAGCAGCGCCGGCATGTTCATGGTAATGTACCCTGGTTCACTGTTATATTTTTTCCGGATATAGGCATCGAACTCTGCAAAAACCCGGTACATTTTCAACCCGAGAATCATATCCACCAACACGTTCTGGATAAAAATTACAGGCGTCTGAATACCGGCAAACATTTTCATTTCGGCATCAATGAGCAGTTGCATCAGCTTTATAAAATCTTTGTTCAGGTAAGCCAACCCTCCTTTGGCAAATGTGCCGAAAATATTACCGGGAACATATTGTTTTATGGTTCCTACAATCCCCAGTTCGGTAACTGCATTTGCATATTTATGGGCATAAGGCATACAAGGATATATTTTAAACCCATTGTAATCAGCCGGATTTTTACGAATGTGGTCGCAAATATTGGCTATACGGTCGTGCGTGGTGCACATAAACGTGTCAATTCCAAGCGATATCGCCTGATCCAGGACCCGAATAATAGACGCATCGTCTTTAAAACGGATTGATTGCGCCCTTGACTTCTCGTCAGAAAGGTGGTTTACAGCAAAAAACTGATTATCTCCAAAAAGTACTTTCTCCATGTTAATTCGTTTTCGAGTGGTTAACTATCATTTCAATCACTTTGTCAGTGTAAGCCGCTTGTTCAAATGTATTGTATTCCGACTTCCTTCCGTTACTTATACAATCAACAAAATAGTCGATCTGTGCGCTGTACTCTTCTCCGCGCAGGTAAAAGCCAACAGGCAAGGCCAAATCAGTAATATACTTTATTGTCCAGCCCTTTTCCAGTTTTTCGGATGGAACGGCCTTTTTGAGGTATATTTTTACCTCGGTAGCATCGCAAATAATTTTTCCGTTTTTCCCCTGAACAGTCAGGGAAGTTGACATTTTCCGGTAGGTTTCGTCGCTCCAGTTTACCAGAAGTGTTCCTGACAAACCATTATCCAGTCTTAGCAACGAATAAACAGCATCTTCCACTCCTTTGGAATAAAAACTCTTTAAAAGCGCCCCGTCAATTTTCTCCGGTCTCCCGATAATTTCCTGAATGAGATTGATAACGTGCGAGGCATAATCATAAAGACAACCGCCCCCTTCTTCAGGATTGGACCGCCAGGTACCTCCTTTTTCCTTTGTTACAACCGGGCCGTAGCTTTCGCCGCTAAAATGGAAAACTTCGCCTAACACATTTTGGGAGAGTAGCCGTTTCAGTTCCCTGAACGTACCAATAAAATGGTTATGAAAACCAACCTGATTTACCAGTCCTTTTTGGTTGGCAAGTTCTGTCAATTCTTCTCCCTGACTGGCAGTAAGTGTGAACGGTTTTTCACAAAACACGTGCACTCCTCTTTCCAGTGCATATTTCACCATGGGATAATGGTACTTGGTTGGCGTTGCAATCACAACAAACTCCGGCTTTTCACTTTCCACCATTTTCTCGAAGTCGGTATACGTTTTTACACTGCTGAATTTATTGAAGGCATTCAGCACTAACGAAGAAGCATCGCAAACGGCTACCATTTCTACTTCCGGGTGTGCGCCCAATATGGCTGCATGCGAAATTCCCATTTTCCCTAGGCCTGTAATCGCTCCTTTAATCATGAATTACTGTTTGAGATTAACAATTAAATTTTTGATTGTTCTATACGATTCAATCCCTTCATTAAGTACGGACGAATCATTTTTTATCGATGTTTTATCTTCCATTTTTGCTTTGATTTCTTCATAAGAAATTGTTGGGTTTATTACCAAACAACCTCTTTCTACCAAATAGTTGTCTACCATCAGCATTTCTTCCTGGTAAATTGAAATTACCGGAATTCCCAGAACAGCCAGTTCCCGTGTCATTGATCCGCCCGCCCCGATAAAAAGTTTACAGGTATTGACAATTTCTTTTAGGGTAAGCGGTTTTTCGGCCACTGTAAGCTTCCCAAATTTCTGCTGGTTATAGTGGTCTGTCTGGTTTTTATCGCGAGGCAAAACCACCACCTTATATTCGGAAGCCAGCTGAAGCAAAATGTCATCGAAAAAATTCAACGGCCCTTTGTAATATTGCGCCGACCACGGTTCCGGCCTGAAATAAACAACATCCCTGACAGTCCCGTTCATTGACAACAAACTGCTTTGCTGCGAAAGATAAATGGCTTCTTTTACGCTGGGATAAAACGAAACTTTCGATTTCAGCATCCGTTTTTTCACAAACGTTTCATGTTGAAAAGCCACTGGCAGGATAACCTTACTTGCAAACCAAAAACCAAACAAGTTGCCTTTTGCATGCTCGTTGTCGTTGGTATATAAGCAGGGAATTCCCAGAACCCGGCTAACTATCGGCTGGTAAAAACTGCTTTGACTGGCTGCCATATCGGGCCTGTTTTTACGCATAAAAGCGTACAGTTTGAACAACCTTTTTGGAAACAACAACATTTTTTGCCACCTCCCTTTCCCGGCGCCCTCGCCTATCACATGGAACTTTAACCCGTTCAAGCGGAGTAAAGCCACTGTATTGCCCGAATCGCGGCAGGTAAGGATAAGCTGGTGGTTTTCCTTTTCAAACTCCCTGATAAAAGGAATCCAAAAAGAAACCTGTGGTGTATTAATAAAATCAATCCAAATCTTCATCTTCCCTTTGTTTCATTGTGTTTGCTGAAGTACCATGAATAGGCATAAAACATCCATGCCTGTGCCCACCTCATATACGGTATTTTAGACGATATGCCTTGTTTCATCTGGTAATAAAAAAAGCCTTTTGCATGTTGCATGTTGGCTACGGTCCAGTTTAAAACCCGGTTGGTTAAATCAACCCGTGACTCCAGCAACCCTGTTCTTGCCAATGTTACTGCCAGTTGGGCAGGCGAATGAATATCTACCGGATAGGTTTTGTTGTGGAAATATTTTGAGACCCCGTTTTCAAGAAAAAAATTATCGAGATAAAACTCCATTCCTTTCCGGAAAGAATTTAGGGGAGAATTATCGCCGGTATATTGCATATATTCCCAAATACATTCAAGGTTAAAACCGGTATGAAAACTGTCGACCCACTGCTGATTCCAGGCAGCACCATACACCCACGAACCCTCTGGCTGCTGAACATCGAGGCATGCATTTACCACCTGCCCAGCCAGCTCCCGGTAATCCTCATTCTTATCATACTGGTAACAACGCGCCAGCAGCCGGGCTCCCAAAAGGGAGGCATTGTAAACCTGGGAATGATCCAGGGGTGAGTAGGAAAAAAGAAAATTCCCTCCACGCCCTGTTCTGTTCAAATCATTCATCAGGAAACTGGCAGATGACAGTGCGGTTTCAAGGTACTTTTCCTCTCCGGTAATATCATAGGCATTAAATAAAGCATCGGCACAAAACGAGGTGGCCACTACCGTAGGAGTGTACCGGGGCTGAAAAAATACCCGGTTCTGCCAGTCGAAATTGTACCCCCAACAAGCGCCGGAATACCCCCTGGATTGAATATGTATTAACAACTCTGCCAATTCTTTAATTTTTGCCTTAATTTCTTCACTTGTTCCGAACCGGTTGTCTCCTTTTTCCGCCATTTTGTGCAAGTTACAGTAGCCTGTAAGAAACAACCCAATACCTTTTGAATTGTAGTCTTTATTAATTAAAACCAGCTTCCGCAGATTTACCGGATTACGTTTAAATACCTGAATCCAGGCCAGCCTGGCAAGGCTCCAACGCTTCAGTGGCGTAGACTGAAAAATCTCTGAGTTAAGCCCGTCGTAAGGATCCCAGCCTTTATAATTTTCATTTTCGCAATACTTTTTTAGTTGAAGGAATGAATCCAACAGTTCAAACTTCGGCTGGTTCTTCATATTCTTGAAACGATTTTACAGCTTTTACAGATTCTATATAATTTTTTGCTACTTTCCCGTCAGTTAATTCTGATGCGGTGTGAATGGCGTTGTTTGAAAGTGTCAATAACTCATTGGCAGATAAACCAGAAATCTTCCTTAAAAGTTCTGCCAGTTCACCATGATCTCCCGCTTTAGAAAGAAACCCATTCTCTCCGTGCCGGATTACCCCGTCGATTCCTTCCCCTTTTGAGCCGATGGTGATACATCCCATGCTCATGGCTTCGAGGTAAACCAACCCAAATGTTTCGGGCTTGCTTACCATGATAAAGCAGTCGGAATCTTTCATCATTTCAAACACTTCTTCACGGGATAAACGCCCCGGCAACGATACTTTCTCTTTAATGCCTAATCTCCCTGCCAGGCTTTCAATATTTCGTTTTTCTCTTCCCTCCCCTACAAAAGTGATGTGGAAGTTTTCTCCCGGGAAAGCATTGTTTACAGCTTTAACCAACGTTTCAGGGTGCTTACGTGGAATAAGAAACCCCACGAAAAGAAATTTTTTAATCCCATTTTCAAATGTCCTTTGCGGCGGCTTTGTATTACGTTCCGGGATACCGGAATAACAGAGAAACGATTTGTTTACTTTTCCATATTCACTTTCAAACCTGTTCTTTATTTCAACAGAACGAAATCCCCATATATCAATCGTATCGATCATTTCTTTCGCCTTTTTCCCATACATCTTGTCAATGGTTTCAACATCAGTGTGCATCACCATACAGGCAGGTACCCGGTAAATTTTCGCCAATTCGCTCACCAAAAACAGTTGCGGATTGGGCCAGTGGCCAATAATAACATCAGGAGAAAAATGCTGAGACTCAACAAGCCTTATAATTTTTTCAAGTTGTCTCTTTTGCCTCTTCTGCGTGTACAACGATTTGGGGAACCTTTTGAGAATAGGTAGCCGGTGTACCTTTACATTGTCTAATGTGTAGTGCCTTTCCTCTATTTGCCCTTTTGTATTGAAGATAAACTTATAATATTTTGATATGATATTTTTAAATAAGTTGATCAGAAAATATACAATGCGCGGATAATATTTATGGTTATGAATAACCTGCACATTATATCCCTGAAGAACCCATTCCTTTGCAAAATAGTGGACAACAGGCGTTGAGTCCTTGGAAAAGTCTTCTACAGGATAAACAGAAGTTAAAAGTAAAATGTTTTTCATATACCTTTTATCAATGGTTGTTTTGGGGATTCATTTCAGTATAGCAACGGGCCATTGTTTTAAAACTCCCGTTTCGTTTATTAACCCTTTTTATCAGGTTTTTAAATGCCTTTTCGTTAAAAGGGCTTTTAGGATGAGCTATTAAAACAACGTAATTTCTTTCTTTAGAGAGTTTATTATCGATATAGTTAAAAAAACGATGGTGTAAGCCAGTACCGTAAAGAAAAAAGTCCCAGGTGAACGACTCCTTCTCCCAAAGAAATTTAATCTTCTCGCCATACGACATTTTTCCCGTTTTCGATTTAGACAATGAACTGGTTGCCGGTTTTGTACTTAAAAACATGGACTTGAGCCGGTGATAATTGAATACTTTTCTCCAACGCCGGTCTTTCATTGCAAAAATGGGAACCTCAAGTATTTCCCGATGATTGCCTGACATTTGGGTCATATCTTCAGGATTGGCCCACCAGTAATCGAGTTTGTCCGACACAAAACGGTAATCATAATTCGACAGTTCTCCTTCTTCATAACCACCCGGAAATACAGAACTATCAAGTTTTAATCCGGTCTTTTTCATGGCCTTGTAAACAGTATCGGAAGGCATAATATTATATCCGCCTGCCCTCAACGCAATACATTCGTAATCAGGCAAGACCGGACAAATAATGCTCTCAATGGTTCTTTTACCCTCTTCCAGCAAACGTTCAATGGTATATCCTCCTGTTTCACGAAAACTGCCCAACCTCCAGTTTGAAAGGTCAACTTTCCATTCCTCGTTCTCATACCGGGCATCCACCCATTGCGGATGAATATGTAACTGAATATCATGTCCGTTTACGGCAGCATCCTGCAGCTGTTTTTCGATGGCTTCCACCGGGTTGTTTTGATACCCCATCGTATTCCCCCGGTCCCATTCCTGCTTTAGTTTCAGGTATTCAACCACCTCCAGAAACAGGGTGGTTTTAATACCGTATTTATCGCAAATTTGCAATACCCGGTTTGTCGGTTCAATCATGTGCCGGAACACATTTCCCGAACCATCTCCAAATAACTCGTAATCGAGGGTCAAAACAAAATTCATAGCTTAATCTTAAAAATGGAGTCGCCGTCATTCTTATAAACAACTTCAGGTTTCCTATGTTGAAAGATTCCGTGGTATCTTATGATTCTAAGCCCCTCGCTAAACCCAATCTTTTCAAGAGATTTTATAGACGCAATATTTTTCTTGTTTACTGAGGTAAGAAAATACCTTATGGATTCGGGAACGCTCCTGATTAAATATCTCTTTTGAGCCTGATTAATTTTTTTCCCTCTCTGGGATTTGATTACGAATGAAGGTCCTGCCCAGCATTGTTCAGGTGAAAGTTTAATTGTGCACACACCTGAAATACAATGAGAATAAAAATGCATCCATGTAAATGAAACAGGAACAGAAGAGCTAAATCCAATGATGGCCAAACTACCTTTCTCAAACCATTTCCTGTGGTTTAAAACTTTTATTCTGTCAAAATCAATCTTTTGCAAATCAGACACATTTTTAATCGTTTTAAAAACAACCGATGAATTTTTTATCGTATAAGTATCATTTAGATGTTCTCTATCCAAAAAATAAAATATCGTTTCTGATTTGTAATAAAAAATCTTTTTAACTCCAATAAAGGCATATTTAGCAACCTCCAAAAAACCTCCACTTTGGAGATAGATGTAAATCTTTTTAATCATTATTCTATTTAATAATCTGGTAAAAAAATGGTTTTAAATCATTTATGTCCCAAATGTCATGCTTGGAGGTAAAAAACTGCAGCAGATTTTTTATGTCTTTTTTCTGTATCCGCGCTTTTACATCGCGTCCTACATTAATCCAGGAAATGGTACCGGAACGACTCTCCAGTTCCGGAGGATTGTCAATATGCAGCAACACCTCCTGCAGGTTACTGAATTTTTTATTTAATACGCTGTGAAGTCCACATGCCCGCGTATTTACTTCAATAAAATGAAGGTCTCTCGTGTTTAAATCATATATAAATTCGAGTTCACAGAACCCGGTATACCCGGTGTTACTAAAAAACGTCCGGGTCTTTTCAGTTACCATCGCTAAAACGTCAGGCTCTTTTACCTCTTTCAAAAACGAGGTGATTCCGCTTGATAATCTCCGTTCCTGGTAGCACAAAAAACAACCTTTCATTTCCCCCTGGTGCAGATAAGCCTGAATAGAAATTTCTTTAAACTTTTCAATGGTAATGTATTCCTGCACCAGAATATGCTGAAAATTATGCCTCTCTATCTTCAGCATAAAACGGGTTAGCTCTTCTTCCGATTCTATTTTTTTCGTTTTAAAAAATAAAGGCACTTCTATATTACGTTTCAGAATTACCGGAAAGCTCAACTCCCCGCTTACGTAATCTCTTAGTATGGTATGTTTTGCACAGTTCAACCCTTTTGACGCTGCAAATTCATACATTTTCTTCTTATTCGACAACATTTTGATTAACTCCAGCGGACCCGATTGCACTTCACACAAATCATAAAGTTCAGGGTAACCGTTTAAAACAAAAGACAATAATTCACCGGAGGTTATGATACAATGAAGCTTTCCTTCATACTCACCTGTGATCTTTGTAATACGTGTTTTTAAATCTTCAATGGAATTAAATACATACTTTTCACCATACTTACTTCCGTACCCTACTGCGCTTTTCGTATTCGTAAAAGCAATCACTTTATATCCTGCTCTTGACAAAAGCCTCAACATTGATAATCCCTGGGGAGTTAACCCAATTAAAATAAATGGTTTCATATTTTACAACTGGTGCAATACGTTTGTGTTAACCGGGTCCATTTCTCTCTTATCCATCCTGTATTGTGTTTAATCGTTTGACTTTAAGTACCAGATTTTAGGGAATATCAATCTTAAATGAATGGTAAAATAATGAAACATTGCCAAAGGCAATCCCATATATTTCCGCTGAAAAATGAAGGTTGATTTTGGCCTGCCTCCCAGCGGACTTTTAAAACTTTTCCAGCGTGCCAGCAAAGAATAGGCCGGGTTACACCACCGGGGCAATTCACTGTGCCGTTCACACACTCCCACAAAACCTGAACTTACCCATGAGTTTATTCCCACCTTTTGGGCCCGCAGACCATAGTCGAAATCTCCCTGCCCGTGATGAAAAACCGGGTCCATAAATCCAACTTTTTCAAAAACCGGTGTAGGAATAAGAACCACATTCCCGTTAAAATAATCACACAATTGCACCTCTCCGGTGGGTTTTACCATCCTTTTTTTTCTCAGGCTGACATAACCGCTGTATGTTGCTTCTCCCGTTTGCGAGCAGCATGCCCCCACAACGATGGCTTTCTGCGTGCCGGTTTTCTGAAAATCCTGCATCAGCATTTCAATGGAATCTTCGTGTAAAACCACATCGTCGTTCAACCACAGGTAAAAATCAAAATCCTTTCTTTCGGCAGCGGTTTTCCAGGCCAGGTTCATTCCCCTGTTCCAAAAAAGATCCCCATTGCCGGAAATTATATTTACCTGCGGGTACTGTTCTTTTACCGCCTTGCCTGTGCCATCGGTTGAACCATCATCTACCAAAAACACCTCGGCAACATACGGTTCGGGCATAGAAGCTCCAAATAACGAGTTAAGGCAACTTAACGTTTTCTCGCGCCGGTTGAAGCAAGTAAGCAACACGGCGATTTTATGCGTATTTTCCTGTATTTCAATCAAAACGATGCAGATTTAATCCGGGTATATTCTTTGGGAAACTTTTCTTTGATATATTCCATGTACCTGATGTACCTTTTATCGAAAATACCCCGTGCCCATAATTTAACTTCAAGATTGCTCATTTTCCTAAAAGATTCGGAAAAGCAAATCCCAATCATAATCCAAATAGTAAATGTGTTCATATCAAACAAATAAGGGTCTTCAACCCAGGCATACATCCAGCGAAAAGCCACGTATAACCCGATTAATTTGCTGTAGATATTATTTGATTTGTTAATGGCCAGCGCCGAAGCTTTGTAAAAAAGAAAGAAGAATGCAGCCAAACCAACAATACCCGTCCAGGTAAAAATATTCGGTACATTTGCTTCATTTCTCAGCCGTTCCCTTCGGCCCGTTATTTCCACCATCTTTTCTCCAAAAGCCTTGGTTTCATTCCCCCTCGCCGGACTGCGGCCAAACCACCAGTAATTATTCTTTTGGGCAGATTGTAAAACCTCTCTGTACATAAACGTACGCGAATCATCTGTTATATTTTGCTTTTTTACCTCTCCCTCAGTGGTAGTTGTTTCGGCCACATAATCTGCTTTTAAATACTGTTTTATATCGAATACGTTAAATATTCCCGTAACTCCTAACACAAAAAGAAACCATGGTAAAATCATAAATACGTTGCGGGCCCCTTTAATAATTAATTCGGTGGCGATAAAAAACCGAAAATAGTACAATCCCAAAAGAAGCACCGGAATGCTGAATTTGATAATACTGCTTCTGGCTGAAAATTCAAGAATACCGATTAATGTCAGCACCGTCAAAACGACCTTCCAATGTGTTTTAACCACCGGAAAAAACAACATTAAAAGCACGACAGGGAACAAATACAGCTGCCACGTTCCGAAAGGCAGCGTAATTGTAATAAGAAGCGAAAAAGGCAAAACAAATTTGATGTAAAACGATAACAACGACTGCAATATCCTCTTATCTGATACGATGTATATAATTACCGGCAGAAGAAGCGCAAATGCATTCACAATCAACCCTTTCCAATCCCAATATATCTCCGCAACAAAAACGCCCCTTACAATACTGATTATATTCCAAAGCATTAAAAGATGTACCGCAAGAATTGAGCGCTTGTTTTCTTTCTTAAAAAACATAAACGCGGCAATAAAGTACAATACCAATATTAAAAACTGAACACCCCACCAAAAAGCAGTGCCGCCAATTGGCCGCGGCAACGAAAAACGCTGTAGCGAAAAAATGGAAATTGGCAAGAGCGTAAATAAAATAACTTTGGTCAGAATATTTCTAATAAGCATATATCCTTGTTTTAATTTGGGGAGGCAACAATCTTCGAATATATCCTGTAAAGGCTTGCTGCATTCTCTTCTTTATTATGACGCTGAGAAGCAGAAACCCTTGCATTCGAAGAGATTTTTTGCGCCAGGCTATCATCTCCAAATATTTTACAAATATGGGAAGCCAGCATTTCAACTTCCTCAAAACGGTACAACAACCCGGTTTCGCCATGCTCAATCAAGTCGGGTGTGCCGCCTACATATGATGCAACACAGGGTACCCCCAGCAATTGCGCTTCGCCTATGGAATTGGAGCTATTTTCTATTGCTGAAGGGCAAACGGAAATATGCGCATCCAAATACTGCCGGCACATCTTCTCTTCTGATAAAAATCCGGTAAACTCAATGTGCCCGGAAACTTTGTATTTTTTTATTAATGAATTTATATAATTACCGTAGCCGTTTAGCCTTATTCCCCTGTTCGAAAAATAATTTGTTCCGGCAACGTAAACTTTCGTTTGGGGAAAATATTTTAACACAACAGGTAATGCCTTTATCAACTGATGAAAACCCTTTATCGGGTAGTTTGCCTGGCTGACAAAAATACTGTACCGGGTACAATTCTCTACAGACCATTTGTTTTCATAGTATGAAGACCTTAACGTTTCATTGCAAAAATGGTAGGTAGCATCCGGGTTTATTGCCCAAATGTGCACCCGGTCCCATGAAGTCCTCCCAATAAT
Organism: Mariniphaga sediminis; assembly: GCF_003573545.1. Taxonomy (GTDB): domain Bacteria; phylum Bacteroidota; class Bacteroidia; order Bacteroidales; family Prolixibacteraceae; genus Mariniphaga; species Mariniphaga sediminis. Next base: position 236,571 of record NZ_QWET01000005.1, on the reverse strand, counting down.
ATGGTTCGTTTTTTCTATGAGCATTTTTTCGTGTTCCCCTCTTTTTTGCATGTTCCTGCGTTTCGAAAAGAACGTATCAAACCGCACCAAATCCCGCGGTGTTGTGTACTTTATCAGATCCCCTTTAGCTATATTTCCGTAATAATACCGATCACAAACACTTACCAACCCCTGGATGGATAAAACCACCTTTTCAGGCCCACAGGCTTTTACCCAGGAATAGGAATGGAAATATTCAGAACCATGAATATGTATAACGTCGGGTTGAAAATCCGCTTTTATTTCCTGCCAGTATGTATCGCCGTCGCTGCGCGCTGTAAACCGGAAACTGCTGGAAAGGAGGTAATGGGTAATTCTGTTTTTAACCAGCTTCTCCAATCTTTTCCCATTATAAAAGGAGACCACCGCCAATTCTATTTCATCGTTTTGCTGAAGCAATGCGTTTGCCGAAGAATATATCAAGCCTTTTGCAGCGTCTTTCAGCTTTAAATCACTGGAGACATCGGGAAAAGGAGAATTCGTAATCCAAAGTATCTTCATAATCTTAACATGCTATTTATTCCAAATCCCTTTGGCTGTTTTGTTCAACAACTTATATGTTTGTGTGGGCTGAATGACCGCCCCGATTGTGTGCGTACAAATGATGGCTAAAACTATTCCGGTACTGTTTTTAAAAATATTTCCAAAAACATAAATTAGAATCAAATAAGTGGCAATCCCCACAAAAGTAAGGGAAAGCGTTAATTTCAATTTTCCAATTCCATTTATAAAACTAGAATAGGGCGCCACAAAAATTTGTAAACAAGAATAAATTCCAAGTGTAACCGACAGGCTGAACGGGACTGTAATCTTGTCCCCTACCCAAATACCATAAATCCAGTCGCTTATTCCTACCATCAAAACAATTCCTGCAATAAAAAGTAACGACAGGACATTCAACTGTTTCAATGTTCTTTTCATCCACCCGTAATCCGATTTTGTATAAGCGTCTGTTACCGCAGACCATATCGGGCTCATTACAATTGAAAAAACCATTACCGGAATCTGAAAGTATTTAAAAGCAACGTTGTAAACAGCAACTTCCCCGGGACCATAAAACTGCGTAATAAAAATATTGGAAGTAGAAAAAACCACGATATACGCAATTTGTAAAAAGAAAAATTTAGCCCCAAGATTTATCAACCCGTTACTCAGCTTAAAATCAACTGCTTTTACCGAAGGCTTCAGCGCTTTGTACCGGGTATTAAATGACGTTATTGAAACCACAACAAAAAGCAACACCGGAACAGCACTTATGATAGTACCCAACAGAACAAGATCGCCTTTTAAAGTAAGCCGGGTAAGTATTAAAACAATAATAAATGCCACCAGGTTTCCACCCGTATTCATCATTTTTGTCGCCGATGGCTTTTGGTCGGCCAGGTATATCACCGAAATTAACTGGACAATAAAACGAAAAATAAAAAAGGTAAAAACAATGGATGTCAGAACATATAGTTCGCTGTTATCAATCGTTTTCGTGTTAAGTATCGAATTCCAGTTTAAAAAGAAATTGCTCAAATGGAATACCACCAGCACCACGCTGAATATGCCAATCAGGATGGCATAAGTTGTACTGATGTATTTTTTTCCTAAATCCTTGTTCCCTTTAGCCAGGGCTTCGGCCAGTTTGTTCCGGAGCCCGTTTCCCAACCCAATATCGAAAAAGCTGAACCAGCCTAAAATGGAAGTGAGTGTTATCCATATTCCGTATTTCTCCTGTGTTAGAAAATCCAGCAACAACGGTACATAAAGCAAGCCAATTAAAACGCTCAGAATCTGGATAAAAAATGAGTAAACTATTTGCCTCTTGGCCTTTGCTCCCCTGGTATTCCCTTTAAACGTTAAAATGAGATTATTTAAGCTAATATCCATTCGAAAATAAATTTATCCGGTCAGGCCTACTTTTCTTAACGACCGGTAAACCAGGTACACAAAATTACTCGGCATATAGAATATCGTTCTGATTAACCTGTCCGAATTCAACTTTTCTTTCAGATAAATGCTAAATATATTTTCTTCCTTTATAAAGTCGTTAACGATTTTTCTTCCGGCAACTGACTTTAGCTGGATGAGCGCCCAGAAAGCGTTCAGTGAAGCTTTTCTTTTAATTTCCGGATCGTTTGCCTTTTCTTTAAGTATGGCATCATAAATATATGGCAGCGTAAACCGGTATCGTAACATATTGTTTTTCGTATCCTGCTGGTCGTGCTGCCTGAACTGGTAAAGCACCCTGGAATCGCCGTAAAAAACAAACTTGTCTGCATTATCGTAAATCCATACCCAGTCATTACTCCCGGAATATGCAGTATAAAAACCAGTAAACTTTTCTCTTTTTATCGAGCTGTTCAGATAAGGGAAGCCTAATTTATACTTTACGGCATACTCAATTACCTTCTGACCGTTTTTCATATATCCGAACGGAAGCACATGCCGGTGAGGCAATTTTCCGTTGGGTGTATTCCGAACAAAATCAGTAAAAAACACGTCGATATCGGGATGTTTTGTATGGGCTTTCAAAAAAGATTCCACATAATTTGGAGCTAAAATATCGTCATCCTGTAAAGTCATTACATATTCTGTTCCTGCCAGTTCAAAGCAGCGGTTGAAGTTCGGGTTCATCCCGATATTGGTTTCATTCCGGTAATATGTTATCCCTTTTTCTTCACAAATATTTTTAAAGTAGTCATGAGAAGAACAGTTATCCACAACGATTATCTCGCATTTTACTGTTTGGTTTATTGCGCTTTCCAACGCTTCCAAAAAGTAATCTTTCCGCTCGTAAACGGGCATCGCGATGGTTAACAGATTCGTATAATCCATAATTGATGTATTTATAAAGTTTAACTTCTGAGTTAAATCGAACCAGAATGATGAGAATTACTCCCGGGCCAAAAGCCTGGAATTCTCAATGGTGCCAGCCAGTTCCTTTGAAACGAGATACACCCCGGTTGAATTCCAGTGGGTATCATCGAGATGGTAAAGCAATTTATCATTCGACTCTCTGTAATCATTATATAGTTTCAATGTATTCACGGTTGTTATCCCCTCAGCCCTCAGCATTGAATCCAGTTTAAAAAGATAGTCGGGCTGCTCTTTAAAAGGTACATATTCATAATAAACTGTTGCTTTATTGGGCATTGGAAGAAAAAGGAAATCGATACCGTTTGCATCGCAATATTCCTTGTAGGAAACAATATTGTTTTTTGTCCTTTCCAAATCTGTGTCAGTGTTGCGAACAAGGTTTGGGTCGTCTTCCTGGGCGGCGGTATTAAAGAAAAACATTCCGCTCCCTTCCACTCCGGGAACCCCGTCTCCGTTTTGGTTGGTTAACCGTGCCTGCAGCCAGTTTTTCGAATAATGCCGTAATGCCTTATCCAAAAAAACGCTAATTCCCGAAAACGTAGAATTATTTTCAAACAGCTTTTTCAAATCTGTTTTTAAGGAACGTGAATCCTTGTATTCCTCCAAAGACTTCGGAACATACCTTTCTGACTTGGAGTATACTATCAGGTCGGGTTTTTCGATTATCCCGCTACTTAAATAATAGTCGGCCCTGGAAAATTCGCCCGGCGCAATGTTATAAATTTTCGTTTCATCTCCCAGTTCAGACTTCAACAGGTTGGTAATCGTTGAATCCTGGGTAACACAGCACCCTGCCATAAACGAATCACCGATAATCAGAACATCGGGGTTCTGGATAAAGGTGTCATTCCGGTTTCCCAATTTGTCCGTTTTCCAGGTTTCCTCTTTTACTATGGCATGTGGTGTGTGATGGCACAACTGCCCTACCGCTTCCATCTGAACCTTCTTATTGGGATAAAAAGTCCGCTCGAAATCGAACTTTGTTTGAAAATCAAGAGCCTCCCATGGCCGGTAAGTAAATGTAAAAGAAGGAAGAAAACCTTCAACAACATACAGGCCCAATACAGGAATAACAAAAATGATTATTTTGAAGATAAATTTATTCATCTTGTTTAAAACTGAAAATAAATGAATTGCTTGTAGCTACTCTGGTAGTAAATAATAGCCACCGCCAACAAATAATAGATACTCCAGCGAAATGCCCTGCTTGTTTTCATATCCTGAAATTGCAGGGCGTGCTCTTTGTTGCGCTGAAACCATCCGAAAATAAGCATGACAATACTTAAACCCAGCATAATTAAAAGATGCGGATTTACATTTATCCCTTCCATCCCCGCAGTTGAAAAAGAAAACAAGGGGTTGGACAGGATGGATAAAAAGTATCCCCAGGCATGGCCAATATTGTCGGCCCTGAAAATAATATTCGCGAGCATCACTAATAAAAAGGTTGCTCCCATATTCAAAGATTCTCTGAAAGAGGGCAGGACTTTGCCTTTTGCTATTTTCTTCCTTTTATTCATGGTTCCTCTCAAAATGAGGGGAATAAAATAGCAGCCGTGCAAAAATCCGAAAACCGCAAAAGTCCAATTGGCGCCATGCCAAATCCCGATCAAAACGAAATTAATCAGAATAGCTAAAATCAATCCGAGTTTGCCATAATCCCTGAACGCAATGCTTAAAGGTGTAAATACATATTCTGTAAGCCAACTGGTTAGAGAGATATGCCACTTGCGCCAAAAATCCGCAATATTCTGGGCAAAAAACGGGAAGTTGAAATTCTTTGCAACATTAAATCCTAATAATCGGCCCAACCCGATTGCCATATCAGAATAGCCGGAAAAGTCGGCATAGAGCTGAATTGTATATAAAAAAGCACCTAACAGTAAAGTACTGCCGGATAAACTTTCGTAGTTGCTAAAAATCTGATCGGTGTAAACAAGGATGTTATCTGCAATAACAACTTTTTTAAACATTCCCCACAGTATCTGACGCATTCCGTCAACTGCCAGACTGTATTCAAATACCCTTTTTTTCTGCAACTGGGGAACAAAAGCCCTGGCTTTATCAATCGGCCCCGACAATATGGTCGGGAAAAACGATACATAATTAAAGAAAACCAGCCAATCTTTTGTCGCTTCTATTTTTCCCTTGTATACATCCAGAATATAACTGATGGTTTTAAACGTAAAAAAACTGATGCCAAGGGGAAGTAATATTTGCAGGGTTCTTACATGAACATTGAAATGCAAAGACTGTAAAACCTCGTTAAACGAAGCGATAAAAAAATTGAAATATTTAAAATATATCAATCCTCCCAGTCCCTGGATTAATCCGACATTAAGCAACAAACGTTTCCTGAGTTGATTCTCTGTTTTTTCAATGTAAATTCCTAAAAAATAATTTAAGGCTGAAACAGCTACTAAAAAGGCAAGAAGGCGCCAGTCGGCCAAGGCATAAAAAAAATAACTTCCCGCCAGCAGCAACAGATTCTGTATTCTCAGATTTTTGTTTGTAACAAACCAGTAAAGCAGGTAAAATAGGGTAAAAAAGATTAAAAATGATGTCGATGTAAAAATCATATTTAATATTTTATTCTTCAATCAATTCAACCAGATGCCCTTCGGGTGTAAACAAAAACACACACGGTTTTCCCTGAAATGCTTCCGAATTGAAAATACTCAACGCCTTATAGTTCTCTTCTTCCAAAACCTTTATGGCATTCTGCACATTTTTCACCTTATATCCTACGTGGTAATAACTTATTCTTTTTTTTAGCATTTTAGTCACGACCGAATCTTCACTCAGCGGTTCCACCAGTTCCAGGAAGCTCCTTTCCCCGTTTTTCACAAAACAGACTTTTACTTTTTGAGACGAAACGGAATAGACTTCTGAAATACTTTCGGCGCCAAATATCCGGGAATAATGGGGCAGCGAATTTTCAATACTGTTAACTAAAATGCCGGTATGATGAAATTCCAATTGAATCATTATAGGTTTTCTTCTTTTTCAGGGGTTATAATTTGGCAACGACAGAATCAATCATACCTCCCACATTGCCCCAGCTTTGAATTTCTTTGGAAGTAAAACGGATTTTAAAATGTTTTTCTACCTCCACAACCAACTGGATATGCGATAATGAATCCCAATCTTCCACATCCGATGCCTGGGAATCTTCGCTCAACTCTATCTCCTCATTGTCCAGGGTTTCTATAAAAATATCATTGATCACTTTTAGTATTTCACTTCTGTCCATTGTAATTCTTTTTTTGGTTTTATGTAATTTCTTCTTCTCTTGTACTCATAAACATTTAAAATCCAGGAGTCATCTTCTTCTTCAAATCCCAAATCAGCATAATGGTCTTTAACCATGGCATTTTTTGCAGTGGGCAAATATTCTCCTTTCAAAGTGGAGAATCCCATCTCCAATGCAAAGTCAACAAGTATATTCAATACAAAGTTCTCCATTCCGCGTTTTAATACGCGGCAGCTCATGAGCCAGGTATCAACAAACAGCACATCGCTGCTTTCCTGTTTTAAAATCACAACGCATATTAAACCGTTGTCGCCAAATTTATCCTCAAGGGTAAAGGTAAAAGAGTGATGCTCTCCGGATGCTGAAATCCGTTCAATATCAGCCTCGGTGTACCGGATGGTTCTTAAGTTAAACTGATTGGAACGTTGTGTCAACTGTGCTACCCTGGGCGTATTGAATTTATTAAATGGTTCAACCAGGGAATACATATCGAGGCTTTTCAGGAAGTCGTCAACATTGGTATATTTTTTCTGATTGGAAACCCTTTGTGCTTCTATCTGATACAATTTGGTTCTGTCAGCATCTTCTTTTGAATACGACACCGTTTCAAACAGATTCAGCGAGTACAAATATTCCAGATAATCGGCCGGGTCTTCGGGTAATTCCGGAACACAAATTTCCGGGATATTTTCCCTGACAATATTTCTTTCAAAAGGATTATCGTCTAAAAAAACCATAGAGTCGAAACCGATATTCAGGATACTTTGTATCTGCCTGATATTATCCGCTTTGTTCTCCCAGTTGGCGATAAAAACTGAAATATCGTCCAGCCTCAGCACCATATCCGGATGCTTTTCAAAAGGTTCTTTGGCTACCGATTCTGTATTTTTACTACACACGGCAACTATAACCCCCCGGTTTTTAAGCTTTTTAATCCAATACTGAAATTCGGTAAATGCCTTACCAATTCCCAGGCTTCCAATCTGAATATTTTCCAGTCCATCGTCGCCAATAACTCCACCCCAAAGGGTATTGTCCAAGTCCAAAATAACACACTTTTTTATTTTACCCTGAAGAGCCGAAATCAAACGTACGGTGGCAGACGCCACTGCGGGCAATGCATCAATGTTCAAAACCATTTCGGTGTTGATATAAATGGAAGGTTTAAAAAAATCAACCTTCCCCAACCGGTTTTGTACCGAAGAAATATCGCACAGGTAGATATTCGGGTTTTCAGATGCCAGGCACATCAACTCATAATTCAGTTTGCGTAACTGGAACAAAAACGACCCTGGCGTTTTATTGGCAAAATTCCCAAAAACAGCGTCGTCTATTTCAGTATAATTGTAATAGATCAACTTCGCTTCCAGGGCACCAGTAATATTCGACGTTAAATCTTTAATCTGTTCCAACTCACCTAAAGCGAATTGGTTTTGTTTCTCCGGCTTCTGTTTATTGTATTTTCCCAAAAGCTTATGGGATGATTGGAAAATGACAACAATCTGAGGGTTAAATTCATATAACTCGGAAGTATGGTCTAAAACCTGGCGTTCAATCTGATTGAAATCGGCTTCCCATATTTCCAGATCGAATCCTTCTTCAAACCCTTCTCCCCGGATAGCTTGAACGAGAAACTGCGTGGCAGTATCTCCCAAAACAGCTACTTTTATCTTTTTAAGATTTGAAAAATCTTTTTTTAAGTTCTTTTTTAATGTTGAAAAATCTTTCATGTCAACAGTCTTTAAATTGCTACCTTTTAAGACGGCGTTAGTCAATTAAATTTTGTTTTGTATGTAAGAAATCATTGGCCTTACATATAAATCAGTCACTTCAGCAGTTTCCGGCATTTCCAGACCGTGAATAACCAAAGAAGCGACGTCAGCCGACTGTATCAAATTTTCAGGTATATATTTTTTGTTTCCGTTCTCATACAATTTTTTTTGCATGGGAGTGTCTGTTTGCCCCGGAAAAACCGAAATAACGCGCACTCCAAATCGGTTAACTTCCTGCCTTAAACAATCGGCAAAACCTTTTAATGCAAACTTTGATGCTGAATATAAACTCGCGTTCGGGATGGCTCGCTGAATGGCACTCGAATTAATAAATACAATCTGTCCCCGGTTTTCCTTCAGCAAGGGTAAAAACAGTTTTGTTATCAAAAAAGGAGCTTTTACATTTAAACCAAATATGGAATTGTACTCCTCTAAAGTCGATGTAATAACCGGATTTATTATGATACTCCCTGCTGAATGGATAAGAATATCGATCTTTCCACACTCTGCAACAATTCGCTGAGATACTTGCAATACCTTTTCTTCATCTGCCATATCGCACTCGTAACTGCAAAACGAAATATTTTCAGGCATCTCTCTTTTTAAAAGTTCCAGTCCCTTCCTATTTCGTCCGACACAAACAAGGTTATACCCTTTTGGGGCCATCAACAGGGCAATGGCTTTTCCTATTCCGCTTGTTGCCCCTGTAATTAAGGCTGTTTTATGCTGAAGGTTTTTCATTTCAGGATGCCGGTTTCAATAATGAAGCATGTTGCAAATCCATTGCAGCTTTGTTTAATACTGAAAACTCAATCCCCGATTTTTTAGCTATATCAAGCAGTGAATGATTCCCATCCGAATAATTTAAAATCCATAAAATGGCCATTTGATAATCTTTCTGCTGTGCCATTCCTCCTACCTGTTTGTATAATCCCCGCTTCCCGAGCTGAGGTTCCCCTTTCGGGCTAAGGTTTATCCATTTTTTATTGCCTTCGATAACGGAAATTACCTTTAACAAGAATTCGTAGGACCGGTTTAAATGCTCCGGCTGAATAAAATCCAGATTATCAGCCGAAGTATGATACTCCGGGAATTCGCCATGCGGTTTCCGGGAAAGCCTTCCAACAGGGAGGTTAAACCCCGGCGAGCAAAACTGCCTCTCATCGTAACCATAAGGAGAAAAGTCGAGCAGCCTGGCACCTTCTTCCTTTTCAAGCAGCCAGTTCATTATCCTGTCGATTTCGGCATCTCCCCTTCTCGATTTTTTATAATGAAAAGGTGACGAATCACCCAAAAGTGTCAACACCAGGCCATATTTAATTTTCTCTAACAGGTCCTCGTTCCGGCTCAACCAGGTAATAGAACCAATAGTGCCCGGAATAAATAAAAACCGGTAGGTATAATGAAGCGCTTTCGATTTGACAAATTCCGCGATGTAAGTTGCCAGAGCAATTCCCGATAAATTATCGTTACAAAGCGAGGGATGACAAATATGGCAGCTAAACAGTACTTCTTCCTCTGACTTACCCGGCACCACAAACTCTCCGTAAGTTAGCGATCCCGGTTTGAGTTCTGAATCAATTTTTACCTGATAACTATCTTCCGGCAGGCTCTCCAACTGCTTTTGCGACATACAAAATCCCCATTGCCGGTTGTAATACGAAGTCCTGTACGGAACCCATTCCGGGTATTCCGGCAGGGTAAACACATGTTCCTTCAACTCCTTCAGACCAACTTGCCGGTCTACCGGAGTACTGTAGTTAAGAACATGCAGATTCAATTGTTTGAAATCTATTATTTTTTCACCGGCAGAATTTTTTATCCATGCATCGCCAATGTTCCATTCCTCGGGAACTTCCCAATCAAGAACTTTGGTCCCGGAAGGTACCTCCACCATTTCCAATGGAATAATCTCCTTTACAATTGAAAGCGTTTCTCTCACGCCATTGCCTGTAATACTTCTGCAAATGGGGTAAAGCCGTTTGGCAAGTTCAAACATCAAATGACCTGAATTCATCTCTCGATCAATTTTCTGAATAGTGCTTCTCTGGCTCATATATTCTCCTTTTTCGATGAGGGAAGTGAATAATGTGACGGTACCTTTTTCTATGATGTCTCGTCTTTATCCCTGTAAAGTGTGTTTCATTTATATAAGGCCAGTGCATATCTTTTTCAGAAACAATTTCAGGAACGGCAGGCATTTCAATACCCAGAACGGGGTCATCAAAACGCAGGCCTCCCTCATGGCCAGGCTTGTATAACATTGAGTGAAAATAGATAAGAGAAGAATCTTCTTCCAGTGTAAGGTATCCATGAGCAAATCCCTCGGGCACCAACAACATCTGCGTATTGTCTCCCGATAATTCGATAGTGAAACTTTTTAAAAAAGTAGGCGATCCCTTTCTCACATCAACGATATAGTCCTGAACTTTTCCTCTTACGCAGCGGATGAGTTTTGTTTCGCAGAATGGCGGCAACTGAAAATGAAATCCCCTGAGTGTGTACTTTTGGGTATTTGAGGCATAATTCACTTGCACAAATTCTTTATTGAAACCTATTTCCTTAAATTCATTTTTACTAAACAAACGGACAAAATACCCTCTGCTATCAATATGCGGAGCAAGATTGACAACAAATGCATCTTTAAGGTAAGTTTCCTGAAAAATCATACTCTCATTTTTTTAGGTAATAATGGTTCGAAAAATTTTTTGGTTTTCTAAAAGGAGAATAAAAGTACCCGGCTGCTCTTAAGGAATTCTAAAATTAATGCCACAGATATGTATGTTATTCAATAGGTAGCAGCTGCAGTACTATTTATTCTCCTTGTTGTTATGAATCTACACTGATAATAAAATTATTATCTGTTGATTAATGATCAATTCCCAGTTTAATACTTGTCCGTACTGCACCGTTAGTGATTACCAGGATATAAGATCCTTCGTTGTACTGACTTGCATTCAGGGTAAGTTGTACTTTCCCTTCCGCACTTACATTTTGGTCGAACAGTATTTCTTTCAAATTCCCCATTGAATCGTAAAGTTCAACGGTAGCATTTCCGTCAACTACGGGAACAAATCTCACTTTAGCCCTATTTTTTACCGGGTTGGGACTAACGCTGGCCTCCATTGTAACAGCAAATGCCATCGCCATTTCTTCTTCCATCTCACCTTCCCACTCATCTCCGTCGCAATGTCCCGGGCCAATTTCTCCGTTGTTGTAGTCATCCAGCACTTCGGCCAGCTCTACAAACATTTTCCTTGTGGCGTCGCTACCACCTAAACTTCCAATTTCACTGGGTGTGTAGGTATTGAATAAAACGGTTGCTTCATCAAATTCATCCACCACTTCACTGTTGTCGGCGCCGGCCAGGAAGTTAAGCTCGGCAGCAATATACTGATGGGCAAGAATATAATATGCATTTCCACTTACCGATGTATTCAACACTTCAATATAAGACATCCCAGACCAGAAAAATTCGGTATCAGGTCCAATTATATCCCAGGTTGGATCCGCTTTTTTAGCCGGTCCATATTCTGAATGTGTTTTCCAGTAGCCCTGTGTAAGCGTACAACCTTCTTCTTCATCTTCCTCAGATGTAGTTGTCAGCAATGCCGGACCTGTAACAAAAGAGTCGCCGTCCTTTTCATCGTATCCTCCTGCAACAGAAGGACCAAATTGTGAATAAAGAGAAACAGTAACTTCGGTAACATCACCAGGCACATTCGGAACAGTAATGGTTTCAAGATGCAGCAAATCTCCGGCATTGTTGGTATCAAATTCCGATTCAACGGTTTGTGCACCTGCTGTTACACTTACATTGGCATACCGAAGGTCTTCACTTTCCAAATCGGTAAAAGGAAGGGTTACAATCACGTCGCGAACATCAGAAGAAGTGGGAATGGTAAAATTATAAACCAATGGATGATCGGAGCCACCGATAAACAGAAAGGCATGTTCCCCCTTCACTTCGCTGTGAATCTCCGGACTACCTCCGGACCTGTAGATGTATGCAGTAAAAGACCTTACATACTCTTCCTGTCCGAAATTATCCAGTGCAATCCCTGCTGCATCTGCATCGTCAAACTTTGCAGTGTAATATCCAAATGTCAGCGTTCCGTCATCAATCATTGCCTGAACCCACGGTTGGGTTATAACCGGATTGGCTTCATTAAAGCTTACAGTGTATGTTTCATTTGCGTCGGAAAATTCCACATCGGCGGGTACAGCCCCGTTATGAAATCTGGCAGCAGCCACTACCACTACACTGTCTACAGTTCCAGGATCAGAAATCATCAGGGTTGACGGATTTACACCGAAAACTCCCTCTCCCGTTAGTTCAACAACTTGGGCATTTGTCATTTGCAGCATCGCAATACCCATCACAATAAAAGATAAAATTCTTTTCATTTTCTTTGTTTTAAATTAATACTATTACAATAAAATTATATTGGGATCCTTACTCCGGCCCCGAAGGTAGGCCCTACTGATTGGGACCATCCTCCTTTAATTAAAAGGTTTTCAATAAGTATAATTCCTACACCGAACTCTTTTCTGACTTTATCCAGTCCGCTAATGTCACTATTCAACAGTCCGTTTTTTGTAAAAAATTCAACACCTCCCCACATGTAAATATTTTTATGCAAGCTCCCGGTAATTCCGAAGATGTTTGTAAAAAAATCGGAGTTCAATCCTTTTTCCATTGAAGTGTATGCACCAATTCGTCTTAAAAAGAAATCATTGAATGCAAAAGTTGCTTTTAGTGCGTTGATCGAGGCCTTTGGCACATACCCCGCTGTGATATGAAAGGCCTGGGTTGTGGAATAATTCATTTTTTTAGGAACAAACGGTTTTTCATCCTGAGCAGATGAACTTCCCCAAAAAAAGAAAAGGCAAAACAGCATTAAAAATATTTTAATCATACTTCTCCTGTCGAAAAAATTCTGAATTTATATTGATGTGTCAAATACAGCGTTGCGCATTTTTTTCGCACCCGTCATCTCTGAAAGACCAGCAAATAATTTGTTGGGTTGTGATCAAGGGCGAAAGGAATAGTTCAATTTAACCAGACAACACTACACCGGTTTTGATGATTTTGCTGTAAGTGACGATTTTCCGTTTATCCCATCAGACTTCAATTGTTCCAACACTTTTTCTGCAGCGTTTTCTCCACTGATAAAAGACTGATCGGTCCAATGGTAGCCCCATTCTCCGAAACGCCCGCAATACTTAATATCTATCTGGTTGAGATAATTGTGAACGGTAGCGAGGCTCGGAATACGTTCGAGATCAAAAATAACGTTAGCATACGGGGAAACGCGGGCTTCCCTGTAAATTATTTCATCTGAATCATTCAAAATTCCACATCGTTTTAAATCTAAGATTGTGGGTTCAATGAAATCTTCCGGTGAACTGGTTAACGGTTTATATTTTTTACTGAAATAAATCTCCGCCTGGATACTTCCACAATTTTCAGGGGTATTATTGGGCGAAAATAAATGGGGATATGAAAGTCTAGAAAATACAATATCCTGATCATAAAAATACGTCCAGTGCGCTTTGGAAATGTCGTCTCTGGCTACGCCAACATTCACCAAAACACAGGTGGTACATGCCAGTTTTTGGGAGGCTTCCAATACCTCATCCGGAACTCCTTCAATGCAGGGCACCAGTTCGGGCAACGGAACCGAGGATATTAAATGGTCATATGCCATTGTTTTTCCATTGCTAAAAGAAATCTGTTTGTTCTTCGGATCAATTTTTACCACTTTATGTTCATACTCCACCTGTGTCTGCTCAAGAAACCGGTCGAAAAACCGGGCAAAACCCCCGTAGCTGGGATAATAAAAATCACTTACGTAGTGAACATCCTCTGTACTTTTTGATAATGCACCTTTTAATATTTTGTCGAGATCGGGCTTGTACATCCTGGGCCCAATCCAATCAGTATCAAGATTATCCGGCGTAGTTGTATGAAATTTTTTGGTGTATTGAAACGGAAAATTTTCAGAAAAAGTTTCTCCAAACGATTCGTAAAGCCAGTCTTTATAATTTTCAACCTTACCTCCGTTTTGTTGGCTGAGTTCAAAAAACTCACGCAAAATCTTTACCACCAAATCGTCCGGAAGGCCATGCAAATTAGCCTGTGCCGGATGTTTAACCCAGTATCCCTTCCAGTAATTATTTACATCCGCCTTAAAATTCTCAACTTTTCCGTTTACACTTTCATGGAATAATTTCCGGAGCCTTTCATTCTTTGTAAATGAGATGTGCGGTCCGTCATCGAAAATAAATCCGTCTTTTTCAAAAGTGGCTGCGTGGCCACCAAAATAATTATTCTTCTCAAAAATAGTTGCTTTTATATTATTCTCTTTAAAATGGTGCGCTGCTCCCAGTCCTGCCATCCCTGCACCAATTATTACAATATTGCTCATGTTAAATGGTTTTTATCTTTTATAAACTGAATGGTTTTTTGAATGCCGGAATCAATACTGGTTTGCGGATACCAGCCTGTTAGTTCCTTTAACCGCTGATTTCTACCAACCACATACTGCGGTGTGTCGCCATTGGCTTTTAAAGCCCCCAGCTCAACCAAATGCCCGCCATTCATCTGATCTGCTATTTTAAAAATCAAATCTCCAAGTTTTAACGGTTCCCCGGAACAAATGTTTACCGCTCCGCTGAAATCTTTCTTTAATAAATTTATCATAGCCCTGGCCACATCCTCAACGTACAGGTAATCATAAACCTGGTTCCCGTGAGTCGTTCGAACCTTTTCATTTTTTAAAATAGAATGAACAATGTGAGATACCAGTCTTTTTTTGTTTTCATAGGGTCCGAAAGTAAAGAACACCCGTCCCCAGGCATAACTTAAATCCCCCTGGTTACAAAAGTCTGCAACCTGTTGATGCAATTCATTCTTGCTGAGGCCATAAGAATTCCTGGGTTGAATAGGCGTTGTATCTTCGTCATATAAATAGTTACCCCATTTATACTCGGCACATGAGCCGGCAATTACTACTCTTTTCCCGTTCGTCTCAGCAAACTTTTGGATTAATGCCATACTTGTATCCACCCAGGGAAAATGAATATGGGAGTCCAGCTTCATGCCAGGCTCCATATCCCATGCCAGGTGCAACAGATATTCCGGTCTTATTTCTTTTAAAAATTTATCCACCTCTTTGGGTTCGTGCAGGTTCGCTTCAACCCATTTCACTTTGGAACTGATGCTTCCCTTTCTACTTTTATAAACAGCAAAAATTTCAAAATCAGAATTTTTAAGCACATCGAGGCAAGCATGTCCGAGGAAACCACTTGCTCCGGTAACTAAAATTTTTCCCATTATTTAAATTACACCTTAAATAATTTTCAATTCGGGAACGGCCACTACAAAGTTCCCCCCCCACTCTTTTACCTGAGATTGCTGTTTTGTTATTTCCTGTTCCAGGTTCCATGGTAAGATGAGCACCCAATCGGGTTTTAACTCATTCATACTTGACGGATGTAAAACAGGAATATGACTTCCGGGCAAATATTTACCTTGTTTCGACGGGGCTGCATCGCATACGAAAGAGACCAAATCATTCTTAATATTTCCGTAATTCAGCAATGTATTCCCCTTGGCAGCAGCTCCGTAAGCCCCGATGGTTTTGCCTTTTTGTTTTTGTTCCATTAAAAAGGCCGTCAGACTATGCGTTATTTTGTCTGCTTCTGATTGAAAACTCAGGTAGAGAGGCAAATCCTGCATTCCAAATTCTTGCTCCTCCTCAATGAGTTCGCGAACTGCTGAAGTTGTTTCTTTTATATCTTCCTCATGGCAACCGTAAACCCTCAGGCTTCCCCCATGGGTAGGCAGTTCTTCCACATCGTACACTTTTAATCCGGCCTGTTGAAAAATACGGCTAACCGTATAAAGAGACAGGTAAGAATAGTGTTCGTGATAAACCGTGTCAAACTGTTTGTACTTAATAAGATTGAGCAAATGCGGAAACTCAAGCGTAATGGTCCCCCCCGGTTTAAGAGCCACCTTCAGCCCTTTAGTAAAATCGTTGATATCCGGCACGTGGGCATACACATTATTTCCGATAATTAGATCGGCCTTTTTACCTTCCTGCTCCAGTTTTCTTGCGGAGTTTTCGCCAAAAAATTCTCTGCGAACAGGAATACCTATGGCTTCCGCTGCATCGGCAGTACTGTCGGTCGGTTCAATTCCGAGACAGGGAATCTCTGCAGCAACAAAATTTCTCAATAAATAACCGTCGTTGGAAGCTACCTCCAGAACAAAACTATTTGTATTCAGATTCAGTTTGTCGGTAATCATTTTTGAATACCGGGATGCATGTTCAAGCCAACTGGAAGACACCGACGAAAAATAAGCATATTCTTTCGTGAACAGCTCATCGCTCTTGGAGTAATCTTCCGTTTGCACCAGCCAGCAGTTGTGGCATACAAATAGTTTGAGAGGAAACTTTTTTTCTGTTTGGGCCAATTCTTCTTTACTTAAATAGGCGTTTGTTGGTGGGGCTATTCCCAGGTCGAGAAATACATATTCTAACCCCGTGTTACAGTGTCTGCAATTCATGTATAAATAGAATTAAAAAATAAAACTTCTGAATAGTGTTTGAGTGAAGGGTATTTTAATTGAACCGGGCCACCGCCTTTTTTGCTATGGTCTCCCCAATAGCAAGCGAAGCCGTCGCTGCCGGCGAAGGCGCATTGAGTACGTTCAGGGTAAACTGGTCCTCTACAAATAAAAAATCATCAATAAGGCCTCCATTTCGGTCGCATGCCTGAGCCCGGACACCGGCTCCCCCGGATTTAATGTCTTTTTCCTGGACATCCGGAACCAGCCGTTGCAGGGCCTTAACCAGTGCTTTTTTATTATAAGACCGGTAATATTCTCCTAAACCGGTTTTCCAATATTGCCTCATTACCTTCCTGAAACCAGGCCAGGCCATCGATTCCCAAAATTCGTCAGGCCTGAATGAAGATTTCTTATATCCTTCCCGTTTAAATGCCCAAACTGCGTTCGGTCCGGCTTCAATTCCCCCGTTTATCATTCTTGTAAAATGAACACCGAGGAACGGAAAGCCAGGATCGGGAACGGGATATATCAGGTTCTTCACGAGGTAACTCTTTTCTTCAGTTAACTCAGCATATTCCCCTCGAAAGGGGATAATCCTGACGTTTAGCTTTTTCTGAACCAGCGACGCAATTTTATCGCTATATAAACCAGCGGTATTAATTATTACTTTGGATGAAAAATGTCCTTTTTCAGAAATTACAGTTGCTTCCGTCCGGTTAAGTTCAATATCCGACACCTTGGTGTTCAGATAAATTTCTCCTCCGTACCTTTGGGTAAAAATCTCTGCATACTTCTGACTCACCTCGCTGTAATCAATAATTCCGGTGTAGGGAACAAATAAAGCGGCCAAACCCGTTGCATGAGGTTCATATTCCTTGATTTGCCCGTCTACAATCTTTTTCATTTCTGTCAGGCCATTCTGTTGTCCGCGCTCCCAGAGATTTTCAAGACGGGGTAACTCTTCTTCCCGTGTGGCAACAATAAGCTTCCCACACAGATCGTATTTTATTCCTTCTTTATCGCAAAAATCTATCAGTTGCCGGTATCCTTCCCTGCAATTAAGCGCCTTCAGGCTTCCCGGTTTATAGTATACGCCTGCGTGAATTACCCCGCTATTGTTTCCTGTTTGATGCTGAGCCAGCTTATTCTCTTTTTCAAGAAGGGCAATTTTCAAATCCGGTTTGGTTTCTTTCAGCTTAAGAGCAGTAGCCAAACCAACGATACCACCTCCTATAATAGTTATATCATATTTCATATTATTCATTGAGGGTAACTAAAAGGTAACGTTTAATTCTGTTTTTGTATATCGTATTCCAGTTTTAATACCGGCTTATTATTCCACTTCCAGTAAAGATCTTCATCCAATAGATTACTCTGAACCAGACTGCTCAAAACCTTTAACCGGATTAAATCCGATTCCCTGAAGTTGGAATCGCTAAATTCCATCATCTTCAAATTATTGAACAGTGATTCTATCGTCGATTTTAAATCGTGCACAGGCTGGTGATTCGGAGCCAGCTTTTTGAACAAGTCAAAGTTCACTTTGTAAGAACGTTTATCAGGCGGAGCATCAGCATTTACTGTAACCTGGCAACCTTCAATCACTTCGGCCACCGCTTCTGCGAGCTCTTTCACCTGGTAATTCCATACATTGCTCCCGGTATTAACAATCAGAAAATTACCGCCCGACTCCTTGCTTCGCGAAACAGCCCAATCAATGGCCCGCGCCATGTCCAGAACATTTATGAGTGGCCTGAGCGGGGTGCCATCGCTTAAGATGTCAATTCGTTTTGAAGTAACTGCTCCGGCAATAAAATCGTTCAGTACCAAATCAAGCCGCAACCGGTTACTAAATCCGCAGGCTGTGGCAAAACGAAGGCAGGTAACTGTAAAATCCTTTCCGGCAAGTGGTTCAAGGTCTGTTTCTGTTGTCACTTTTGAACGTGCATAAGCTGTTAGCGGATTCAGTGTATCGTTTTCCCTTTTTGCTTCATCACCTGCCGCGCCATAAACACTGCAACTCGAAGCATATACAAACGAACGAACCCCTTTCTCTTTTCCAATCCTGGCCATCCTGACGGCAGCTTTGTTGTTGACATCCATCGTAACCTTTTCAAACTTATTACCCATCGGGTCGTTTGAAATGGCGGCCAGATAAACAATGACATCCACATCGTCCAGCAGTGCTTCGTTAAAATCCCTTACATCTCCGAAAATTTGCCGGTCCAGTTTAATCTCGGGCAGAAAAGATGGGTTGGTTAAACATTGTGCAAAATAGCCCGTATCAAAGCCAATCAGTTCTGCCTGGGGGTACGTTTCCCGAAGTTGGCTCACAACGCCCGGGCCAACATAGCCCATATTACCTGTGATTAATATTTTCATATTACAACAAACTTTAATTTTTAGTAAGTAACCGTAGCAGTAACCTTATCCCACATCATCCAGGGAGCTTTTCCGCTTGCTATCAGATCTTCCAGTGTTTTCTTATCTCTGAGTGTATCCATGGGTTTCCAAAAATCACGATGTTTAAAGGTCACCAGTTGTTTTTCCAATGCCAGACGTTCTAAAGGATCACGTTCGAAAATAGTCGAATCATCATTTAAATAGTCGATAATACCTGGCTCACAAACAAAGAAACCTGCATTTATCCACTGGCCGTCACCTTTTACTTTTTCCTGAAATCTAACAACTTCGTTACTACCGTTTAATACCAGCGAACCAAACCGGCCTTCCGGCTGAACAGAAGTCATGGTAATGAGCTTGTTATGACTCTCATGAAATTCGAGCAAATTACGAATGTCGATATTTGCAACGCCATCGCCATACGTCAACATAAACGTTTCATTATTTATGTATTTTTCAACACGCTTGATTCTTCCTCCGGTCATGGTATGTAACCCGGTATCGATGAGAGTCACTTTCCACGGCTCTGAAGAGTTATTCAATATTTCCACCTCGTTGGCTTTCATATTGAAGGTAACATCTGACTGATGCAGATAATAGTTTGCAAAGTATTCTTTTATAACATATCCTTTATATCCCAAAAGAATCATAAAGTCATTAAAGCCATAATAAGAATATATTTTCATAATGTGCCACAGAATTGGCTTTCCGCCAATTTCAACCATCGGTTTGGGTTTGAGCTCGGTTTCTTCTGACAAACGGGAACCAAGACCGCCTGCAAGTATCAATACTTTCATTTCTTTAAATTTTTAAAATTTTAATAAAATCAGATAAATATCAATCCCTGAGGGCGGGGATTAATAAATCATAGTAGTTGCTAAAAATGGATATGATGTTGTGCCTGAAACACAATTTTTTTTCTAATTCAGAATAATGTGTCTGATGAGTTATTAACTAACATTCGTTTCCGGGATTAACTGAGTGAATCTGCGTAAATAGTCCTTTTTTTGCGATAATTCGGGGATTTTGTATGTTTTATGTTTTGGGAATCAAATCTTTTGCGCCTTAATACTTGTATTTCATCTCTTGATACATTAGCATATAAACTGCAACCCAAAGTCTCAATTCGTATAACGATACGATAATTGCCACAAATTTTAACCACTTCACCCTGCATTCCTTTAAAAGGTCCTAAAAGAACTTCTGCATTTTGGCCTTTTTCCAGGTTTTCACGAGACAAAATAACTTCCCTCTCCTGCTGTTCAACTAATTTCTTGATATTTTCAATTTGCTGGTCGGGTATAGATTGAGGCTGCCCTCCGAATGAAACATAACTGACAACCCCAGGCATGTTTAATACATTAAAAAACTCAATATGACTTACCCTCACAAACAGGTAACAGCGGAAAAGGGGTTCCTCAATCCATTTTTTTCGATCACTCCATTGCCTCAACGTTTTTTTGAGAGGTAAATAACATTCTATATTATCCTCTTTCAGGTTCATCGAAATTCGTTTTTCGCCATTTGCTTTGGTATAAATTGCATACCATGCATACATTGGTTTTTTTAAAATCATATTTCCTAAGTAAGAGTTAAAGTTTTGCTTTCAATTTTTAAAAATTTCAACTATTTAAAACTTAATGCAATTCCCTTTTTCTCAACTGAGCTTTCAGGGACAAATTTTCAAGGCTCAAATCGGCAAACATGCGCTTAAGTCTGTCATGGTCTTCTCTCAACTTGTTTAGTTTGAGGATATCTGCGGAAGAAAGACTTCCATACTTGGCTTTCCAATTATAAAATGTAGCCTGACTTATTCCGTAAATTTTAATAATCTCGTGAATGGGTGTTCCATCCCTGTGTTCCTGCAAAATTTTTTGAATCTCGGATTCTTTAAATCTTTTTCTTGCCATTTCAATAAATCAATTATAAATAAACCTAAAACAAAATCAACCAAACGCTCTAATAATTAACTGATAATTTTCCAGTTACGTGAGAAACATAAATATATTCTTCTGCCATTTTGAATTGTCCACCGGGAATACTCAGAATATGACAGCAGTCATATATTTTATTTGAAATTTTCCCTTCATTCTAAAAGGTTCTAAATATGTATTTGGCCTTCCTATTGGAACTTTGCTATATTTTTGATAACCAGACTACTAATTAAATCCAACACTCATTTTTCTGCAAAGGTTCCCCACTGTTTCCCACATATTTTTTATCCCGGTGAAACGTTTTTTTAAAAATTTGGAATTCCATAATTAAAATTCCAGCTATTTTGCGGATGAAAAGTTACGAATAAAATGAGCCCTGTCAAATTAATTTTTAGGTAGTTAAGAGTTCCCAACAGGATCATGTTGAGTAACTATCTTACTCAAGTTTAAGCAGAACAGACTGTCTACTAACTCGTTAAAACAAGGATAAAATACTATTTTATCTGTTTTTGTTTCTGAAATTTATTCTAAAGAGGGGACTTCCTGTCCCTGTATGGGACACTATTTTTTTGCAGGCGGTGTCTATAAATGGGATTATGTGAAATATTTTATAAAAAATATAAGTTTTATAGAATACTGTCTAAAAAAAACATTTTAAACACCCTTCCCTAAAAGCAAAAATTAACATAGTTAACAAACTAAAAGACAGACTCTTAATCAAAACAAAAAAAATTACCCCTATGAACAAAAGCCAAGGAAGCTTAAAAGAACAGAGTATAAAATTAGAAAAATAGAAAAATATTCCAAATAAATTTGTACTAAACTGATCTCCAAAATATCAAATGCTATTTGCTGCACAAAAGTACAAATTTCCGCCACTGAAATCAGTATGCTAACCCACTTTCTGCAAAAAGAAAAATTAAATTACCCACTCTTCTGAAAGTACTTCCCCCCTGATACTAACTACCGCAACCTTTACCGGCACGTTCCGTCCGGCTTGTGAAATGGCTGTCTGTACCATGCTAATCAATCCTCCACAGCAAGGAACCTCCATAATGACAACGGTAATGGTATTCACTTTTGACTCGTCGATGAGCCGGATAAACTTTTGAATATAAACATCTCTTCCCTGATCGAGTTTCGGACAGGCAATGACCATTTTCTTCCCGGATATAAACTTTCGGTGGAAATCGCCGTGGGCAAAAGCAGCGCAGTCGGCAGCAACCAGCAAATCGGCACCCTGAAAGTAGGAAGCTGCAGGATTAATCAGGTGCAACTGCACGGGCCATTGGGTAATTGCCGATGGCATTTCTCCTGTTGGCTCAGCCATTCTCAGACCGGCAGCACTGAATGATGCAGCTGCTGACCCCGGACAACCGCCAGAACTACTATGATGGCTGCTTTTTGTATCATTCCCGCCATGCAACAGTTCATGTACTTCTTTTATTTCAAAAGGCATATTTTCACGGTTTGCCTTAATATAAGACAATGCCTGGTTCAAATAGGCCGTTTCATTGTGCTCCTGCAAATGTTTAAGGTGTGCAAAAACTGTCGCCTTACCACTATTTACCATCTGCGAAATTACGGCTACCTCATCGTACTCTTCCGCCTCGCGTTTTTCAATGGTAATTGCATCTTGCGGACAATGTCCGATGCAGGCTCCCAGGCCATCGCACATCAATTCACTTATCAGCCTCGCTTTCCCGTCTATAATCTGAAGGGCCCCTTCGTGACAATTCGGCACACAAAGCCCACATCCGTCACATAATTCTTCGTCTATTTTAACAATTTCCCTTATCATTGTCTTAATTATTTTGGAAACAAAACTATGGAACCTGTGTTTCTGAAAATGTATCAATTGTTACAAAACCAAAGAAATGATTCATTACAAACTATTGGAGAGATGTCCTTTGTTTAAAGGGATTTCAGAGGATGAAGCCCAAAAACTTCTGGCCCTAATCCACTTTCAGGTAAAAAACTACGAAAAAAACGAAATAGTGGCCATTGCCGGAGAAACGGTGAAAAACCTGTATATCATTCTTTCGGGAAGCGTAAAAGGCGAGATGATCGATTATTCAGGAAAAACCATAAAAATAGAAGATGTGGAAGCCCCCAGACCAATAGCCTCTGCATTTTTATTTGGAAAAGAAAACCATTTTCCCGTAACGGTTACTGCCAATAACGAAGTAAAAATACTTTCCATCCCTGTCAGCGAATTTTTAAAACTCCTTCAGAAAAATATGCAGATTCTGAAAAACTACCTGAATATCATATCGTCGCGCAGTCAGTTCCTCTCCCAAAAACTTCATTTTCTAAGCTTCAAAACAATTCGGGGAAAGATGGCACATTTTCTTCTCCAGCATGCCGGAGACAAGCTTCATTCCGTTGAATTAAAATCTTCGCAGCAACAAATGGCAGAATTATTTGGTGTAACACGTCCTTCATTGGCCCGTGTTCTTGGTGAAATGCAACGGGAAAAACTCATCTCCATTGAAAAAAGAACAGTGACCCTTTTGGACAAACAAAAACTGAATGAGATTCTACAACATGGATAAGCACCTGATTTCTTACCCGATTTTTGATTCATTTAAAGAAATAAAGGCATTTACAACCCTCAGGCAAACATTTCCAGGCAACGAGATGCCTCGCTTTACCGGCAACAGGGGGCAAGGAACGCAAGAGAACCGGGAAAACCTGGCCGGAATGCTGGGAATAACAGCCAAACAACTTGTTTTCCCAAGACAAACGCATACAGATTGTGTGGCCCGGATTTTAAGACTCCCCGAGAAAGAATTGCAGGAAACGGATGCTTTGGTCACCAACCAGCCGGAAATTTGCCTGTGTGTTCAAACGGCAGATTGTGTTCCGGTTTTGCTTTTTGACACAAAAAGAAAGACAATAGCTGCTATTCATGCCGGATGGCGGGGAACGGTACAAAAAATAGTGGAAAAGGCTGTTCGTAAATTAACAGCCTCCTATAAAACTTCGCCTTCCGACATCCTTGCGGTTATTGGCCCTTCCATTGGTCCCGAAGTTTACGAAGTAGGTACTGAAGTAGTAGAAGCTGCGCTCGAAAATATCCCTAATGCATCTTCCTCTCTGAAAAAAAATGTATGGGGCAAATTTCATTTTAACCTTTGGGAAGCTAACCGGCAGATTTTACTGGACACTGGTTTATCTTCCCCCAATATTCAAATTTTCGGAGAATGCACATTCCATGAAAAGGAGAAGTATTTTTCGGCCCGCCGGGAGGGGATTGAAACGGGCAGGTTAGTGTCGGGAATTATGCTGAAGAAATAATTCACTTAAACTATTTCCTATCAAAAAATATCCCCGGCAATTCAAATGATTAAACGGTTGAAATAAAAAAAATATTACTTTTAAATCCTAATTCTCATTCATTCTAAAAAACCAAAAAATGAAAAAGGCAGGTTTCGTCTTCCCTCAAAGTATATTAAAGTTATTTGCAACTATTTTATGCCTGTTTCCCTGTTTAAATGCCAATTCCCAGGAAAAAGCTTACTGGCACGGAATATCCATTAAAAACCCGGCGGCAATAGGCTCCCCTTCAGATTGGTTGTTTGGAAGTTACAATTTTTCCGATCTGGGAGAGAACAACCTGTCAGGCTTTATGGTTGGTGCTGATTATGAGATTACTCCCCAAACCGGCACAATCGGACTGGATTATATAAGAGAAAAATTTGGGAATGAAAAAATATCAATTCTGGGGATAAGCTATGCCTATTCCCTCCCCCTGAAAAACCTGGGAACATTAAACATTGGCGTATCAACCGGGGTAAGAAAATATGAAACCAAATTAGCTTCTTATGAATTAATCCCAAATCCAAATACGTCTGACCAATATAGTTTTAACGGGAACAATGACAGTTTCCGTTCTTTTGAACAAACATCATTTATAAATAAATATGTAAAAACAGGCCTGGGACTATGGCTGCAATCAGATAAATTCGATTTGGGAATAAGTTATGTCAGACTTCAAAAATTAAAACAAAAACAAGATGCTGATTTTGAAATAACTATCCCCTCCTATTTCTCAGCCATGGGGGCATACAAATTTTCTGCCATTAAAAAAGTAGCAATTGACCCCTATTTAATGGTGGATTTTCTGGATGGAAAAACTGATTTTTATCCGGGGATATTTCTCTAATACAATGAATTCCTGTGGGGAGGGTATAATAACTTAAATTTAAATGACCTCCATTCACTCTTGATTGGATTTGATATTATAAAAAGGTTCAGGGTAGGTTACAGCTATACCTTTACAAAAATATTTAATAGTTCTGGGCTGAATATGCATGAATTTCTGTTAGGCATCCGGCTTAAATAAATTACTCAATAAAGAATAAGGCCTGCCGGATTAGGGAGAGCGGGTTGAAAATTCCATTCGAATAGCACAGTTTTATGCAAAACAACTATCTTCGCAACTGAGAACCTCTCTGATAATATTTGTGTAAAAGAAAACAGTGTCAAATGGAAAAATACAATCTGATTAACCGGTTAACGGGCTGGGTAGCATTTTTAATTGCAGCCGTTGTATATTTAATGACCATCGAACCAACAACCAGTTTCTGGGATTGCGGCGAATTCATTACCACCTCCTTCAAATTGGAAGTAGGTCACCCTCCGGGCGCTCCGGTTTTTATGATTTTGGGAAGGTTCTTCACCCTGTTTGGCGGAGCTGAAAATGCCGCCAGAATGATCAACATTATGTCGGCTTTGGCCAGTGCTTTTACCATTATGTTCCTTTTCTGGACCATTACACACCTCGCCAAAAAAGTGATTCCCGAGAGTAATTCTACAGGAGGTATTATTTCCATTATGGCTGCCGGCTTTGTAGGAGCAATGGCCTACACTTTTTCCGACACTTTTTGGTTCTCGGCGGTGGAGGGTGAAGTTTATGCCACTTCGTCCCTGTTAACGGCCATCGTATTTTGGGGCATCCTGAAATGGGAAAATATTGCCGACGAGCCCCATGCCAACCGCTGGCTGATTTTTATCTCTTATATTATTGGCTTGTCCATCGGAGTTCACTTGCTGAACCTGTTGGCTATTCCTGCCATTGTTTTTGTCTATTACTTTAAAAAATACGAGGTAACACGAAAAGGTATCATCTGGGTGCTTATCGGGTCAGTGATGTTACTGGGAATTATAATGTACGGCATCATTCCCGGCGTAGTAACCATTGCTTCCTGGTTTGAACTATTATTTGTAAATTCTTTCGGATTGCCGTACAAGTCAGGCGCGTTAATCTACATTGCGCTGCTCATTGCAGCCATTGTTTATGGAATCCGATATACTGTCCGAAAAAAAATGGTATTGTGGAATACCGTGATAGCAGGAATAACAGTCATTCTTATCGGGTATTCTTCGTTCGCACTGATTATCATCCGCTCTTCAGCCCATCCCCCTATGGATCAGAACAGTCCGAACGATGTATTCTCCCTGCTGAGTTATCTGAACCGGGAACAATACGGACAGCGTCCGTTGTTTTACGGGCAGTATTACAACTCGCCTTTAAATCCACGGGAACGTTACCTTGAAGGGAAACCTGTTTACTCGCAAATAGATGGGAAATATGTAGAAACTGATCGGAAGGTAACCCCCAACTATGATGAAAAATTCAAAACCATATTTCCCCGGATGTGGAGCAACATGAATCCTTCTCATGAACAGGCCTACAAGGAATGGGGAAATATTAAAGGGAAAAGAATACAACACCGGAACGAAGGAGGCCAGACCGAAACCATTGAAAAACCCACCTTTACAGAAAACCTGCGTTTTTTCTTTCGTTACCAGGTGGGGCACATGTATTTCCGCTATTTTATGTGGAACTTTGCCGGACGCCAAAACGATATCCAGGGGCATGGCGGTGTCTTGAACGGGAACTGGCTCAGTGGGGTAAAGTTTATAGACGAGTGGCGACTTGGCGACCAGGATCACCTTCCGGCCCGGTTTGCCGGCAACAAATCCAGAAACACCTTTTATTTCCTGCCGCTTTTACTTGGTTTGCTTGGGATCTTTTTCCAGTATAACAAAGGAACTGAAGGTAAGAAAGGACTTTGGGTGGTTTTCCTGCTGTTTTTCATGACAGGCCTTGCCATTGTTATTTACCTGAACCAATATCCTTTTCAGCCAAGAGAGCGTGATTATGCCTATGCCGGTTCTTTCTATGCATTTGCTATATGGATTGGATTGGGCGTACTTGCCATTTCCGAGACATTGAAAAAAATTATGCCTGCCGTTGGCGCAGGTGGGGTTGCAGGGATAGCGAGCCTTGTGCTGGTGCCGGGAATTATGGCCGCTGAAAACTGGGATGACCACGATCGTTCCGACAGATATACCGCCCGGGATTTGGGTGCCAACTATCTGAAAACCTGTCAGCCAAACGGCATAATATTTACAAATGGCGACAACGACACATTTCCTCTCTGGTACAACCAGGAGGTAGAGGGTGTACGCACCGATGTGCGTGTTTGCAACCTCAGCTATTTGCAAACCGACTGGTACATAAACCAAATGCGCCTCAAAGCTTACGAATCGGATCCGATGCCGTTTTCAATGGATGAAGAAAAGTACAGGCAGGGTACTCGTGATATTGTTTACCTTATGGACAATCCGCGCATTTCCCGTGAGTCAATCGGACTGAAGGAAGCGGTTGATTTCATTTCTGATGATAATCCGGCCACAAAACTCCAGCAAGCCGACAATGCTGCTTTTCTGCCCAAAAAGGTATTACACTTCAAAATAGACAAAGAAGCTGTTATCCGGAATAAAGTTGTAAAACCGGAAGATTACGATAAAATTGTGGACACCATTACCATTGATCTCTCCAACCGTGGTTACATTCCGAAGGATGAGATGATGATTCTCGACCTCCTCGCCACCAACAACTGGGAACGTCCGGTCTACTGGGCTATCACTGTTGGCAGGGATAAATATATGAACCTCCAGGAATATTTCCAGGTAGAAGGGTTTGCTTACCGGTTCGTTCCGATCAAAGGAAGTACAACACCCGACAGGATGTCGTTTGGAACAGTTGCAACGGATCTGATGTATAACAATCTCATGAACCACTTCGAATATGGAAATATGAACGACCCCGATGTGTACATCGACGAAAACAACGGAAGGATGATGACCAACATTCGAAACAGTTTTAACCGACTGGCAGACGGATTGATAAAAGAAGGGGAAAAAGACTCGGCTATTGCCGTTATTGACCGTTGTTTTGAACTGGTTCCCAGCACTACTGTTCCGTATGAATATTTTGCTCTGGAACTGGCTGAAAATTATTACCGGGCCGGAGCTACCGAAAAAGGAAGTCAGATTTTTGAAGACGCGCACGATACATTTACGGATGAACTGGGCTACTTCATGTCTCTGAACAGGAAATTCTTACAGACACAAAGTATTAATGAAGAAATTCAGAGAAACCTCTTTTATCTCCAGCGAATGGAACGGACAGCCAGAAACAATGGCGATTTGGAGTTGGCGACAAAAATTGGCAACTCTGCACAACAATACATTGAAAGGTACAATTCGATCTAACAAATATGAATATTCTGATAGTTGGCTCAGGTGGC
The DNA here is from genome assembly GCF_003573545.1 of Mariniphaga sediminis. GTDB lineage: Bacteria > Bacteroidota > Bacteroidia > Bacteroidales > Prolixibacteraceae > Mariniphaga > Mariniphaga sediminis. Next base: position 208,120 of record NZ_QWET01000005.1, on the reverse strand, counting down.
AGGGAACATGCCATCGGATGGAAAATAAAACAAAGTAAAAAAGCAAAAAACCTGTTTTTTGCTCCCGGAAATGCAGGAACTTCCTCTCTGGGAACCAATATTAATACAGGAGTAAATGATTTTCCAAACCTAAAAGAGGCGATTCTGGAAAATCAAATTGATCTGGTAGTAGTAGGCCCTGAAGTTCCTTTGGCAGAGGGAATACACGATTTCTTCGCCGAAGACCCGGAACTCCAAAAAATAAAAATAGTCGGTCCCAAAAAGGCCGGGGCGCAGCTGGAAGGGAGCAAAGACTTTGCAAAAGATTTTATGTTTCGGCATAACATTCCCACAGCCAAATACTTTACGGTTACTAAAAATAATATAAGCGAGGGGCTTTCCTTTCTCGAATCATTATCATCGCCTTACGTTTTAAAAGCCGACGGATTAGCTGCAGGCAAAGGTGTTTTGATCATTGACAATTTATATGAAGCCAAAAGTAACCTGAATGAAATGCTGGATGGTAAGTTTGGGGAAGCCAGCAGTAAAGTTGTAATTGAAGAATTTTTAAGCGGTGTAGAAGTCTCAGTATTTGTTATTACCGATGGAAAAGATTACAAAATTTTACCTGAAGCAAAAGACTACAAACGAATTGGCGAAGGCGACACCGGACTGAACACTGGCGGAATGGGAGCCATATCACCGGTTCCTTTCGCGGATACAGAGTTTATGGCAAAGGTGGAATCACGTGTTATCCGGCCCACCATAAACGGATTAAAGGCAGATAAAATTGAATACAATGGCTTTATCTTTTTCGGACTGATTAATGTGGGAGGAGATCCCTTTGTTATTGAGTACAATGTAAGAATGGGTGATCCGGAGACAGAAGCTGTACTGCTGCGGGTGAAGTCCGATTTTGTTGACTTGCTCGTGGGAGCAGCCGATGGTACTCTTGCGGAAAAACAAATTGAACTGGACGACCGCACGGCTGTCACCGTCATGTTGGTTTCAGGAGGCTATCCCGGAAGTTATGAAAAAGGGAAAGTTATTTCCGGGCTTGAAAAAGTGGCAGACAGCATCGTGTTCCACGCCGGGACAACATCAGACAGTAAAAATACGGTAACTGCCGGCGGAAGAGTTTTGGCAGTAAGTTCTCTGGGAGCCAACAAGACAGAAGCATTAAATATCTCTTACCGGAATGCGGAAGTCATTCAGTTCGAAAAAAAATATTACCGAAAAGATTTAGGTTTCGACCTGTAATATGTTACTCGAAACGCTCAAATCGAACCGTACCGTTAACTTTATCCTCTTCCCGTTAGCAGGAGTGTTGCTCTGGTTGAAAAATTTTGTTTTTCCGCACTCCTACCCTTTTTATAACGGTGAAACCGATAATCTCCTCTATTCGCCAATACATAAGCTGGCAGGAGAATTCCCGCTTTTACAGAACCTGTTGGCCCTGCTTCTTTTAATCCTGCTGGCATTCATTATCCTTCAGATTAATAACAGGTATCACTTTATCCGGGTCAGAACCATGCTTCCGGCGCCGCTGTTCATTATCATGGTAAGTGGTTTTACAGGAATGCATACATTGCACCCAGTATATTTCGGCGCCGTTTTTTTGCTTGTGGCTATTTTTCGGCTCTTTAGTGCTTTCGACCAGATAAAACCTTACTCAGCAGCTTTCGACTCCGGTTTTTTTCTGGCAATTGCTTCGTTGTTTTATTTCAACCTGTTTATTTTATTTCCGGCTGTTTTACTGGGAATTGGAATCCTTTCAAGGGAAACTAGGTGGCGTGAATTTGTTATTGCCACCGCCGGCTTTTTACTTCCGTTTGTTTTCACCTTCGGTTATGCCTTTTTTTCGGATCAAATGCTTGAATTATTAAAAACGTTTGAGCTGAATATTATCTCCCCCAATAACTATTTTAGGCCGAACCTTCCCATGCAGATTTATGCAGGCTACCTTGCGCTCCTGACTTTCTTAGGCAGCATAAAAGTTATTCAGCAATACGATACAAAAAAAGTAAGCACCCGCAGGTTTCTAATGGTCTTCTTCTGGCTTTTTGTATGTTCGCTATTTAGTTTTGTTTTTGTGCCAGCCACATCCCAGGAAATGTTAGTTATCTCAACGATTCCCGTAACTTTTTTAACCGCCAATTTTTTTGTTTTCCTGAAAAGCCGGTTTTGGAGAGAATTATTGTTTGCTATCCTGCTGCTGATTGTAGTAGCCCTTCAATTCCTATCCTAATTTTTCAAATGAAAAAGAACAAACCCACATTGGCCATTTACGGAATTCAGGATCGGGAAGAATATGAACATCCTTTTTATGTCCACGATCACAACCTGGCCTTTATGCAAAACGGGAAGGTAGAACAATTTCTTCAGCAGGAAAGAATCTCGCGCCGGAAAAGAGACAACACGCTTCACATTCATTTAAAAAAAATTCTGAAAGAAAAAAAATGGCTGGGCAGGGATTATGATCTGGTTTTTGTGGACAATGTGGTTGGACGGACTTTCCTGACGCAAAGAGGAGACGCCCGGTTTGAGGCCCCGCTAAACCAGGCGCTGGTCACTGGTCTGGAAAAAGGAAAATGCTGGTGGTTTGGTCAGGAAAAGGAAGCCTACGTTTTAAATCATGAATTAGCGCACCTCTTTTCGTGCCCTCCTTTTTTCGGACATTTTGAGGAAAACAGCCTGCTGGTGCACTTCGACGGAGGTGCCAGCCTGAGTAATTTTTCGGCAGCGCTTTTCAAAAACGGAGGCCTGAAATGGCTGGAGTACCACTGGGATTTAAAACCCTACAGCACTATCTACAATGCCAATGCACTGGTTTTTTCTGTTATCGGGGCCAAACTACCCGAGCAAAACGCTGTTCCCGGAAAATTTATGGGCTTTGCCGGATGGGGAACCCCGCAACATGAGCTGAAAGAGTGGCTTCTTCAGCATAATCTTTTTCAGGATATCTGGGGAAAAACATCTGTTTTTTTCAAAAAAGCGAAAAGTGATTTTGGAATCGATCTTAAATCATTCGATCAAAAACACCGTTTTATTCAGGATATAGCCGCTTCCCTTCAGGAGATATTCATAGAAAAAACCATTCAGAAACTTCAGGAATTGGCAGAAAAAACCGGCGCAGCAAATTTATACTACACCGGCGGCTCTGCCCTGAATATAGTTGCAAACACCCGTATTGTGGAAAGTGGCCTTTTCAAGCGGGTTTACATTCCACCCTGTACCGAAGACAGCGGACTCGCCCTCGGCGCCGCGGCATTTTTAGAATGGAAAAAACACGGAATTATTCAGCAGCATAGCAGTTACCTGAACAACTGGAATATTGAAAATTATGCAGCATCACATACTCCGGAAACCATCCGGGAAGTAGCGCAGCTACTGGTAAATGGCAAAATTATCGGTGTTTGCAACGGCTTTGGCGAGGCAGGTCCACGTGCCTTAGGTAACCGGAGTATTTTGGCCCTGGCCGGCTCAAAGCAACTGGCACAAAAAATCAGCATGTCCCAAAAAGGCCGCGAATGGTACCGCCCGCTGGCCCCGGTTGCCCTGGAAAAAAACACCCGGTATTTTACCGGGAAAGAGAAGATCCACCCGCTTTCAAAATATATGCTGCTTGATTTCAAAATCCTTCCTGAAAAAAAAGAAGAAATTGCCGGAGTGGTACATGCTGACGGTTCCACCCGGTTTCAAACCCTTTTTAACCGGGAAGAAAATCCCTTTCTGTTTGATTTACTGGAATACCTTGACGAACATTACAGTGTAAAAGCATTGATCAACACCTCATTCAACCGGAAAGGGGAACCTATAGTGCATACCGTCGACAATGCATTAACAGCCGCTACCGAAATGGCTTTGGATGCCGTTGTGCTGAACGGCAATCTGCAACTAATATCAGGTTAATTTTACAATCGCTTTATCGAAAAGCAATAAAAGAAGGTGTTATCATTCCATCCCGACTTTAAAAACAAATAAGTATTTTTGCCCGCATTATTCCATTTTCTTTGAAATTGAACACTATGGCAACCATTTTAAATATTGAAACATCTACCGAAGTTTGTTCTGTAAATCTCGCCCGCAACGGAGAGGTACTCTTTGAAAAAGAAAGTCTTGAGGGACTGAACCATTCCCGGTTTCTTACCGTTTTTATTGAAGACATTTTAAAAGAAAACCATTTTAAAACCAAAGAGATTGATGCAGTGGCTGTAAGCAAAGGGCCTGGTTCTTACACGGGGTTACGTATTGGCGTTTCGGTAGCCAAAGGGTTGTGCTACTCACTTGGCATTCCGCTGATTGCGGTAGGAACCCTTGATGCACTGGGAATATATACGGTGCAAAATGGGAAGGAATATGTTCCGGAATTAAATCAACCTCAAAATGCCCTTTTCTGTCCAATGATTGATGCCCGGCGCATGGAAGTTTACACCGCGTTATTCAATTCAGAAGGGAAAAAACTGGAACCGGTTTCGGCTAAAGTTATCGACGAAAATTCGTTCTCGGAATGGCTGGAGCAACATCCGGTTTTATTTTTTGGAAACGGAGCAGAAAAGTGCAAGCCAGCCCTAAACCACCCCAATGCACTGTTCAGGGGGCCTCTAAAAGCTTCGGCACGATTTATGATAAAACTTGCTGAAGAAAAATACAACAATAATGAGTTCGAGGACGTTGCATATTTTGAACCGTTCTATTTGAAAGATTTTATTGCTACGGTCCCGAGAAACAAAATAATCCGGTAAAATGAAAAAGGAGATAATTATAGCGCTGTTAATTTTAGTTTTTTCACTCCATGCCAAGGCAAGGGAAGAAAAAATATTTTTCAACCTGAAATTTGGATTCATAAAAGGAGGCGAAGCAGAACTCATTATTTCCGATACCATCTTCAATAATAAAAAAGCCCTTCATTATTATCTAAAAGGACGCACTACCGGACTCACTGACAAGCTGTTCGAAGTAAACGATATTTACGAGACAACTGTTGATGCAGAAACACGCCTTCCTTTAAAATCCATACGTAATATTAAGGAAGGAAAGTACCGTTGGTACAATGAAACCATATACTATCATGATATTGATTCCATTAATAGTCAAAAGTCGGGCTGGAGGGATGCTCCCGAGAATCTGGTAGATATCATTTCCGTATTCTTTTATTTCATTCATCATCATTTGCTTGACGATTTGGAACCGGGATCCCGGGTTACACTTCCTACTTTCCACGCGGACAAAATTGATGACGTATCTGTAAAATATTTGGGGGATCGTAGGATAGAAACCGATTTTGGTAAAATTGATTGCTATGTATTGACGCCAAGCGTTGACAAAGGCAAACTTTTAAATCGATCCGACGGACTTAAATTCTTCATTTCAAAAAAAACAAAAATGCCTGTTTTACTTGAATTCGACATGCGCATAGGGTCTTTAAAAGCTGAAATCCAAAAGTACGAAGTAGACGGTAAAACACAGGCAGCGCGGTAAATCAACTTTTCATGTTCAAAAAAATCCCGAATGCATTCATTTTTAACTGATTTGTTTATTTTTGCAGCGTCTAAAAAAAGTAAAAGAAAAAAACTCATGGCTACAACAGCAGATTTTAGAAATGGCATGTGCATCAAATACAAGGACGATATTTATTCCATCGTTCATTTCCTGCACGTAAAACCGGGGAAAGGTCCCGCCTTTGTCCGCACAAAATTGAAAAACGTAAAAACCGGAAGAGTCGTTGAAAATACTTTTTCATCCGGGGTAAAGATAGAAGAAGTTCGGGTGGAAAGACGCCAATATCAGTATTTGTACAAAGATGATATGGGATTCAATTTTATGAACTCCGAAACGTTTGAACAGATTCCTATTCCCGAAACCATGATTGAAAATTCGGATCTGATGAAAGAAGGCCAATTGGTTGAAATTAACTTTCACACAGAAACAGAAACTCCCCTCACAGTGGAAATGCCTTCCTTTGTGGAGCTGCAAGTAACCTTTACCATTGAGGGAGAAAAAGGCAACACAGCCAGTTCAACAGCCCTGAAACCTGCAACCCTTGAAACGGGAGCCGAAATTATGGTGCCCATGTTTATCGGGCAGGGCGAAGTGATAAAAGTGGATACCCGCGACCGTTCTTACAGCGAACGTGTAAAACAATAAGGTCGTCTAAAAATATTGGGAAAGTCCGGGTTGAATTTTCAGTCCGGATTTTTTATTTCTGTCCCTCTCTTCCCGCGACGGGAGTGGAGGTCGATGGCCACAATCATCGCAGTAAAGCCCCAAAACGGCACCGAAAGTTTATCGGTATCCAGGAAATTATTCAAAAATCCATGCACGTAGTAAGTAACCAGTCCGAGGAATGCCGCCAGCACAATACCTTTGAGCCGGGCGTCTGTAAGACGCGACCAGGTATTCACTGCGGTATAGGAAACTGTAATAATAATGAGCAGGAAGGTTAGCAGCCCCAAAACACCCGATTCTGAAAGAGGCCCCAGGTATTCGCTGTGGGCATTTCCGGCATCTCCGGCATTGGTGCTGATGATGGTACGATCCTTTTTCAACTGGAACGACGCATACTGAAACATATACGTCCCGGGACCAAAACCAAAGACAGGTCTTTCCTCAAACATACGGATGGCACAGTTCCAGCGGTTAAGCCGTTCGAGATTTGAGGCGTCGGACGAAATATTGGTCATAGAGGAGAAATGTTCAGTAAGATTGGAAGAAGATTCATCCGAATTCCGCTCCAGGTACATCACAATCTGGTTTTGAAACGAAAAAACAAGAGAGAAAAACAAAATAACTGTTATAAAAATAGGTTGAAACCTGATTTTTAATTTTATAATCCCCCAAACAACCAGGGCTGCCATCACACTTAACCAGGCCGCGCGACTATACGATAGAACAAAAGCCACAGTCAATATACCGGTAAGACCCCAGCCAAGGGTTCTGATCTTTTTAGAATAACAACGGCTAAGGGCAAATAAAACGGAAAAAGGCAGGAACATAGCCAACGCTGCTCCGTAAGAAGTATGGTCGTTGTAAAACGGAGTGACCACAAAATGCGCAGCTTTTTTATTGAGTAGCCCGTACCCCCAATGGCGGGTGATAGCGTAAAAGATGACAATAAGAAACGAAATGAGATAAAGCCAAATATACTTTTCCGCTTTTTGACTGTCGGTGGTAAAGATTTTTGCAGTCAGAAGATAAAGAGCCACCACAAACCACAACCGGGACAAGAGAAATTTAAACGAAACAACGGGCATGGAACTGGTAAGACTTGTAATAAGAATCCAGAAAAGATTGAGGTAGATGGCCAGCGAAACCGGGTGGAGAAGTATTTTCCGGTCGAAACTACGTTCGTGAATCACTTTAAGCAAAAACAGAATCAAGATTCCAAAAAGCAGCGGTTCGGTGGGAAGATACATGTCGAAATCGAAACCCGGCATCACCGTGCTAAGCGGAAGGGAAAGAGGCGTAAAAAAGACTACAAACCAGATGAGTTTGTCAAAAGAAAAAATAACGGTCAGAACAATCCCAAGAACAACAGGCAAAACATTGATGGCAAGGGTATCCTTTTTTACCACAAACCATAAATTCAACAAAATAAAACTTATTGAAATAAGGTAAAATAACGTAATCTTTATGGTGTTATTCTGAATCACCGTTCAATCACTTTTCCGGTAATCGAGAATCAGAAAAACCAGGAGTGCCAGAAAAACTGCTGAGATAGTAGAAAATACAACGATAAGCCAGCGAACAGGGTATGATTTTTTGTCGGCCGGTGTAGGATATTCCACTACATGAGAATAGGTAATATTCTTTTCATATTCACTCAAATACAATTCGTGCTCAGTAGTTAACGAATCAATAGCATTCACCAAAAAATCGAAACGAGCCTCCATCAGACGGGCCTCTGTTCCTTTTTCTGCAAGATTGTCGTAAAGTCCCTTTATTTCCCGTGATGAGGCAGTTGACGACCGGCCACTTGCAAGCGCATTCATGTATCCCTCGGTCACCCTTTCAACCTGGCTTTCATAATCCAGAATCCCATACTCTTTCCTCATTCCGGTCAAACGTTCTGTCAGGGTGTCTAATTCCGCATATTTCTTTTTCAGTGCCTTACGTGATATCTCCACCATTTCCCAATCTTTTGCCTTGTGCAAATCCCGTACTTTCTTGTCATAAAAATGAATAATGGAATCGCACATATCGCTGGCCCGTTGCGGATCATGATCCAATACAGAGATCTCGACGGTTTCAAATTTTGTTTTTCCCGCCTTTACATTGGTATTGTAAATATCGAGCATATATGTCAGATAGTGCGGGTCGTCTTTGTTAACTTTATAAACTTTATCCAGTTCAAAAACATCAAACATTTTTAACTTAATGTCACGGGAATTAGTGATCTCCAACATCTGTTCGGTTTCAGATTCTTCACTCAAAACCCAGATATTGGTTGGATAAATACGAGCGGTTGATTTAAACTTGGGCTGAATAAATTTCGGCCCCGAAAAAATTGCAGACAACAGGATGGCCACACTGCCAACAATAATAAAATGGAATTTCCGCCGCCAAATCAACCGGAGAATTCGCTGGTTATCAAAAAAATTATTCATAAATATGGTTTCAATTTGATCGCAATAAATGCAACGAAACAGAACGTTTTTTATTATCCGAACCTTACATTCACATGAAAATTACACGGCAATAATCAAAGAGTAATTCTTTTTCCCTTTCTGAGCCAGGATGTATTTTCCGCCAATCAAAAAACCAGTATCTACAATTAACGCTTCATCGGAGGCTTTCTCTTTATTGATGCTGAGCCCATTACCTTTAATAGTTCTTCGCAGCTCACCTTTCGATGGAAAAACGGAAGTTTTTTCAGCCAGCAAATCTACTACATTGATCCCTTTTTCAAGTTCCGACTTTTCAATATTGAATTGAGGAACACCTTCAAACACCGAAAGGAAAGTCTTTTCATCAAGTTTCCGTAATTGTTCGGCAGTACCCTTTCCAAACAGAATTTGTGAGGCTTCTACAGCCATCTCATAATCTTCTTTTGAGTGGACCATAATGGTAACCTCCTCGGCCAGCTTTTTCTGAAGGACACGTGCATGGGGCGCCTGTTTATGCTCCTCTACCAACGCTTCAATCTCATCTTTAGGTAAGGCCGTAAATATTTTAATGTATTTCTCAGCGTCTTCATCCGACGCATTCAGCCAAAACTGGTAAAACTGGTAAGGCGTTGTACGTTCCGGGTCGAGCCAGATATTACCCTGCTCTGTTTTTCCAAACTTCGTTCCGTCAGCTTTGGTAATCAGCGGAACCGTAAGGCCGAACGCTTCGCCTCCCGCTTTACGCCGGATGAGTTCGGTGCCGGTGGTAATGTTTCCCCACTGATCCGAGCCGCCCATTTGCAGCTTGCAGTTTATATTGTTATACAGCCATAAAAAGTCGTAGCCCTGCACCAACTGGTAAGTAAATTCAGTAAACGACATTCCTTCTTTTGAATCGGCACCCAACCGCTTTTTAACCGAATCTTTGGCCATCATATAATTCACCGTAATATGCTTCCCAATGTCGCGGATAAAACCGAGGAAAGAGATATCTTTCATCCAGTCGTAATTATTGACCAGCTCCGCAGCGTTTGGTTCATCGGTTTCAAAATCGAGGAAATTGGCCAACTGCTTTTTTATACACATTTGGTTGTGGCGAAGGGTGGGCTCATCGAGCAAATTACGTTCTTCCGACTTCCCGGAAGGGTCACCAATCATTCCGGTGGCGCCGCCAATCAAAGCAACAGGCTTGTGCCCAGCCAGTTGAAAATGTTTTAGCACCATCACTCCCACGAGGTGGCCAATATGCAGCGAATCAGCCGTTGGATCAATACCCAGATATGCTGTAGTAAGTTCTTTTTTTAATTGTTCTTCTGTACCGGGCATCACATCGTGCAACATGCCCCGCCATTTGAGTTCTTCAACAAAATTCATTCAACCGTTTTTATCCCCTGCCTGACGGTAGGCAGGAATTTCGTGCAAAGATAAAAAATGCCGGGGTTATTCAGGATATAACGGACAAAAGAAAGCACCAGTAACCCAATCGGTAAACCTATATTTAATTTTAACAATTACGGATTACCTTTCTATCACGTTTATTTAACGCATTCTTATATAAAAAACTTACCGCCTATCGTTGCTCACGCTTCCGAAGTAATACAATTATACACGGAGGCAGGGACTTACCGGAAAGAAATAGTTGCTCAACGAACCGATGCACCAATAAGCCAGTTGAAAAAGAGTGCCATAAAGCTCATTTCTTATCCGCACCGGTTAACGCCTCTTTTACTTTGGTAATCACATCATCAGAATCCTTTCCTGTTTTATCGTCCCAGATATCGATAAACGGGAAAAGCGAAGGGGCAAAGTTCCGGATTGGATAATACGCCCTTGATTCCGTTTTGGCCTTCTCCGAAATGATTTCCACATCCTCATCGATTTTGTCGAATACCAACAGAATAATACTCAGCACCAGTGCAGTCCGTAAAACACCAAAGGCCAAACCGGCCAACCTGTTTATAAACCCCAGCATGGCCACTTCAATTAGTTTGCCCGCTGCATTGCCCACCAAGTGTACAAGGATGACAATAACAATAAAAGTGACAACAAATGAAATAATGTTCAGGTAGTCCGTATCAAGGTTAAAATATTCTGTCAGAAAATCGGTGGTGATGTACGAAAATTCGATGGCCCCCCAAACACCCAGCACCAGGGCTGCAAGCGAAGCCAGTTCAGAAATCAGGCCTTTTCTCAACCCGTTAATGGCAGCAAAAAGCAGAAGCAGACCCAAAATAATATCAATGTAGTTCATTTTATTTTCCGGTTCGTTTGAAATGGTAAAAGTAGGAATTATTTAGAATAAACATGTTATGGAACCAGTCATGTTTATTACTTTTGGGGCAAAGTTGAAAGCAAGCTATGAAGTTTGATATCCGCACAAAAATATTCAACGATTTTGAATCGTTTAAACCAATCCTGAAAAAATGGAAAGCTGATAAAGAAACAATTGTATTTACAAATGGCTGTTTCGATATTATCCATCACGGACATGTTGATTCACTCTTAAAATCAGCAGATTTTGGGACAAAATTGATTGTAGGTATGAATTCTGACGAGTCGGTAACCTTATTGAAAGGAAAAGGACGACCTGTTTTGAATGCTGAAGCGCGTGCCGACCTGCTGGCGGCCTTTGTTTTTGTTGATGCAGTTATTGTTTTTCCGGAAGAAACACCCGCCCGGCTTATTGGTCAGATTATACCCGATGTACTGGTGAAAGGGAAAGAATATGCCCTTCATGAAATTGCAGGGCACGACACCGTGCTGAACAGTGGGGGCAAGGTGGAAAGATTGGATTTGGTTTCGGGTATTTCAACTTCGGAGATGATAAAAAGGATAAAAATTCTCGACTAATGGCACAAGCCAAAACAGTTTACATTTGCCAAAACTGTGGCACACAGTCACCTAAATGGATGGGAAAATGCCCTTCCTGCGAGGCATGGAATACTTTTGTGGAGGAGATTGTTGAGAAGAAAAAAGCAGGATCGGCGGTTTCAGCACAACTGTCGGCCAACCAGCCCCTGACCCTTGAAAACATTACCACCGAAAAAATGGAACGGATCACCGTCGGAATTGATGAATTTGATCGGGTGCTGGGCGGAGGAATTGTTCCCGGATCCATTGTGTTGCTGGGGGGCGAACCGGGCATCGGCAAATCGACCCTGGTTTTGCAGATGGCGCTGGGAATGAAAAATAAAAAAATCCTCTATGTTTCAGGCGAAGAAAGTATGCAGCAGATAAAACTACGGGCTGGCCGTTTGGGGTTAAACAACGACAATTGCTGGTTCCTGAGTGAAACTTCGCTTGAAAACGTGCTGGCACAAACCGGAGAGGCAAGTCCACACCTTTTAATAATAGACTCAATTCAAACACTTTCTGCCGAGACGGTTGAGTCCTCACCGGGTTCGGTAACCCAGGTTCGGGAATGCACTTCGGCCATTCTTAAGTTTGCAAAAAAAAACAGTACGGCTGTCATATTAATTGGCCACATCAATAAAGAAGGGAGCCTAGCCGGTCCTAAAGTACTGGAACACATTGTAGATGCGGTCCTTCAGTTTGAAGGTGACACAAATTACCTCTACCGCATTTTACGGGCCAGCAAAAACAGGTTTGGCTCCACGAATGAGCTGGGCATTTTTGAAATGCGCAGCAGTGGATTGCGGGAGATACTGAATCCATCGGAACAGCTTATTTCCAAAGTAAGCAATGATGTGAGCGGCACAGCAGTAGCTGCTACTATTGAAGGGATTCGTCCGTTTCTGATTGAAATTCAGGCGCTGGTAAGTTCTGCGGCCTACGGAACCCCGCAACGATCTTCTACCGGGTTTGATCTGCGCCGGCTTAACATGCTGCTGGCCGTGTTGGAAAAACGTGCCGGGTTCAAGCTGCTATCCAAAGATGTTTTCCTGAATATTGCGGGAGGCCTCCGTATCAATGATCCGGCCACCGACCTGGCCGTTATCTGTTCCATCCTCTCGTCCAATATCGACATCGCCATTGATCATAAAACCTGCTTTGCAGGTGAAGTAGGACTGACAGGCGAAATCCGGGGGGTAAACCGAATCGAACAGCGCATTGCCGAAGCCGCCAAGCTGGGCTTTAAAAAAATATTTATCCCGGGCCTGAACAAAGGATTTGACGCCTCAAAATTTTCAATTGAAATCGAAAGGGTTGTCCGCGTGGAAGAAGTGTTCCGAAAAATTTTTGGCTGACATAAAACATGCAAAGTCATACCTCCACCTGGAGTGAAAGTATGACTCTGAACGATAAGATCGTTTATGCCAAAAATTGTCTGATATAGTTCCGACTAGTCAGAATAGCTGCTTCCACATCTTTTTGCGAACCTTCATAGGCTTTATCTTCCACCTCAATACAAACCGGACCACGGTACTTCACCGAAGTAAGCGCAGAGAAAAATCCGCGCCAGTCAACATCTCCCAATCCCGGAATTTTTGGCGAATGGTAATCCAGCGGATAAGCCATAATACCCACTTCATTTAATTTCTCAGGATAAACCTTTACGTCTTTTAAATGAATGTGAAACAGCTTTTCTTTAAAATCATAAATGGGCTTCACCTCGTCCATCTGCATCCACACCAAATGAGACGGATCATAGTTTAACCCGAAAGCCGGACTGGGAATAATTTCAAACATCTTTTTCCAAATAGCAGGAGTGGTAGCCAGGTTTTTCCCTCCGGGCCATTCGTCGCGGGTAAACAACATGGGGCAGTTTTCAATGCCAATCTTGATATTATTTTCTTCGGCGATCTTTACGATTCCCGGCCAGACTTCAGCAAATTTTTTCAGGTTGTCTTCCACACTTTTCGAGGGATCGCGCCCTACAAACGTATTCACTACACCAACACCCAGCCGGGCCGCAGCACGTATCACCTTCTTAATATGATCAACGTAAACTTCGGCTTGTTTTTCATCAGGGTCGAGCGGATTGGGATAGTAGCCAAGTCCGGAAACGTATACGTGACTCATTGCCAGCGCTGTCTGAATTTCCGAAACTTTATTATTATCCAGTTCATCCACATTGATATGGGTTACCCCGGCATAACGACGTTCGGCTTTTCCTACCGGCCAGCACATAATTTCCACACATTTAAACTGATTCTTCGCAGCAAACTCAATTACCTCGTCAAAACTTTTTTCGGCCAGAATGGCGCTAACAAATCCTAAATCTAACATGTCATGAAATTTTATATGTTTTTCAATCCTACTCTTTTATAATTTTCCAGTATCCTCCTTTATCGGGACCAATCCTATCAATTCCGCCATTTCTTTTAAGATTAGCAAGATTCTTTTCTACTGCTCTTTGGGTTATCCCCAGCTCCCGGGCAAGTTCCTCGGCAGTAATATATTTATTCTCCGAAATTAACCTTAAAATTTTCTCCGAACTTTTCTCCGAACTTTTCTCCGAACCTTTTATCCTTTTTTTCGCCCTTAGAAACTCTACGGCAAAAAAATAATTGTAGTGGAAGATCACTTCAGGCAAGCCTGCTTTCCTAACTTCCTGTTTTATACGTGTAATTCCTGTACCCAGTTTCTCAATATAACCGGCACGTTGCATAAGATTCGCCAGTATTGCATTTCTGGCAAGACTGTATTTCCCAAAATCCTTTTCAGGCATACCTTTGGGCAGTCCGCCGGGGTTGGAAACCATTCTCTCATACATTATTAAAAACAGACTTCCTTTTAGATACTATTACTATCAAAACATTGAAAATTAAAAAACGTTGCATTTCCAATCTACTCTTTTTCTTTAAATTGTTCTCCGGATGAATTCATTTTAATTCGAATTCAGGCCCGTAAATAATTCTAATCCAGATTAAATATCCACACCCCTGACTCAGGATATTTTTCCAAAAATTCGATTTGTGCAGAAAAGGCCTCCCTTTCCTTTTCAAAAGTCTCAATTCCGACAATATAGAAACTTCCGTGTTTCCCCAAATGAAATGGTTTGTATCCCTCACGGTTCAGAAACTGAAGATATTTCTCTGCATTTCCCGGCTCTTTAAAACTTCCTCCCACAAGATAAAACTTTGACATATCGGGTTTAATCATTAAGGAAGAGTCGATACCTGCTTTCGGAATATTCACCTGGTCGTAACTTTGTACTGAAACAGAATCATCCGCTGCAGCAACAGTATTTGCAGTGCCTTGACCGGAGGTATCCAGTCCATCCGTAGCAAGAGCGGAAGCGCCGCTTCCCTCATGGTTCTGCCCCTCCGGGTTCCTTTCTTCCGGTTTTTGTGCTTCGGCAGGCGCCGGTTCCACCGTAATATCCACCTCTGGCTGCTGTTCCTCCGCTTCTTCTTTCAGCATAAAAAAATAAATACCAGCAGCAATAAGCGGAATTAAAAGTATCAGAAACCATAACCAACCCCTCTTTTTCTTTTTATACGGCTCATATGGTTCATTAAAAAACGGCTCGTAAACCGGTGAAGGTTCCGTTTCTTCTTCCGGCACCGATTCAGCCCCCAACTCATCTGGTACTGTTCCTTCCTTCTCCTCCGCTTCCGTTTCAAGTCCGTTTTCTGCCTTTTTTTCCTGAATATTTTCAGGCTCACCTGTTAATGAGGTAGCTTCCAATCCAAAAGCATCCAGCAACAGATTTTCTTCACCTGATGATTCAAACCGGATTTCCCGGCTCTCATCATAGAACAAAACACCTGCACCCTCAAGCGTTACCCTTTCCCCTTTATCGAGCCGAAAAATAATATCCTCGCACGTTTCTTTAATTCTTTTCAGGGCTTCATAATTCGACACCTCTTCCTGCTCTGCTACCTGGCCTGTAAGCAAACCATCGTTATTCTGAATTTTCGGATCGAACAAAATTTCTTTGGATGGCGGCAGCATTTCCCCGGATTCCTCATCGGGTTCAGCAGGTTTATATTTTGAAATAAATGCACCAAGTCCGGGAACAATCACAGTTTCATGCTCCAATAAAAGCGTCTGAATATATTTACCTAAGTTCATATTTATTATTTTATGACCGTACAACACAGAAGTGTTGACTTCACTGGTTAAAAATAATTATTTCGGGCGATATGTCACCAAAAAGAAAACCGTTAAAATTTTTCATTCACTGCGGTTCTCCTGATGGCATACAATACATCTTTATAAATTTCAGGTTTAAAAAAAGTTTTTAACCGAACAAATCAACATCTGTGAATATTTCTATGTGTTTAAATGAAAACGAAGTATATCGATTGTTTATTTTTGCAAGGGATAAAAACAAGGTTTCTTCTTTTGGGAGTAAATTAAGAAACCCGTAAAGCGGATATAAAACAATAAAAAATGAAACAATATTTGCACCTTTTGGAAACCATTCTGGAAAATGGAGTCGAAAAAAAGGACCGGACAGGAACCGGTACCACCAGCATGTTTGGTCACCAGATGCGGTTTGATCTAAGTAAAGGTTTTCCACTTGTGACAACAAAAAAACTACACCTGAAATCCATCATCCACGAATTATTGTGGTTTCTGACAGGCGATACCAATATAAAATATTTGCAGGAAAACGGTGTACGCATCTGGAACGAATGGGCCGATGAAAATGGCGACCTTGGCCACATTTACGGGTACCAGTGGCGTTCGTGGCCTACCCCCGACGGGAAACACATTGATCAAATCAGCAATGTAATCGACTCTATCAAAAACAATCCGGAATCGCGGAGGCACATTGTCAGCGCCTGGAACGTTGGGGAGCTTGACAAAATGAACCTGCCTCCCTGCCACATATTGTTCCATTTTTATGTGGCCAACGGCAAACTTTCATGCCTGTTATACCAGCGCAGTGCTGACGTTTTTCTTGGCGTGCCATTCAACATAGCCTCTTACGCACTGCTAACGATGATGATGGCTCAGGTAACCGACCTGCAACCAGGCGACTTTATCCACACCTTAGGCGATGTTCATATTTATTCCAACCATATGGAGCAGGTAAAGCTACAGCTGACACGGGAACCGTATCCACTTCCCACAATGAAAATCAACCCGGAAGTGAAAAACATTTTCGATTTTACATACAACGACTTTGAACTATCGGGTTACCAGTCGCATCCCCATATTAAAGGAAAAGTAGCTGTCTAAACTTTTATAAAATGACTCTCCATTGTGTCCAAAGCCTAGAATTTCACCGTCGAAAAAGCAACAATCTGTTTTTTCATCTACCCATCAACCCGTGACGATTAAAATTCTTTGGTTCAATATTTTGTAAAAAATAGTATTACTTTTAATTTTTCTGAGTAAAACTATACTTTTAATATGCCGTTAAATAAAGTAAATACACATTTACAGCCGGAAGATTTATTCGGTGAGCTATCCAAAATTATTGAAGAAAGCAAAAAACAAGTAGCGGCATATGCCAACAGTAATTTGGTTGCGCTGTATTGGCAAGTAGGCTACCGTATGAACAAACATATCCTTCAAAACAAAAGGGCTGAATATGGAAAGGAAATTGTGTCGACAGTGTCGACAAAATTGAAAGAGAAATACGGACGAAGCTTTGAAGAACGAAATTTACGCCGGATGATGCAATTTGCAGAACAGTTTTCCGATATTCAGACTATAGAAACATTATCGCAAAAACTAAGTTGGTCGCATTTTATAGAACTATTGCCTCTGAAAACAATGGAAGCGAAACTATTTTATGCACAAAATTCGGCGCAGCAGGGGCTGGGCATCCGAGAACTCCGAAAACAAATTGCCACCAAAAATTTTGAACGAACGGCTATAGTAAATGTTCAACTTACCCAAAGTAGTGAGATTCCCTTCAATACTTTTAAGGATCCTTACCTGCTCGACTTTTTGGGATTAAAAGAAGGCTATCTTGAAAAAGATATTGAAATGGCTATTCTCAAAGAGCTGGAATCATTTATTTTGGAAATTGGCAAAGGCTTTTCCTTTATTGAACGGCAAAAACGTATGATTATTGATGGGGAAGACTACTACCTTGACCTACTGTTCTTTCACAGAAAGCTAAAAAGACTTATTGCTATCGATCTGAAAATAGGTAAATTTCATGCGAAAGACAAAGGTCAGATGGAACTGTATTTAAAATGGCTTAACCGATACGAACGACAGGAAGGAGAAGAAAAACCAATAGGGTTAATTCTGTGTGCTGAAAGCAGCAGGGAACAGGTAGAACTTCTTGAAATGCATAAAGATGGTATTGTTGTTGCCGAATACTGGACAGAACTGCCGCCCAAACATTTACTCGAAGAAAGACTGCACATCGCATTATTAGAAGCAAAAGAACATATTGAACAAAAAAGAATTAAAAATCATGATTCATAAAAACATATCCATCATTGTTGCCATAGCCGAGAATTTTGCCATCGGAAAAAACAACGATCTGCTTTTTCATTTACCCACCGACCTAAAACGGTTTAAGGAAATCACCACGGGACATAGTCTCATCATGGGGAGAAACACGCTGCTCTCGCTCCCAAAATGGCCGCTTCCCAATCGCCGCCATATTGTTATTACAGATAAGCCCGATGATAATTTTCCCGGCTGCGAAATGGTTTTTTCCATTGAAGAAGCCATTGAAAAGGTAAAAAACGAAAAAGAAGCTTTTGTTATTGGCGGCGGCATGGTGTATAAACAGTTTTATCCGCTGGCCGGGAAACTTTACCTGACCGTGGTGCATCAACCTTTCGAGGCCGATATATATTTCCCTGAAATTAACTTTCCCGAGTGGAGGGAAACTTCGCGTGAAGATTTATTCGATGAGAAAAACGGGTTTCGCTATTCCTATTTGAACCTGGAGCGCTAAGAAAGTAATTTCCCCAGGTTATCAAATTTCACATTGTAATCTTCCATGGAATACCTGATAACTTCATAGGCTTCGGAAGAACCGTAAGTTGCAGCAATCTCCGTATTGCTGTCCTGACCGGGCATGTCTTTGTAGGTTAAAAAATAGTGCTCCAGTCGCTGGATTACAATCTTCGGGACTTCTTCAAGCTCTTTAAAATGTCCGTAAACAGTATCATTCATAAGAACAGCAATTATCTTATCATCGGCCTGGTTTCCGTCAATCATCCGGAAACCGCCAATAGGACGCGCATTCACCAACAAGTCACCATGAGCCAGTGTCTTTTCCGTAAGAACGCAAATATCAACCGGATCACCATCCCCTTTAATGTCGGTCCGACCCGTTTTCTTATTGCAAAATGCACCTACCTTTTCTCCACAAAAGGTTTGAGGAATAAATCCGTAAAGCGCCGGAATAACGTTGGAAAATTTTTGGGGACGATCTACCCGCAGGTAACCACTGTCTTTGTCAATTTCATACTTTACGGTATCTGTAGAAACCACTTCAATAAAAGCGGTCAGCTCTTTAGGTGCATTTCTGCCAATAAATACGCCGTGCCATGGATGCGATTTATAACGCAACCCCATTAGCCGGCCAATCGGATCGGAAAGTCTGTCTGCCATTTTATATTTTTTGTTTGGTAGTTGAACCCTTCAAACCTGATTTGGTTCAAAATTTCAAAAAAAAACCGTAGGGAATTGTTTTCTCTACGGATTTTCAACATACTTATCAGCCTATTATCATACAAGTTTTGCCTGCATCCTGTTTCCTGTTTTGTCAATAGCTGCTACTAAAACTTCAGCACCTGACTTATCTGTTTCAAAAACAAACGGCTTACTTTTAAGCGTTTGTGGTTTGTGTTTAACGGTTCCGGCAACCTGTCCGTCAATCAATACTTCGTAATGGGAAATAGGTTCATCTCCTGCAAAAGCAGTTTGCCAGGAAAACACATTTTTACCTGCCTTTTCTTCTTTTTTCAACATCCGCGGACCAGCTACAAACTCCTCTTTTCCCATTTGAAAATAGTTTGTTTTTCCATCTTTTGCATTCGCGGCCAGCTGTTCAATTTTTAAGCGTTCTTCGTCAGTAAGGCCATCTGGTTCGATCTGAGATGCATATAAATTCTGCACCAACTGACATTTCATCGGATCTTCGTCAATTTGCCCAATTCCAATAATCAGCGTATGTACTCCCGGTGTAGTTAAAGAGTACTCAATAAGCGGGCGGCTGGGTAGCCCAGGTTCTCCCACCTGCCTGTACACATCCTCCGGATTTCTGGACCACCGGGATTCTTTGTGGTACATGGCCGCATCGGCAAAAGCTTTCATGCCGATAATCCCCAGGCCTTTAGCCTCAGCAACCGGAATTACATTGTGCTGCATGTTAAACATCAGCCGATCGTTTGCATTGATAGCAACCAGCATCCCATCCAGAATTCCCCATTCATCGCGCTGAATCATGTCAATCATGGCCGGAGGGTTGTTGTGCCCTGAAAACCCGATATGCTTGATCAACTTCTCGTTTTTCGGATTCATGCCGGTCAGGTTTGTTCCGTCCCGTAAATCACGCAAAGCCACCAAAGCCCCAAAATTCCCATCGGGATCGAGCGGTGTTTCCAGTCCTTCGTACAGCACATCAATTTCAGCCTCGTTGTGCAGGGTATGAACCAGCACCATATCAAGGTAAGCGCCTTCAGGATACCAGCCGTTTCCGTCACCAAAAAGCTGGGTAAGGGAACGTTTGACATCATCCACAGCACATTCTACATTTTCTCCATTAGACCAGTTACGAACATTCTCCCGCTCAGGCCAACCAGGGTTACCCCAGCGCATGGCTGTTTTACTGGTGAGCCAGATGGATTTTCGCAGTTCCGCATTGTAACTGTCCTTACCGGGAATGAGGTTCAATTTCTGAAACGCTTTGTTATAATTCAGCTGGCTATCGGCATACAGATTCGATGTATCAAAATAATTGATACCCAAATCGAATGCTTTAAGGATGATGGGTACCGGATCCACATCTTCGGGGGTCCACTGCAAAGATGCCTGTCCACCCAGTCCCAAAGTAGTGACCATAAAGTCATGTTTGCCGAACTTACGTTTCATTGGTGCAGGAACTTTTTCTACGTTACAGCCTCCCAGCGGCATCATTGACATGCCGGCCGTAGTGGCCGCCGAAACTTTTATAAAGTTTCTTCTTGAAATCTGATATTTTTCTTTGATTGTCATGATGTTGAGTTTTTGTAAAATTACAAAATTTGTTCAATTCCGTTATAAATAACTGTCATTCAGTTTCAATAAAAACAATATTCAGAAAGAATTTGTTATTTTTCAGAACTTAAGTTACTGATATGATATTTGGAAAAGTTGAACACCCCGAAACCGTCGATTTCTCGCTGCCTGTCAACCATGTAGAAACACATAACGTTTTGAACAGCCGGAAAAACAAAGAAAAACCGAAAGTGTATGTAGGATGTGCCAAATGGAACCGGAACGACCTGAAAGGTTTTTATCCACGCGGAACAAAAGATGAACTGGCCTACTATGCCACACAGTTTAACAGCATCGAAATGAACGCCACTTTTTATTCCATTCCCGGAATACCGCAGGTGGAAACCTGGCGTGACAAAACACCGGCCGATTTTAAGTTTTTCCCAAAAATAACCAACACCATAAGCCATTATAAACGGCTGAACGGCGTAAAACCGTTAGTGGAAGAGTTTTGCTCAAACATCAGTAACTTTGAAACAAAACTGGGCATGGTCTTTCTGCAACTACACGACAATTTTGCCTACAAAAGTTTCGACCGGTTAACGCATTTTGTTGAATCGTTTCCTGCCGGTATTCCACTGGCGGTAGAACTGCGAAATACCAACTGGTTTAACGACCCGGAAATCAGTAGCGAGCTGTATACTTTTCTGGAGAGAAACCAAGTTACCAATATTATTGTGGACACTGCCGGGCGACGCGACTTACTACACATGCGCCTTACAACACCCACCGCTTTTGTGCGTTGGGTAGGTGCCAATCACCCTTCAGATTATTCCCGGCTGGATGAATGGGTGGAACGACTGGCGGAGTGGATTGAAAACGGTCTTGAAAACCTGTACTTTTTTATTCATCAAAATATTGAAAAAGAATCACCGCTGCTGGCTACCCATTTCATCAAAAAACTAAACGAAAGGTGCGGGCTAAATGTACGAGGCCCCGGGCAGGATAGCCTGTTCTGAAAAAATGGATATTCTGGCAAAAAAGACAAACCCCAATAATCAACGAGGAACAAACTCCGTCTTTGGGTATTCAATATTGAGTGTTCTACATTGGATATTTCTTTAAAAAACATTAGCGCAAAGTATATGCACCAACCTCTGTGGTTCTCTGCGGCTTCTCTGTGCCCTCTGTGGTAAAAAAAATAGACATTTTAGCTTTTATCCTCACTCAACTTCCAGAATTCTCTCGGACTAAAGCCCGTTAACTCTTTAAACTCCCGGATAAAATGGGCCTGGTCGTAATATCCAATGTTATGCGCTAACTCCGTTAAGTTACGAAAATTCGGGTAGCTCTTTATGGCAGATTCAAGACGGATAATTCTCGCATAAACTTTGGGGTTGAAACCGGAAAATTCTTTGAAGCGTCTATTAAACTGTTTTTGAGAGAGAAAGGAATTAACCGCCAGATCTATTATTTTAGGATTGCCATTATTTCTTTTCACCTCCTGGATGGCTCTTATCATCCGCGTATCCACTATTTTACGATTTTTCAATAGAGATTTGAAATAGCAGCTAAGAATTTCAACACGTTGTTCTGTAGTTTCTGCCAACGCCATTTCTTCATTAAGTACGCTGCCATCTTTGCCCAGAAAAGTTGTTAAAGGAATAAACTCCTGATTTAATTCAAAAGATGAAAGGTTAAACAGTGAAGGGATAGCATACGAATAAAGAGAAACACCAATCAAATGATAGAATTCACGAACAGGGGATTGCAAAGGGATCTGAGTATGTCCCTGCACGATAGAAAAAAGTAACTCATCGTGTTTCCCAGAACCGCTAAAGGCGAAAGTAATTTCGGTTAAACTACTGGCAGTAATATAGTATAGCTCAGTAGGTGCTTGCTTATTTGTATCCCAAGTACCCACCCAATAATGACTGATAAAGTCTTTAAGTTCGTTACAGGGTGCTATTTCCCGATACTCCATCGCTTCTTACTGTTTTTTGTGTAGCCTTTTATATTTAAGTGCCCCGGATTCCTCATAGAAATTTTCATTAATAAAAACGTACCTATACATCTTATATTATTTTTCCAGGTCACAGCAGATGTGTGATAATTTCCTATTTCCTGAAAAAACAACAAAATTTCCAATAATCCAATAACCAACTCCCAATAATCAAAAGAACAAACTCCTTTGGATATTCAGTATTGAGTGTTCTACATTGGATATTGCCTGGAGAAAAGTAAAAATTTCCAATACTCAACAAAAAAAACGAACTCCGTCTTTGGTACTGAATATTTAAAACAAAAGGAATACCTGGGTTACCAATACACCCTCTGTGGTTCTCTGCGACTTCTCTGCGTACTCTGTGGTAAAAAGAGAAGAGTCAACCACGGAGAACCACAAAGGAAACACAAAGGATCACGAAGAGAGAATTAAAAATTTCCGTTTAATAACCCAATTCCACCGTTTAATAATTTTCTCTTTTATTTTTCCGGTTTTTCCACCAACTTTGGATTAACCAATTTCCAAAAGGCATGAAAAGAGAAACTTTCATTTTTTCTATAATCTTTTTTCTTCTGAATATAAACTTGCAGGCACAGAACGAAAAAATTGTATTGCACCCGGAAAACGGAAAAGAATACATTTATGAGTTTACTGAATCGAGATATATCCTAACAGAAAACCACAAACGTTTTACCGATTATTTCAAAAAGAAAAGCCTGAAAATAAAATGCGTGACCATACAACCTGAAAATAAGGAGTACCTGATGGTTTCAGTGATTGAAAACATGGCTGACAAGTCTGAATTTAAACCTGTCTGGTTTAAAGATTACCGGTTCCCTGCATTTAAAGACGGATTTTACGACAACCGATACGACAATTTTTGGGAGGAACTACTCCCGTGGACAGACTATCAATATAGTTTTGACCGGGAGACCATGGAACTGAAACTACAAAACCGGGTTGAGGTACTTTCGGAAATAAGCAGGCTACTCGAACGAAAAGGCTTCGAAGAAAAAGCGGTTGACAAGCACACTTCTGATTTTAACACCAAGGGCATTCCCCAAATCACACGGCTCTTACAATCGGTTTACCAAATTTCCAAACGGCAACACAATGGCGAAAGAATTGAACTTTCCAAATTTGAAGAACATATTACCGCTGCCGATTCGTTGTTTTTTTTAAAACAAACCAGAAAAAAAGAGGAACCGGGTTTGCACAGCAGGCAGTTTTCCTGTAACACAGAGAAAAAAATTTTAAACGAATACAGTACTACAGAAATCGATTCAGCCAAATACGGACTGTGGGCTTTTGGCAAATCGTATCATCTTTTTTACATTGAAAAAAGCGTCAACCTAAAATCAGTTAAGAATATTCCGGAAAACCGGTTGGTGATTTCCGGAAAAATTGAAAATCCGAAAAACAAAAAAGTGATTGTTGGTATTTTGCGTGATCCGTTCGGGACAAGTCTTTACCTGGAAACAGCTTTTCTGGATGAAAACAATACTTTCCAATTGGAGACAGAGTTAAAGCATTCCGGTTTGGGTTATATTCAATTCGGACAGGATAACAGAGTAGAAGAGGTATCCATTCTGGGTTTTTATGCCGAACCGGGAAACCGGATCCATTTTAATGTCACAGGAGATACACTTCCATGGGATGTAAAAATTTCAGGAGATAACAGCCATGCCTCCACGCTGATTTACGATTTCTGCAAAGAATATAAATTATTTGGCCAGGGTTTCAATTTTAATAATTTCTACTGGCATCTCAGCAAAACAAAATATGCTGACTTTTATAGAGTCTTAATAAACTCCGGTTCCTTTTTTGAAGAATATAAAAACAGAATACCGGAAACTGTTTACGATTTTCTTACAACCGAGTTAAAAAACTTTCTTTTATCCGGGGCCGTTCATTATTTAACCATGAAAAAAAGAATGAATCTGCCCATGGGCAGACCCCATTTCCCGGAGCACGATGAAGTGGACTACACGTATCTGGAAAACCTTGTAAATGAATTTTCCCTGCACCTGAATTATAACGATTACGGCATTCACTCCCGGCAACTGGCCGGAACATTAATGGATTACCATTTGGGGGAAATTAACAAAATCGGCAATTTAAGAACCCTCTACCAATTAACCGCTCCGATGCCTTCAGGATGGCGCTATTTCGACGATCTACCCAAAAAGATAGAGATTACCAAAACCGTTTTAGCCGGGCATGCCCTTTACAGCCAGCTTGCCGAAATCCTTTTGCAGGAAAAGATGAATACACTAGATACCTCGTCGAAAGATCAACGAATTATCCAGGATGAAATTACCAGGTATTTCGACCTGATGTTGCGTCTGGTAAATAACCGGGAATTTGCCGGCGCCATTGAAGTTCTTTTGGAAAATCACATCAAATGGCAAAACGAAAATTACGTACCTGAAACGCAGTTTTTTAATACTGATGGTCAACCGGTTTACTTTGTAGACTTTTTCGGAGAAAAACCCACGGTATTTTATATCAACCATACCTGGGACAGTGAACGCTATTTTTGGGATGATCTGGCCAAAGAAAATCCCGAAATTAATTTTGTACTGGTTATGCAAGGCAGCAACCTTAAGGAGTGGCAGGACTATATTAAACGGGCAGAACCGGTGGCACATCAACTTTTTATGACAAATCGCCAGCAGCAGTTTCGCGATATTTTCAAAAAAGACTATCACCATTTTATAGCTTACGATAAAGACGGAATGCGTATTGGTTTTGGCGAGAACCCCGTAGATGCCATGAACCTGGCGAAACACAGTCTGATGACAAAAAAGGAGAATCCCGATAAATCGCAACTCATCACCATCATTATTATCCTGGGAAGTCTTCTTTTTATTTCTTTTCTGATTTTTGTTTTATGGCGATGGCGCATCCGGCAGCGGTTCCGAAAAGAACAGCAGCAACGCCGGTTACGTGAACTGGAGCTAACGGCCATCCGCTCTCAAATGAATCCCCACTTTCTGTTTAACTGCCTGAACTCGGTACAAAACCTGGTACAGCAGAACAAGGGCCGCGAGGCCCATTTGTATTTGGCCGACTTTGCCGGGCTCATCCGCAAAGTGCTGCAAAACTCCGAAAAGGAAGAGGTTTCACTGGCTGAAGAACTCGAAACCGTAAAGCAATACCTCAACCTGGAAAAACTGCGGTTCGACTTTGATTTTCAAATTAAATTGAATGAAGGGATCGACCCCCACAATACGCTGGTGCCGTCAATGCTTCTGCAGCCATTTGCTGAAAATGCCGTGATTCACGGATTGCACAACAAACCGGATAACAAAAAGTTAAGGATTGAAGTGGTGAGAAGAAGTGAAAAGTTTTCAGTAAACAGTGAACAGAAAGAGGGGATTGAGATAATTATTGAAGACAACGGAATCGGGCAGGAAGCAGCGCAAAAGCTGGCTACTTCCAAAAACGAGAAAAGTTCGAAACTGATACAGGAACGGTTAGAGATTTTACAACAAAAGCAAGGAGAGAAATACCGGCTGCAAATCACTGACCTGAGTAAAAACGGGGCAACCGGAACAAAAGTGGAAATCCTGGTACCGGAGGAACGGTAGGCAGCCCTCACAAAGCCAGCAAAGTACCGTAAGGAATAACTTGCCTGAAATCAATCTTTATCAGACAAAAAAACGGGTTCAACAGTTAAAAAACTAAAAAATCAGTTGCATAACTGAAAAACCAGTTGTAGATTTGTTTCAAAATTAGATTGCACTGATACTTGTGTCTGAAATTTTAAAATCTGCATCATGAAAAAACTCACCCGCAAAGAAGAGGAACTCATGAAAATCCTCTGGAAACTCGAAAAAGCTTTTGTAAAAGACATCATTGAAAAATATCCAAAGCCGAAGCCTCATTACAATACCATATCTTCCCTTGTAAGGTTACTCCAGGAAAAAGGGATTGTAGGCTACAAGCAGTATGGAAACACATACGAATATTTTCCACTGATCTCTAAAGAAGAATACCGGAAATCGTTCATGAAACAAATCGTTAGTGATTATTTCGACAACTCGTACAAGAGTGCTGTGGCCTTCTTTGTAAAAGAAAAAGGCCTTTCGCCCGAAGAACTGGAAGAGCTGATAAAAATAATTAAAGATGAAAAGTGATGGAAAGTTATCTTTTCTATATCGGAAAGGCAGCTGTTGCAGCCAGTGCATTTTTTCTGGCTTACCTGGTGTTGTTTCAAAACCGGAAACAGTTTGTTTTTAATCGTATTTATTTGCCGGTTTCCCTGGCGCTTAGTTTTGTTATCCCGCTCATAACTTTTACAACCGTACAATATATTGACCCGGTAGCAACTGTATCAAATGGATATTCTTTCCTCCCCGAAACCATTCAGCCGGTAGGAACTCCCCTCCCGCCATTTAAAGCAGAATGGCACCACTATCTGTTTGGCCTGTACATTCTGGGAACAGCCGTTTTTCTGTTTCACCTGCTGCTGGGGCATTATAAAGCAATCCGAATCATAAAAAAAAGCCGGACACAGCAACTGCTAAATACCCAGGTAAACATTACAGAAAAAGACGTTCACCCCTTTTCTTTTTTCAGCAAAATCGTCATCTCAGAAAATACACTTTTCAATCCTCACCTGGAAATAATCGTAGCACACGAAAAAATTCATGTGAAAGAAAAACATACGCTTGATATTCTATTTACCGAAATCCTATTCCTCCTGCAGTGGTTTAATCCGTTTACCTGGCTGCTAAAAAACGCGGTAAGAAATAACATTGAGTACAAAACCGACCACGAGATTGCAAAAACCACCAATGCCCAAACCTACCAAATGGCCATGGTAGCGCTGGCCGGCAAAGAGGGTGTGGCACCTTTTCTCACCGCTTTAAATGGGTCTCAACTTAAAAATCGTATCATCATGATGAAGAAGAAAACAAAAAACCGGTTTGCGCTTGTAAAACAACTTATTGCTTTACCATTGCTGGCTGTTTTGGTTATGGGACTTGCGAACAGGGAAATTAAAACAGAAATAAATTACCAAAACGAAAGCACTACCGCACATTCAGAATTTCAAAATGAAACGACTGCTTCCAAACAAACAAACAAGGAGAAGAATACCCCCGCAGAAAATATAATCGTTTCGAATAAGGAAACGCAGACTGAATCCATTCCCGGAGCAAAAGATAATTATACTATCCAGGCCGATACCGAAGAAACAATGATTCTTTCAGAGAATAGGTATCGAAGGCACGAACCAGATACTAGCATCACAAAAAAAACAGATATAAGCTTTAAGCTCGATAACAGACTGTTTATTATTGATGGAAGGGAATACCAGGGCGACATTAAAGATTTTAACACAAATGATATTAAACGTATTGATGTTTTAAAAGCTCCAACTGCCACAATGTTTTACGGCGAAAAAGGCAAAAACGGAGTTGTAATGATTGAAACCAAAACAGGAAATAAACCGAGCCTGCACCCGAATGCCGGGCAGACTGAGATTAAAGGGAAGGTCATTTCGTTTGATGGACGGAAACCCATACCAGGGGCAACTATTTTTTTTACCGTCAATGGTGTTAAATCAGGTACCGTTTCTAATACAAAGGGAGATTTTATTATTAAGGCAGAAGATTCAGATATATTTTTCGAATTTCTCCGTGAAGGTTACCTAAAAAAAGAATTTGCCTGGGATGGGAGTAAAGAACTACTGGTAACAATGGAATCCGAGAAAAACCCTACCATCCCGGATAAAACAACAGAAATAAAGAAATGGGAAAAAATTCTGGATAATGCAGGCATTGAGAAATATCCGGAAGGCAAAGAGCCGATTGTCATACAGGACGGATATGAAACGCTGCACAATGCTAATGATATTTCCAATCTTTACAATTCAGCCATAATTAAAAGTATTCGGTATAAAAGAAACACAAATATCGATATCAGGCGTAAAGAATTGGCAAAGAATGGATTTATCGAAATAAAAACCACGCTGCCTAAACAAAACAAGAAACTGTATATTATTGATGGCGAAGAAGTTTTCCTAAAAAACAAAAAGCCATCTGTATATATTTACCCGAAGCAACTTCAAAAAATGAAGGAGTTGTCAAAAGAGGAAGCAACCCAAAAATATGGAAACAAAGCAAAACACGGAGCTGTTGAAATAACAACAAAAACAAATACACTGACCAGCGAAACAGGATATTCAAAAACAAAAACTCCCCTCATCGTGGTAGACGGAATGGTTACCGAATACAAATCACTCGATCTTATTAATCCGGGAGACATACAATCAATAAACGTTTTGAAGGATGAGCAAGCTACTGAGAGGTATGGTAAAAAAGGGGAAAATGGTGTTATCGAGGTTACGATGAAGCCAGTAGGAATATATACTGAAATACAGCTCAGAAGATTTATTGCAAAAGAGATTAAATATCCCGTATTAGCCCACAAATCAAACCTGGAAGAAACAGTCAATTTATCTGTTAAAATTGATACGAAAGGAAAAATATCTGTCCTCACTGACGAGCCATTAGCAACTGATTTTACCCTGGATGAAATTGTTGTTGTCGGTTACAAGATCAACAAACCTGTGTCAACGGGGTATGGATCAAAAAACGCTGTTGAAGAAGCTCAAAAAATAGAAGAACAGCTATTTACAGATGAAACCAAACGCGTAATCCATAAAATTCCAAAGCTCGATATTGCTAAATTCAAAGGAAAAACGGTTGGTATAACAGTGAAGTTTATATTACAGTAACACCTTTGCTAACCAAACTGAAGGTTTCAAATTGAAGGTAAAGTCTCAGAATTTCCCTATCTTTTTAACACTAAAATAAGGGGGAAATTTACGATGCATCAAGACCAGGTTCTGCTTTAATAATAAAACTTATAAGTGGTTTAATTATAAAACAAAAAGCCGATGAAAAAATCAATAATTTTGATTCTCCTGTTACAAACATTTTGTTTCCCTGCACTTTCACAGGCCGAAAATACCCTGAAAAAAATTGCTGATGAATTAAGCAATTATCAAACGTATGAATCCAAATGCTCTTATACTTTTTCCTTTCCTTATGGAGATCCGATGACCATTGAATCAACCATAGTCACAAAAAAAGAACCTGCGGATACCTTGTGTGGGTTTTATTATTACTTCAAAAACCCAGGGGACGTATTTAGCGAATTTTCAATATTCTTCAATAGTACTATTTACAGGTCTTATAAAGGCAAAATTGAAAAAATCAGCCAAAAAGAAAAACCCCATGCATTTATCGACAGAAAATTGGGTGACAAAATGATTCCTGCTGTCCATCATAACCACCAGTTGTATTTTGTTACTCCATATCAAATTGCCGACAAAATAAATGAAATACTGAACAATGAAACCAGCATTATACAACAGAAACCGGATACTTCCATCAACAATAATCCATGTCTGCGTTTTATTTTAACTCCGGGGAAAAGTGAATCACCCCCTGATTCGTTTAATCTGGATATGGGTAGTTCACATGCCCAAATAACCTATGACCTGTGTTTCGATAAAAATGCATTATTCCCGGTATATTATCACCGGGTTCTAAAAAGCAGTTCAATCAGTCAATTTCAAACAGCTCATTTTATTCAAACCAACGTTAATCCACATCTTGACCCCGGTTTTTTTAGTGAAGAAAACTTATTACCAAAAAAATGGCAGGAGGCCAATCAAAATTACGAAGTTAAAAACCCGGGGAATCTGGTGGGGAAGAAAGCTCCGGATTGGAGCCTGCCGGTTTTAAACGAAGACACAATGTTATCGAACAAAAATTTACTGGGTAAATACGTACTCCTTGAATTTACTGCCACCTGGTGTGGGCATTGTATTGAAGCAGGTGAAATGATGAACAGGCTTGAAGAGAAATTCAGGGATAATGAAAAAATTGCCCTGGTGAGCATCTTTAGCAGCGAAATAGATAAAAAGGAAGGGATATCGGAATTTGCCCGAAAAAATAACCTGGAATCAACCATACTCTACTCAGCACCTCATATTGGTGAACTTTATAAAGTGTCCAGTTACCCGAATTTTATCATCATTTCCCCCGAAGGAAATGTACTTATGAATTTTCAAGGATATAATAGTACCATAGAAAAAAACATAACCAGTTTACTAACCGAATTGACAAACTAGATTATGACAACAGAATTAACACACTATTGCCTTTCTTTTTTTAACACTTAACTTTGTTGATAACTTATAATCCCTTTGAACCTATTCAAACAGATGCAAAAACAAAAAGAGGGAAATATCCATCCTATTGAAAAAATAAAATGCAAATTAAATCCATTATTGTTGACGACGAAAAGCACGGACGTGAAAACCTGGCCGGAATCCTCCGGGAATTCTGCCCCGAAGTCAGTCTTTTGGGAGAGGCAGATTCGGTAGAGGCAGCGCTTTCACTCATCCGGGAACAACCGCCCGATCTGGTTTTTCTTGATATTGAAATGCCCCGTGCCAATGGGTTTCGACTGCTGGAACATTTACAAAATTTCAGCTTTGAGGTCATTTTTGTTACGGCTTACGACAACTACGCTATCAAAGCCATCCGCTTTTCTGCCGCCGACTATATCCTGAAACCTGTTAACCACAATGACCTGAAAGCCGCTGTAAAAAAAGTAGCCGAGCGCATCCTGCAAAAGCAGAAAAACGTTAGGATGAAACAACTTTACCACAACCTTTTTCAGCCCGGATCGCCACGCATTGGCTTGCCCGACGGCGACCAAATCCAATTTTCCGAAGTACACAAAATTATCCGCTGCCAGGGAGAAGGAAATTATACGCACATCTATTTTGAAAACGGCAACCACATGCTGGTCGCCAAAACACTGGTGGAATTCGAAGATCTGCTGCAGGAATTCGGGTTCGCACGAACACACAAAACCCACCTTGTCAACCTGAAACACGTAAAATCATATATAAAAACGGAAAACAGTGTGAAACTTTCCAACAACGAACATATTCCTGTTTCACGAAGAAGAAAAGAAAACGTGCTGGAACAACTAAAACGCAGCCACAAAAAACAATAAGTAATACGAATCAAAGGTTGAACCCACTTTGGGGTTCTTCTCATATCCGCTTTATTATCACGGGTAAAGCCCGTGGCTATTATTGTTTAATCCCTTTCGGGATAAAGAAATGTCCGAAGGACATAAACAAAAATAGCCCCGTGCGAAGCTCGGGGGAGGGCAATGCGGAGTAAAGACGCAACCACGGAGTGGTTTGAATTATTGACAATCAGCTAATATCAACTCTTGATTCACATAAGCTCCTGATAACAATAAATTTACATGATTATCCCTGAACATAAAACGTTACCACATAATACCTCTTCGATAAACTTTACCGCATTTCCGCTTGCATTTTTTAAAACTATATTTATATTTGTCCTCAACAAAAGACAAAAAGATGCAAAATTCTTTCGCAAATAATAGTACAGCAACATACAACATGGCTTGTATGTGTTCTGCTTTTACTTTGTGGAAGAGATAGGATATTAACGAACTTGGTTAAAAGGCTCTTCCACAACGGAAGGGCCTTTTTTATGAATTATATAATCCGAAAAATGTTAAATGATGAGTACTGTATTAAATTTTTATCAGGAAAAGAAAGGTTCTTAAGTCACTATGAGACAAAAAGACGTTTTTATATTTAATTTGAAATTTTAAACAGGAAAAGTAATAAAAGAGTATTCAGATATGAAGCAAATTGTATGTCCTATATCAAACGAACAGGTAAATGAAAGCCTGACCCGGCTGAATGCATTTTTCACCATAATGCTCGTTATTGCCGGTTTTGTATTCAATTCCGTTTTATTTCCGCTTGTATTACTGGCAGATTTTTACGTTCGGGCATTTACCAAATCAAAGTTCAGTCCGCTGAGTGTTGCCAGTGCAGGTTTGGCCCGACTGCTAAACCTAAACAACAAGCCCACTGACAAAGCGCCCAAGATTTTTGCTGCCCGGCTGGGATTCATCATGACACTGATGGTTGCCACTCTGTTTTTATTGCAGCTCTATACTGCGTCCATGATTGTTGCCGGCGTTCTGATATTTTGCGCATTGCTGGAATTTGCTTTCAACATTTGCCTGGGTTGTATCATTTATACTTTTCTGGTTCTACCTCTCTATAAATAAATATAATGCCATGACAAAATAAATCAAGAGGGAAAATCTGTTCATAACTACCTGAAAGAATCAGATTTGACAAGACAGCCCGGTTAATTGTCCGGGCTGTCGTTATTTAAGCTGATTCAACCCAAAAATTCTGCTACTTTTGCATCAAATTCTGAGAAAATGAAGCATGCGCTTACAACATTTTTTTTGCTGGCTTTTTCTGAGCGTATTTTGGCTCAGAATGAAATTGGGCCGGAAGGGCACAAACTGGTCTGGATACTGATTGTGGCGGTAGCTTTGGCAGCAATGTTTCTGTTTGGAACATTTAAAATATCAGGGTTTGTAAAAAAACCGTTGTTCAAAAAAAAGAAAGTAACGGTAGAGCTGATGAAAGATCGCCTGTACTACCCCGATACCCTGGAGCTTACCATTACCAACACAGGCAATACCGATGTGGACATAGACACTCCGCTGCTGGTATTCAGCAGTATTTGGCTGAAAAGAAAATTCAAACTGAAAGGAACGCAAAATAACTGGTTTTACCCGCTGTACCTGATGAAGGGGCAAAGCCACACACTGAATATCGACTTAAACCGTTTTTACGGCTTCGACAAAACCCTCAAAAGGTTACCTAAAGTAAAGGTGATTGTTTCAGAAGCTAAAGGGAAAAAGCTGGGAAGCCGGCAGGTGTTATTGCGCAAAACATTATTTAATCTTTAATGAGAGACTGGAAATTTAACCATATCGATTTTTCTACCTATCCTTCTTCCGACGAGAAAGATCTGGGCGTTTTCTGGGCCCCAGAAAAAACATCGGTAAAAATTTGGGCGCCCACGGCTAAAACAGTGGAGTTCAGATTATACAAAGACGGAAAAACCGGTGAAGCTTTTCACAAAACGCAGCTTCAGTCAGGCAATGACGGAACCTGGTCAACCATCCTTACCGGAGATTATGAAGGGAAATTTTATACCTTCCGGGTAAACGACGGTGAGTGGCTGGAAGAAACCCCGGATATTTACACCCGTTGTGTGGGGGTAAATGGGTTACGCGGCATCATTTTCAATCCGGCAAAAACCAATCCGAAGGGTTGGGAAGCAGACAAAAAACCGGAATTGAGCCATTTTACCGACGCGGTAATATACGAAACCCATGTACGCGATTTTACCATTGCCGAATCATCAGGCATTCAGCATAAAGGAAGATATTTAGGATTTACCGAAGAGGGAACAAAGTCGCCGGAAGGATTGGCAACCGGTCTGGCGCACCTGAAAGAACTGGGAGTAACGCATGTTCATCTGTTGCCGGTAAACGACTTTTTTACCGTAGATGAAGAAAAACCAAAGGAAAAATACAATTGGGGATACGACCCGCTGCATTACAATGCTTTGGAAGGCTCATACTCCAGCGACCCTTACGATGGTACCGTAAGGATAAAAGAGTTCAAAACATTGGTACAGTCGCTCCACTCGGCAGGAATCGGAGTAATTCTCGATGTGGTATACAACCACACTTATTTTACCAAAGAATCTGTTTTTAATCAAACCGTGCCCGGCTACTTTTACAGGCAGAAATCCGACGGGACATTTGCCAATGCTTCGGGCTGCGGCAACGAAATGGCCACCGAGCGCACCATGGTACGGAAGTACATCATCGATTCTTTGAAATACTGGGCCGAAGAGTTTCACATTGACGGATTCCGTTTTGATTTAATGGGAGTATATGATCTGGAAACGATGAAATCCATTCGGGCCGAATTACCCGGACTGTTACTTTACGGTGAGGGGTGGGCTGCCGACCAAAGTCCCATGCCCGAAGAACACAGGGCCCTGAAACAAAACACATCCAGGATGCCCGGGATTGCTGCTTTTAATGATGATTTCCGTGACGCACTGAAAGGGAATCACGGCCTCAAAAAATCAAAAGGGTTTGTAAGCGGCCTCGATTTAAGGGAGGAGGCAGTAAAATTTGGCATTGTTGCTGCAGTGCAGCACCCGCAAATTGTTTACGACTATGTGGAAACCTCCAAAAAACCATGGGCTGCCCTGCCTGGACAATGCATCAATTATGTTTCTTGCCACGACAATTACACGTTGTGGGACAAATTGAAATTAAGCATTCCCAAAGCAAGCGACGAAAAAATGCGAAAAATGGTAAAACTGGCGGGAGCGCTGGTACTTACTTCGCAGGGAATTCCGTTTTTGCACGCCGGGATGGAATTTTGCCGTACGAAAGGAGGCAACGGAAATTCGTACAAATCGCCCGACCCGGTAAATCAAATCGACTGGAGCCGCAAAAAAGAATATTCCGATGTCTTTGAATATTATCAAAAACTGATTCAACTTCGGAAAAATCATCCAGCCTTTCGGATGAAGGAAACAAGCCGGATTCAAAATTACATTCATTTTTGTACGGATTATAAAACAGGCGTGGTATCTTACTGCATTGACGGAGACCCCTCGGGCGATCCGTGGAAAAATATTGTTCTTATTTTTAACGGGAACCGGGAGCCTGTTTCCATTCCCCTTCCTGAAGGAAATTTCCGTATAATGGTACAAAATGACCATTTCAGCGAAGAGGGAATAGACGAAATGATAACCGCTGAAGTAAAAGTAGAGGCTATTTCAATGACGATTCTGGTTAAAGCAGAAAATTAGAAGACGGCCAGCAGTAAATCGATATCTTTTGCCGAAAGGTTAAACAGCCGCCCCACTTCGGGATTGGTCAAAATACCGTGGTAAATATAAACTCCCTTCCGGAACCCTTTGGAGTTTTTAATGTAGTTATGTACCCCGCCGCTTTCGCCAATTGCCAGAAGAATAGGAATGAGAATGTTACTGAGGGAAATGGATGCCGTGCGGGCCACAATGGCCTGTGTGTTCGGCACACAGTAATGCACCACGCCATGCTTAATGTACGTGGGGTTATGTAAATCAGTACATTTGGTCGTTTCAAAACAACCTCCCTGACTGGCATTCAGATCGATAATAACTGAACCTTCCTTCATCTGTTTCACCAAATCTTCAGACACCTTGAACTTTGGAGTGGTATTGAACTGCATGGCCCCAATCACGGCATCGGCAGAAATGAGCGCTTTGCGTAACACTTTCGGATAAAAGACAGAAGTAAAAATCCGGCGGCCCAGTTTTTCCTCCAGCTTACTTAAATCGTAAACCGAGGTATCAAAAACTTTCACCAGCACCCCCAGGCTGAGGGCTGCACGGGCAGCATACTCGGCAGCAGTACTGGTTCCGATTATAACGAGCTCGGCAGGAGTAATGCCTGTCACCTCACCAAAAAGCACACCCTTTCCATTGTGGGCATTACTCAGGTATTCACTGGCCAACGTAACGGATGTGGCCCCTGCAATCTGGCTCATCTGATGCACGATAGGCAAAAATCCCTGTTCATTTTCTATACTCTCAAAGGCAATGGCAGTTACCTTCTTTTGAATCAGTTTTTGAATCGACTTGCTGTTATGTGCCTGGATCTGCATATTGGAAAGTACCGCCTGGTTCCCGCGAAGCAAATCAATTTCCTCACTGCCAAAAGGCGCTACACCCAAAACAATATCGCACTGATATACCTCTTCTTTTTTATCTACAATCACAGCCCCTGCTGCGCGGTACTCCTTATCGGTGTAACTGGACATTTTTCCCGCATCCTTTTCAATAAAAATCTCGTGCCCGTAAGAAGTCAGCAAATCAACCGCCTGAGGAGTCAGGGGCACCCGGTATTCCACTTTTGAATAATCGGACGGAATCCCGATTTTCATTTTTTGCCCCCTGCTTTTTATTTCAAGCATTTCTTCCTGGGGCATCAGCATTGGCTTGGAAACCGACATATTCTCTTTTGTTCCTTCACGGGTAGGCATAATCAATCGTTTTTAACCAGTAAATTAGCACAACAAGGTACACTCTTATGCTCAGATTTCAAAATTGAAAAAATGTTTTCCTTTAAACCAATTTGGCCGAAAGAAATCGTTCTTCGTCCTTTCCCACTTCAATCTTCACCTCCACATATTTTGGGGGGAGCAACGGTTCAATTTTTTCAGGCCACTCAATCAGGCAGTGCTGCCCGCTGTAAAAATAGTCTTCGTATCCCAGGTCGAAAGCCTCTTCCATATCCTTAATCCGATAAAAATCGAAGTGAAAAATGGAATTCCCTGTTTCGGTTTTATACTCATTTATAAGGGCAAAGGTGGGACTTGTAACGTTATCAGGCGTACCCAAAATCCGGCAAACAGCCTGAATAAATGTAGTTTTTCCGGCGCCCATTTTGCCGTAAAAAGCAAAAACACGCTGATCGGGAAACCAGTCAATCAACTGTTTTGCCGCTTTTTCAAGCCCTTTTAAGGTGGTTATCTTTTGCGAAAAATTATTTTCTGTCATATCCATTTTACTTAAAAACCCTCCCAATTTATTAAAAACTTCTATTCAAATATGAAAGTTCTATCCAAAGAAGATTCTCTGACATCAAAAATTAAAACAATTTTCATTGAATGCTTAAATTTGCACCCGGAATGAAGATTGGAAATCTCATATTGGAAGGAACCCCGTTATTCCTGGCACCGATGGAAGACGTCACTTACATGTCGTTTCGCAGGATGTGCAAAAAGTATGGCGCTGACGTGATGTACACCGAGTTCGTGTCGTCCGAAGCGCTGATCCGGGATGTAAAAAAAACCAAACAAAAAATGGTTTTATTTGATTTCGACCGCCCGGCTGCCGTCCAGATCTACGGCCATAATATCGACTCCATGATTCATGCGGCACAGGTGGCCGAGGAAGTACAACCCGATTTTATCGACATTAACTTTGGCTGTCCTATGAAAAAAATTATCCGGCACGGGGCCGGGGCAGCCATGCTAAAAGATTTACCCAAAATGCAACAAATGGCTGCCGAAGTGGTAAAAGCGGTGAAAGTACCGGTAACTGCCAAAACCCGGCTGGGCTGGAATGACAATGACAAACCCATTTTGGAGGCAGCCCTGCGCTTACAGGATGCCGGTGTTGCCGCCCTGGCAATCCACGGACGTACGCGTGAACAACTTTACACAGGCAAAGCAGACTGGACACTCATTGGGGAAGTAAAAAATCACCCCGAAATAAAAATACCGATCATTGGAAACGGAGATATTACAAGCGGCCAAAAAGCTAAAATTCTATTGGAACAAACCGGGGTAGATGCCTTGATGATTGGTCGCCCGGCCATTGGACGGCCCTGGATTTTCAGGGAAGTGAAACACTTTCTGGAAACCGGACAAACATTGGCGCCACCCACGGTGGCCGAAATTGTGGAAAATGTGAGGGAACAACTTCAGCTTAACCTGGAATGGAAAGACAACGAACGAACCGGCATTTTGATGATGCGGCGACACTTTGCCAAATATTTCCCCGGATTGCCCGGCTTCCGTGATTTAAAAATCAGGCTGCTCCGGGCAGAAGCCCATGAAGAGGTAAACGAAATTCTTGATGAAATGGTGGAAAAATACAAAAACACCAGGGTAGATTATTCATTTGCAGAAAAATAACCCAACCCCAGAACACAAAAAGAAGAAAAAAAATACGCATTTATTGTTTTGCCAGTGAAAAAAGAAATTCAATTCCGCCATTTGGATTGTTCCTCACCGAAATTTCTCCTTTATGCAACTGAATGGCATTTTTAACAATGGCAAGCCCCAAACCGGTACCGCCGGTTTCGCGTGTTCGTCCGTGGTCTGCCCGGTAGAATCGCTCAAAAATCCGGGGCAGATGTTCCTCCGGAATACCAGCACCGGTATCAGAATAGGAAAAGTAGTAATACTTGTCGTCTTCATGATACACCTGGATATAGATGGAAATTCCTTCCCCTCCATAATTAATTGAATTTTCAACAAAATTCTGAAAAACAGAAAACAACAGGGAATCGTTTCCCTGAATTACCGTATCCTCTGATACTTCGCTTTGAAAAGAAATATTCCGGCTGTGCATCCGGTTGGCAAAATTTTCATACACTTCATCGATTATCTCCTTCAAACCGGTAGGTTTAAATTTAAAAAGCTCGCCGGCATCTTCAATGTTATTCAGCAAAGAAACATCGTTGATTAAATCAGTCAGCCGGTCTGCCTGCATGTACGCCTTCTCCATAAAATATTTTTGTTTTTCCCCGGCCAGCGGCCAATTGTTGAGCATGGTTTCCAGGTACCCTTTGATAGATGCCAGAGGGGTTTTCAACTCATGAGCAATGTTCGAGGTAAGTTGCTGCTTCATACGCCGCCGCTTTTCCAAACGGGTGATGTCGGTAATCATCACCTCAAAACTTTTATCGAGAAAAACGATACTCTGAATTTTAAAATATTTTTCGCCCTTTGAGATAACATATTCCAACTGGGGCAACCTGTCGGGATTAAAATTTTTCCCGTTTTTCAAATTCTTCCGAAGAAATTTATTCAGTTTCTTAAACTCAGCCATTTCAAAAATTTCCTCATTGGTATATATTGTTTCTGAAGAAATAATATTGATGTACTGTATGAAATGACGATTCGACAAGGTTTTCTCTTCTTCAGGTGAAAAAAATGCAATTCCTTCATTCAGGGCATTCAGGTGATTCAACAATTTTTCCCTTTCATTCGAAAGCTCGTCTTTGGCATTCTTTAGTTTATGATAGATACGGATAATCTGTCCACCAATAATTCCCAACTCATTCTCGGGAAACGAAGTGTCGGGTTCAACCAATTCGTTTTTCCCGGCTTTCAGGGCGAAATCTTTTAGTTTGGTAATGGCATCGGCCAGTTTTCCTGTAACCAGAAACAGGATAAGTCCTATAACCCCAAACACCGAAACGATAAAAAAAATAAAAGCTCTCTCCGCTTTCAGGAAATTTTGTATCTGAACATTATAAACCACTGCAGTCCGGACAAAAAAATCCGGATAGCTTTTGGCATAATAATAATATTCCTGGCTTGTTGTTTCCGATGTTCGTACGTTCGACCCCTTCTTATTCTGAATGGCCTTTTGTATTTCAGGACGGTGCAGGTGGTTCTCCATCAGATTATAATCTGCTACCGAACTGTCGTAAAATACATCGCCATTTTTATCAATAAGCGTAATCCGGATGTTGGGTTGCGGAATAATTCTTTTTAACTCACTGATACGCCCGATTTCGTTTTTTTCTATCAGGCTGTTTTGTTCCAGGTACCGGTAAGTAGTTTCTGTAATATTATCGAGGGTATTTTCCAGCTGGGCAGTGCGGTATTTCTTTTCACGCTGGTATTGGAAAATAAGAATAGCAACGGTAAAAAGAATAAAAACGATGATGAAATAAAAAAATATTTCGCC
The DNA here is from genome assembly GCF_003573545.1 of Mariniphaga sediminis. Taxonomy (GTDB): domain Bacteria; phylum Bacteroidota; class Bacteroidia; order Bacteroidales; family Prolixibacteraceae; genus Mariniphaga; species Mariniphaga sediminis. Next base: position 168,047 of record NZ_QWET01000005.1, on the reverse strand, counting down.
CCTGAAAGATTTCCGGATCACTTCTCTGACTGATTTTTATTATTTATTCTTAAAGCAGTAACCATAGCCGGACTTCCCCTTGATATACGGACCATATTTGCCGATTTTCTTCCTCAACCGGGCAATATTTACATCTACGTTTCGCTCTGTAACAATGACATCCTCGTCCCAAATACGTTTCAGGATTTCGTCACGGCCAATATACTGTCCCATATTTTTCATCAGCAACACCAGTATTTCAAACTCCTTGCGGGTAAGATTCAGGTTTTGGCCTTCCAGAGAGGTCTCCTTTTTCCTCGGGTTCACTTTCAGCTCTCCGAATTTCAGCTCCTCTCCTCCGCTTTCCTGCACTGATCCTCTTTTCAGGATAGCTTTTATGCGGGCAATCACCTCTTTTATGGAAAAGGGTTTGGAAATGTAATCATCTCCCCCAACATTAAAGCCTGTAAGAACATCGTTTTCTTCCCCTTTCGCCGTAAGAAAAATCACCGGCACCTCCAGTTTTTTTTCCTTCCGGATAATGTTAGCTGTTTTAAACCCGGAAATACCGCCCATCATTACATCAAGCAAAATTAAATCAAACTCTTCCAGCGGTTTCTTCAGGGCTTCTTCTCCTGAATGAGCAATGTCGATAGAAAAACCTTCACTTTCAAGGTTAAACTGCAAAATCTCACATAAATCTTCTTCGTCGTCGACAATTAGAATTTTATGATTCCCATCCATATCTCCCATCGATTTTTTTTTCAATTACAAAGGTAAGGTTAAAAAAATACAGGCATCAAAAAGATGTTACAAAACGATTACTAATTTATTAAAAGTCTTTAATATTGAATCGGATATAATATATTTGCGCAAATTCAAAACTTAGATTGAGGTAATGAAAATAAAGTTTATCATTGTTCTTTTCCTGTTTACTACAATTCAGGCTTTACCCCAGGAAGAAACGTTTGAACCCTCAGGCAAGCCATTTGTCACCATTTATGCCAACTTTCACAGGGGAATAACCGGGAGTGCAACAGATGAAGCAGCTTTTGAACTGGTTCGGGGATATCTTGGCTACGAATATTTTTTCAGCCCCGAATGGTATGCAAAAATAAATGTGGATGTAGGTAGTCCGGATGATCTTTCTCCCGTTTCAAAAATACGGAGGTATGCCTATTTTAAGAATGCGTACCTGCGTTACACGCAGCAAAAACTGGAAATTGAATTTGGATTGATTGGTTTAAAACAATTTAAATTACAGGAAAGTGTTTGGGAACGGAGGTATTTAATGAAAACCCTGGCCGACGAATACCGACTCGGTTCTTCTGCTGATTTGGGGGTGAATTTCCATTACGCGTTCAGTGAAAAAATCGACGCTGATTTTACCATTATGAATGGAGAAGGTTACAGCAGCCTTCAAATGGACGATGTCTTCAAATACAGTCTGGGCTCCACGTTCCGTTTTCCCCGAAATTTCACCTCACGGATAGTTTATGACATCATGCATAGTGAAATTTCGGAAACCACCCTGTTACTGTTTTCATCCTATGATTTCCGCTCAAAATGGAATATCGCCGGTGAATTTGTTATCAGGCAAAACGAAGGATGGATGGCAAATCATGATATTTATGCTTTTTCCGTGTTTGGAAAATACAATTTAAATGAAAGATACCAGCTGTTTGCACGTTTTGATAAAATAAAATCAAACATCCTGGAAGGCGAAACGCTTCCCTGGCACCTGGCAAACGACGGAACCGCACTTGTTGCCGGGATTCAGTTCAGGCCAATAAAAAAGATTACGATGGCATTGAATTACCACGACTGGTATCCGTGGGCTGCCAATATGGAAGGAGGCGGATTCATTTTTTTCGACTTGGAAGTAAAAATATAAGGGGGAAACCATGTTAAACAAGATAGTTGCAGGATTATTTTTTCTTCTGATCTTTTGGGGCTGCCGCAAAAGCAATTATTACCTGGAGGAAAGCAACACCGGATTTTTACGCGACGACGGCAGCGGGACCGGCACGGTAACCTGGACCAAAAACAATGAATACATTCTGGAAGGGCTCGTTTTTGTTAATGACGGGCAGGTGCTTACCATCGAACCGGGAACGGTTGTCAGGTTCCGCAGAGGAGAGGCAGAAAATGCCAGTGCGCTTATTGTAGCCCGCGGGGGTAAAATTATTGCCAATGGAACCCATGAAAAACCCATTATTTTTACATCAGAAAACGATGACCTGAAAGGTTCTGTTGCTAAAGACACCAGGGGCTTGTGGGGCGGACTCATCATCCTCGGGAATGCTCCTGTCAATGTAAACCAGGGAGAAACCCGGATAGAAGGTATCCCCTATTTTGAGCCGCGCGGAGTTTTCGGCGGCAGCGACGAAGACGACAATTCCGGTATTTTACGTTATGTTTCCATCCGGCATGGAGGTACCAATATTGGAGAGGGCAACGAAATTAACGGGCTGACCCTGGGCGGGGTAGGAAACAAAACAGTGATTGAATATGTGGAGGTTATTTCAAATGCCGATGACGGTGTTGAAATTTTCGGCGGTACCGCTAACCTGAGGAACATAATCGTTTCCGGCTGTAGCGATGATGCATTTGATTATGACCTGGGATGGAGCGGGAACGGCCAGTTCTGGTTGGGAGTAGAGAACAATTTTATTGGTGACAACCTCATCGAAGCCGGGGGCGGAACTTCTCCTGTCATCGGATTCCCTCATTCCCTGCCAACCATTTTCAATGCTACCCTTATCGGGAACGGTGAAACCGGAAACGGTTCGCTGACTGTTTTCGAACGGTTTGCCGGCGGGGTTATCGCCAATTCTGTTTTTGCAAACAACCTGCACGGTATTTTGCTGGAAGTTACCGACCAGCAACACGACAGTTTCAGCCAGTGGAAAAACGGAAAGCTTCAGATAAAAAACAATCTCTTTTTCCAGGTGGCCAGTCCACCCGAAAATTCCGTTTTCCAACTCTCCGGAGTCTTTTCCGGTGAAATGGCAAATAGCTGGTCAGATTACTTTAACGATGGACAGAATGAATCAGGTAATCCCGGAATAGATCCGGAAAACGGGCAATTTGTACCCGTACAAAAGTTAACCGGAAATTTAAGTGAATACCCATCGTCATGGTTTCAAAAAGTGGACTTCAAAGGAGCTTTTGGCGAAGACAACTGGATTGAAGGGTGGACGCTGCTATCCGAATAACTAATTCCACCCCTTTTTATACTTTTTTCTTCCGGGTAACCGTAATAAAATCGCGATGCGCTTTAATCAGGTTAATTGCATGCAACAGCATATTCTTTGTTTCCGTAATAACATTGAAAAATAACACCGAATTTCGGGTATTCACCTCTTGGGCTTTAATCCGTTTAATCTGTGTAATTTCAATTTTTTCCAGGTTCGCCACAATATGATCCCGTTGATGAATTAGATTGTCAACCTGCCCGAATTTATCGTTGCTTACAATTTTAAGAGCAAAATTAAAAAACTCATCAATCTGCCTTTTCAGGTCTTTCATCTCTTCAACCTGCGGTTCCACAAACGGCTTATGGTTATTATTTATGTGCTCATAAAGTGGTTCCGTCAGGAAATTCAGCGAGTGGGCCAGCTCACGCTGATAGTCTACTACCTGAACATAGAAATGCCCGGAATCGACATTTTCTTCAATTTTTGAAATGGTGCTTAAAACCTTGTTTTTCTGCTTTTTCGATTTTTTATTGAGATTATCCTTGATCCCCAGAGATTCCTTTAACTTTGAACGGTCTTCATTAATAAAACTCTCAATACTCTCCGAATAAATATTGTTAGCCAGCACAATAGATTTGGATACCTGTTTTCTGCATTTTTCCATCACCTTTTCTGTTTCATCTTTCTCTGTAATGGTATCATCCTCTTCCAGCACTTCTTCTTTTCTCCTTTTTTTGAAAATCAGGTGAGTACGAATAACAATTAAAACAGCCACCGCCACAAAAACAAAAATCATCAGCATACCTCCAATGGAAATAATCCACGCAACAATAGCCGAAACGGAAAAAGCAATAATTGCAGTTAAAAACCAACCACCAATAACGGCAAAAACTCCTGAAATCCTGTAAACAGCGCTGTCCCGACCCCATGCACGGTCGGAAAGCGAAGTACCCATAGCGACCATAAACGTTACGTAAGTGGTCGACAAAGGAAGCTTTAAAGAGGTCCCAATAGAAATTAATATACTGGCAACTAACAGATTAACAGATGCCCTGATTTTATCAAATGCGGGAGCGTCAGGATTAGGAGAGGAATCGTAAGAAAAAGACTCAAAACGCGAATGGATTTTCTCAACGAATGATTGAGGAAGAACTTGACGAAGTGTATTTTGGAATCGCGAAGAACTCCTTACAATAACCCGTGCAATCATGCTCGAACTAAAACGTTCCACTCCTTCGCTTTGTCTGGACAAATCAACCGATGTGTTCACAACCGACTGGGCTTTTCTCGAAAAGATAAGCGTAACAATCATCACCAACCCTGCAATAATCAACATATAAGTAGGAGTCCCCACTTTACCAGCCAGCATCTCCATGGAAAATGCATCAGGCGCAACAGAGCCGGCGGATACCCAGGCTTTAAAGGAACTGTAACCCGCAAGCGGAACACCAATAAAGTTTACAAGGTCGTTACCGGCAAATGCCATTGCCAAAGCGAATGTTCCGATTAAAACGGTCAGCTTCAATATTTTTATCTTAAACACCCAGTTCAGCAATTGAAGAAAAACCACCCAGAACATAAAGCTGTACAGCAACAATTTCCCGGTGTGGGCTGTCACCCAGTCGCCCAACCTTTCACCGCCTAATACTTTCAATTCGGCAAACGCGGAACCGTTAATCCCTTTAATCAAAATGAAATAAGTAATAGCTGTAACAGCCAGGCCGCCAAATATGGAGCCGAAATATTTCATGTTTCTACGGTAGTTGAAAGTAAAAACAAGACGCGTGATATATTGGACAAAGGCCCCTACTGTAAATGCAATAAGCACCGAAAGCAGGATACCTGTGATAATAGCCAGCGCTTTTTCGGAGTTAATATAGTTTGATAATTCGGCAAGCGAACCTCCCACATTTTTAATTTTCACGAGCGAAACAGCAACCGCAGATCCAAGCAACTCAAAAACGATGGAAACAGTGGTTGAAGTAGGCATTCCGAAGGTATTGAACATGTCCAGCAGAATGACATCTGTAATCATTACTGCAAGGAATATGACAATAATCTCGGAAAAGAAAAACATATCGGGATGAAAAATCCCTTTCCGGGCCACTTCCATCATTCCACTGGAAAAAGTGGCTCCAATTAAAACCCCCAACCCAGCCATAAGGAAAATAAGCCATTTGGGCGCAGCCTTTGACCCAAAAGCCGAGTTCAAAAAGTTTACAGCGTCGTTACTTACCCCCACAATCAAATCGGAAATAGCCAGTGCGAAGAGGATGATAACAATGATAAGGTATAAATTTTCCATCATTTGTTTTTTACAGGCGGCAAATATAAATGTGAATTAAACTTTATCGCAAGCTAAAATATTAAAAAAACATTAAGGAACAATCAAATTTCTATTAATGCTTTTATAAAGATGTTTTACCCGCAGAAAAATGAAACATCTTGCAGTCTAATAATTAATGAATTAATAAAAAACAACGGAAGGAAAGACATATTTTTTACTTTTGAACACTAAAACGGCATAAAATGAAAACATATTCTTCACAACAGTTAACAACATATATTGCCATATTGCTTACGTCACTGGCAACGCTCCTGCTTGTCTTTACCTGGTGGTTGTCGCCCGGCATCTTTGTAATACTGGGATTTGTTGCCGTTTTTTTTCTGGTCTCTTATTTCTATGTGATGTTTGTTATTAACAAATACATCTCAGATAAAATACGCCCGGTATACAAAACCATTAAAGATCTGCCCCTCAGTGGAAAAAAGCTGGCCGAAAAATCGTCTGATTCCACCAACCTCCTTTCCAATGTTAAATTTGAGGTGGAAGAATGGGCAAAAGCACAGATGAAAGAGATTGAAAGACTGAAAGAGCTGGAACGCTACCGTAAAGATTTTGTAGGTAACGTATCTCACGAATTAAAAACACCAATTTTTAATATTCAGGGTTACATTCTTACCCTGCTCGAAGGAGGATTGGATGATCCGAAAATTAACATGCTTTACCTGAAGCGTACCGAAAAAAGCATTGACCGGATGATTTCCATTGTAGAAGACCTTGAATCGATAACCAAGTTAGAGTCTGGAGAACTCAAACTGAACATGGTAAAATTCGACATTGTAAAAACAGTAAAAGACGTTTTTGAAATAGAACAATGGCAGGCCGAGGAAAGAAACATTTCACTAAAAATAGTGAACCCTCCTCCTAAACCAGTTTTTGTAAAAGGCGACAGGAACCGCATCATGGAGGTGCTGATAAACCTAATTATAAACGGCATCAAATACGGGAAAAAGCAAGGGTATGTGCATGTCTCCTTCCACGATCTCGAAGATAGTATTATGGTAGAGGTTACCGATAATGGCATAGGCATTGAAAAAAAGCACCTTCCCCGCATTTTCGAACGGTTCTACCGGGTTGACAAATCACGTTCACGCGAACAGGGTGGAACCGGACTGGGGCTTTCCATTGTAAAACATATTATTGAAGCCCATAACCAGTCAATAAATGTAAGAAGTGTGATTGACCAGGGCACAACTTTCAATTTTACCATTGAAAAAGCCAAATAATACGAACAGCTTTGGCCGATGTTTGAACGATGTATTTACTTAGTAAAAAATAACTTCTATCTTTGTCTGTAGAAATTTTTATTCCGATGAACGATAATAAATTTAAAATCCTGCTGGTTGACGACGAAATAGACATTCTGGAATTCATCAGCTATAACCTCGAAAAAGAAGGTTACATCGTTTATACTGCCCAAAACGGAGTCAAAGCCATCGAACTGGCTGAAAAAAAGCAACCCCACCTCATTATTCTTGATGTAATGATGCCTGAAATGGACGGGATAGCTGCCTGCGAAGAGATCAGAAAAATCCCTTCGCTCAACACTACCGTGATTGCCTTTTTAACAGCAAGGGGCGAAGACTATTCACAGATTGCCGGGTTTGAGGCAGGCGCCGACGATTACATCACAAAACCAATTAGGCCCAAGGTATTAATCAGTCGTGTTAAGGCTTTGCTAAAACGTACCGGGGAAAGCAGTGCTCCTGTCGCTTATTCCGAAGATTCGACAACCGTATCTATCGGGAACCTGGTAATCGATAAAGAACGTTACCTGATTCGTATAGGTGACAATGAGATGGTTTTACCCCGCAAGGAATTCGAATTGCTTTCGCTGCTGGTGTCAAAACCCGGAAAAGTTTTTACCCGCGAAGAAATTTACGGAACCGTTTGGGGTGAGAACGTTGTGGTAGGTGATCGTACCATCGATGTACACATTCGCAAACTCCGCGAAAAAATTGGCAACGAACATATTAAAACGTTAAAAGGAATCGGCTACAAGTTTGTAGAATAATGCGACTCAAATAAAATAAATTACCAGATAAAATACGGAAAACCCAAACACATAACCGGCTTCCAGGTGCCAAAGCTTATTTCTTCCTAGGAACAACTGAGCAGTTGCAACCAGGCCAGACGCTAGTATTACAGCAACAATTATCCAAATAGGGTTGGTTCCCGTACGAAAAGAAAGGGATAACAGCGCCCCGGTTAAGCCCCCCAGGGCAGCCATATGGCTACTTATGTTCCATTTGAGTGATACCAGTAACAAGCCCACAATTACCAACACCGAAGCGATAAGAAGGATTTTAAATACCGGATATGCATTCACACGCCCCAGCAACACATATCCCATATAATAAAATACCGCACTGAATAACATTGGGAGAGCCCGCTGGCTGCCTGTCTCAAACACCAGGTTGAATTTAGGGTTAAGGGCCAGTAAAGCAACAGCTAATAATGGCAAGATGGCAGTGGAAAAAAGAACTATCAAAAGGATAAAACGTTTTGCCTCCCAGTTTAAAAAGGAAAAGTAAAAACCGGAATGGAATAACAAAAGAAAACCCAACGTGGGAACCAGCGCCGGGTGAAATATAAAAGAAATTATTTGAGCCAGTTTTTTTGTCATATTACAGTTTCTTTCGTAGCCGGGCTACAGGAATGTCCAGTTGCTCCCTGTATTTTGCCACAGTGCGGCGGGCAATATTGTACGACTTCTCTTTCAAAATTCGGGTTAACTTTTCATCTGTCAACGGCTTAAGCTTGTCTTCATTTTCAATACACTCCTGCAATATTTTTTTGATCTCGCGCGTAGAAACCTCTTCCCCGTCTTCTTTTTGTAATCCTTCAGAAAAGAAATATTTTAACGCGAATATCCCAAAATGAGTTTGAATGTATTTACTGTTGGATACCCTTGAAATGGTTGAAATATCCAGGTTGGTTTTTTCGGCAATATCTTTCAGTATCATGGGACGCAGCTTGGTTTCATCCCCTTCCTTAAAATATTCTTTTTGAAAATTGATGATCTCAGACATGGTAAGCAACAACGTATGGTTCCTTTGCCTGATTGCATCAATAAACCACTTGGCCGAATCTACTTTTTGCTTTACAAAAACAAGGGCATCTTTCTGATCTTTATTTTTTTGCTTGTTGTGCTTTGCCAGTGCATGCATCATCTCCAGATAGCTGTCGTTAATCTTCAATTCAGGCATGTTTTGCTGATTCAATGACAGGCTTAACTCCCCGTCTATGTTTTCAAGAATAAAATCAGGAATGATATGCTGGTTCGATTTATTCATCGGGTTGCTATATGCGCTCCCCGGTTTTGGATTCAACTTCAGTACCTGATCAATACCCTGCTTCAGCTCCTCATCGGAAAGATCCAGCTTTCGTTTAATTTTTTCGTAATGCTTACGGGTAAACTCCTCAAAATAATCCTTGATAATAACATGTGCCAACTCATGGTTGTTACCCTGTCTGTATTTCAGTTGCAAAAGCAAACATTCCCGCAAATCGCGCGCACCAACTCCCGGAGGATCAAACTGCTGCACAATATGAAGAATTTCTTCCAGTTTCTCTTCGGGTACTTCCATGTTCAGATTAAAAGCCAAATCGTCGCTGATGGAAAGTAAATCACGGCGCAGGTAACCATCATCATCTATGTTGCCTATAATATATTCTGCCAGTTGACGGTCGCCTTCGGCCAGGGTAATCATTCCCAACTGGTCATAAAGACTTTCGTGGAAAGTGATTCCTACAGAAAAAGGTATATCGATGTACTTATCATCTTTCGAATAATTATTGGTATTGGTTTTATAGGACGGTATTTCATCCTCATCGGTCAGGTAGTCATCAACCGAAAACTCCTCATTATCCAAATCAGTATCCTGATCTACGTCCTCACTATTGTTGTCATCGTGGTTTTCCGGATTGTCTGATTCCAATTCCAGCACCGGATTTTCTTCCAGTTCCTTCTTTATCCGCTGTTCGAGTTGGAGCGTAGGAATTTCCAAAAGCTTAATCACCTGAATCTGTTGGGGCGATAGCTTTTGCAGTAACTTTTGTTGTAGTGTGAGTTTCTGCTCCATTTCTCTTACTTAAACTCCGTAAATTTACTATTTTTTTCGATGGAGTTCAAACGTGAAGCATTAGAATTCTGCATTTTTGGGAGTTCGCGGAAAGGCAATCACATCGCGGATATTTCCCATTCCGGTAACAAAGAGAATGAACCTTTCAAATCCTAACCCGAAGCCGCTGTGTACCACGGTCCCAAATCGTCGGGTGTCCAGATACCACCACATTTCTTCTGTGGGAATATCCATCTCCTTCATCCTGCTTTCCAGTTTTTCCAGGTTCTCCTCCCGCTGCGATCCACCGATAATTTCTCCAATTTGAGGAAACAAAACGTCCATTGCGCGCACCGTTTTGTCGTCATCATTTTGTTTCATGTAAAAAGCTTTGATATTCTTTGGATAATCCGTCAGAATCACCGGACATTTAAAATGTTTTTCCACAAGGTAGCGCTCATGCTCACTTTGCAGATCAACGCCCCAGTCAACAGGAAACTGGAATTTATTCTTTTTGTAGGGTTTAGAGTTTTTCAGAATATCAATCGCTTCGGTATAAGTGATGCGTACAAAATCGCTGTTCAGCACAAACTCCAGTTTTTCCACCAAATCCATGGAACGCTGATCCTGTGGCTTGTTTTTTTCTTCCTGCTGCAATCTGGAGGCCAGGAAATTCAGGTCGTCACTGCAATGCTCCAGCGCATAGCTAATGAGGTATTTCAGGAATTCCTCTGCCAGATCCATATTATCTTTCAGATCATAAAAAGCCATTTCGGGTTCAATCATCCAAAATTCAGCAAGGTGGCGGGTGGTATTCGAGTTTTCTGCACGAAATGTAGGCCCGAATGTATATATTTCACCCAGCGCCAATGCCCCCAACTCTCCTTCAAGTTGACCGGAGACGGTAAGGTTGGTAGGACGACCAAAAAAATCTTTGCTGTAATCAGGCTTACCTTCTTCCGTAAGCGGAGGTTTTACCGCATCCAGTGTGGTTACCCGAAACATTTGTCCGGCGCCCTCTGCATCACTGGCTGTAACAATGGGCGTGTGCAGGTAGTAAAATCCTTTATCGTTAAAATACTTGTGAATGGCGAAAGCCATGGCATGCCTGATACGAAAAACAGCGCCAAAAGTATTGGTACGAAAACGTAAATGCGCGTTTTCGCGTAAAAATTCCAACGTATGTTTTTTAGGCTGAATAGGATATTTTTCTGGATCAGCCTTTCCAAGCAATTCTATTTTTTCAGCCATTAATTCCACATTCTGGCCGCTTCCTTTCGACTCTGTAAGTGTTCCTTCCACCGTTAGGGCCGCTCCGGTATTTATCTCGCGGAGCAGTAATTCTTCAAATTTTCCGGTATCGGCAACAACCTGCAAATTATGTATTGTTGAACCATCATTCAGGGCAATAAAATTAACGTTTTTACTTCCGCGCCTTGTTCTTACCCATCCACTTATTTTTATGAATGCACCAGGCTCGCCGGTTTTCAAAATTTCTTTAATTTTTAACTTATTCATGATTCAACTGATTTGTTTGCTCTAACTCTAATCGGATTAAGGCTTACAAAAGTAAATTTTTATAGTGATTTATTGCCTTGAGAAGTTCAATTTTTCCTTTTCTGAAGAAATAGTAAAATGCAGGGGGGTGTATCAAAATATTTTTATTTGACACACCCCCTTACCAAGTTGATTGATTTCTGTTATTCCAAAGTCCGGCATGATAGTAATCCGGATCTTTTCATTTTTTTTATGATCTTTCCAATGTTCCGGGAACAGGTACCTTTGCATTTTCAATGTACCCAATGTCACCCATAATGTAGGTGTCAGGTCCCAGTTTCATATCCGAATTCATCATTTCCTCGAAAGTAACTTCTTTCCCTGTATAGGCTGAAACCCTTCCCATAATAGCTACCATATTCGAAATGGCAGTCTGTTCTGCTTCATTCCAGGGAATATCCTGACGGATACAGGTAACCAAATCGATATGCTCCTGAACATAAGGACTCGTTTCCGAACCTTCAGCAACAAAAAGCTGGTTGCCGGCCGGGTCTACAATTTGTGGCTTATGCCCTGTTGTTGTGGCGATGGCTTTTGTTCCGTGAAAGATTTCATAAACTCCGTTGGCACAGCTGTTAATCTGACGGCACATACTGTGAACATGGCGTCCGTCTTCATAAATGTAATCTACGCTGAAGTTGTCGTACTGATCTCCGGTAACCCTGCGTTGCCGGGAACCGAACCCAACTGCTTTAACCGGATGAGTTCCCATAAACCAATTGGCCACATCAATATTATGAACGTGCTGTTCCACAATATGGTCGCCCGAAAGCCAACACCAGTTTACCCAATCACGAATCATCCACTCCATTTCGCTCCAGTCCGGGTTGCTATCACGGTGCCACAATTTACCTCCATTCCAGTAAACATTGGCCGACACAATATGCCCAATGGCATTATTGTTAATTTCCTTCATCAGGTTAATGTAACTGTGCTCGTGACGACGCTGCGTTCCGGTTACCACTTTCAGTCCCTGCGATTCGGCCATTTTTGCTGCGGCAATCACCTGGCGGATCCCCACTGTATCAACAGCAACAGGTTTTTCCATAAACACGTGTTTCCGTGCTTTAACAGCCGCTTCAAACTGCTCGGGCCTAAACTTCGGCGGAGTGGCAAGAATTACTACATCTACTCCCGAATCAATAACTTTCTCAAAAGCGTCAAAACCAACAAAGCAGTTTTCATCAGCAACTTCAACTCCTTTTTCGTTTTTCAATTTTTCTCTCAGGCTATCAATACGATCCTGAAAAACATCTCCCAACGCTGTAATCGACAGGCCCGGTCCGGCATCCAGAAAATTAATAGCGGCACCGGATCCCCGTCCGCCACATCCAATTACACCAGCCTTCAACGCTTTGCCTTCCGGCGCAGTTTGAAGCAGCGGAGGTAAGTTCAGTTCCCTGGGTTCCCAGTCGAAAATACCGGCAGCACCAGATGTTCCGCTGCCTCCGGCACACGATGATAATGTTCCCACTCCCATGGCACCGGCAGCACCAACTGCGGCAGCACCGGTCAAAAATCTACGTCTCGAAAAGTTGTTATTACTCATGATTAGATAATTTTAGTTGAATTCAGATTTCTAAATTAGCTATTTTTCCCCGGTATTCTCGTCAAATTCACAAATTACCCTGAATCCGATATAATTACAGTCGGATAACCACCAGATACTTTTAGGCATTTGCGGATCTGTACGCAGCCACTCTTCGGTGCGGGTAAAATCACGTGCGGCACTGCGCACATCGCTCACGGGACTTCTGAAAGAACCTCCCCTTACAACCCTTTCTTCTCCGGTTGATGGCCCTTTTGGATCAACAGCACCATCCTGAATTTTTTCAAATGTATCTTCCGCGTACCAGTCCGAACAATATTCCAGAACATTGCCAAGCATATTTTTTAATCCATATGGATTGGCTTCCACTATATCCGGCTCTTCTGTTTTTCCTTTGCTGTTTCCTTCATAAACTACATATTGATTAATCAGGTCACTCCCTTTTCCAAATAATTTTCCAAAGAATCCCTGTTTCCCAAAATCCTTAGGTTGTCCTTCAAAAAAGAACGGGGTATCAGTACCACCACGAGCTGCGTACTCCCACTCGGCTTCGGTGGGTAAACGATATGTTTTCCCTGTCACTTGTGAGAGCCATTTACAGTAAGTTTCCGCTGCATGATAACTCATGGTAATTGCCGGTCTGTCACCTAACCCCCAGTTTTGATCCGGCTGTCCGTATGGCGGAGTAGGCCCTGAGATGGCATCAACATCTGCTTCTGTGCGGGCTCCCTCTGTATCGGTCGAACGCCCTTCAGCTGCTGTAGCACTGTAAAAGGCCAGGTACTCGTCCCAGGTTACTTCCACTTCGGCCATAAAAAACGGGCTGACTTTTATCTCTTTTTGAGGTCCTTCATCCGAACCACGCATCTGTTCATCTTCCGGACTTCCTATTTTAAAAGATCCACCCTGAATGGCTTTCATATTAAATGAAACCGTTGTATTGGGAATGGTTTCAGTAAAATCTTCGTGGGCGTTCACCTGCGCTGGTCCGGTAAATACCTCCAGGTTTTCATCTGTTTTCGTTCCGAATTCCACATTGGAAGCATGCATAGCGTTCGGATCATGGTGGCCTACATGTAAATGACAATTAATACAACGCAATTCTTCTTCATTCTGACTGTAGTAAAGATGTGCATCCTGTCCCTCTTTCGAAAGAGTAAGCGGAAATAAGTTCTGATGGCAATGAAGACACGATTCCTTAAATACATGATGTTGCGCATACTCAAATGTGGATTTCTGTTCCCAGTTGTAATCAGCGCTATCTTTAAATACCAGCCCGTAAACATCGCGGGCGGCAGCTACTATTTTCTCTTTCAGGTAACCCTGTCCTTTGGGAGGTAAGTGACAATCGACGCAACCAGCCCGAAAACCCGAAGGATTATCGTAATGAGTCGATAACTTCCATGAATCGAAAACATGCGGATGGACATGGCACATTTCACACGATTCATTGGTTGAAGTATATTCCAGTGCTTTATGCGAATAAATGGTAACAGTCAAACCAAGTACAAACCCCAAAAAAAGAATCAGGAGTAATTTCTTTCTAAGATAAACAATCAATTTCTTAAGCATCATTTAAGGTTTTAGAAAAAGGAATAGTAATTAAAAAGTCCAAAAATAATAATTTATTAAAGGCATGAATGACAATTTTTATTTTATCCATTTATTTAGAATCAATCACCTTTCTATATTTATTTCACACAATTTATTCATTCATAATAGAATTGACGTCTTTTTTTGCAATGCACATCCAATTTGAAACGATATTTTTTTCTGTTCTATAGCATTTTTTGCTTCATCCTGTTTCTTAACACAATAAGCTGCCATCCCCTAATTACTTTTAAGAACCCGGGATAACCTGAGCAAACAAAACTTTTTCATTTTTTGTTGTTTCCCAAAAAGTGTTTATATTTGCAGCCGCGTTCTGGAGATATAGCATAAAAATATACAAAATATATTGCGGGGTGGAGCAGTTGGTAGCTCGTTGGGCTCATAACCCAAAGGTCGTAGGTTCAAGTCCTGCCCCCGCTACCAATAAAAGGAGAGTTGAGATTCAGCTCTCCTTTTTTATTTTTACAAAATGAGATATTTTGTATATGTAATTTAGGCTCACTTTGAAAATCCGGTGGAGTAAAAAAGTAATCACGCTTAACCTTCAATATTCATTTAACTTTTTTTCTACCTTAAAATTCTCCCAAAACTAACTTTGAAGGTGTGATCAGATCTCACGAAACAATGTGAGTTCAATGCAAGAAACTTTACCTGCAAAACACTATTCATAACAACAGACTGGTTATCCACTTGTTTGGGGCTTTGCCCCAATCCCCACTTCATTTTTCTCCTTTGGATGAGAAAAACGAAGCAAAAAGAATCAAGTCAAAATTAACCTTTGCGTTTTTTCAATGTAGTGAACTAGCCCGACTGACGGAATTTTGACAGAGCCCGCATCAGGTATAGCTCACTTATAAACCGAAGTCAGAAATTGATAGAATAGGCTGGTCAACATACGAACATTTATGGCTAATACATCGGAGCGATGGCCTCGGTCGGTGAGCCGGAAAACAAGTGAGCACGGCGTTAAAAAATTACTGCTGTTTGAGGAGGTACGACGAGTTTCAGTAATTTTAGCCGGCAACACGTAGTTTTTCCGAGTGAAGCGAACGCAGCCTTGGGTTTTCTGTTTACTCTTTGGGCTAAGCCAAAGAGTAAAATCGGCCTGATAAGGCATAAAAATATTGATGGAAAATGTATCTGAAAACAGATTACTCCACCGGATTTTTCGGGTGAGCCGTAATTTATGCGAAAAAGTGGGTGGATAAAAAAAACAAGATGTCCAAAAGCAAAAACCTACTCCCATTAAAATAAAAAAGCAGGCGCTTTGGCCTGCTCATGTATGGAATATTCTTTTAAATCTTTTTAATCTTCGTCGTCGCCGGTAATCGTGTAAATAACTGTTACATCGTATGAACCGGAAGCCAGGTCAGCATAGCTGTCATTGTTCATGTCGAGTTGATAAGTCAACTGGTGTCCTTTTTCGTAACCTGACTCGGTGTAACAGCTTCCAATTCCGGTAACCAAATCCTGGGCCGAAGATGTTAAGGAAATCTCTCCTGCTGAACTTCCCCGGTTGCCATTACCGGTTGAAACTGTTCCGGCAGTTAACTTAAGGCTTACCCCTGCAGGAAGTGTTCCTGTAAGTTCTGCGGTTATGCTGCGTTCATCCTGGTCGGAACCGATAATCGAAGTATAGTTCAACCACAAACTGTTATTGGTAGCTGAACCGAAATCAACGGCCGCACCAGCTTCCAAAGCGCTGACATCTGGCGTAAGATTAATCGTTCCGGCTTCGTTGCCGTCTGAACCTTCAACATCTACAAGAGCTATGGTAGGGATGGAAATTGCTACATCGTGAGAAGCTTCGTTCGTGTCGTCGCCTGTTGGGACTACTGCGTTTGCTGCTCCAAAAGAAAATAAAACGGTTGCGATAATTACTGATAACTTTTTCATGATTTTGTGTTTTTTTTAATCGTTTATAAATTTTTTATTTCAATCTTCCAAGCGTGCCAAACGTAAAACAACACGAATGCCAAAATCATAAAACACTCACAAACAAAACCTTAACACAAAGCCAATAATTGGAATGCGACCCAAATAGGGATAGAAATATTCAAAAAGGGACACTGCCCCGATTTTAGACACTTGCAGTACCACTCCGGAACAACACCACTAACAAACACCGTTACAAAAAAAATGAGGAAATAAGGGACGAATTCAACTGAATACCTATAAAACGGACCAATGACAATGCCACATAGTATAAACATTGTCAAACGCTATGTTCAAATCATTGAAAATAAAAGACAATACTCCGTAGAATTAATGCAGTCATTTTAAAATTCCAATTTCAACTGCTCATTTAACAACCTGAATGACAGGCGATGGTATTTCGTTATACCAAACTCCGAAATAGCTGCGCGGTGCTTTTTGGTTGGATATCCTTTGTTTTTGGCCCAGTCATATTGAGGATATTCCCCATGAATTTTTTCCATCCACTCATCGCGGTATGTTTTTGCCAGCACCGAAGCGGCGGCAATGGAATAAAAACGCCCGTCGCCTTTTATCATGCAGGTGAATGGGATGTGCGACTGCGGTCGAAAACGGTTCCCGTCGATGAGCAGATGTTCCGGAATCACTTTCAGTTTTTGCACTGCCCGGTTCATTGCCAGAAAAGAGGCATTCAGAATATTAACCTGGTCAATTTCCTCGTTGGAAACCATTTCTACCGCCCAGGCCAGCGCTTCTTCTTCAATGATGGGACGAAGTTTTTGCCGTTGCTTCTCCGATAGTTTTTTAGAATCGTTCAGCAGGTTGTTTTCAAAACCTGAAGGAAGAATCACTGCTGCAGCCACGACCGGTCCGGCCAGGCATCCACGTCCGGCTTCATCGCAACCGGCTTCCATCACTCCTTCCTTAAAATATTTTAATAACGGTTCATCCATTTCAGATTACTTTTTATACAACGTTAGCTTCAACGATATCAGGCCGGGCAACTCACTCTCAGGCTTGCCGAGATAAACACCCCGCCATCAGAATGGGAACAAATTCCCACCCGATATAAATTCTCACTTCACAAATCAACCGGGGGAACGGAATCCATCAGATCTGTATCGTAATCGGGTTGGTTTATCCAGCCGGCTGGAACTTTTTCTCCGGCCATATATCTGTTATAATAATTTTGTACCGCCCCATTGTATGGATAATTTTCAAAAACATCACCGTTCCCCAGAACACGGGGATCGTTTTGTTCTGTAAGTCTTTGCAGCATTTCCTCTGCCAGTCGGGCCTTCAACTCTGAAAAATCGTCCTCCCCTGCCAGGTTATTCATACAGTAAGGATCATCCGTAATGTTGTAAAGTTCCTCGGCAACACGTTTTCCAAAGTTTAGTTGCCAGTATCCGATAATACCTTTTTTCCGCCGGGTATCTAATATGTAGGTTTTAGTGGGACTACCATCACAATTGAGGTACCCGGTTTCGGGATTTCCTTTGGGCCAGCGTTCGGGCTTAAAGTTGCGCAGATAAAGGTGATCCCCCCTGATGATTCCGCGTACCGGGTACCCCTGATCGTTTGGGCGCCCCACATCGTGACGCTCCTTCCCCACCAGTACAAAGTCCCGTTCCGGGACGACGATCCCTTCCTTCTCAGAATAAAATATATCCGTTAAACTTTTCCCGGTAACCGGTTGCATTCCGGCCTCTTCGGCAGTCACCCCGGCCAGTTCGAGATAAGTAGGGGCAAAGTCAATAAAATTCACAAAGTCATGTACCACACGTCCCGGATTTTTTATCCCGTCAGGCCACATCACCGCCAAAGGCAAATGGTTCGAATATTCATATACCTGTCCTTTAATACGCGGGAAAGGCATTCCGTTATCTGCCGTTACAATGACCAGGGTGTTTTCCAATTCGCCGATCTCTTCCAGTTTCTCCAACATTTTTTGCAGGTGGCTGTCGAAATATTCAATTTCAAAAGCATAATCAAGCAGGTCTGTTCGTATGGTGTCTACATCGGGCCAGAATGCCGGGACTTCATCAATCTCACTAAGGTTTTTTCCACCTTTTCTGATACCTGCTTCAAATTCATAACGCCGGTGTGGCTCGGTACTGCCATACCAGAAACAAAAAGGTTGTCCTTCGGGCCGCGCTTCCAGAAAAGACTCGAAATTTTTGGCATAATCGTTATTGGAAATAAACTTTGCCGGAGGTTCGGTTTTGAATTCATCAAATTTAGGCCCGGTAAGTTCTCGTTTTTTTCCATCTATTTCACCGGGGTCTCCGGGAGCCCAACCTTTGGCCACGCTGCCCACCCAATAGCCGTGTTCTGCCAGCGCTTCCGCATACGTTTTAAATTGGGTTGGAAAAAGAGGAGAATGATTGGCTGCCTCTTCCAACTGCCAACTATTTCGACCAGATAAAATACAAGCCCGCGAAGGAGCGCACTTGGCATTGGGAGTGTATGCCCGGGTGAACAGAATCCCCTGCCCGGCCACCCGATCAAATGCCGGGGTTTTCACCCAGTTGCACCCGTAAGCACCAAAATGTTTCCACGAGGCGTCATCTGCAATGGCAAATAAAATATTGGGGCGCCTAAGTTGTTCTGGGTTCGGCTGGCAACCTGTCAAAACGAAAAGGACAAACAACAGAAATACCAGATAAGATCGGACAAGATTCATTGTTTTAAAACTTTTTAAAAGGTAAAAACATGGTATAAAGTTAGCGGTTTCTTAAAAATGGAAACAACGCTGAAAAGTTTTTTATTTTTACAGAAGTCAAAATTACACTATCTGTAAGATGACCAATGCAGAAATAATTGATCTGATACTTGAGGATTTAAAAAAATTCGCGGCAGCCCGTCACAATACGTTAGGGGTACCTTCTTTCACTACCAGCATGAAACGACTGGGGGTGAGTGCGCCAAGGCTGAAAACGGTTGCAAAAAACTGGAGCAGCATTTTGTATGACTTTACCCCGGAACAATGGAATGAACTCTGTATTTTACTTACTAAAAAAGGAATTTTTGAGTGCCAGATCCTGGCTTATGAATTACTGTGGAAGAATAAGAATGCACTAAAAGGTTTAACCCCGGAACAGATACTAATGCTGGGGAGCACACTCGACAACTGGGCATCTACAGACACCTATTGCACCATGATTGCCGGCTGGCACTGGCGAGAGGGAACTTTGTCCAATTCGCACATTACGGAATGGCTGAAAAGCGACAACCGCTGGCGACGCCGTGCTGCTGTTGTTTGCACGATCCCACTTAACCTTCGTTCGAAAGGAGGAACCGGGGATCCTCAACGGACCCTGATGATCTGCGAGAAGGTGGTAAACGATCGTGATGACATGGTTGTAAAGGCCCTTTCGTGGGCGTTGCGGGAACTCTCCAAATCGGATAAACGGGCAGTTGAAAACTTCATAAAAAAACACTGGGAACGGCTCCATCCCCGTGTGCGACGAGAAGTGACGACCAAGCTCGAGACAGGAAGAAAAAACGGGTAGTCCAGCCTGCCCCTGCCTGGTTTAAACCCTGTACATTCGATGTTACTTTTTCAACAGATGCTTTCTTCCCGGACTTCGATACTTTAAAAACCAGTCATTAGGTTCTGACGCCCACAGTTTTGCAACTGGTCGTCAGAAGCACCTCCTTCAGCCAGAACCCGTTGGATTCCGAAAAGTTAAAAAAAGCTTGCTTAGTATGCAATCATCACCGTTCCGGTACGCACCTCTCCTGTACCCAGTTCAAAAACATAAAGGTAAGTGCCGGCAGGCAGCGTTCCTCTTCCCAATATCCGTTTATTTTCCGAAGTACCCCACCACCAGGCATTCTCATCAGACCCCCAGTAGTCCATGTTACCGTAGTTATGTTTTTCAAAAAGTTTATTTCCAGCCCGGTCGAAAATCCGCATAATCGCATTCGGATATTTTTCGATACAGTATACCTGGAAGAAATCGTGTACTCCATCACCATTGGGTGAAAAACCTTCGGGTATAAACAAGGCACATTCGGTATCAATATCGTCCTCATCTCCGGGCAAGCCGCCACAGTCAGCCTCTGGCAACACATTTATCCATACCAGCGCCTCATCACACAACATGGGGAATCCATCATCACAAACGCGGTAAATAAAGCTGTCAATCCCCACGAAACCTTCATCCGGCATATAAATGAATGCACCGTCATTTTCGATAGTGACCGTGCCATGCTGTACATCCAACATCGGCCAGGTAATAATCTGCAGGTTGTCGCCATCCGGATCGTAGTCGTTGTTCAACAGGTATTCAATAAGCGGATAACACATCACCGTAAAGGAGTCGTTCACAGCAACCGGAGGATTGTTTGGCTCCTTAACATCTATGATAACCTGTGCCGTGTCACACATCGGGCCACATGGAACCCCGTTGTCACAAACAGCATAAGTCAGTGTATCATACCCAAAGAATCCGGCATCTGGTGTATATTCGATAATTCCCGTTGCCGGGGAAACGATTGCCGTTCCATAAGATGGCTGGCTGACTACTATCAGGGAAGTGGTATCAAGGGCGCCGCCCGGATCAGAATCGTTGGCCAGCACACTCACATCCACCGGCTCATCCTGCTGAGTGATCACATCATCATCTACCGCATCAGGCGGGGTATTGTTTTTGACCACAACAACAAGTGTATCGTTTATGGCACAATCGATGCCAGCCTCTGGTGTAAATACCAATTCGAAAATGCCGGGGACAGATGTAATAATGGTATCAGGCAACCAGGTTCCGGTAATACCGTTGATATCGGTATCCGGCAACGACGGTGGTACTTCATCTATACAAAGTGGTCCTATAGGATCAAATTCCGGCACAACCTGCGGAAGTACTTCCACAAAAATCGTGTCGGTATAGGCACAATGGAACCCGGCATCTGGCGTAAACACGTATGGGAATATTCCAGGCTCGTCGGTACTTATTTCCGACGGATTCCAGCTACCTGTAACGCCGTTAAAGTTGGCATCCGGCAACAACGGCGGTTCTTCATATTGACACATAGGATCAATGGTATTGAACTGCGGAATGATCACGGTATTGATTTCAACAGTAATGGTAACGCTTTCGGCGCACTCGTACGATCCGTCCGGTGTAAATACAAAATCATAGAATCCCGGCACGTCGGTTGAAATCACATCAGGACTCCAGGTCCCGGTAATACCGTTCAGATCGGTTGCAGGCAACGGCGGCGGAACATCGAACTGACAAATAGGCCCGATGGGGTCAAATACAGGAACGATGTATTCGGTAATTTCTATTTCCATGGTAAACGGAACAGCACATGTATTTCCATCCGGTGTGAAGGTGTACGGGAACACGCCGGCAACTGAAGTTTCAATGACTGACGGATTCCAAGTTCCGGTAATGCCGTTAACAGAAATCGTCGGTAACGGAGGCGGTACGGTACCAACACAGAACGGACCAAGAGGATCGAATTCAGGAGTAATCTCATCCGTGATTTCAATCTCCATTGTAACCGGAACAGCACACTGGCCGTTATCCGGTGTGAAGGTGTAGGGGAATATGCCTATCACAGAAGTTTCAATGACCGAAGGATTCCATGATCCGGTTATTCCATTGGTTGAAACCGTTGGTAACGGAGGCGGTACAGCATCCACGCAAAGCGGCCCAATCTGAACAAACACCGGAATAATCTCATCAACGATTTCAATTTCCATCGTGAACACACTGGCGCATTCATCCGGATCCGGTGTGAAGGTGTAGGTGAATATGCCTGTAACCGAGGTTTCAATAGTTGCCGGGTCCCAGGTTCCACTGATGCCATTCAGTGAAACATCCGGCAATGCGGGTGGTATGGTATTCAGACAAAGCGGCCCAATGGGATCGAATTCCGGATTAGCTACCAGCAGCATTTCTATTTGCTGAGTACACAGGTCAACGTTACTACACCCGTCATAAACAGTGAAAGTACGTGTTATGAATGACGGGCAACTGCCTGTTACTTCGTCCCGGTAGGTAACTTCCATTTCACAATTATCGAAAACTGAAATGCCCAGTGCTGCGGTATCGGCAAGGGATATCTGCTGTTCCGTTTCGGAAAGTGGCAAACCGGTCAGGCTTTCCAGATCATCTATCGTGGCGTTGAAGGAAACATTATCCGGACAGGAAATCACCGGAGGAATGGTGTCATTGATGATGATTTTTTGTTCATAATCCGCGTAATTATCACAATTATCCGTAAAGCGATAAGTCCGGATAATGGTCGCCGGACATCCGTCGCCGCTCGGCTTACTGTCGCCAATGTACTCCATTGTAAAGACATCGCAATTTTCGATAACAAATCCGCCGGCTGCGACAAATTCATTGTAATTCAGGTAAGGTTGCGGAATCAAACAGTCGGTGAGTATATCGTCCGGAGCTCTGTATACACGAGGTGGAATTTTATCATCAATAACAATAATTTCCCGTGCCTCTGCCGCATTCCCGCACATGTCTTTTACTTCATAAAAACGAACAATTGTTTCGGGACAACTTCCACCCGTACTTTCACCTGTAATTCTGAAGCTGCTTTCATCCAGCAAGCATTCATCCTCTGCATAGCCGCCGTTTGCCCGGAACTGGGCAATGTTCGTATATACCGCCGGAATGTCTCCCCTGCACTGGAAGGTTTTACGTGTAACAGTCATAGTCGGAGGAGTCACATCGCGGATAATGAGCAGTTGCTCACAGGTCATTACATCTCCGTTAACATTTTCAATGGAGTACTTACGGGTAATGGTTTCCGGACAGGTCTCCCCGTCTGAAACATCCGCACCGACCTGGGTAAAGGATTCTTCTACCAGGTCATACGTACTTTTTGCGAAACCGCCTGCGGCTTCATATTCTGCCAGGGTAGCATAAGGAGCAGGCATTTCATCCAAACCACAATCGATAACAATCAACGGCGGACAGGACATTCCATATCCTGCTATTGTTACAGACAGGAGTTCGGTACATGCGTTGGCATCCGTTACAAAAACATTATAGTTCCCTGTTTCGAGGTTATTAATATCTTCATCGGTGGAAGTGAAACCATTCGGGCCCATCCATTCATACGTATATGGCCCGGTACCACCGGTAACTGTTAGATCGATACTTCCAATCGGATCGGGTGAACCATCCACATCCACCTTGGTGAAAGTCAGTTTCAATGAATCAGGCTCAGTGACCTCTATCGAAATGGTTTCGGTCGTATTCACCAAATCGGTAACCGTCACCGTATAAATTCCGGCTGCCAGTCCATAAATATCCCGTGTGGTTTCTCCATTGCTCCATACATAGCTGTAAGGTTCCGTTCCATCTGAAACAGTCAGTTCAATAGCCCCTGTGCTATAACCGTAACACTCAACATGTGTAACGTCAGGAACAACGGTTATGATTGCAGGAGGCAACAGGGTAATAACTACAATATCGGAAACGGCTGGAACAGGTGATGCACAATCGAGGTCGCTGGTGAGTGTAACATAAACTTCATCGCCATCCTCAGGTGTATATGTGTAAGTAGCCGTAGTTTCTCCCGGCACTTCCACACCATTCACAAACCAGACATACACAGGGTTCGTTCCTCCGTTATCGGGTGTAGCAGTCAGCGTTACCTGTTCTCCTTCTATCACGTCCGTTTTATCGGCGGCAATAGAAACACTGACATCCACTCCAGGCACCACAGTAAGATTGAGCCTCAGCGTGTCATCACAACCATTGGCATTGGCAGAAATATAATCGTATATGCCGCTGTTATAATATGTATTTCCGTCACCGGCAACCCAAATAAATGAATCACAAGCCGATTCAAATACTTCAGCAAATGTTCCGGTAATAATATGAACATTCAGTGTCAGCAACGAATCGCACCCCTGTGCATTTACCAGCGTTTCCTGGTAGATACTGTCGTGGTCGGAAGTGACCATCTGACTGTTCCAAACGAACGATGGAGCGCCTTTGCAAAGCGTTGTATCGGAAGCACTCATTGTAGCTGGAAGAACCGTCACATTCAGCATCAGTAGCGAATCACAACCTGCTGCATTGATTAATGTTTCCTGGTAGATGCTGTCGTGGTCAGTGGTGATTATTTGACTGTTCCAAGTGAACGATGGAGCTCCTTCACACAGTGTGGTGTCGGATGTGCTCGTAGTAGCCGGCAACTCGTAAATGTTCAGTGTCATGACCGAATCGCAACCTGCTGCATTCGGGATGATGTTGGTGTAGGTACCGAAGGCCGTGTAAGTCGAGTCGTTCCAAATAATCGGCAATTCGGGGGCACAGATAAATGTATCGGTCACGCTCGTAGTTGCGGGTAACTCGAAAATGTTCAGTGTCATAACAGAGTCACAACCTGCTGCATTCGGAATAACGTTGGTGTAGGTTCCGAAGGCCGTGTAAGTGGAGTCGTTCCAAACAATCGGGAACTCGGGTGCACAGATAAATGTATCGGTGACACTCGTGGTGGCCGGCAGTTCGTAAATGTTCAGCGTCATAACCGAGTCGCAACCGGCCGCGTTCGGGATGATGTTGGTGTAGGTTCCGAACGCCGTATAAGTCGAATCGTTCCAAACAAACGGCAACTCAGGTGCACAGATAAATGTATCGGTGACGCTCGTGGTCGCCGGCAGTTCGTGAATATTCAGTGTCATCACCGAATCACAACCCGCCGCATTCGGGATAATGTTGGTGTAAGTTCCGAAGGCAGTGTAAGTGGAGTCGTTCCAAACAATTGGGAACTCGGGGGCACAGATAAACGTATCGGTGATGCTTGTGGTAGCCGGCAACTCGTAAATGTTCAGTGTCATAACGGAGTCACAGCCGGCCGCGTTCGGAATAATGTTGGTATAAGTACCAAAGGCGGTGTAAGTCGAATCATTCCAAACAATTGGGAACCCGGGTGCACAGATAAATGTATCGGTTACACTCGTGGTCGCCGGTAACTCGTAAATGTTCAATGTCATGACGGAGTCGCAACCGGCCGCATTCGGGATAATGTTGGTGTAAGTTCCGAAGGCCGTGTAAGTGGAGTCGTTCCAAACAATTGGGAACTCGGGGGCACAGATAAACGTATCGGTGACGCTTGTGGTAGCCGGCAACTCGTAAATGTTCAGTGTCATGACCGAGTCACAGCCAGCCGCGTTCGGGATGATGTTGGTGTAAGTTCCGAAGGCAGTGTAAGTGGAGTCATTCCAAACAATTGGGAACTCGGGGGCACAGATAAATGTATCGGTCACGCTCGTAGTAGCGGGTAACTCGTAAATATTCAGTGTCATAACCGAGTCACAACCGGCTGCATTCGGGATGATGTTGGTGTAAGTTCCAAAGGCCGTGTAAGTCGAGTCGTTCCAGACAAACGGCAATTCAGGTGAACAGATAAATGTATCGGTCACGCTCGTAGTTGCCGGTAACTCATAAATGTTCAGTGTCATAACCGAATCACAACCGGCTGCATTCGGAATGATGTTGGTGTAAGTACCAAAGGCAGTGTATGTCGAATCGTTCCAAACAAACGGCAATTCAGGTGAACAGATAAATGTATCGGTTACACTCGTAGTTGCGGGCAACTCGTAAATGTTCAGTGTCATAACCGAGTCACAACCGGCCGCATTCGGAATAATGTTGGTGTAGATTCCGAAGGCCGTGTAAGTGGAGTCATTCCAGACAAACGGCAATTCAGGTGCACAGATAAACGTATCGGTGATGCTTGTGGTAGCCGGCAACTCGTAAATGTTCAGTGTCATGACCGAGTCACAACCGGCCGCATTCGGAATAATGTTGGTGTAGGTACCGAAGGTAGTATAAGTCGAATCATTCCAGACAATAGGCAATTCAGGTGAACAGATAAATGTATCGGTCACGCTCGTAGTTGCCGGCAACTCGTAAATGTTCAGTGTCATAACCGAGTCACAACCCGCCGTATTCGGGATGATGTTGGTGTAAGTACCAAAGTCAGTGTATGTCGAATCGTTCCACAAAATCGGTAATTCGGGTGAACAGATAAATGTATCGGTTACACTAGTGGTAGCCGGCAACTCGTAAATATTCAGTGTCATAACCGAGTCACAACCCGCCGTATTCGGGATGATGTTGGTGTAGGTCCCGAAAGCGGTGTAAGTCGAGTCGTTCCAGACAAACGGCAATTCAGGTGAACAGATAAATGTATCGGTTACACTAGTGGTAGCCGGCAACTCGTAAATATTCAGTGTCATAACCGAGTCACAACCCGCCGTATTCGGGATGATGTTGGTGTAGGTCCCGAAAGCGGTGTAAGTCGAGTCGTTCCAGACAAACGGCAATTCAGGTGAACAGATAAATGCATCGGTGACACTCGTGGTCGCCGGCAGTTCGTAAATATTCAGTGTCATAACCGAGTCACAACCCACTTCATTCGGGATGATGTTGGTGTAAGTTCCGAAGGCCGTGTAAGTGGAGTCGTTCCAAACAAACGGCAACTCAGGTGAACAGATAAAGGTATCGGTGACACTCGTGGTCGCCGGCAGTTCGTAAATGTTCAGTGTCATAACAGAGTCACAACCGGCCGCATTCGGGATGATGTTGGTGTAAGTACCAAAGGCAGTGTATGTCGAATCGTTCCAAACAAACGGTAACTCGGGTGCACAGATAAAGGTATCGGTGACGCTCGTGGTCGCCGGCAACTCATAAATGTTCAGCGTCATGACGGAGTCACAACCGGCTGCATTCGGGATAACGTTGGTGTAGGTTCCGAAGGCCGTGTAAGTGGAGTCGTTCCAGACAAATGGTAAATCGGGTGAACAGATAAATGTATCGGTCACGCTCGTGGTAGCGGGCAACTCGTAAATGTTCAGCGTCATGACAGAGTCACAACCGGCTGCATTCGGGATGATATTGGTGTAGGTTCCGAAGGCGGTATAAGTCGAATCGTTCCAGACAAACGGCAACTCGGGGGCACAGATAAAGGTATCGGTGACGCTTGTGGTGGTCGGTAATTCGTAAATGTTCAGTGTCATAACCGAGTCGCAACCGGCTGCATTCGGGATAACGTTGGTGTAAGTTCCGAAGGCGGTATAAGTGGAGTCGTTCCAGACAAACGGTAATTCAGGTGAACAGATAAATGTATCGGTTACGCTGGCAGTTGCAGGCAATTCAAAAATGTTCAGTGTCATAACCGAGTCGCAACCGACTGCATTCGGGATAATGTTGGTATAGGTACCGAAGGCGGTGTAAGTCGAATCGTTCCACACAAATGGCAATTCAGGTGCACAAATAAATGTATCGGTGACGCTGGCAGTGGCAGGCAATTCAAAAATGTTCAGCGTCATAACCGAGTCGCAACCCGCCGCATTCGGGATGATGTTGGTGTATGTTCCGAAGGCTGTGTAAGTGGAATCGTTCCACACAAATGGCAATTCAGGTGCGCAAAGGAAGGTATCTGTCACACTGTAGGTATTTGGCCACACCGTCACACTGCTAGTATCATTTGCAAAACAGCCATTCTCGTCTGTTACAGCATAAATCAGTTCATAGACTCCGGCAGTCGCACCGCTGAACACAGGATCGACAATATCAACAGCACTGAGGTACGTCGCCCCGGTTCCGCTCCACAGATGGGTATAAACACCGGTTCCTCCAACAGGATTACCATTCATCTGAATGACATCTCCTTCACATATTTCAGCAGAGTCAGGTGTAATACCGGCCACAAGCAGCGGCGGATCGACAAGCAATACTGAATCTGTTGCCGTACACCCCCAATCGTCCTCAACGGTCACCCGGTAGAATCCGGCAGAAATATCAATAAGTTCAGCGCTATTATCACCGGTATTCCATTTATAGGTATATGGTTTTTTACCCTGAGAAACAATGGTATGTATTGCCCATGTCGATTCGCCGAAACAATTCACTGAATCAACAGTCAGTGCCAGGTTAATATTTTTCTCTTCATCTATAAATACCTCCAGTGAATCCAGGCATCCGTTGGCATCTTTAACAACTACCGTATACAACATATCTCCGGCCAAACCGGACAGATCCTCTGTAGTTGCAATTACTCCGGTTGAATCACGCCATTCGTATTCATAATATGGCGCTGTCGGGTACGGCGTACCTCCACTTACCGTTAGATCGATTGAACCCGGTTTGTTTCCGTTACAACGGGATTCGATAGCGATTGCTGTGAGAACCAGGGAATCTGGCTCTGTTATCTGGATTGTATCCCAGGCCACACAGCCCAGACTATCTGTTACAATAACACTATATTCGCCTGCTGTCAGGTTCAGCGCCACAGAAGAATCCTGTACCGGCACGGTGCTCCACTCATAGAAATAACCCGCCGTTCCACCCAATACTGAAACCCTTGCAAACCCGTCATCTCCCCCAAAACAATTAACATTTCCAACACTATCAATAATAGCAATCAATTCATCGGGCTGAAGCACTTCGACTGTATCAGTTGCCACACATCCGTTTTCGTCTGTCACCGTAACAATGTACTCCCCTGCAGAAAGGTTGGTGGCCACCGGTGTATTTTGAACCGGTACGGTATTCCATTCATAACTCAGGCTTCCCGTTCCTCCGGATGCCGTTGCGCGGGCCAGGCCGTCTTTTCCTTCATAACAATTCACATGACCGACACTGTCAATGAGTACAATCAGCTCTTCGGGCTGGGTTACTGCTACCGAATCGATATTTGTACATCCGTTGGCATCGGTTATCGTAAGAATATATGTCCCTGTTATCAGACTGAAAATAGAATCGCCGGTCGAAGTAAAGCCATCCGGTCCTGTCCAGTCAAAACTGTACGGAGGCGCTCCGTCTGTCACCTCAGCCTTCACCCATGCAGAACTTTCGTTGAAGCAAAGTACATTGTTTACATTGAACGCTATTTGAGGATTACTGAACAGGAATGTGACCGAATCAACTGCAGGGGTACAAGTCGAATTTTCGGCCAGTCCATAAGCCGTGAGCAGCAGCGTAACACTGCCTGAGATACTGTCATTCGTTCCGGGATAATAAATGGGATGCAGCCGGTCGGTCGCGTCGAATGTGCCATCCCCTCGGGTTGCCCATTCCAGTTTACTGTAATTCACCGCTGTATCTCCTGTCAACAGGATGGGTTCTGCCAGACAAACGGTCTGATCCAGGCCGGCAACAGCACCCGGCGCTTCATACACTTTAACCAGTCCCTGCTCAAGGGTATCGCAGCCAAAGGACGAGTAATGATAAGTATAAAGCAGGTATATTCCCGGATTGTCCCACAGAATATTCACTTCGCTTCCCCAGATGGTGTCTCCCGGACTTCTGACATCCGTGAATGCTGTGCCGGCGGGATTAGGTATAGTTATCTCAGTTCCGGCAATGGTATCTTTGAGATGCCAGTCGTAGGTTGATCCCTTTTCTCCATCTATCCGGTAATATCTGTTGGCCCCGACACATACTGAGTCGATGACATAGTAGTCCTGTGCGGCTGCCAATGAGGCAACTGCAAGGAGCAGCATCGTCAATATGTATCTAAACCGTTTCAATTTCTTTATTTTATGAAATCAATACTTTTCCAATTTCCAGTTTGTGGAGCTCCGCGGTTGAATCTTTTTCCTTAACCACAGAGAACACGGAGAACACACAGAGTTCCACTGAGTTTTTATTATTTATTTCTTTACGGCTCTCTGTGCCTTCTTTGTGGTGCTTTGTGGTTGAATCTTTTTCTTTTACCACAGAGGTCACGGAGAACACACAGAGTTCCACTGAGTTTATGTTGTTTATTATATTTTTCTTTTCTATCATTTTCATTTATCAACCTGGTATATTCTCGAGTTGGTCGGATTCGGATAAATAACAATCTTCGCTTTTTCCGGATCCGGCAACGCATAATTTTTTATACAGCCGTCAGAAATGGTCATCACCTTGAATTCCGTTTCTCCAACCGGCAACGGATCCATTATCGGATACATTATCTCATTTTCAGTAACCCCATTCAGGTAGATGCTTTGCGTACCATCCACATTGGTATAAGTCAATTGTGCATCGTAAGGCGCTGTGCCTGAGAACACAAGCTTTATCATTACCGGGTCGCCAATACAGGCAGAGTCGCCTGTCATCTCCACAGTTGGTTCATGCCCTATTACTTCCAGTATGTGCATCTCTACATTGTTCGTACAACTTACTTCATCCCAGACTTCAATACGAACGTAATATACACCAGGATTGAGTCCAACTGCCTGTACGGTTCTGCCGGCATACTGCCCGTTCACAAAATAGAGGGCAGGATCCAACGCAGTGGCAGGATCAAGTACATCGGTAGGATCCGGAGAACTGTTGTAGATTCCCCAAACAAAATGCGACTCCTCTATCGACGGACGGCTAGCAACACTGAATTCCATGGTATCACACTGACTTACCACGATCTGTGCCACGGCATTTGCCACGGTCAGCATCACCGGTATCAGAACCAGTGCCAATCGGATAATATGGTAAATCAGTCGTTTCATATTATTATACTCCTTCGCTCTCCCCAGGGGAAGAAAAAGAGAATTAAATTTTAGTTTCTATCGTTCATTATCAATCGTTACTATTTGCTTCATTTGTTTTCAGTTATTTGCCAGACCAATCCATTGCAGGTTCCACTTTTTTCTTTGAAACAGGTTTCTCTCTCTTCTCCGGGTATTTTCCCTGCATCCATCGTTTCTCCTTTGTGGTTCTCTGTGGTTAAATCTTGTTTTTTTACCGCAAAGGACACGGAGTACACACAGAGAAATACAGAGCATATTTTTTCCCTGTTCCTTCGTACTTTCGTCTCTTTGTGTTTAATCTTCTCCCTGAATTTCCGGGCATACTTATCCCATTCCGGTGTGTGTACCGGTTGGCTTTCCGCAGCTTTTCGAATTCCCAGACCTGACTTCCGATAGCTATCAGGCCGGATATATATTTCTGTTCCGTCGCGGATGTGCAGGTCGGTTTCCCAACAGCCTTTTAAACCTTGAAGGTTTCCAAAACCTTTAAGGCCTGCGAACAACAAACTACCGAACGGCCCCACATCTTCCTCTATGCGGATGTGCAGTTCCGTATCGTCGCGGATGCGGACGATTGTACCATCGCGGGCATTACAGGCCGGGTCGCGCCCTTTTGCAGCCGGCGCTACCTTAAACCCATCTGTTGTTTTCATTCATTCTAATCGTTTTTAACCACAAAAGAATTTTTTAACCGCAGAGAACACGGAGATTGCGCAGAGAAACACAGAGCGTATTTTATCCCTGTCTCTTCTTGCCTTCGCGTCTTTGTGTCCATTCTTCTTTGCGTTAGAATAATCTTTTCGCATTCACGTAATGGAAGGATGAGTTACAAACTGTGTGCAATACAAATATATAAACCACTATTTTTCAGCCGCTTTCTGTCCATACCAGCGCCAATACATACATATGACACCGGGCAACAAAAATTTGCGTCCCTTTGCATGCGGAGTTAAAAACTCCACCACCCGACGGGGAATACCCGATGTGCGGACAAACCTTTTTTACAACGTTTGTTCGTTTGAATGTGGAGATACCCTCTCCACCATCCACCCGGGACGGACCATGTTTATTGAACGGCTTACGCATTCATGTTTTTGTATTTATATTACACATACCGGGTTTACCACCACGGTGTATTGTACATCTCAATTTTCCTTCTCTCGTTCCCAACCGGTTTTCATTTCTTCCGGCAGGAACAGCGCATTGAATAGTTGTTGCCAGTAACCCTGTGAAAATTTTCTTCTTCCCATTTCATGGGGCAGGCTGCCAACTGAAATTTCACTATTCACTTTTCATTGTTTGCTTTTTACAATTCACTTCTTCATCTTCCGCTACCTTCCGGCTTCTTCCAACTTCTCACCTCTCGTGTTCACACGCTCTCTTCTCTCACTTCTCTCACTTCTCTCACACTCTCACACTCTCAAAGTCTCACTGTCTCACAGTCTCATTCTCCCCTCTCGTGTTCCCACTCTCTCTCTTCTCCCGCCTCCCCAACGCATCGGGGCCGGATTCTCCTCCGTTTTCCGGCAATCTGCCCGCCAACGGAGAAGAACCCGGAGCCGGCGCGGAATGAAAAAGCAAAATCAATTCATACCTTAATTTTTAGGTATAAAAGGTGTAGGAGTCACAGCGTTGATATCAGGTCTTGGAGTAATAATATAGTCTGCGTCATCTGTAATTGTATTAACACAATTACCTGAACCACCATCATCCAAATCAGCCAAATCTCCATTTGAATAATCAGACGTAGCAGCATTGTACATTACTCCATCAACTCCTGTAGTATAAGTCTCAGCAGCAATCATTTCATTTGCATTGCTGTGATCTATATTTACTCTCAGAACAATACATTGACCACTTGCCCCAACAGAAGATACCCCCCAATGAGATGCCAAAACAGGAGTTGCATCAGTATTCCAAGTGGTAGTAGTTAAATGTGCTTCATCAGCATAAGCCCATTCTACTGTACCTACAGCACTTCCACCAGCAGATGTTGGAGCTACAAAAGTTGGATCCCATGAATGAACCCAGTTAGCTGCGGATACTATATAAAAAATATAGTTATCGCCATAGTCCATAACCAGGTTTGTCCCATCAAACGTTGCACTCTGAACAGGCGAAACACACTCTTTGGAAGCTGCAGGATTTTGTATTGTTCCATCATCTTCCAAAGCAGCAATCTCAAGAACAAAATTAAACACTGGTTCAATTTTGTAAGCCTCGATATTATTAGTACACCCTGCAGCATCTACAACAAAAGCAACTAATAATACGGTAGTACCAGGACTAAAATAGTTCCATTGTACTCCCAATACATCACCTGTATTTGTACCATCATCATATGTTGCAGTTCCTGCCACAGCAGTACCCGCATTGAGGACATACGTTCCGCCAACCGCTTCATGACTAGTAGTAAGTGCTGCTGAAGCAATAACATTGACGTCTGTTGTTACAAACCAATGTATTGTATTACCATTTACGATATCAATATCATACGTGTAACTTTCTCCTGGTAAAGGATGTAAAGCGTCAGCCGTGCCACAATTTAATACAGCTGGCACCGGACAGCTTGCTACTGCAGCGTCTAACTGCGCATCATCAACTTGTGCGAAAGCATTAATAGTTCCGGCCAAAAAAGCCACTATAAAAAACGTTACGATTAAGATTTGCTTTTTCATTTGTTTAAAATTTTAGGACTGCCTTTTACCGTAGAAGCAGGAATTTCAGGATGTGGACCTTTCTCCCGCGCCTGCCCTTTGTAATTTCTCCCAAAACAGGGAAATTCGCTTTGAAGCCGTGGAGCAGAAGTCTGGATCCTTTCTCTTTCTGTCAGACAGAAAGTCTTCCAGGTTTCCGTATTCTTTTCGATAATCAGCAGCATGTTGCTAAATAAATGTTTGTTTCAAATTGTTACTTTTAATTATTTCAAAAAACGCAATACCAAATGTTTAAAAGGGTTTTCGCTTTTCCCGGAGCGTCAACCGGGTAAAGGTCGCTGGTCGCTAAGACCCCGTGAAATATTCTCGGTTGTCTGATTTCACAGGATAAACTGCGACTGACTCCCGGACACCGGGCTTTTGGACTCTGTGTTTCTCTACGCCTTCTTTGCGGTTCTCTGTGTTTCATTTTTTTTATTTAAACACAGAGTTCACGAAGGACTCACATAGGGCCACAGAGTTTTCCATTTCGCGGTGCTCCCGAAAGTTTCTCTGTTGGCGGCCGGTCTGCGTAAGACGGCCTGGTTTGTCTCAGTTTATGTCACGGCAAACCTCCTTTCTTGTTTTGAAACCTTTCATCTGGTAATCCGGATAAGTTTCCAGACCCCCTGATTCGCTGAAGCGAATCTTGTCCCCCTTGTCAGGGAGGACAATGGAGCCCTGATGAAAGGCTTGCTGGTTAATCACTGGCAGGCTTCTTTTATGCGCTAAACGCTTAAAGCCTGCAAAACACGACGTGCCCCGAAGGCTGCTGAATAATGAGTAGATGGTGATGGCAGCAGCCCCGGGACGATCGCCGGAATTAAAGCCTCCCCGCGGCAAGTGGGGAGATTGCTTATAATATTTTGTTGCTTGTTGCTTGTTGCTCGTTGCTCGTTGCTCGTTGGATATTATTAATTTAACCACAGAGCACACAGAAAAATCGCAGAGAGCCACCGAGATTGTATTATTATCCCAGGTATTACTTCCGCTTTGATTATTGAGTATTAAATATTGAATATTGAATATTCGATATTTATTTGCTACCTCATCGAAATTTTTAGTTCTCCCTTCGTGATCCTTTGTGTTTTCTTTGTGGTTCTCCGTGGTTAACTCTTTTCTTTTTACCACAGAGTACACAGAGAAATCGCAGAGAACCACCGAGATTATGTTATTATCACAGGTACTCTTTCCGCTTCGATTATTGAGTATTGAATATTGAATATTCGATATTGGATATTTATTTGCTACCTCATCGAAATTTTTAATTCTCTCTTGGTGATCCTTTGTGCTTTCTTTGTGGTTCTTCGTGGTTGACTCTTTTCTTTTTACCACAGAGTACACAGAGAAGTCGCAGAGAGCCACAGAGGTTGTATTATCAACCCAGGTATTACTTCCGCTTTGATTATTGAGTATTGAATATTGGATATTGAATATTGGATATTCCTTTCTTACCTCATCGAAATTTTTAGTTCTTTCTTCGTGATCCTTTGTGCTTTCTTTGTGGTTCTCCGTGGTTGACTCTTTTCTTTTTACCACAGAGTACTCAGAGAAATCGCAGAGAGCCACAGAGATTGTATTGTCAGCCCAGGTACTCTTTCCACTTCGATTATTGAGTATTGAATATTGAATATTCGATATTGGATATTTATTTGCTACCTCATCGAAATTTTTAGTTCTCTCTTGGTGATCCTTGGTGCTTTCTTTGTGGTTCTCCGTGGTTGACTCTTCTCTTTTTACCACAGAGTACACAGAGAAGTCGCAGAGATCCGCAGAGGTTATATTTCTAACCCACATATTCTTTTTGTTTTGATTATTGGATATTGAATACGCTGCATTTTCATTCCTTGAAAAGGAGCCATACGGAAGTTTGGTTTCGGCACGACTTCCAACCATTTCCGATGTGAGGCTGGTGGTTAGCCATTCCAGGCCAACAGGAGTAGGCTCTATACCTATAAACAACGGATATTTACTTCCTTTATCTCTGGTCAATATGTCTTTATCCTGTTTTTTCATCTTCTCAATTTTGTTTTATTATTTGTGGCCTTGGTGTGATAACAATACTCTCAGTCTGTTCCTGTGAAACATTCCCGTTGCAGTCTTCCACCCAGAAAGTTATGGTATGCGTTATGTCACTAAATAAAACCCCGTCACCCCAGAGTTGTATATCACTTCCGTATGCCGATGGCTGTCCGGTTCCGCTAATTGAACCATGCGAAATCTCAACACCGGCATTTTGCGGATCAGGCGTATTGCTAAAATCAATTCGCCAGTTAATAATCATATCCACCGAATCACAGCAATTGTCCTCCAGTGACAATAAATCCAGCGAAGTATCACCAGCAGGTAAGGTCCTCAAATCGACAGGATATTTATCCAGATTCGGATCTACATGGTTTACAACCGGGTTTGGATTTGCCGGATTGTAAGTTGCCCAATGCAATGGATCCACACAGTTTTCGTAAGGTGCGGGGGTAAAAGTGGGTGGAATGGTATCAAGAACAGTTACAATATGAAAACAGGTATCTGCCCCTGAAACATTGGTTGCAGTCCAGGTAATAGTTGTCGTTCCCAGGTTAAAAGGAGTGTCGCCAATAAAATCGGGCAAAGGTGTAGCACCGGGAGTTGATCCGGAGCCGGTTGTCGCTCCTGTCATTTCCCAGGTCCAGTCAATGGGTGCTGCCCCTTGTAGTAAATCAGGAATACCGGGGTCGAAGGTATGGGTACATCCACCTGTTCCAACATAAACAGTGGTATCCGGCGGGCATTCGATAACCGGTTTCGACTCAACGGTAACAGTAAACGAACATGTAACCACATGTCCGTGGGCATCAGTGAATGTATATTCAATCGTTGTTACGCCAACATTGAATGTATTCGGACTTGGAACTATATTTATTCCACTCGGATCTGTATCTCCTGTTCCTGTTGTAGCCCCGGTCATAACCCAGGTCAATGTTGAGTCCGGACAGTTGTCATCAAAGGTTGGTGGAGGAACCACCACTCCAGATGCATAATCTTTTTCGAAATCAGCTGAAACCAAAATATCCGGAGGGCAGATAAGAGTGGGCAACAAATCATTTACAGTTATATTTTGCGTACAGTTATATACATTCCCGGATGCATCAACGATAGTCCAGTTAATAGTTGTTGTCCCGATTGGGTAAACCCCGTTCACATTCATTGAATCAATGGCGGAAGGCCAATTATTCGATACAGTATAAGCTTCACCACAAGGATTATTAATTACAGGTACCCCGGGAGAAACCGTTCCGTAACATTCGCCCGGATCGGCATCCTGAACCACATCCGGCGGGCAAACAACATTAAACTGAGGTGCATTCAAATTCTTTATCCATACTGTATGGGAACAGGTGTCGGTTAACCCGGCAGCATCAAATGCTACATAGGTGACTGTGGTAACCCCCACGTTAAAGGCTACGCCTGAAGCGTAATTAAATTTCTGGCTTGTCCCTGAACCGGTAGTGGCTCCCGCGAGAATGTAAATCAGGCTGTCAACACTACAGTTGTCCGTAAAGGTCGGGTCTCCTACTGCCGAGCTTACCAGGCTACAGCCGCCGTCTGTTATCTGGTCTTCCACATCGGGAGGACAGTTCACTACAGGTCGCTGGTCATCTATTACTTCAATGGTTTGTTCACATGTTGTTACATTTCCCGAGGCATCGGTGATAGTCCAGTTGATTATCGTGGTTCCTACAGGGTAGTAGCCGTTCACATTCATCGAATCGGTAGCAGAAGGCCAGTCGTTTGATACCATGTAAGCTTCGCCGCATGGGTTGTTAATCGCCGGAACCGGGATAGTCAGGTTGGCGCCGCAGATTCCTGCATCGGCAGAGACAGAGACATTCGACGGGCAGGTTGCCGAGAACCGGGGTGCATTCAAATTCTTTATCCATACCGTATGAGAACACGTGTCGGTTAACCCGGCAGCATCAAATGCTACATAGGTGACTGTGGTAACCCCCACGTTAAAGGCTACGCCTGAAGCGTAATTAAATTTCTGGCTTGTCCCTGAACCGGTGGTGGCTCCCGCGAAAATGTAAATCAGGCTGTCAACACTACAGTTGTCCGTAAAGGTCGGGTCTCCTACTGCCGAACTTACCAAACTACAGCCACCGTCTGTTATCTGGTCTACCACATCACCCGGACAGGTGATTGTCGGTTTTTGTGTGTCAGTCACTGTAACAGTTTGTTCGCAGGTAGCCGTATTTCCCGATGCATCGGTTGCTGTCCATGTAATCACAGTAGCTCCAACGGGATAAGTTCCGCTGGCATCGGTCGGATCAGAAGCATAAGGGGAATCATGCAATAGCGTTACCGGTTCCCCGCAAGGATCTTCCACCGGCGGCGGTGGGATACTCAAAACCGATCCACATATTCCTGCATCGGCATTTACAGAAATATCTTCCGGGCAATCCAACGTATATATGGGAGGATTGAGGTCTATAATCGTCACATCGAAGTAACAGGTATCTTTTAGTCCGGCTGCATCTGTTGCCACATACATAACCGTTGTAATTCCTACATTAAAACTTTCCCCTGTTACGGTACCGGCACCAGTTCCTGTGGTTGCACCGGTCATTTCCCAGGAAAGAGTTGGCACAGAACAATTATCACCCATTGTAGGGTCGGTAGGTGTTACCAGAATTTTATAACAATCATTAAGCGCCGCTGTTTCCTGCACGTCGGACGGACATGTAATGGTTGGCCGCTGGTCGTCAATAATGGAGTATGTAGCCGTTGTTTCGGCCGTATTCCCACACGCATCGGATACGATAAAGGTAATTGTAATTTGGTTGTTAGCCGGGTCGCCGCTCCATGTTTGGGTGGCGCTGTTGTTTGTCCAGGTAAGTGTGGCATCATCATCACACTCATCGGTTGCAATGGCGCCTCCATTGTTGGCAAGCCATGCCAGGTAACCGGGATCGTCGTTAGGATCGAGGGTCGAACAGTCAGAACTGCCATCGGAAGCATCCGTTGTAATCACAGGCGGGGTAACGTCGGTAACATGGATGTAAGCGGTATCCGTTCCTATATTGCCACAAATATCCACTGCACTGAAAACAACAGGCAGTACGGTACCGCAGGCATGGGTAATACCATTGTAATCATTGGTCACATCCAAGGGATTCCCAAAGTCATCTTCTGCTGTTGCTGTTGCCAGCCAGTCCTGTATTTGCTGTGCCGCCGCCGGATCGTTACATTGGATATAGAGATCACTCGTCGGAGAAAAAACGGAAGCTCCGGTTGTATCTGCTTCCAAAGTAAAATCAACTACATCCGTGTTACACATCAATCCATTAGGGTCATAATCTGTTACTCTTATTGAGTAATCACCCAGTGGTATCGGAGGCGATAAATTTAATGTATTCGTGTTTGAAAGAATATTTCCAGTTCCTCCAGGACCATCATACCATTCATATTCATAATAACTGGATGCAGGGCTTACATCGGCAACCAGTGACAATGGATCATCCACGCAGACGAGAGAAGTATCGATATTGAGTTCAATTTCTATGGGATCCAAAACCTGTACAGTAATAGTATCGCATATTGTACCGTCGGTCGATTGACCGCAAATATAGCCGACTACATCAGCACAAACCTGGTAATCTATGGTTGCAGGAACATTATCTTTGTCTTCCAGGGGTACATAAAAAATTGGATTATACGGATCAGATGTATCCAGGTATTGATCATACAACGGGTTAAGCGCTGACCAAACCGGAGTACTTTCAAAATCCCCGGTAGTATGTATTTGATGCGCACAGTCAACCCGTGTAGCAATATCATCGGATTCAATTATCCCTCTAACCGAACGAATAATGTAATCAATGGGGTCAGCTCCCTGCTTACAATGTGTAAAAAGATGATATTCACCGGAAGGAAGGCATATTATGTCTCCATCAGGCCCTTCCAGTGAAACATTTTCGCAATCTACGCGCCATTCTTTGGCATCCTGCCCCTTACTTGTTTCTATTTGTACACCTACGGCATTGTCATCAATAATTACATTAAATGAAACACAACGGTAAGGGTCATTCCCTCCTTCTTCCCACCAAACATCGTCTAAACAGCAACGAGAACCTTTATCCTTTCTTTCGTTGTATCTAGCCCACACACTGTCGGGATTAGCTCTTAAATCAACATCATATACCTTGACTTTATCGGTACATTCAGTACATGTACAAGCACTTAAATCAGACACAATGATAGTCTGCACAACATCTGTATATTTCAGGCATTCGTCATAAAAACGATAGGTTCGTTGGACACTGTCAGGACAATAACCGGCATTTCCAGTGCTGGAATCGAAAAAAGAAAATTCATCATACAACTCCATTGTAACACTGCCAGAGCATAAATCATAGGCATCGTTAGAAGCATCTGATGCTAAAAATTCAGCTAAATTTTCATAATATACAGGTATATCATCAGGACAACTAACATCAACAATTTGATTGGCAAAAACTACCTCCGGACCTTTGTTATCACTCACAAAAATTTCCTGTTTCTTGTCAGCTATTTTTTGGTTCCCACATAAATCTGTAGCTATCCAGGTTCTGAAAATGGTGTAATTATTGGCACAATTCGCGGATGGATTTCCTATACTGTCGGTAAAGGTTATAGTTGGGACAGAACAATTGTCGGTAGCTGTTGCCTGACCTGTATTGGAAGGATCCTGGCTGTCGCTGCATGCTATGGAAATGTTTGAAGGAACAGTGATAACCGGCTTTATATTGTCTCTTACAGTTATCACCTGATCTTTGCTGGTGCTGTTTCCGGCTGCATCAGTAACCGTCCATGTTCTTGTAAAGCTGTAGTTTCCGGTGCAGGAGCCCGGGACTTCAGCGCCATCGGAATAATTTATTGTTAGATTTACTGTTGACGTGCAGTTGTCTTTAGCATTTATTGGGTTACCGGTTTGGACTGGATCCCTGTTTTCATTACAGGTTGCATCAACATAAATTGTAATATCAGTGGGAACAGTGAAAGTCGGGCCTTCACTATCGATTACTTCCACAGTTTGTTCGCAGGTGGAGACATTGGAACCGTCGGAAGCCTCCCAGGTAATGGTTGTTATTCCTACCGGATAGTTAACGTTTAGCGCCAGTCCGTCGCTACGGGTTCCGGTTACGGTTGGGCTGGGGTTGCAATTATCAGTAGCCGTGGCATTTACCAAACCAACCACTGCAGCGGTGGCATAACAAAACCCAGAGGAATTGTTTACCGAAATATCTGCCGGACAGGTTATAACAGGCACTTCGCTGTCGGTTACGGTAACGGTAAATGAACATTCTGCCGGTCCGTTTCCGGCGGCGTCGGTATATTGATAGGTGACTGTGGTTACCCCCACCGGAAATGCCTGTCCGGAAGAAAATCCGGCCGATAATGTCCCGGGAAGTCCTGTGCCGTCGCAGTTATCATCGAAGGTGGGTGCGGTGTAATTGACAACGGCAGTACAGTTTCCGGGGTCAGAAGCTACGGAGATATTAGCCGGACAGGTTGCCACTGTGGGGGAAATATTGTCTTCCACGGTAACAATTGCGTTACAAGTACTAGTATTTCCATTTGAATCAGTAACAGTCAACTCTACCGGATTCGTACCAACATTTGAGCAATTAAATGATGTAATGTTTGTATCGAAGGTTAAAATTCCTCCGCAATTATCTGAAGAACCATCATTTACAGCATCTTCAGCAATTGTTGCATTTCCTGCGGCATCAAGTTGAACAGTAATATCCTGGCAAATTGCCACAGGACCCTCATCATCCACAACAAGCTCTCTAACTCTTGTATCACTTGATTCTATGCATGTTGGGTAACCTGCCGGTTGGTTTAAGGTGTTAAATGTGACAAACACCCTGTATGAAGCACTTTCATTTGCCGTCGCATTTGAAATGGTTAAAGCAGAAGTTGTTGCTCCTGAGTAGGCCCCTCCATCAGTGATTGTGGTCCATACTCCGACCGTTACTGACTTTTTCCACTCGTATCCAACTACATCTCCCTGAGTAAAAACTTCATAAGTAACGCTTCCTCCGTTGCATATATTGATTGAAGTCTGATTGGGTGTTAAATCAATAATTTCGTTCACATTCAAAGTAGCTGCATTTGATGTAATTGCCTGGCAGTTATCTGTTACAATCACTCGATATAAAGAACCATGAACATCTTCTCCTCCTACCCCAATATTTGTAACGGTTAACGTAGCTGAATTTCCACCAGCAACATTCCCAAAATCACCATCTGCGGGTCTTTTACGCTGCCATTGGTAGTTAACTGTTCCTACCGCGTTATCAACAGAAACAGAAAACTCAACCTGATTTTCTTTGCAGTCTGTTTGATCTAAAGGGTGAGATGTGATAATTAAAGCATCCGGCTGTGTTATATTTTCTGTTGTTAAGGTTTCACTGCAACCAGGATTGGCTGCATCGCGAATTTGTACGGAGTAACTGTTGGGTGACAACCCGGAAAAACTGCCGCTACTTTGCCATGTTCCTGAGTTCAGCCGGTATTCGTAGGTCCCATAACCTCCCGAAGGGGAAGAAACAATTATGGTTCCGTCGGTGGCTCCATTGCAGCTAATATTGGTGGAAGAAACAGTGGCATTTAAAACAGCCGGTTGGGTAATGTTTTCCGTCCCAAGTGTTACAGTGCAACCGGGATTGGCCGCATCGCGAATTTGTACGGAGTAACTGTTGGGTGACAACCCGGAAAAACTGCCGCTACTTTGCCATGTTCCTGAGTTCAGCCGGTATTCGTAGGTCCCATAACCTCCCGAAGGGGAAGAAACAGTTATGGTTCCGTCGTTAGCTCCATTGCAGCTAATATTGGTGGAAGAAACAGTGGCGTTTAAAACAGCCGGTTGGGTAATGTTTTCCGTCCCAAGTATTACAGTGCAACCGGGATTGGCCGCATCGCGAATTTGTACGGAGTAACTGTTGGGTGACAACCCCGAAAAACTGCCGCTGCTTTGCCATGTTCCTGAGTTCAGCCGGTATTCGTAGGTCCCATAACCTCCCGAAGGGGCCGAAACAGTTATGGTTCCGTCATTGGCTCCATTGCAGCTAATATTGGTGGAAGAAACAGTGGCGTTTAAAATAGCTGGCTGGGTAATGTTTTCCGTCCCAAGTGTTACAGTGCAACCGGGATTGGCCGCATCGCGAATCTGTACGGAGTAACTGTTGGGTGACAACCCCGAAAAACTGCCGCTACTTTGCCATGTTCCTGAGTTCAGCCGGTATTCGTAGGTCCCATAACCTCCCGAAGGGGACGAAACAGTTATGGTTCCGTCGTTGGCTCCATTGCAACTAATATCCGTTGAAGTGACATTTGCACTCA
The DNA here is from genome assembly GCF_003573545.1 of Mariniphaga sediminis. GTDB lineage: Bacteria > Bacteroidota > Bacteroidia > Bacteroidales > Prolixibacteraceae > Mariniphaga > Mariniphaga sediminis. Next base: position 125,240 of record NZ_QWET01000005.1, on the reverse strand, counting down.
GAACTAATGGCTCAGATAATGTAAAATTAATTGTTTCTGTTCCTGAGTCGTCTGTAATATCTACCGAATAATCTCCGGCTGTTAAACCAGTCTGATCTTCATTTCCTTGAACGTACCCACTCCCACCATTACTGGCAGACCAGGTTATTGTTAGTGTTCCGGTAATATTACTAATCGTAAGATCAGCGGTACCATCATTCCCTCCATTACAAGTTACATCTGTTTTTGTATATGTAACTGTGGCTGCTACTCCCTGTCCTGATTTCAGTACTGGCTCTTCTCCCTCCACTGTAATCCGGTGCTGCGCCGTGGCAATATTTCCATGTGCATCGGCTACTTCATACGTGCGGGTCAGAACGTACGGGCAATTTTCTGCACTTGCCGTTTCAGAACGAAGGGAAAAGGTGCTTTCATCCAGGGCGCAGTTGTCAGCAGCATTTCCCCCGGCCGCTGTAAGCTGCTGCCAGGTTTGCCACGGGGCAGGAATTACATCACCACAATGAATGGTAAGATTACCTGGAAGAACCAGTACCGGAGGTTCCTTGTCCTCTACAGTCACAGTAAATGACTGTACGGCGCTTTCATTCCCCATAGCGTCGAACGCCCTGTAAAGTACGTGGGTGGAACCAACAGAAAAAACCTCGCCGGGATCTACGGTGGATTCTTTGATGATCTGATGGGAAGGAGTGCAGTTATCGGAGACAATGGGTTCGCTCCAGTAAACCACAGCAGTACATTCTCCCGGATTGGCAACAACGGTGATATCCGACGGCATACTTTCGATGCGTGGCACCTGGTTATCAGAGATGGTGATGGTAAAAAAGCAGGAGGTAGTACTGCCATCGGTTCCGGTAGCGGTATATGTTACAACAGTGACGCCTTCACTAAATGTATAGTCATCAATGAGATTAATGCCCTGCGGCGGAGAAGCATCATTGGTGGCGCCTGTCATTTCCCAGGTAAGCGTTATCACACTGTTTTCATCAAAACCGGGATTCAGGTTTCCGGCAATAAAACTGGTACAGGTATTTATATCTGTGTAGGTCGAGATATCTTCGGGACAATCCAGCACTGGTCCCTGTCCGGCTGCCGTAATGAGTAATTGCCGATTAAAATCATAGTCAATTTGCTGCCAAAGAAAGTCAGCCCCATCAGGCCGAACAAGTCGGGCAGGTAGGGTGGTTTCAATTGCACTGGCCAAAAAAGGTTCTTGAATCAGGATGCAGGAATCTGCAGGCGATTGGCAGTAATTTTTCGATTTAAATGGTTGATATTCTTTTTTTTCTGCAAAAAAGACAAGAGGAGGGGCATTGCTATGATGGACTCCTGTTTGTTTTTTAATATTGAAATATACCGGTAGTAAATTCAGTGGTGCAACGTAGCAATAATTATGATTAATAGAACTATCACCGGAAAAACCCAGACAGGCATCCCTCCATGCAGGGACTAAATTTTTACCGGGTCTTAAATCGCTGATATACTGAAAAGAAGTTAATCGTTTGTCTGAAAAATGAATGGTAAACTGCTTTTGAAAGTCCGCCGGATAGGCATAAGAGGTATCCATTGCTGCAGACTTTTCACCTAAAACAACAATTAGATAGAATACCACAAATATATATATCCTAACAGAAGATATATGACCCCTATTTTTTACCATCACCAATAAGTTCAATGCCCTATAAATAGTTTGCCGCAGGACATCTAGACTGCAATTTAAAGCTTATTTTATAAAATAAAATAATTCCCCGTCACTTTTTTTATTCAATACCTACCTGGTTTTGTTTTTATTAATTGTTAATAAATATTAAAGGTTCGTGAGTGCAAGTTAAAAAAAATTCCATTAACAAATGCATCCTCACCACAAAAACTTTCCATGTAACCCTATAACATTCAATTGATTCTAAAAAAAAGAAAGCATTTTCAACTCCATTTAACGGTCATTTACCCCACAGGAGATGTTTGGAATCGCTGACTTCAACTTGTCAGGATAGTCCCAAATACGGCTCAACGATCTTTAAAAGCGCCGTTTTCCTAATAGGTTTCGATATATAATCATTACACCCGCACTGAAAGCACCTTTCCCTTTCTTCCGTCATAGCGTAGGCCGTTTGGGCAACAACTGGCAACCCGGGATGGTTCTTCCTTATCACCGCGAGTGCATCCAGTCCGCTCATTACCGGCATCCTCAGATCCAGTAACACCAGATCGGGAACTTTTTCATGAATCAGCTGAAGTAATTCTTCTCCATTCTTTGCCTGCTTTATTTTCACCTTTAAAGGTGTTAGTACTTCTTCAAGGAAGTAAAATGAAACCATATCATCTTCAGCAATATATATCAATTTTCTCATAAAAAACATTCTTTAAAACAATATGACACAAATTAATCAAAAATCACATTGTACTGTCGTTTGTATTCCCTGAATCACTGACTCACATTACCTTATTCTCAGGTTCAAAAATGCTGGTCAAACATTCCTTTTTGCCGAACTCATAAAAAAATACCTTCCAGAGAATAACCTTTAATCAACAATATTCTGCCATGACAAATTTTACAGAGAAGCAGATTTTTCTTATTTTGTACCCCGCCCCGACAGTTCCGGGTGAAATAAAAAAATCCCACCTTACAATGGGCAGGTATATCGTTCTCTCCGGAGTTCAGGATAAAACGGATGGGGTTTTTGTTTTTAGAAAGATGTATCAAACTAAAATTAAATGCATTATAATATGACTTATATTCCAAAGGAATCGCGTTACGAGCAAATGACCTACAACCGTTGTGGAAAATGGGGACTCAAATTACCTGCAGTTTCACTGGGACTGTGGCACAATTTCGGGGGAATCGATATGTTTGAAAACGGACGGGCTATGCTGCACCGGGCTTTCGATTTGGGCATTACCCATTTCGACCTGGCCAATAACTACGGGCCGCCTCCCGGTTCAGCTGAAGAAAATTTCGGAAAAATCCTGAAACAGGACTTCAACGCTTACCGCGACGAACTGATTATCTCGTCCAAAGCCGGGTATCTGATGTGGCCAGGCCCTTATGGCGAATGGGGCAGCCGGAAATATGTGCTGGCCAGTCTCGACCAAAGCCTTAAACGGATGGGGCTCGACTACGTGGACATTTTCTATTCCCACCGCCCGGACCCGGATACACCGCTGGAGGAAACAATGATGGCGCTGGATCAGGCTGTACGTTCCGGAAAAGCATTGTACGCAGGTATCTCAAATTATCCGGCTGATATGACCCGGGAAGCATCAAAAATTCTTAAAGAACTCGGGACTCCCTGCCTCATACACCAGCCCCGGTATTCCATGTTTGAACGTTGGGTGGAAAACGGCCTGCTGGATGTACTGGAAGACGAAGGAATAGGCTGTATTCCTTTTTCACCGCTGGCACAGGGACTGCTGACCAATAAATACCTGGATGGAATACCTAAGGATTCACGGGCCACCCGCGAGGTGTTTTTGAAAAAAAAGGATGTGGATTCAGCATACTCCAAAATTATAAAACTGAATGATATTGCCGTAGAACGTGGCCAATCCTTGGCACAAATGGCGCTGGCCTGGATTCTCAAAGACAAACGAATCACCTCTGTCTTAATCGGTGCCAGTTCGGTACAACAAATCGATGACAACGTGGAGATGCTCAAAAAGCAGGTATTCAGTAGTGAAGAATTGCAGCAAATAGAGACAATTTTGAAAGGATAAGGAAATATCCAATACTGAATACCCAAAGGCGGGATTTGTTCTTTTGTCGAGTATTGGGAATTATTAATTTTCACCACAGAGGGCACTGAGAAACCGCAGAGAACCACAGAGGGTGTATTGGCAACCCAGAAAAAATGGAAAATATTCATCTCCGTCAACAATTCTTAGTTTGTTCTCCCAACGCGGGATGACAAGGGTTTTACAAAAACTTATTTCACGAGTTTAACTCCACCTAAGTAGAGATTAATCAGAACTTTATTCGGATTTAAAAAATATTCATTTATTTTATGCCGGAATAAACTATAGAAAATGGCAATTAGAAAACAAAAATCATTATCGAAAAAAGATAATGGCGCGAACGGACAATCTGCCAAGATTGAGGTGATGGACTGCCAAAATAATGGAGAGAAATGCAAAGAGCATCTTGCTGTCATTAACGAAAATTATCTCGAATCTTATCAATACCTGGAAGGAAAAAATTTCCGGGAATCCATTGCATCCCTAAAGAATGCATTTGAAAAAACCCATGAACTACAGGATACTACCTGTCTGAAATGTGCACAACTTTTCCGGGATACCATTACGGAATCGCTGGAGGATATCCGGGATGAACTGCAAAAAATGTCGACCGGTATATTTAAAACCAAGCGCTACCAATCGAGTTACGATGAAGCATGCGATGTGTTGGAAGAATTAAAAAAAGGAAAGTAAGAAGTAAGAAGTCAGAAATAATTCAGCCGGTATAAACCCTGCGCCAGCCAAACGAATTTTTTGCGCAACTCCATTTTAATACTCCCTGCAAACACCTGAGTATTTTCAGTGTCGAAGATCTGTTTCGCTTGTTGTTCTTAACCTGATGACACCTTCAGCTACTTCCACATTAGATAAACAGAGGTTGCTTTTAACATACATATTCGCCATAATTCTGCTTCACAAAGAGCCATATCTTCTAATTTCTCTTACAAAAAAACAATTCAAATTCGGCACAATGTGATTCTTTAAAAAAGTACATTCAGAAAAAGCATTCTTAAATGGTGTTAAAACTTCCGTTAAAATAAATTAACCCGGATGTCCCCAAAATAATTCCTGCTACATTTGAATGTCACTCGGCAAATTGAATCCTTTATCTTTTTTGTGATTCAGTAACGCATTAAAACAAATACGAATGATATCGAAAAAAACCATACTACAAAAAAACGTCTTGCTTATTCTTCTTTTACTTTTCAGCACTTCACTGTTTGCCCAAACTGACAACCACGCGCATCAAAAGGAGCAAGAACCTGTCCGGATAAAGAAACACGACCTCTTTGAGCATATCATGGAATGGGAACCGGGCTTGTTTGGTGATTTCTTTTTTTTCAAGACTCCCCGGCTTTTTCTGAAAAATGAACTCAGAAATACTATTCAGGTTAGCAACGAAAACCATTTTAAAACATTTTCATTCTCGCAAAATAAATTTGAATCAAACCTGCAAGGATTAGGCTCGATAGAACATTTTTACAATCAGGTCAGATGGGATGCCGACAATAAAATCATGTTTGACCTACGTGCCGGACTGGCCATTCAAAACACAATCATGAACCCGGACATCCCTAATTACCAGGCCAGCCTGTTTGCTTCCATAGAATATTCCTTCAATGACCGGATGAGTTCCTATTTGTATGGACAATATCTGACAAATCCTGTTAATAAACCAGACAATTATTTCGATCCATTTATGCATAACAATTCCCTGTTTCTTCAAAATGAAATTGGAAGCGGGTTAAAAGCAAACTTCAAAAAAGCACATCTCGACTTTCAGATTTATTCCATATACGGTACGGAACCAGGCAACACTAATCCCGTAGGTTCAAGAATTCGTATCGGGTTTTAAAGTCCTTTAACTCCATTAAAACTTGTTAAATTCCAGTTAAAAACTGTTATGTTTCTGCTGAGATAAATCTTTTCCATATTTTTGGATTCTATTTAAAGAAAAGATGAGGATTATTACTTTCACCAGCCTGATGTTATTAACGTTTGCGTGGCTAAGTAACCAGGCGCAAACCGATCCTCTTTTGGTCGACCCCATCCTTGTGAGGCTGAAAGGGAGGGTTGTGAATGCCGCTGACAGCACGGCCATTCCCTATGCCAACATCGTCAACCACCGTACCCACAGCGGCACCATTACCAATAACGACGGTTATTTCACACTCGATGTACTGAATATCGACAGTCTGCTTGTCACCTCAGTAGGTTATCAAAAAAAAGTAATTTATGTGCCACATAGCTACATGGGGCAAGAAGTGGTTACATTCTTCATGAACCCCGTTAGCTATGCCGTGGGCGAAGTGGAGGTTAAAGGAGATAAACCGAAAGTAGCTGAAGGGCTGGGGACCGGCAAGCCGGTGGATATTCCAATCGAGTTGCGCGGAGATGCATTCAACGAAAAACCACCAATTCTGGCAGCATTATTCAATCCGATATCTTTCTGGCAGTATCACCTCAGCCAACGCGAACGGGAAAAACGTGATGTACGTAAAGCCATGTCCCTGCAACGCAACTGGGAAATGCATTCGCAAAATTACAACAAAGAGATGGTAATGAAACTCACCGGTATAGGGGAAGCCGAAGCCGACTCATTCATGATCTGGTTTAACGCCCAGGATGTACTGCCTTACACTTCCAGTGAATATGAAGTACGGGCCTCCATCAAATACTATTTTGAAATTTACAAACAAGAGAAAAACGAATAACCAAATCCTCCCCCCAAGTGTTACTCTCTAAATCACCTCAAAATGGGAAGCGGTAATGAAAGGAAATAAAGTACGCATTCGTTCAGTTTTAATGCCCGGGCCGCATTTTAAATGAACAATTTTTTGAAAATGAGTATTACATTTGTAACCCAATGGAAAAACAGGCGACCAATTTTATTTGCAAGACAAAATGAAAAACGAAAAAAAACAGAATTTACTCGATCAACGATATTTGAAAATGGCCATGATTTGGGCACAGAATTCCTATTGCAAACGCAGGCAGGTAGGGGCATTACTGGTAAAAGAGAAAATGATTATTTCTGACGGTTACAACGGAACCCCATCGGGTTTTGAGAACAACTGCGAAGAAGAAAATAACCGGACCAAACCTTACGTTTTACATGCTGAGGCCAATGCCATTACCAAGGTCGCCAAATCGGGCAATAGCAGTGAGGGTGCTACACTTTATGTTACCTCATCGCCCTGCCTCGAATGTGCAAAACTGATCATTCAGGCCGGAATCAAGCGGGTTGTTTTTACTGAGAGTTACCGCCTCGACGACGGAATTAACCTGCTGAGAAGAGCAAAAGTAGAAGTAACACAGGTAGAACTGGATAATTTAGAGGACGATTAAATGAATAAAAAAACAACCATCATTTTACCCCTGGTGGTAGCCCTTTCGGTAGCTGCCGGAATCATCATCGGAAATTTACTGAAACAAAACAGTCAGCCGGCTTTAAATTCTTTATCGTATAGCAGGCCCAACAAACTGACCACCATTTTTCAGTTGATTGAAAACGGGTACGTCGACAGTGTGAACTCCAGTGATATTATCGAGAAGACCATTCCGGAGATACTGGAAAATCTCGATCCGCACACCGCTTACATTCCCGCCAGAAATATGAAAGAGGTGCAGGAAGAGATGCGTGGCAACTTCTCCGGAATAGGAGTTCAGTTTTCGATACAGGAGGATACAGTGCGCGTGATTGAAGTCATTCCCGGGGGTCCATCCAGCCAGGTTGGCATTTTGCCCGGCGACCGTATTGTTACCGTCAATGATTCCGTTATTGCCGGAACAGGTGTGCAAAATACCACGGTACTGAATTTACTCCGCGGCGAAAAAAACACGAAGGTTACAGTGGGTATAATCCGGAAAGGATACAACAATAGCCTGGAATTTGAGATCATCCGCGATAATATTCCGCTCTTCAGTGTTGATGTTTCGTATATGATTGATGATGAAACCGGATTCATTAAAGTATCGCGCTTTTCAGAAACCACCTACGATGAATTTATGCAGGGAATGCAAAAGCTTCAGCATGCAGGTGCAGAGAAAACCATTGTTGATTTGCGCCAGAACCCGGGTGGATCACTTTCCAGTGTGTTGCAAATTGTGGATGAGTTCCTTGAAAAAGGGGAACCCATTTTATATACCGAAGGGCTCAACCAGCCTAAAAAAACATACAATGCTTCGGGAAAAAACCGATGGAAAGATATGGAGGTGTATGTACTCATCGATGAATTTTCAGCCTCAGCCAGTGAAATTTTTGCCGGCGCCATTCAGGATAACGACCGTGGACTGGTAATTGGCCGCCGATCGTTCGGAAAAGGATTGGTACAGGAACAAATCCCCTTGATGGACGGGTCGGCCCTGCGACTCACTGTTGCCCGTTTTTACACACCCAGTGGCCGCTGCATCCAAAAATCATACGAAGATGGCAATGAAGAGTATTATCACGACCTTTATGCCCGCTTCAGTCATCAGGAGCAATTATTTGCCGACAGCATTCAATTTAACGATTCGCTGAAATATTACACCATGGCCGGCCGGACAGTATATGGAGGAGGCGGGATTATGCCCGATATTTTTGTTCCGATGGACACCTCCGGAAATTCGGCCTATTTCGACCTTATCTACCGCAAAGGATTGATTTATACATTTGCTTACACTTACGCCGACCAACATCGCGAAAACCTTTCAGCACTTGAAACGGCAGAAGAATTCGATTCATTTCTGACAGGGCAAAATGTATTAAACGAATTCGTGACCTATGCGCAGGAAAAAGGGGTTGCAAAAGATTCCAAAGGATTAAAACAATCGGGCGAATTAATCAGCACTCAACTGAAAGCATATATCACACGGAATATTATGGGGGAAGAAGGTTTTTATCCTATCATCCGGCAAATTGATAATACATTGCTTAAGGCCATTGAAATTTCGAAAAAGGATTTACTGGTGGAGAACGTATCCCATGACAGCATTGTCTCAAAAATAGACCACCTCAGGAACTGAACCTTTACGGCTGGTTTTTCCTGATTCCGGTTGCTATGGTTTCATTATTTTAAGAACTGACACCGGGTGGTTTTCCCGGATCATTTTTGCCAGATAAACCCCTTTCGGCAAGCCGTTAGGGTGCTCCTCTTATTATAATTTTGTCACCTTCTGTTTCGATCTCATCGCCGGGCCGGAGTTTAGCGCGTTTGCGCGACTCCGTATTCCCGTTTACCAAAACTCTGCCTTCGTCCACCAGTATTTTAGCATGGCCACCGGTCTCAGCAATCCGGAGCAACTTTAGCAATTTCACCAACTCAATATATTCCGTATGAAGGGTAAATTCCCGCATTATAATTTCATTTTTTGTCTGATACTTTCAGGAATGGCCTCTTTATGGACCATGATTGCAATGGTTTTCAGACGCACGTAATCTTCGGTCAGGTGCAGATACCCACCAAAATCGTTACTGTCAGCTCCCCACGAATTTTTTGTATAAAAACAGGTTTGTCCCTCTTCATTTTTTGAAAGACCCACGATGTGCATCAGGTGATCATCAGTAGTTGCACGGTTATAAAATGTCTCCTGACGCAACGCCTGGTCTACCTTCCCCTGTTGTTTTTCCGGGAGAAAGGCCACCCCATTTCCATGATCAAAAGTTTTTTCGCTGTTGTCGCCATCCCAGCACACTGTAAATCCATTCTCCAATGCATGCACCATCACTTGTACCAGTTCATCGATGGGCAGATTGTAATACAGGGCATGAGACCAGTTATCCGGAATTTCGAGTACAAAAGGCTGGTAAAAAGGATGATGGGTATACGATGTAAGTTCCACAAAATCATCCGGATCGATTCCGAACTTATCACGAAATTCAGCGGGTGTTAAACGGCCTTTCCCTGTTTTTACCTGTTTGGGAAGTTCCCCAATATGTTCCTCCAATAACGAATGAAAATCGTCTATTCTTTCAGCATGAAAGTCCTTCCGGTTTTTATTCCTCTCCCCAACTTTTGTCTGCATTTCGCGTGAAAGCTCCCGGTGATTAAATCTGCCATCCACCTTTTTCCCGGGGAAAATGCTTTCGGGTACCATACCATATTCGCGCAAAACATCCGTAACATCGTGCGCCTGTCCACCCTGTCCGAAATTAATATTGCCATGATAAAGAAGGTATCTTTTCGCTTTGTTCAGGTAAGTGTGATACACAAAAAACATTTCCGACAAATCCGTTTCAGGATATCCTTTGCGTATAATTTCCGACTCCAAAAAACTGGCAACTGAAAAACTCCAGCAGGTCCCTGTACTTCCCTGACTGATTACAGGAGTGTGATCCACAACAGTTTGAAGTGTAAAATTTCCGGCATTGGTTTGTGCCCGCACCGGGAGGTTCAGAAATGAAAGAACAAATAACACTATCAAACTGATTTTCATAACAAACGAATTTTAGCTGTTTTTAAGTTCTTCCTGTTTCTTTTTCGGTAATTTTTCAACAACAATCCGGTAGGAGTCATCGATAAGTTGTTTAAGCATTTTATCCGGGATTGAACCATCTATTTCCACCGTATTCCAGTGCTGCTTGTTCATATGATAACCCGGCTTAATGGCCGGGAAATGTTCCCGCAGTTCCAGGTTCTTTTCAGGTTCGTTTTTCAGGTTTGCAGAAAAATCACCTTCCAGACTGGCAAGGCAAAACATTTTTTCCGCCACCTTAAAAACCAATGCAGTTTCTCCGAAAGGGAATCCTTCCGTTACTCCTTTTTTAGACAGGCAATATTCCCTTAATTCTTCAATATTCATTCCCACGCCTTTTAACAACCTTCTTAAAAAATACAATTAGTTGCTGTCAAATTTAAACGTTCTGTATAAATAAAACATGGCCGGAAAGATAATAAAAACTCCCACAACCAGCGCAATCAGCAAGTGCACCTGGGTTTCCGGCGGTGCAACGGAGCTTGCCAGCGTAATGTCGGGACCTCCTTCGATTTTCACCAGCACCGGAAACTGAATAGCGAACCAGCCTGTTACAATCATCGTTGTCTGAAATCCGGCAACCATCCGTACCATATTTCGTTTGTTTTGGTTCAGCCCTTTCCACAAAACGGGCAGGGCCAGTGAGGCCAGCACCACACTGACAATACTCACCGGCGAATGATAAAATTCGTAAAACAACGAATGACCGTTAATTTCGGCGGCGATAAAAACAAGCGCACCAGCAACAACCAAAAAAATAATTAACCGTTTTGCCAACCGGGTAAAACGCCGGATATGACTTTCATCTTTTATCTCACCCACTGTATAAATATTGGCGAGGAAGGCAAATAGCACCACAATAAAAAGTCCCATAAAAAACGAAAACAGATTGAACCAGGGGCGAATGTAAACCGTATAAAATCCCTGGCTGTAATCCGTCGTAATATTTCCGAGGATAATCCCCCCTGCTGTTACCCCCAAAAAGAATGTGGTTAGCAGGCTGGAATACTTGAAAATAGTGGAATATATTGCTTTGGGTGTTTCTTCTTCGATGTCGTAATGACGAAAAGTAAAAGCCGATCCGCGAAAAATGATACCAAGCAGCACCAGCAGAACGGGAATATGCAAAGCGGTAAGAATGGTGGAGTATACACTCGGAAAGCCTACAAACAGAATGACCACCACCAGGATAAGCCACATGTGATTAGCTTCCCACACCGGAGCAATGGCCCTGGTAACAATTCCCGCAGCTTTCCCTCTGGTCAGCAGTTCGAGAATCCCTCCCCCAAAATCAGCGCCTCCCAGTAATACATAAAGCAAAAGGCAGATAGCAAGGATAGCAAGGATTATTTCAGTCATTGGACAAATATTTTGAATGTAACATTTTAATCTGACGGCTCAGTAACCAGACCACAACAAAACTAAGCACCAGGTAAACCGCCGTGATGGTGTAAAAAGTATATTGAATTCCCGGCATGGGTGTGAGTGAATCGCGGGTTTTCATAATTCCGTAAATAATCCAGGGTTGCCGCCCTACTTCGGTAACAATCCAGCCGGCCTGGATGGCAATAAAACCAAAGGGCGTGGCAAGAATAAGCAGCTTCAGCCACCATCGCTTTACAAGCCAGTGTTTCTTTTTGTAAGTTGCTATCAAAAAAATTACGCCCAGTAAAGCCAGAAACATCCCAATAGCTACCATCAACTGGAAAGAATAGTGTACAATGGGAACCGGTGGCCATTCATCTTCCGGAAACTCTTCCAACCCTTTCACTTCGGCATTAAAATCGCCATGCGCGAGAAAGCTCAGGAACCCGGGCAGTTTGATGGCATATTTTACCTCCCTCTTCTCCACATCGGGAATGCCGCCAATAATAAGCGGCGCTCTTTCTGAGGTTTCGAAATGTGATTCGAAAGCAGCCAGCTTGGCCGGTTGCAATTTGGCTACACTTTTGGCTGCAAGGTCGCCACTAATTGGCTGCAATAAGGCAGCAACAGCAGCAAATGAAAGGGCAATAGTAATTGCTTTGGCATGAATTTCCAACCTGTTTTTCAGGTAAAGGATAGCATGTATTCCCGCAACCGCAAACCCGGTGGCCGAGAAAGCGGCAATAATCATGTGGTGTGCCTGCGAAAACCAGGCTTTATTAAACATGGCCTTCACCGGATCGATGTTCTCTGCCTGCCCGTTCACCCAGTCAAACCCTGCCGGGGCATTCATCCAGGCATTGGCTGAAACAACAAAAATACCGGAAAGAACCCCGGCAATTCCAACTACCAGCCCCGTGTATAAATGAACCTTTCTGTTCAGCCTTTTCCAGCCATAAAGGAAAAGTCCGAGCGCAATGGCTTCCAGAAAAAATGCCGTACCTTCCCAGGAAAAGGGCATCCCAAAAATAGGCCCGGCATGCTCCATAAACCCGGGCCAAAGCATCCCAAGCTCAAAAGAAAGGACAGTACCCGAAACCGCCCCAACAGCAAAAAAGATGGCTACCCCTTTTGCCCAGGCTTTGGCCAAATCAAGGTAAACCGGGTTATTGGTGCGTTGCCATTTCCATTCAGCCAAAAACATAAACCACGGCATCACCATTCCAATACAGGCAAAAACAATGTGAAAACCAAGTGAAACCCCCATTTGCATCCGGGCAGCCAAAAATTCGTCCATACTTATCTTTTTTGAAAAAAAAAATCAAACTATACTACATTCAACACCCGAAAACCTTTTCGGTTTGAACGTTTTCAAAAAAGATATACCTGGAAATTCCGGCAAATTATCTAACCGATTGACAAAATGCTACTTAATCTGATCCACCCTAATACTGAAACCGGCAAGCTCCCAAAATAATCGAAACCGGTTTAGAAATACACCGAAAAATTGCTATCAAATCGTTGCCAAACCAACAAATAACACACACAATCAATTTTCCCCGCGTTCCGGAGTAACTCAATTGCTCGTCTTTACCACCGCCGGTTTCCGTCGATCTCCTCAAAATACACTTCATAAATTTTACCATCGGCCAGCGTAATTTTTGTCCCTAAGGTGGAAAAGACCGGTGTAACATCCATCATTTCAATTTCTTTAATGGGGAAAAGTTCTTCCTTCGTCCATTCCGAATCATCGGTTTTGTGCAACATTACCGTTATCATTAACTCCATAGCCGGGTTTTTATCCAATCTTTTCTTACGGGCAAAAACGACGGTACTTTCTTCCGCTTCGGCATTCCGGTTGGAATGTACCAGACTGTCCACTTCATCCCAGCCGGTGTAGGTAACCAATGCTACCTGCCGTCCTTTTATGGCTGCGGTTATAATCTTTCTATTCCCTTCTTCGTACTGATTCACCACAGCCCTCTCTCCATTTATGTGCGGCAATCCGAAATGACCAAGTGTAAGCTCATGTTCAAAGGCCAAACGGGTGCGATCTACCCGGATTACGCCTCCCGAAATGATAATATCAGCCAAATCGATAATGTACCCCACCCCGTTATTCGGAGGCTTTCTCATAATAGCCTGCCGGTAGATTACTCCAGCTTTCACCCCGTTAAACACCATCCCTTGCGAAATAAAAAAAGACCGGTTTCTTTCCGCACTGTTATTAACCGCGAGGCCCGTCAAATAGAAATTGATATCCTCGCCGCGTACATCGCGCGGATCCCAACTTCTGAAACTGTACTCCATGGATGTTCCCCCTGAGGGGTCGTGATCTTCCCAGGGGAAATGGGTATTGTACATTAGTTTTGAATAGTTGGGATCGTCGTAATACACCTTGCCCGGAATGATTTCAGAGGCGCCGGATTTTCCGTGATTAGCCAAAACCAGTCCCGGATTTTCCAGTACAACAGTTTTTGTATCTGTTCCCAGTTCTTCCCAAAATCCTTCGTTTTCGCGTGCTGTCCAAAAGGGTGAATCTTCAGGCAAAGCCAGGCAGATAAATGGCAGGAACATAATAAACGGACTGGCCGGGCAACTATAGTTTTGTACCATGTATTCCTTCCTTCCGTAAAAACCGAGGCTGGGAATTTCATTGTGATAAAAATCCTCGCGGGTTACAAATTGCAACAGCGAACCGGAACACAACCGCCGGGCAAAACCGGCATCAATTAACGGTTTGTCCTTCAGCATAAAAGCGACCGGGAAAGCCCCCGAAACCCACGTGCGGTAGCAAATGCTACGCGACCACATGTTTATGTACCCTTCGCGCCCAAAAAAACCGGTAATCGATTCCATCAGTTTGGTAGCCGACCGCTCAATGATTTCTGCAATTTCCGGGTAATATTCATCTCCGAAAGTCCGGTTCCAGATAGTGGTATACACAATAAACAAACTGATAGAATAATAATTGTAGGTTTGCTCCAGGTACCAGCCATTTCCTGAATGATAGGATGCGACCCATAACAAATGGCTCTTCAGCAGTTCATCGTCTATTTCGTATCCGTATTTTTTCAGAAAAGAGAGTGTAACGATATTAAAAATCCGCCAGTTATTCTGGGTAGTCCGGTGGTGCGCCCATTTTGAAATGGTGGCTACCATCTCCTCCTTTTGCTGTTCGGAATAATTTGTCCAGATAGTATCAGGCATCAACAACAAGGTTTTAAACAGTCCTCCAAACTCACAGGTAAACTGGTAGGTGGAATCGGGTAAATCTTCCGGCAGAGGCAGGGAATTTGCATGGCCCGGAGTCAGTGCGCGGTACAGTTGCAGGCTGTAATAATCGCGCAATTTAATCCCCTTAATCTCCACTTCCGGATCGACATGAATCAGCGGACCGGCAAGGGTGAAAGTACGTTCCAACGCTTCAAATTCCAGCGAACGCCACCGCCAGTCAGGATCATCGGGTTGTGGATAGGTTTTACCCGGGACTTCCGGAAATGTCAGCGGATCATTTATCGAACCAATATGGGTGAAAGCTCTTTCGAGCAGATACTTCGCCATTTCTATGTAGTGCCTGCGGGTCATGCCGGTTAACGGACTTACGCTAAAATCCGGATCTTCCACTTCAAATGCTCTTTTCATACTATTAAAGTTGTTTTTTTCAAAGGTATAGTATGCCTGCCCGGCTTACGCGGTCAGACGGGGAACTCGCATGTGCTTTAATCATTCTTCTGGGCGTAAATGTTTTACATGCTCGTTTCATAATCATTTCTCTTCCGTTTAACAGAATGACAAAGATTATGAATGAAACCCCATTCTTATTAATCCTGAATTAACAATGACTTGTACTTTTTTAGCAACAATCTGAATTAAACAAGTTGAAATACATCTGATTTAATCAGATCGAACAGAAAAACATGCTGAAAACGTGATTGAAAGGTGTGGTTCATGATTTTGTCGGGAAGGTTGTAACTTTTTACCCCCCGCAACCGGTCGGTTGTTATTAGCAGCCAATAATAATTAAGCCTTTGCTTTTGATAAATCCGCAGTTTTTCATCCTTTTTGTGAATGGCTTCGCGAATGTCGGCCACTACATTTTTGGAAACTCCGAGGTTGTTCGATCGCTCCCACACCGAATGTTGCAACTCAGGGTGATATACAATAAGCAGGGATTCCAACCCTTCAGGAAGTGCCTCTTTCCCGACCGACTCCCTGAAAAACGAACCGGGACTTTTCCCGGCCACCGCCCGCCGGATAATACCTGCCATTTGAGCCGCCACGGAAAGCGCTCTTTCTTCTGCAATGGAAAAATTTTCGGAGAAAAGAAATTTTACAAAAAGCCTGAAATCCGAACTTTGCTCAAACAACGCCCGGGAAGTTTCAATAATATGCTCCCGAAAACGATTCTCTGTCAGTTCATCTTTATCCGGAAAATGGGCATTTAACGGATTCAGCCGGGTGAGTTCAATGCCGAGGTTATTCCTGCTTTTTAGCTGTACAATAAAATCGGGTGATTCGGATGTAACAACCTTCCCTTTCGGGAAATCGGGGTAGCATTCCCTGAAATAGTGCATCAGTAAAACTTCCAGTTGTTTTTTTTCCGGCTGCATCAAAAAAAAATTTTCCGAAAATTAAGAAGAATATTCATTATTCAATCAACCCGGACAAATTTCTCCGGGCTGCTAAAACCTTAACATGAAGGCGCCTCAATTATCTCAGAATGAAAACCCGGTAGGGTTAAACCAGGGATATAAAAAAGAGGTTGTTCTGAAAAAAATCAAAACAACCTCTCCTTATTCTGCTTACAGAAATAATCCTACTCCATTTCCCAATCGTCTGTCCGGAAAGAAGACGCAGGTAATCCTTCGGTATTAAATAATTCTCCGACAACAAAATCTTCAAAAGCATAACGAACAGCCACCGGCTTTTGAACCGATGGAGAAAACAGCGTGATGCCATCGCGGGTAATAAAAGCGGTTGCTTTATGGAATCGTTTGTTTTCTCCGGCAACCATAAAATTCTCCAGCTCTTTGCCAAAAGTAGTCAGTCCGTTTTTGGCATGGTCGAAAGTGAGCTTTACAATACTTCCATCCACGGTCATCTCCTTCAACACCGGACCTGAATACTCAAACCCTTTCCGACCGTAAGTTTTAGCCAACGCAAGGTATGCAAGCCGTTCGCCCACTTCCTCTTTAGCCGCCGGATGGATATTGTGCTTTTCTCCCACATCCATTGTACAGGCCATTCCAAAATTAGGAATAGCTGACGATGCTTTCAATTGTGCCTCCCGCAAAAAAGCAGAGTTCGAACCATTAACATATTGGTAGGGAGCAATCTGAACGTAATAGAATGGGAAGTCTCCGATATTCCATTCAGCCCTCCAGTTTTCTGCCAAACCGGGCATCAATTTTTCGTACTCTTTGGGCTCGTTACGATTCGACTCACCCTGGTACCACAAAGCCCCGCGAATGGCATAACCTACCATAGGCGAAATCATGGCGTTGTAAAGTACAGTAGGAGTTTGTGGCGAAAAATCTTCCTTACTGCTCTTATCCGGAAGGTTTACCCAATCAAATTTACCAAACCCATTTTCACTCATCCAGGGTTCAATCCGGGTACCTCCCCAACTCGAACATATTAATCCAACCGGAACATCCAGTGCTTCGTTTATCATTCTTCCAAAAAAGTAACCGGCAGCGCTGAAATCAGCCACATTCTCAGGAAGGCATTCCAACCATTCTCCCGAAAAATCATCTATGGTTTCGAGGCTTTTGTTTCGCTCTACGGTAAACAGACGGATTGATTTATTCGCAGATGTTGCAATGGCTTCATTTGAGCCAACCACCGGTTGGTTCCGGTAACCGGCCATTGTCATTTGCATATTCGACTGCCCGGAACAAACCCAAACTTCGCCTATCATCACATTTTCAAGGGTGAGGGTTTTCCCATCCGAAATGGTTATGGAATAAGGGCCACCGGCATCCGGAGTACTCACTTTCAGCTTCCAGTTTCCATCGGCATCCGATTTGGCTGTATAGCTTTTTTTGTTCCAGGAGGTCGTTACCCTCACCGTCTTATTCTCTGTAGCCTTTCCCCAAATGGCTGCATCTGTTTTTTGCTGCAACACCATGTGGCTGCCAAAAATAGCAGGGAGCTTTATTTCAGCCCGAACACTTGTTGAAAAAAGAAAAAGAAAAGAAAGGGAGACAATGTAAAAAATCTGTTTCATAATTAAACTAAATATAAATTGACTTGGTTAATAACAAACAAATATATTAAATCCCGCTGATACATGGAAGTTTAACCCGGAACACAGATGTCCAACCAGTCTGCACCCCTTTCCCTGGGTTATCAAAATAGATGAAACCCTCTAAAAAGAGATGGTATCGGGATGTCCGCCCCTCCGATGATTCTTGTCTAACCGGTCGATTTTGGCCATATCTTCCGCACTGATCTCGAAATCAAAAATATCAGCATTGGAAATAATCCGTTCGGCATGCACCGATTTGGGGATGGTCACTACCCCTTTCTGAATATCCCAACGGAGTACAATCTGCACCGGCGTTTTTTGATACTTTACTGCCAGCGCCTGCATAACCGGCATTTCATTCACCCGGCCTCTCATAATGGGACTCCAGGCCTCCTGCTGAATCCCTTTGCTTTGGCAATATTTCAGTAATTCAGGCTGAATGAGTTCCGGATGAAATTCAACCTGGTTTACTGCCGGAACCACTTTGCATTCGGGTAAAAAATCTTCCAGGTGGTGCACCAGGAAATTACTCACACCAATGGCCTTCACCACTCCTTTTTCATACAACTCTTCCATGGCTTTCCAGGTTTCTACCGAACGTTTTCCCTTGGGCCAGTGAATGAGGTAAAGGTCGAGGTAACCGGTTTGTAGCCTGTCGAGGCTTTCTTCAAAAGCCTCCATTGTGGAATGGTATCCCTGATCGTTGTTCCACACTTTCGATGTAAGGAAAATTTCTTCGCGCGGAACTCCACTTTTTCTGATACCATTTCCAACACCCTGCTCATTTCCATACACCGCCGCGGTATCAATACTGCGATAACCATGCTTCAGCGCTGTTTCCACTGCATCTTCCACTTCCCTGCCCTCATTGGCCCGAAAAACCCCCAGCCCAAGCCAGGGCATCTCCACACCGTTATTCAATATGACTCCTGAAGAAATATCCATAATTGTATCTTTTAATTGAAGGACTTCTAATGTACTGTTTTTTTGATGAAACAACCAGAAATGAATACTTTCATTGAATGGTTCGGCAATATTTTTTTATTTTGCCGAAACTTTGAAAAGCAAAAATATGAACGTCTTCAAATTTGGCGGAGCATCGGTAAAAAGCGCAGATGCTGTTCGCAACCTCGCAAAGATATTGAATGGGTACAACGAAAACCTGGTAGTGGTTATTTCAGCCATGGGTAAAACGACAGATTTACTTGAAACCCTGGTAAAAGCCTATTTTAACAAGGATGAACAGAAGCGGGCCATTTTCGGGCAATTCAAAAATTTTCACATTGAAATTTGCGATCAGCTTTTTAATGCGGCACAAACACCTGCCCCTGTCTCGAAGCTCATCAATGAACTGGAAGAAAAACTGGATAAAACACCTTCGCTCGATTATGATTTTGAATACGACCAGATTGTTCCTTTCGGGGAACTGGTTTCCACCAGCATTGTCAGCGAGTACCTGAATGCGACTGGTAAACAAAACCAATGGATTGATGTGCGCAACTGTATCCGCACCGATGATCTGCACCGCGATGCCTCCATCGACTGGGAACTGACCGGTGAACTCTGTAAAGAGACGTTTGATTTCAACGAAAATACCCTTTACCTCACACAGGGGTTCATCGGTTCAACTCCGGCCAACATTACCACAACACTGGGCAGGGAGGGCTCTGATTTCACCGCGGCTATCATCGGAAATGTACTGGATGCCGAGAGCGTTTCCTTTTGGAAAGATGTACCCGGTGTATTAAGCGCCGATCCCAAAAAGATGGAAGGGACGACCAAAATTGATTCGCTGTCTTACCGGGAAGCTGTGGAAATAACTCATTCAGGAGCCAAAATCATTCATTCCAAAACCATGAGGCCGCTTCACAACAAGGGAATTCCGCTGTACGTAAAATCCTTTTTGTCGCCTGATGATCCGGGAACGGTTATTCACGAAATAGATCATAAAATTCAGCTTCCCCCGATTTTTATTTTCCGCGAAAACCTGGTTTTGATCACGCTGTCGGCCAAAGATTTTTCATTTATCAGTATTGAAGACATCGAAAGAGTGGTTCATTTCCTGATTGAAAACCGGGTAAAAGTAACACTTATGCAGCAGTCAGCCATCGATTTAAACCTGGTACTTGATGCTGGTGAAGCTGACTGGGACTGGCTCATGAAGGAGCTATCGCCCTTTTACACCATCCGCTATAATACAGGATTGACACTGATCACCATAAGACACTACACTGAAGAAACACTCGACTGGATTGTAAAAGAGAAAGATATTTACCTGGAACAGCACAGCAGGCTGACAGCAAGAATGCTTGTTAAAGAATAAGATTGATGGCTGCTTGTTCTTGTTTAAGGCAGAAATTGTAATTTTGGTAAAACTCAATTGACCTATACAGCAAAATTGATCCAAAATGAAACAAAAAAGAATGGTACCCTTTGCCATTGGGTTACTTGTTATTGTGGTGGCACTTTTGGTTGTTGGCAAAAAAGCCGGCTGGATTGGGAAAGAATATGCCATTAGCGTAGCAACCCAAAAGGTGGAAAGTAAAACCATTACGGAATTTATAACTGCTAACGGCAAAATTCAGCCTCAAACTGAGGTAAAAATCAGCCCCGACGTTTCGGGTGAAATCATCGAACTTTATGTAGAAGAAGGGGATCAGGTAAAAGCCGGAGACCCACTTTGTGTTATAAAACCCGACATGTATATTTCGGCGCTGAACCGTTCAGAAGCTACCCTGAACTCGTCTAAAGCGCGGCTCGCGCAGGCTGAAGCACAACAGATTGAACGGGAACTGGCCTTTAAACGCGCACGGCAGCTTTTTGAATCCAGTACCATTCCCGTTTCGGAATTTGAGTCGGCAGAAGCAGCTTTTAAAGTTGCACAGGCAGAAGTGCGTGCCGCCCAGTTTGCGGTTAAAAGCGCAGAAGCCTCCGTAGAGGAAGCAAAAGAACAACTCACGAAAACCCGTATTTATGCTCCGATGCCGGGAACCATTTCGGCACTGAAAGTAGAAAAAGGGGAACGTGTGGTGGGCACCAATATGTATGCCGGAACCGAAATGATGATTGTGGCTGAACTCGAAAAAATGGAAGTACAGGCTGAAGTAAATGAAAACGATATTGTAAAGGTTTCCTTAAATGATACTGCTCTTATTGAGGTAGATGCCTACCTCAACCGCAAGTTCAAAGGGGTGGTAACAGAAATTGCAAACTCAGCAAAAGTAACCGGTACTGCTACCGACCAGGTAACCAATTTCGATGTGAAAGTATTCCTGTTACCCGGGTCTTACGCAGATCTCATTGACTCAACAGCCCGACAATTTTATCCGTTCCGCCCGGGTATGTCGGCTACGGTTGATATTCTGACCAATACCCGCGAAGATATTATTTCGGTGCCTATTGCAGCCGTCACCACCCGCGTGCCGGATGAAGATAAAAAAGGCGGGCAAAAGGAAAATTCTCAAACCGATTTATCACAACCGGAAGAGCGAACCGAAGTCGTTTTTGTGCACCGCGACGGACGCGCCCGGCAGGTAAAAATAAAAACTGGTATTCAGGATAATGTCAGCATTGAAATTACGGAAGGCCTTTCCGAAAACGACGAGGTGATTACAGCCCCCTACAATGCAATCAGCAAAACGCTGAAAGACAGCATGCAGATAAAAATAGTACCCGAAAAGGAGCTGTTTGAATAATTGTCAGTCCCAAAAATAATCCCGGTCTGCTATTTCCTTCACCCCGGTCATCTGTACATCGGTGATGGTCAGCCGTGATGTTTCTTCTATCTTTTGTCCGTTGAAACGATACTTTTTATGCAACGAAAAAATCTCGGGTTTGAGGTGAGTGTAAGTAACCGAAAAATCGTATACCACATCTTCATAATAATCGGAGTTGGAGCTTCCTACCGCCAGTGATTTTCCCTGCCGGTTGTGTTTAGCCGATTTTACAGTGCCCTCAATTTTTTTTACAGAATAATCCTCTTTCCCAATCGTAATTTCCCCTTTAAAGGAAGTGGCATGAAAATCCTGAGCTCCTTCCGGAGTAGGGTTGGCCTGGCTGAATGAAATAATCCAGGCAGCAGCACCGTCCACTTCCGGCTCGTCAACCAACTTCAAATCGAACTGACTCAGCAAAGAAGGATTAAGCACTGAGTTGGCTGTTCGCACCCAGTCCAGTTCCAGCAATTCATCAAAATTGGTAATACCAGATGAAAAGCTGTAATCCGGTTTATCCTTTTTTACTTCATAATTCCGCATCAGAAAAGCATCCGTTTTGGAAGGCAGCTTGTAGCCGGTTTTATCATAAATCAATACACCGGCATTCTCTTCCACCTGCAGGGAATCGTCAATCACCTTCCCGTTTTCAAAACGGCACACAAGATTAAAAGGACCTCCAACAAAATTGTAAGGCGTATTCTCGGAAGCCATTCGCAGAATCCGTGTCAAAACTTTGGATTGTGCGGCCACATCCACGTTTTCAATATCATACGTTTGCGGCTCCAGCTTGATAATATTAAATTCTCTGTCGAATAATGAACTGACAGGTAATGTCTGGTTTTTATATCCTACTGCAGAGAAAAAAATCTGTTTCGACACCATCTCCTCAGGTATTTTTAGCTGAAAATCACCATTTTCGTTGCTGGCGGTTCCATAGAAAGTGTCTTCAATCCCGACGTTGGTATACGAAACTGCTTCATTCGTGGCCTCGTTAATAATTTTTCCTTTAATGGTTTGTGCCACCCTCGTTTCAGTTTGCGCGTTCAAAATCAATGTTAAAAACATCGGTAATATCAGCAGGACAAAGTATCTTCGCATCTTTTCAAAATTTTCAATAAAAGTAATCATTCTAATACAATTCGCTTCATCTATAACGTTACAATACCGTATTATTATTTATTATCTTTGCTCAAAATCAAAAAGGAAAAAAATGACAAACAAACAAATTATACTTTTTATTTCAGTATTTGCACTGCTTTTCACCTCCTGTGTATCGAAAAAGAAATTTCTGGAAATGCAAAACGGACGGCTGCAGGCTGAAGAACAGGTGAGGCAACTTACCGCAGAAAATAATGCCCGGGCTGAACGGATTAAAGCGATGATTTCTGATTTTGAAACGATGAAAAATGAGTTAATGGAGAGCAATGCAGAAAAAGATCAGTACATCGACAACCTGAATAAGGAAATTGCAGGGTTAAATAACAAGATGAATGAACAGATGGAATCGCTGAAAGAAAAAAGCTTTGCATTTGGTTTTGAACAGGACAGGCTTTCTGAAACCCTGCAAGAGAGGGAAAAAACCATTCGTGAACTGGAAGTACAGGTGAAAGAAATGGAAAATGAACTTTCAGGGCAATCTTCTACGCTCAGCGAACGAAATATCAGAATAGATGTGCTCAACGACCAGATTTCCTCTTTGGAAGCAGAGAAGATAAGAGGTGAGAAAGAGCAGGAAAAGTTAAATCAACAGGTACAAAAACTGAAGGAAGAAACAGAGGCGTTGAAGGGCCAGTTGAAAGCAAAAGATGAATCCATAACGCGATTACAAAACAATGTAAACCTGTTGAAAAGAGAATTGGGAGGGGAAGAAAACTAATTTTAAATACAAAAAATGAATATGAAAAACGTTATCTTTTTATTACTGGTCACCTTTTTAAGCACTTCTGCTTTTGCCGGTGGCAGCGGTTGGAAGTCTCTGTTTAATGGTAAAAACCTGGATGGTTGGAAAATCCACGGAACTGAAAAATGGTATGTGGAAGACGGCCTGTTGGTTTGCGAAAGCGGCCCGGATGGAGAATACGGATACCTTTCTACCACAAAAAATTACGACGATTTTGAGCTTAAAGTAGAATTTTTGCAGGAAGCCAATGGCAATAGTGGCATATTTTTTCGCTCTACCTTTGAGGGAACAAAAGTAGCCGGATGGCAGGTGGAAGTAGCTCCGCCAAATCATGACACAGGTGGAATTTACGAGTCGTACGGACGCGGATGGCTGGTACAAATTCCCGACGAAAAAGAAAACATCCTGAAAATGGGCGAGTGGAATACAATGAAAATCCGGGTGCAAGGCGGACACGTGACCACATGGCTTAACGGAAAGCAAATGGTTGACATCAACGACGAAAAAATAGCCCAGGGTAAAGGTGCCATTGCCCTTCAAATTCATTCAGGGGGAGGAATTAAAGTAAAATGGAGAAAGATGAAGGTAAAAGAGCTGTAACAAGTAATTTACCAGAATAATCAAGATATAAAAAAGCCGTAATATTTGATATTACGGCTTTTTTAATTCACATTTTTTTATGAAAGAACTAGTCTTTAATCAACAGCCAAACATCCGAATATTCGGGATATGCCTGACGTATCTGGGCAACGCGGGTACGTGCATCTCCTTCATGTTGGTACGAATTAACGCATACCCTGTAATAGCCCGTTTCGCTGTGCAGAACAATGGGCGTAAACCCCTGGTTTAATAAAGTTTCACGATAATTTTTTGCATTATCGAGTTGGCTAAATGAACCAAGAATAACAAAAAAGTTATTGGTTTCATTTTGCACTTTATCTTCCTGACGGGTAAAGGAAACCTGTTCTTTTCGCATGGAAACAGGTGCTTCTGTTTTAGCCACCGGCTCTGCTTTTACTGCTGGCTGTTCCCGTGTTTCTTTTGCGGGTACTGTAAATACTTTTTGCTCAGTAGTCGGATCGGTAGTGTAAGGCGACTGGGCCAGCTCTTTTTTTGATTTACAAGCTGTAAATGCCAGGCTCAAAACAACAAAAAATAATACTATCCGGTTCATCTTTTAAAAATTTTCATAGTTACATGCGGCAAATATAAACAAAACCTTCCCTTCTTCTCCGGGTTTTACCGGTAAGTTTTACACAGGCAATTGTTTGCAACAAGGGGTAGAGGTTGATAACTTCTACTTTCCGGCTCTTGCTCCGCCACCGCCAAAGAAAATCATTACCCCGAGCAGGTATCCAAAATCATACCAGCCTCCGGAATTGGGAAATGCATAAATTGTATAGTCGGTAAACAAACTGCCGATAAAACTGAAAAGGACAATAAATCCGTGCAGCAACCCTTTCAGAAAGCCGGGAGGGTCCAATACTTGTCCTACTGAATGTGTGGCACAACCTGCTAAAAAAATAACCAGCGCCGTAAGAAATACCAGATACATCAGTCGATTTTTTGAATTCATTGTATCAAATGTTTAAATTTATCTTACAATTTACAGGAAATAACCGAAGAAGAAAATACTTCGAAACAAAAAAATGTAAGTAATTGATTGCCTTAATCTTGATCGTTTTATTATCTTTGTTTGGTAAAAAAAACCAACGTTCTTCTTTACAGTAAAAACAACTGAAATTCAACAACAATACCTAATAAACATACTATATGCAAAAAAAGGAACAACTCAGGAGACCTAAAAAACCGGTCATTTTAATTGTTGATGATGTTGCAAAGAATATTCAGGTGTTGGGTACTCTTTTAAGTAAATTTGATTGCGAACTGGCTGTAGCCATGAATGGACAACAGGCCCTTAACACAATAGACAGAATAAAACCTGATTTAATATTGCTTGACATTATGATGCCCGTGATGGATGGGTTTGAGGTGTGCCACCGCCTGAAAAGCGCAAAAGAAACAAAAAATATTCCGGTCATTTTTCTTTCAGCCAAAAGTGAAACCGAAGATATTATTAAGGGTTTTGAACTGGGGGCCATTGATTATATTACCAAACCCTTTATTGGGAGTGAGCTCCTCGCCAGGGTAAAAACACACCTTTCACTAAAAAGGATAAAAGAAGACCTTCAGGAAGAAATAACAACAAAAAATAAATTCTTCTCTATTATTTCTCATGATTTACGTGACTCATTCGGGATTATTCTCAGTTTTACAAAGTTACTCCAACACAACAGCCTGTCAAAAGCAGAGGCTGATGAAATGCTAACCAATATTGCCAATACGACCGAAAACACGATGGAACTGCTCGAAAATCTTCTGCACTGGGCGCGTTCACAAACCTGTGGAATCAATATGGATCCGGCACAACTCCAAATACAGGACATGGCTGAAGAAATAATGAGAACAACAAAGGATCTGGCCGTCAAAAAAGACATAACCTTAACTTCCTTAGTGGATTCAGAGACAGTTTTCGCCGATAAAAACATGGCGCTTCTCATCATCCGCAACCTGGTATCAAACGCCATAAAATTTACCCCGAGAGGAGGCCAGGTAACCCTGAATTCCGAAGAACAGAAACACGCGGTTAAAATTGCGGTCACTGATACCGGAATCGGAATGGCATCTGATAAAACAGAAAAACTTTTCCACATCGATACGAAAGTATCAACCCCCGGAACCGAAAACGAACAGGGAAACGGACTAGGGCTCATTCTGTGCAAGGAATTTGCCGAATGCAATGGCGGCGAAATTGGTATCGACAGTTCGCCGGACAAAGGCACTACAGTTTGGTTTACATTGCCTAAACCGGAGGAGATGTAAATTCAACGAGCGTTGAAACAAAATAAGAAAACCAAAAATGGAAACAGGACGGCTTCGGAATCCCCTTAACAGGGAACCTGTATTTGCCGGAAAATTCTACCCTGCTTCCGAACACAGCCTCAAAAGCCAGTTAAAGGAATTATTTGAAAATGCAAAATCGCCTTCACCCGGACGAAACCAGCCGCTCGCCCTTATTTCGCCACACGCCGGTTATGTTTTTAGCGGACCGGTAGCAGCCTCTGCATTCAACCAAATTCCGCCAAATGCCTTCTATAAAAGGGTGTTTATTCTGGCTTCAAGCCATCAGTTTCTGTTTAAAGGCGCCGCTATTTTTGATTCGGGAAACTATAAAACTCCACTAGGTGAAGTAAAAGTGGACACAGACCTGGGCCGCGAATTGATTTCTTCATGTCCTGTATTTCAGCACAACCCGGAAGCACATCAGTTCGAGCATAGCCTCGAAGTGCAACTCCCCTTCCTTCAGCATAAACTAGGTACCCATTTCTTACTGATTCCTATCATTTTGGGCACCAATAACCCCGACGAATGCAGGCAGATCGCACATGCCCTGAAACCTTACTTTACCCCCGAAAACCTTTTTGTAATCAGTACTGATTTTTCACACTATCCCGAATACCAGGATGCCATAGATATTGACCTGCAAACTGCCCGGGCCATTTGTTCCAATACCCCTGCGCAACTTTTAAAGGCACTTGACGAAAATAAAAAAAGAAAAATCAGCCACCTTAAAACATCGCTTTGTGGCTGGACTTCGGTCCTCACCCTCCTTTATATTACTGAAAACGAAGAATTCGAATTCCAAAAAATTAACTACCAGAACTCGGGTGATTCGAAACTTTATGGAGACAAAAACCGGGTGGTTGGATACTGGGCGCTGGCGGTTTTTGCCAAAGAGCATCCTTTTTCTGTTTCGGAAGAAGAAAAAAAAGAGCTGCTTCAAAAGGCCCGCCATTCCATTGCCCATTATCTGAAAACCGGCAGGCGGAACAAACCGTCCCCTCCGGAAACACCGGGCATTCTGAATCGTCAGGCCGGTGTTTTTGTCAGCGTCTATTTAAATGGAGAGCTTCGCGGGTGCATTGGTAATTTTGCCCGGGACGAAATACTGAACGATCTGGTGCAACGAATGGCCATTTCAGCTGCCTGCGATTACCGGTTCAAAAACTTACAGGCCGGAGACCTGCCTGAAATGGAACTGGAAATTTCAGTGTTATCTCCCCTCAAAAAAATTACTTCCCCCGATGAAATCGAGCTTGGCAGGCATGGCATTTACATCAAAAAAGGAATACACTCCGGCACTTTTCTTCCGCAGGTAGCCCAAAAAACCGGGTGGAGCCTGCACGAATTCCTCGGACACTGCTCACGCGACAAAGCCGGACTGGGCTGGGACGGATGGAAAACCGCCACTCTTTACACCTTTGAAGCTGTCATATTCAGGGGATAATTTTCAAAAAATCAAAATATCTCCCTAAAAATGTACGAAATATGTAAAATTTAACTATTTTTGTAAAGTTTTTACAATGTTCGTACAAAATGAAAGAAAACAAAAAAAGCAAGAAGTACCTCGAAATCATGAAAACAGCCCGTGAATTATTCTGGAAACATGGCTTCCGAAGGGTAACCATCCAGGAAATTTGCGAAAAAGCAGGCGTCAGTAAAATGACCTTCTACAAACATTTTCCGAATAAAATTGACCTCGCCAAAACGGTTTTCACTAATGAAGTGACCCAGGGCATGGAAAAATTCAACAGGTTGATGGATGAAGACATTCCGACGCAGGAAAAAATAAAAAAAATAATCCTCCTGAAAACGGAAGGCACAGACAACATCAGCCGGGAATTTATGGAAGACTTTTACATCGACACCGAATCCGGGCTGAAAGATTTTGTGGAAGAAAAAACCAGAGAAGCATGGAACAGGTTGCTGAAAGATTACAAGAGGGCACAGGAAAAAGGAATCTTTCGTGATGACTTCAAACCGGAATTTCTACTTCACATCTCCTTCAAAATGATCGAAATACTGAAAGACGAGAAGCTGTTAGGGTTGTATAACACTCCGCAGGAACTCATCCTCGAGTTTACGAAATTCGTAACTTATGGGATTTCTCCGTATGACACAAAATGAACCGGTTGAAATACATATTACTACTAACTATTCTCATTTTTAACTCCGGAGAAAATATAGCACAGGATTTCCTGAATTTTAAAGGACAACTGTCGGCCTACAGTCATTTTAACCCGAACAATGACTTTCCCTGGTGGAATGGCGGCCGGTACATTCCGGAAGCCCATTTTGAAATTTCGCCAAAAGAAGGCCGGTTGTTCGATATTGAAGCTTCGGCAAACCTTTATGGAAATATTGGGATGGAATCATTCAGCCACACTGTTTCCAACGGAAAAATAAAACCTTACCGGATGTGGGCGCGCTATTCCACCAACCAGTTTGAGTTGAGGGCAGGCCTCCAAAAAATCAATTTTGGGTCAGCCTCCATCCTACGCCCACTTATGTGGTTTGATCAGTTGGATCCACGCGATCCGCTAAAGCTTACCGACGGCGTTTGGGGGTTATTGGGACGTTACTACTTTTTAAACAATGCCAACATTTGGCTATGGATATTGCACGGGAATAACAACCCCAAAGGATGGGAAATGATTAAAACCAACCGCTCTGTTCCTGAGGTTGGAGGACGCATTCAATTCCCCGCAAGCACGGGCGAAGTGGCCATTTCATACCATTACAGAACGGCTGACAGCCGGACGCTTTCAGATGCTGAGATTCAGTTTGCCAAAATTCCGGAACACCGGGTTGGGTTCGATGCCAAGTTTGATTGGGTAGTGGGATGCTGGGTCGAAGCCTCCTGGACAAATATGGGCAAAAGCATGGAGATGTTTACCAACCAGGAAATTATGAACCTGGGGGTTGATTACACTTTTGGATTGGGAAACGGGCTCACCGTAATTTACGAACAACTGCTGGCTGCTTATGATGAAAAAGCATTTCACCTCAGCAGGCCGGCCACTTTTTCGCTCATTAACGCGTCGTATCCGCTGGGCCTTTTCGACAACCTGAGCTTTATAATTTATTTCGACTGGCGCAACAAAGCGGCCTACAATTTTATAAACTGGCAGAAACAATTCAATATGCTAACCTTGTATGTAATGGGTTATGTAAATCCCAAAAATTACAACATCCCTTTACAACAGGCAGCAGGAAACCTGTTTGCCGGCACAGGAATACAACTCATGCTTGTATTTAACCATTAAAAATAGTGCATTCAAACAATAAAACGATGGAAAACAATTCAATCATTCAAATTAAGAATCTGACAAAGTCGTTCCCGACGGGAAAAACGAACTTTATCGCATTAAGAGGAATCGATCTTTCACTCGGCACAGGTGAATTTACCGGTCTAATCGGACCAAGCGGTTCCGGGAAAACTACCCTGCTGAACATTGTGGGGTCGCTTGACACCCCCACCTCGGGTGAAGCATGGGTTCTCAATCACTCTATCGGGGCGCTTTCCGCCAAACAGGCTGCCAGCCTGCGGAAACAAAACCTCGGGTTCATATTCCAAAGCTACAACCTGCTGGCTGTTCACACTGTTTTTGAAAACGTGGAATTTCCACTGCTCTTACTAAAATATAATGCTTCGGAACGAAAAAAAATGGTGATGGATGCCCTGGAATGGGTGGGTCTCACCGGAAAGGTAAAATCAAAACCTCCTCAATTGTCCGGTGGTGAATGCCAGCGTGTAGCAATTGCCCGTGCTATGGTAAAAAAACCGTCGCTGGTACTGGCGGATGAACCTACCGCCAACCTGGATGCATCTAATTCACACCACATCCTACAAACGATGGTTAAGCTAAACGAAGAACTGAAAACAACCTTCCTGTTTGCCACACATGATGAAAAGGTGATAGGTTATCTCCGCAGGAAAATTTATTTGCTTGACGGAAAGGTTGATAAGGATGAATTGACAGTAGGAAGTAAACAGTCAACAGTGAGCAGTGAAAAGTGAACAGTCAACAGTGAAAAGTAAATATTATGGAAAAGAAGTTAGGGCATGCAAGGAGTTTTAGGGAATTGGAGGTGTATAAACAGGCAAGGGAATTGTCAAGAATAATTTTTGAGCTGACCAAAAACTTTCCAAAGGAAGAAATATATTCCCTGACAGACCAAATCCGGAGATCATCAAGATCCATTGGAGCACAGATTGCTGAATCATGGGGTAAACGAAGATATGAAAATCACTTTATTTTAAAACTAACTGATTCTGATTCTGAACAATATGAAACTCAACATTGGATTGAAGTTTCTTTTGAATGTGAATATATTGATAAGACCATGAAAAATGATTTAACTACTAAATGTGAAGCGATTGGCAGGATGTTGAATTCAATGATTGAGAAGGCGTCACTTTTTTGCCAAAAAACCTGAAATAAATAATAGAAAGTGAACGGGGAATGGAGAAATATAAAAGAGAATCTCAAACCCAACGAACAACGATTTCTTCGAAGTACTGTTTACCGTTCACTTTTCACTGCTCACTGCTTACCATTGATGCGTAGCAATTGTATAAAATTTGATTGAACATGAAAAGCATTAAAAAATGAAAACCGCTTTAAAACTTGCCTATCGCAACCTCATCGGTGCCGGGCTTCGCACCTGGCTCAATGTGATTGTGTTGTCGTTTTCCTTTGTGGTCATTATCTGGATGAAAGGCGTGCTGGTGGGATGGGATCACCAGGCCAAAACGGATATGGCCAACTGGGAAATCGGCGGAGGCCAATACTGGCACGAAAACTACGATCCATTCGACCCGTTTACATTTACCGAAAGCCACACCGCAGTTCCGGAAGAATTTAAAACAGAAATCGCCGCCGGAAATATGGAACCGATGCTGGTGGTGCAGGGAACCATCTACCCGCAAGGAAGAATGCAGCCGGTTATCATAAGAGGAATAAACCCGGGGCAGAACATTTTTAAACTCCCTACCCAAAAACTCGATACCCTCACTGAGGCTATTCCTGCGATAATTGGGTCGGTAGCAGCCCGGAACCTAAGAGTACAGACCGGCGATTACGTGACTATCCGGTGGCGCGACACCAACGGTATGTTCGATGCCGCCGAAATTATCATTACCGGAGTCTTCTCCTGCAATGTACCGGCTGTAGAGGCAGGGAAAGTATATATCCCGCTGGAAAAATTACAATCCATGGTACAGCTTGAAGGGGAAGCTACAATTCTTACTTTCAGGGACAGCGAAAAGGAAAGACCTGCCATTGAAAACTGGACACTGAAGCCACAAAGTGAACTAACCAAATCAATTGATGAAATAATTCAGACCAAAACTGCGGGGCAATCCGTTTTTTATGGTATCCTGCTGCTGCTGGCTATGCTGGCTATTTTCGACACGCAGGTTTTATCCATTTTCCGAAGGCAAAAAGAGATTGGAACTTATGTAGCCCTGGGCTATACCCGGCGCGAAGTAGTAGGGTTGTTTACCGTTGAAGGTGCCATGCATTCTATTCTGGCCGCTCTGGTCGCCGCGGCTTACGGAATACCCTTTTTAGCCTGGCAGGCCAAAGCGGGCTGGACCATGCCAATGGACGTGAGTGAATACGGGATGGCGGTAGCACAAACACTTTACCCGGTATACAGCACAGGACTGATAGTGTCAACTGTGTTCATTGTAGTTCTGACCACAACTATTGTGAGTTACTGGCCCTCCAGAAAAATCGCAAAAATGAATCCAACAGAAGCATTAAGAGGGAGGTTGCAATGATACGATTCTTACTTAAAGGACTTCTTCGCGATAAAAGTCGCAGCCGGACACCCGTAATGGTGGTGGCCATCGGAGTGATGTTAACGGTGTTTGTTCACGCCTATATCACAGGATTTATGGGTGACACCATTGAAATGAATGCCAAGTTTTCTTACGGCCATCTTAAAGTGATGACCAAAGCGTACGCTGAGAATATGAGCCAGGTTCCCAATGATTTGGCACTCCTGGATGTGAGTGAACTACAGAATAAACTAAATAAACAATTCCCAGGGATAATATGGGCACCCCGCATTCAGTTTGGCGGGCTCATTGATGTGCCGGATAAAAACGGGGAAACACAGGCACAGGGACCTGCCATAGGCATGGGATTGGACATGTTGTCGGGAAAAAGCCGGGAAAATGAACGTTTAGAGATTCAAAAATCACTGGTACGGGGCAATCTGATCCGGGAGCCGGGCGAAGCCCTTATAAGCGAGCAATTTTCGCAAAAACTCCAGGTAAATCCCGGGGATGAAGTCACCCTCATCAGTTCTACCATGGACGGCAGTATGGCCATGTATAACTTTAGAATAGCCGGAACAGTGTCGTTTGGCGCTGAATCTCTTGACAGAGGAACTATCATTACAGATATTGAAGACGTACGCCAGGCTTTAAACATGTACGATGCCGCCGGCGAGTTAATCGGGTTTTTACCGGATGGTTTTTATGATGATGAAGAGGCCTTAAAAATTACCCAAAACTTTAATGCCGGATATGCCGATAGCTCCGATGAGTTTGATCCGGTAATGAAAAGCCTGAGCCAGCAAGGAAATATGGGACAGTATGTTTCGCTACTGAAAGTCTGGAGCGCATACATTTCCCTGATTTTTGTAGTAGCCATGGCGCTGGTGCTTTGGAATGCCGGTCTGTTGGGCGGATTGCGCAGATACGGAGAATTTGGCGTCAGGCTGGCCATGGGCGAAGAAAAAAAACATGTGTACCGCACACTCATTTACGAATCCGTTTTTATTGGCATTGCCGGAACCGTTGTTGGTACAGCTTTCGGATTATTCTTTGCCGCACTGCTGCAAAAATACGGTATCGACATTTCAGGCATGATGGAAGGAGCTTCTATGATGATGCCCTCTGTGATACGCGCGCGTATTACGCCAGCCGATTATTACCTTGGCCTTATTCCCGGCCTCATGGCTACGGTAATTGGGAGCATGCTTGCCGGAGTCGGGATTTACAAGCGGAAAACATCGCAGTTATTTAAAGAAATGGAAGCGTGAAGGAAGGAGTGAACAGTAAACAGTGAAGAGTGAACAGTGAAAAGTGAACAGTAAAGAGTGGGAAGAGGAGTGAATGAATATAGTGGCTTATAGCTTTTTAAATATTAACGAACAAAAAAAATGAAACTATTCATAACAATATTGTTAACGGGCATAACAACTTTAAGTTTTGGCCAGCCCGGAGCGGATGAGATACTGGAAAAAGTGGATCGGAATATGTCATCGGAAAACAGGATTTTTGAGTCGTCGATGACCATTCATGGAAAGCGCAACAGCCGGACAATTACCTCCAAAACTTACTCGGTAGGAGATAAAAAAGCGTTTACCGAATATTTGTCGCCACCCCGTGAACAGGGAACCAAAATGTTAAAGCTGGAAAATCAACTCTGGATTTATTCGCCATCAACAGATCGTACCATCCAAATTGCAGGGCATATGTTACGGCAGTCGGTAATGGGTTCCGACCTTTCGTACGAAGATATGATGGACGACCGAAAGCTAACCGATACTTACAATGCCGTTGTTGTTGGCAGCGAGGAAATGAGCGGACGTAAAACCTGGAAACTGGAACTGAAGGCCAAAGTAGATAATGTAGCCTATGCCTCCCGAAAATTGTGGGTTGACAGCGAACGGTTTGTTCCGCTCAGAGAAGAACTTTACGCCAAAAGCGGGCAGCTGTTAAAACGGTCCACCATGAGCGATGTAGTTCAGATAGAAGGCCGGTGGTTCCCCAAAACGGTTGTGTACAAAGACATGCTAAAACAGGGTGATGGCACTGAATTTAAAATCATCGAAATTCAATTTAACCAGGAACTACCGGAATATA
Organism: Mariniphaga sediminis; assembly: GCF_003573545.1. Classification (GTDB taxonomy): domain Bacteria; phylum Bacteroidota; class Bacteroidia; order Bacteroidales; family Prolixibacteraceae; genus Mariniphaga; species Mariniphaga sediminis. The sequence continues at coordinate 91,035 of NZ_QWET01000005.1, read as the reverse complement.
TTTTTTCGAAAGCAGCGTTGAAAAGATAGTCAGGCGAAAATTTCATGCAACACTTTCAGCGACTTAATCTCGCCAAGGTGCTCAAAATGCAACTGGTAGTATTCTACTAATTTCGAAGTAAGGTAACTACGAAGGTTCCTCGAAATTTTCAGTGTGCGGATCTCACGTATTTTCAAAGAAGCCAGGGTGCCCAGCGCTTCGGTAGCCTCTTTATGGAAAAAAAACGGATGCGACGGTTCAAACGGCACCACCTCCCCTTTTCGCATATCGAGCCACCCTTCAAACCCGGTTTTTTGGGTATCGGGCAAAAAGCCGAGATACTCAGTGAGGCGAAATAAAAACCAGAGATGAAAGCTGGCTGTGTGGTCTTCCATTAAATCCAGGTAAAGCAAACTGTTTTTAATAAAGTCGAATAGAGGAGGGGCGCTTTCCTGCTCACGCAAGGTTTTGGAAAGCATCTCCGCCAAAAAAATTACCTGGGAAGATTTCGCTATATCAAAAGGGATATTCTGGTAGGCAGGGGTATTTTTTATCTCTTTTATGCGCTGTACATCCCGGGATTCTTTTTGGTAGCAAACCAAATCGACCAAAAAGAGCGGCTGCAAAAATCCGGCTTTGTTTTTCGACCTTTTCCCGGAAGAAATGTTTAGCATATAAGCCTGACGTCCAAACTCCTTCGTGTAAATATTGACGATTACGCTATTCTCTCCGTATTTTACGAGATGCAGAATGATTCCTTCAGTAGTGGCCAGCATATCCCGTTTTTAATTTCCGTGTTTAACACACATTTTACAGAGCCAAATCCGTCATGGCTCAGTGTATAAAAAGCAGCTTTTCAATGTGGGTTTCTTCACCAGCTTCATCATTGCAAAAAATAAGGTAAACACCCGTTTTAACCCGGTTCCCGTTCAAATTCGTCCCATCCCAAACAGCCTGCCCGCCAAGCGAGGTAGTTTGAAAAACCAGGTTTCCGGTAATGTCGGTTATTTTCACATCGGTATTTTCAATCAGCCCGGTAATGGTAACAGGTCCGTCGTAAGTTTCCCGCACCGGATTGGGATAAACATACACATTCGCATAGGTATTTTTCCCGCCAATAGCATCGCCCTGGTACGATATCAATCCTTCACTCGTACCGAAAAAGACTTCTCCGCTCTGCTGATTGACTGCAATGTCCATAATGTTATTCGAAAGCAGGGGGCTGTTATCGCTGGTAAAATGCTGAATTTCGCTCTCCCCGTTTTCAGAAATGAGATACACCCCGGCTCTTTCCGTTCCAATCCATTTACGGTTAGCCCCATCAACGGCAATGGAAGTAACCGTTTCTGTTTCCAGGAGCGGATGATACTTTCCGTCGCCCAGATCGAGGCTGGGCTGTGTGGCATAAAACGTTTCCGAATCCCAAATGCGGCCCGGGTTGTTGTAAACGGCCACCCCTTTCGAAGTCCCAATCCAAATACCCCCTTCCAAATCCTCGGCAATACAATGCACATCGTTCATACGATTGAGAATTTCCTTTTCGCCATTATAAAAATAGGATGTTACAAGGAGGCGTTTTTTCGCTGTCCCGGTTTTATCCACAACATAAGCATCGTGGCCGCTCGGCAACAAAATCCACTTATCATCATTTTGGGTAACAAGTAACTGCCCGATACTATACCCATTGGCAATTTCGGGAAGAAAAACAGATTCCCATTCTCCTTCAGGAGTGCGCTTCACCAACACTTTTTCCACTTCGGAATTGGTCAGCCACAGATTGCCTTCCGAGTCAAAATCCATTCCGCCAACTCTCACATAAGGTTCGGCAGGTTGCTGGGGCAAAGCTGTTTCCAACGGACTGTTATGGTTTGTATAACGCTGAACAAACACATCGTTTTCGTATTCCAGTAATCCCCCACCCCAACTGGCGGCGTAAAAATGATTCTCCCTGAATGGATCAACCGCAACGGAAATAATATTAAAGAAACCGTCCAGCTCCGGGTAATCTTCCTTTGAGAAATGTTTCCAGGTATCGTCGTTAAAACGCTGGAACCTTGGTCGCTCCCATCCCCTCTTATTTCCGGGAGATACCCACAACACAGGACCAGCCTGGTGCAGCGTAAATATATTGTTGTCAATGGGGCCATTGAGAACGACCGATTCATAATTTTCACCGGAAACTTTTACCATCGAATTTTCAGCATCGGCTATCCAGATTGTTTCACCATCCGAAATTCCTGCACTCTGCGGCTGTATCGGTGCAATGCTTTTATCCCCAAGCTGATAGTTATTTATTTTTCTGACAAGTACATGATTATTATCTATCACAAATACATCGCTTCTGCTTGCAACGACCAGGTAGTTTCCATTCACCTGGATATCAAAGACATATCTTATTTGAGATACATAGGGCTCCCAAACATCCCCGTTTAAAGTGTACATCTCATCCTGATACCATTGCTCCGGGGTATAATTTGCAATTAGTTTGCCCTGATGATTGACAAGATGGTTGAACTTATCGTTGGAGTGCGGTATATCTTCTACCAGTGTCCAATTATTGTAATCCAACAGATTGGTGCCATTCTTTTCGGCTTTTAAAATTCCATTATCCGTAGCAGCATACAAAAACTCTGAATCTGCTTCCACATCATTTACAGATAAAAACGAGCCGCCTTCACCAATAATATAGGTATCTTTTACTTCCCTTTTCTCAAGGTTTAAAACAACAATTCCAAAGCTGCACGACAAATAGGCCTCGTTGTCAATAAGAGAAATATTGTTTATGTTTTTCCCGGATAATTGTTTCCTTTTAATATCTGACAGGTTCGTTACCCGGTTTTCGTAAACCAAATCAATGTTGCAATTATTGTAAGCAACAATTAACATATCGCTCTGCTCACTGTATATCATTGTTTTGATTCCGAAATCAGAAAGATTGGTAATGGCAGAAAGCTTGCTGACACTGTTATCCTCTCTGTCATAGAAAACAATCCCGCCCTCGGTAGCGCAATATACTTTGGTTGGCGCAACGGCAATTTTTACGGCATGGGTATACGACAAATAATCATTCCAGCTTCCTTTTTCCCTTTGTCCATAGGAAAAAACAACAGACACGACGGCAACAACGGTTAAAACAATTTTACGCATAATACACTGGTTGGTATCTAACTATTTAGTTTGAAGGTATTTTACCAGTTTCTCAACTGCCCGCCCTCTGTGGCTAATCCTGTTTTTTTCTTCCATATCCATCTCGGCAAAACTTAAATCATAGCCAACGGGTTTAAAAATCGGGTCGTAGCCAAAACCAGCTCTCCCTTGTTTTTTTTCTAATATCTCCCCATCTACAATGCCTTCAAACTGTTTTTCGTCTCCATTTATTATTAACGAAATCACTGTTCTAAAACGTGCTTTCCGGTTTTTTATTTTGGTCAGTTTGTGCAGTACTTTGGCCATATTGGCCTCCGGATTTTTATCCTCCCCGGCATATCGGGCCGAAAAAACTCCCGGTTCGCCATTCAGTGCTTCAATCTCAAGGCCTGTATCATCGGCAAAACAAGAATAACCATATTTTTGATAAACATGAAAAGCCTTCTGGCTGGCATTTCCTTCCAGTGTTGGTTGTTCTTCCGGAATTTCTTCCAAACAGCCAATATCATCCAAACTCAACAACTTGAAATGATCGCCTAAAATAGCCTGTAATTCCTCTAATTTATGTTTATTGTTTGTTGCAAATACAAGTTCCATATTTTTTCGGGTAAATGTATAAAAAAATCGCAGGTGTTGGAAAATAAGTGGAGAGGTACGGTTTTCCCGGGTCCGGCCCAGGGGGACTTTATACTTTTTAGATCCCGGAAGGTTTATTTCGATTCCGGAAAATTTTTCCGGTTGAGATCAGTTATTCAGAATCAATGAGTTTTACCTTCAGGTTATCGATTTGAAACCGTGCTTTGTTCAGGTTCCAGAAATAAATTTTAATCAGATCGCCTTCCTGTAACCCGGAATCCAAACGGATACAAAATGCCGCTCTTGCCCACTCACCGGGCCTCCGGGCAAATTTATCTATTTTACTAACCTGGTAGCTATGTGTTTTACCATCGCGATCTGTAGTAATTACAAGAAGGGTTTCCACCATTTTTTCTTCAAACATAAAATCTGAAAGGACCGCAATTTTTGCAGGCGAATTCCATTCTTCCGTAACAGGAATCTCAACCGTAGTCCCCCAGCTGTCTTCCGTATCATAAAAGTAGGTATGGTTGCCGGTAACAGAATCTGTTTTAATCCGTCCGTTATCCCGCGCCCATTCCTCTGACCCCGGCTCAAAATCCCTGCTGACGGCATAATGCTGTTTATCCCCATTTTTTTCGAGCAACAAAATCCCGGAGCTGCTGGTCTGCTTTTGCTCAATGATGCCGGGATAAAAAGAGTAAATCAATTCAATAATATCATCGCTGACAGATCCTCCCTGCCAGACAAAAGCCAAACGGAGGCTTTCCGACTGCACCAGAAAATGGGCCAGTTCCGAAAGATTTGTTTTATCATCAACAAAAAAGGCCGTATCAGCAGGTACCAGTTCTTTTAGTTGTTCCTGCTGCGTACTCAATAGAATTCGGATGTCGGCGCCATATTTTTTACGCCAATCATCTGTCTTTTCAATGATTTCGGGAATCAGTCCCTTTACATTTTTTTGATAAAAGTACCTGTTCAGGCAACTGCCCAACAGAAAAACTACCAGGCCGGAAAATAAAGCAATGGCTAACTTCTTTTTCCGTTCGGGGTGTTGAATCACAAAATAATGAATGGAAAAAGCAATCAAAATAAAAAAGACGAGGTAACTAAATCCAAACGCATATTTAATAAGAGGATTTCTGTATTCAAAAAAAATGGTATGTTCGCCCGAAGGCACCCAAACGGCCATGTGGGCAAAGTTACTCTGTAGCAAATCCTGTTCTTTCCCATCAACATAAACCTTCCAGCCATGGTAATAGTTTTGCTGGTAAGCAAGCAGTTGAGGATGGTTTGTGGTTGTTTCGATTTCTATTTTTTGGGGAGAAAAGTTACGAATAGCCAATTGGTCGTTTTTGCCGGAGCGCAAATTATCGGCCTCTATTTTTTTATAGTCCGAAGAAGACAGAAAAATGGTATTGGCAGTAAAATTTTCAACCGACGAATTTTCCCTTACATCATCAGAGAAGTAAACAACGGCTTCTTTTTTAATCGCTTCCAGCAACCCGGGATGATTATCGGCAAGGTAAGTATATCCATCTAACTTAAATGCAACTTTACCATCGAATGTAATTTTTTTAGGGAAAACATTGTTGTTCATCCAAATAAATTCATTCTGGGCGTTTCTGTCTGAATTCTCTTCAATAGGATTCAGTTCAGGAATGGGAAAACCTTTGGGCGCTGAACGAAGGTATTTAAAGAACGCAACGGGATTGTCCTCGCTAAGTACGGTATAACGCGTACTTAATTGGGTTGACACCATTCCATCCAGTATAAACAAAAAGAGCAGGGCCGCTGAATAGTGCCGGATGGTTTTAAGCTTCCAGGTTATAAAAATAAAAGTCAGCAAAATAAAAACCTGACCCGTTCCCTGCAAAACGATACTATCAAACCGGGTTGCACTTAAAACTTCTTCTGTGAAACTTTTACCGGCATTAAAAAAAACAAATTCCTCCAAATGACTGCTGGCATAGAAGATTAATAGCACCAGAAAAGAGACCACAAGCCCGGCAAGAAATATCAAACGTTTCTTATCTCTCCAGGCCAGGTTATTCACCCTGAAATTAATTCCCACAAAAGCCAGAAGACTAAAAATGGTAAATGCCCGGAATATGGCCGGGTACTGAAACATGTCCATCAGCGGGGCATAATGGTAGAGAAACTCCCTCAAAAAAAACTGATTGCCCAATGAAGCAAGAAAGGAAAAAACCCCAAAAAACAGAATTAAGTAAGATTCCCTGCTTTTCGCTTTTTTCAGCAAAGCAAATAAAAATAGAATCACACTAATCACTCCCCAGTATCCATTCGACATGGAAACATCGGTTTCAAAATAAGACGTATCGTTTCCCGTTGCCATGGGCAACAGAAAAGACAGAACCGATTTGAGTGTAAACGAGTGTCTGTGAGCCAAATTTATTGAAAGCCCACTGTAACGGCCCAGAAAAGAAGATCCCTGAAACCAGGCAATAATCAATACCGTACTGGAAAGCACTACCATTAAAACCAAAACCGCATGATAAATAAACACCCGTTTAAGGAAACTCTTGTCGGTGCGGTTTACAATAAGATAGTAAACGAAAATGCACAGAAGGAAGTACCCTAAAATAATGGTAAGCCCGGGATAGCTGGCATAAATCATTACAAACAAAGCAATCGCAACCCGGATGAGATGGGGTTTATTTAACTCCCGGATGAATTTAAAGTAACTGGTTAGCACAAAAGGCACAATGGCATAGCCACAAACAAAAGCCAAATGCTGGGCATTTCCGATACTAAAACCCGATAACATGTAGGCTACCGACAATCCCAAAGACAGTTTATATTCTGCATTAAATTCTTTCAAAAAGAAAAAGAATGTGACCCCGGCGGTAAAAACATAAAGCAAAAACATGAACTGCAAGGTAATATTGGAGTAGCCAAACATATTTCCCACAATCCAGAATTCAGGATTAAAAACGGACACCAAATCGGCATAAATAGGCGTACCGTAAAGGAGATAGGGATTCCAAAGAGGAAACTGGTTGTTTAATACCGACTCGGAAAAAAAGTATCGCGAAGGAAGAAAGGCATCCACAAAATCCCACTTTATTCCATTTTGCAAAAAAGAAACCTGCCAAAAAGCAAGGACTACAACCAGAAGCAAAAGAAGGTACGCTTTTCCTTTCATAAATTTTTTTGCATTACAGAATGGTGCTGATTATATCGTCAGAAGCCAGCGCTATTTTTTTTGTGCCTTGCTGCTGTGTTAATTGAACTCGAAAAGCAAATCTACCTGCATGCCTTCTGTTTTCATTTTTTTCCTTTCATTCCGGCGAAAAACGTACACCACCCCGTATTCCTGGGCATGCTGACGCTTATTGGCCGCAGGAGTGCCCCCCAGGTTTTCCTCGATCTCGGTCCACAGCCTGCTGATAAATTCGTTGGTTACTTTGCGAATTTCCTGCATCTTTTCGTAAGAACGCAATGTGTTTCTTTTCAGGTTTTGCTGAAAAATAGCCGCCTCCCTGAAATTTTCCACATTCACTTTTACCAGTGCAATTGACGGATTATAAATAGGACTGCCCCCGTTTTGCATTCGCTTCTGTTCTCCTTCAATCACCTTTTTGCCCCATTCAAGTATTTCCTGCTCTGTATTCAAAGAAGGCATTTTCCCATCAAATTCCTGCAACCCGTAAAATGCAAGCGCTTCTTTCTTCAACTCTTCCCTTTCAATGTTCATGAAAAGCACCTGGATAAAGTGCGAAACATACAACCGCCCTTTTTCATACGCAGCTTTGTAGTCACCGCTCTTTTCCGACTCGTGTTTTAAGTCGAACTCATAATGTTTCAGGTGGTTTTCAAAATTGGTTTGGACATTCTTCAGTTCAATCTGTGTATTTTTTGAAAAGGCAAGTTTCTCAGCATCACGTTCAGAGGCAATTTTCTGGGCGGCTGCCAATGCACGGAGCCGCGCCTGGTCGGTAGTGGGTAATCGGCGATATGGCATCTTTCTCATCTTTTAGCAATTATGCGAAGTTATGTATTTTCCAAATCCAAAATAGCTTCTTCGCATTAAAATTATTCACAAGAAATTGTGGATAAACCTCTTGATATTACCCGTTTTCGGTTTTGCTGAATTATCGTTACTTTTGTTATTCCCTTGAAATGAGTAAAATGGTTCAGGAGACAAGGAACAGATTAATTCAGGCAATCACCCACCAGGCCGGAAAGATAAGTTATTTCTGCACCGCAGAAAATATACCGGCCAACCTTGCTGTGCATGAATTACGCAAATCGTTTAAACGTTTGCGGGCGCTGTTGCGGTTCTACACCGAAATTCCGGAAACCAATATCCCACAACTGAGAAACGACATCCGTAACTTTGGAAAACTACTTGCCCCCTTGCGTGAATCATCGGTAAACCTTGATCTTTTCGACAAAGAGGTGCCCGGCAACAAGCTCCTGCCCGAGCGGAAAATAAAAAATGCCAGGGAAATGCTGGTACAAAAAAATAAATCGCTGCTGGAACGTGGTTTCCGGGAAAACAACCTGAACAAAACCATTGAAAGTTTTTTCGATGAATTTGAAACTCTTATTTCTGACAATCCCGGAAACGAACAGCTAACAAAAATTCATTTTTTTCGGGAAGTGGGACAAACCTATCTGAAAAGCATAACTGTTTATCAGCAGTTGCCCCTTAATCCTCATCCGGAAGAGTGGCATCAGTTACGAAAAAAATTAAAACAACTCTGGTATCAGTTGGATTTTATCCGTTTTTTGCATCCGCGGTATTTCAAATTAAAGACCGACCAGCTGAACAAAATTACCGATCAACTGGGCGAAGATCATGATTTGCATGTATTTTCCGAAGAATTGATTTCCCAGGGGTACGGATTCGCAGAAGAAGAAGTACACATTCTGAAAAATCAGGTAGAACACTTGCGTGAACTAAACCAGATAAAACTTCATCCCCGCCTGAAGCAGTTTTTTTCAGCCCCACCAGGAGAATTTAATCAAAAGCTTGAGCGTTTTTTCAAACTCTAAACACTGTCTTTTCTTAAATCAAATAACGTGTTCCTTCGCTACTATTCTCCCAAACGGTCCATACTGCGTCCTTCTCTTTGATAAATTAAAAGCTGCGAAAAAACGCTATTTCATTTTTAGAAACTGCACCTCCTTCGGTGAAAGGAACCGCCATCTTCCACGAGAAATATTTTTTTTGGTAAGGCCTGCAAAGTAAACCCGGTCGAGCTTCTTTACACGATAGCCAAGGTGTTCAAATATGCGACGCACAATGCGGTTTCGGCCCGAATGAATTTCCAGTCCCACCTCTGCTTTATTTGCTGCATCAATATAACTTATGGCATCGGCAGCAATCAGCCCGTCTTCCAGTTCAATCCCTTCGGCAATTTGCAGAATGTGGTTTTTGGTTACCGCCTTATCGAGAGACACCTGGTAAATTTTTTTTATCCGGTGACTGGGATGCGTCAGCCGGTCGGAAAGCTCACCGTCGTTTGTAAAAAGCAGCACGCCGGTAGTATTTCTGTCTAACCGTCCCACTGGGTAAATACGCTCAGGACAGGCTCCTCTCACCAAATCCATCACGGTTCGTTCGGCATGGGGATCGTCGGTGGTGGTTACAAAATCTTTGGGTTTATTTAGCAAAAGATACACTTTCTTTTCCGCATTCAGTTTCCTTCCATCAAAACGCACATCGTCGGTGGCCTTCACCTTTATCCCCATTTCAGTAACTACTGTTCCGTTAACCGTAACCAGACCGGCGGCAATAAACTTGTCAGCTTCCCGTCGCGAACAAACTCCCGAATTGGCAATAAAACGGTTCAAACGCATTTCCCTGCCGGTAGGTGTTTTGTATGGTTTGTTGCGGGGAAGTGGAACCTCCTTTTTGGCAGGCGAACTGCTACTCCTTTTAATCTTTATCACTTTTCTCCCGCCAACCGGACGACTTTCTCCCGCTGTTCTTCCTTTCTTTACGCCAGACCGGGATCCGGATCTTCCGTCACGCCCTTTATTGTAATTTCTGTTCATCTTTGAAATCAATTTTTTACAAAGGTCTAAAAAAATACGGATTAGAATGCTGTTCCCAATTTTCCAATTGTTAATTTTGACTTTTATTTTCAAAAAAATACAAATATGCAATCACACGAAATTGATTACAAAATTTTGGGGCACGATGTACAGTTGGTGGAAGTGGAACTTGACCCGGGTGAAACAGTTATAGCAGAAGCAGGCGCCATGCTCTATATGGACGATGATATTGAATACACAGCCCGCATGGGCGACGGATCCAACCCCAGAGCGGGTTTCTTCGACAAATTATTGTCGGCAGGGTCGCGCCTGATAACCGGAGAGTCATTGTTTCTCACTCACTTTACCAATCGTGGATGGGGTAAAAAAAAGGTAGCGTTTGCAGCGCCTTATCCCGGTACCATTATTCCTCTTAACCTGGCCCAACTTGGAGGAAGAGTAATTGTGCAAAAAGATGCCTTTTTGTGTGCAGCCCTCGGAACCAAAATCTCCATTACATTCAGCCGAAAGCTTGGCTCCGGTTTTTTTGGCGGCGAAGGATTTATTCTGCAGCAACTGGAAGGAGATGGCAATGCCTTTGTCCACGCCGGTGGAACTGTGATTGAAAAACAACTGAACAACGAAGTGCTGAAAGTGGATACCGGCTGTATTGTAGGATTCGAACCGGGAATCGATTACAGCATTGAGCAAGCCGGCAATTTACGTTCGATGTTGTTTGGCGGCGAAGGAATTTTCCTGGCCACGCTACGCGGCACCGGCAAAGTATGGTTGCAAAGTATGCCTATTCGTAAACTGATTGCAGAACTTTCTCCCGGCGGAGGGAATACCCGCAAAGAAGCCCGTGGAGGCTTGTTAGACAGTTTGCTCGAAAGGTAACAGCACAAAGCCCCCATCTTTTACATACTTTCCTCCTGCGGAGGCACAATAGAAATTGTTTTTTGTAAAATAATGGAGTTGGATATGGAAACCCGCTCCTTATTTTCTGTTTTGATATGGACAAAAAAGAAGGTGATGTCGTTTACAATTCCTTCAATAATAAAATCTTTCTCGATAATTTTTATATGATCGCCCAGCTTGAGCGGATGATTAAAAAACAAAATCAGCCCCGCCGTGATGTTTGAAAGCAACGACCACTGCGCCACAAAAGCAATTCCGAGAACAGCCATTACCGAAGAGATAAAAACCACCATGTCTGTTTGTTTGACCCCCCAAATGGCTGAGATAAAAACAATGGCAGTAATGGATAGTAAAAGATTGATTATCCGGATGGTTAGCTTTCGGCGCTGAGCGGTAAACCTGAATTTTTTCAGAAAACTTTTTACCACATTCCTGGTAAAAAAATGGGTTCCAATCAGTACCCCAATAACAATTAATGTCTGAATAGCTTTTAATGTCTGAATGTTCATTGCAACAATATTAATTGATCGAACACAAAGTTACTATCTAAATTCCAATCTTTAAACGAGGAAACATTAATCATTTCAACTCCCTTTGTTTTGGATGGATTAAATACAATATGCAAAGTACGCCGGCCCATTCGTTAAACAACTCCCGGCAGGCTGATACCTTTAATTTTCCGGTATAAATCAAGGGCAAACACATCGGTCATTCCGGAGACAAAATCCACTGCCGACTGAATTTTGTTGTAAATGCTTTCACTCTGGGGCCGGTATTGTTCAGGCAGCAACGACAATATTTTTTTGTTGTAACGTTCATTCGGATCCATAACTGCCCCAACAAACTCTTCGAGTAGTGTACCAATAATTTTAAATCCGGCAATCTCAATTTCCACCACCGACCGGTGGGCATACACTTCCGAAGCGGAAACCTCTTTTACCATGTTCATCGCTTGCGCGTGCCAGTTTTCCAGAGAACCAATTAAACTCTTATCGAAGCTCCCGTTTAAAATACGATCGTAATTTGAGTCGAAAACATGCATACTTTCATGAATCAGTTTTCCAATAACCCCTGCACGCAGGTAACTGATTTGTTCGTTTCTGTCGGTTACTCTTTTCAACGTATTTTCTATACTTTTTAAGGCCTTTTGATCATGCTTGCGATCATAAAAACCAAGGAATAATTCCGTCACCTTTTCGTAGCTAAGAATGCCCAGCTTACAGGCATCTTCCAGATCCATAATCTGGTAACAAATATCGTCGGCGGCCTCCACAAGGTATACCAGCGGATGGCGTTCAAAAGACAAATGTTCCTGTACTTTGGAAGGCAACTGTAATTCCCCGGCTATTTGCAGGAAGGTCTCTTTTTCGGTTTGAAAAAACCCACATTTTTGCCGGGTGGCCAGGGGCGATTCAAATGGATATTTTACAATACTTGCCAGGGTAGGATATGTGAGGGCAAAACCTCCGGGACGTTTCCCGTTAAACTGATGGGAAAGTATCCGGAAAGCATTGGCATTTCCATCGAACCGGATAAAATCTGTCCATTCGGCTGCCGAAAGTTTGTCCTTAAATTCCTTTCCGGCTCCATTCTGGAAAAACCCGGAAATGGCAGACTCCCCCGAGTGTCCGAAAGGAGGATTCCCCAAATCATGCGCCAGGCAGGCCGCAGAAACGATGGTACCTATTTCAGGAATAAGTTTATTTTCAGGAAACTGCTCCGTTAGTTTTTCCGCCAGCAGGTTTCCCAGTGACCTGCCCACACTGGCCACTTCCAGACTATGTGTAAGGCGATTGTGCACAAAAATATGTTCGGGCAGCGGAAAAACCTGTGTTTTATTTTGCATCCTCCTGAATGGGGAAGAAAAAATAATGCGGTCGTAATCACGCTGAAACTGGGAACGATCTTCTTGTCTGGCTGAAGGTTTCCAGGTTTCCATCCCCAAACGTTTGGTTGAGAGTAAAATATTCCAATCCATTTTCTACAAGATGTAAGTTGAGTATTTTTTTACTTGCCCTGACAATTCACGCGCCCGGTAATTGGTATGCTTGTCGAGTTTTTCCCAAAACAGGGGACCATGGTTTTTTATTTCAGTATGCACCAGTTCGTGCAGCAAAATATAGTCAATCAATTCATCGGGCAGTTTCATCATATGCAGGTTCAGGCTGATGTTATTCCGGGAAGAGCAACTACCCCAATTCCGTTTGTTATTCCGAATGGAAACTTTACCGTAACGGAATCCGTGTTCCCGGGCCAGTTCCTGCAACCGTGCCGGAAGTAACTTCCGGGCTTCAAAACGGTAAATCTGTGTTAAAATATCCTCCAGAAGAAACCGGGCTTCTTCCGTATTAAAATCAGCAGCAAAAATTTTAATCATCTTTCCATCGGTTTCCACTTTTCCGGTTTCCCCATGGTGCATTTCCAGCGTGTGAAGTTTTGTTTTTATTGTTGAGCCTGTATCGTATGGGGTTCTTCCGGCATCTGCCTTTTTCTGCTGGCGGCTAATCCAATCTTCATTTCGGGTCAAAAATGCCAGTACTTCGTCTTCTGAAATAAAAAAAGGAAAAGAAACCAGCACTGATTTGTCAGGTTTAACACTTATTTTTATATTTTTCGATCGTCGGTTGCGTGAAAAAGTAACCGGTCCGATACTTTTAAAATGAACTACTTTGTTTGGCATTCGTTTCAATAAAAATAAAACCAAAGATACCACATTATGGAACAGAACAAAAAAATGGAAGTATTCGCCAACCTTACCAAGCACATCACTATTGCATCGGTAGAAGAAAAGGTGCTGCCGGGCAGCCTGGTTTTTGAAGCATTGAACCAATTCCCGGGTTATTACCACGAAACACCCACGTCGGCCCAGCCGTTTTACATTTACCTGGTACTCGACAAGCAATATCCGCTCGAAGAGGTTTTACGGGCAACACAAAACATTGAAAAAGAGTATGACTGGGATTTCGATTCGGGGAAAGGGTACATGATTATTGGCTCCCAGTTGCTCAATGTGATTCGCGTGAGGCACCTCCCCGAGCTTGATTTGGTAGAAAAAATCCAGGAAGCCTACCAAAATCAGGGGATTCATTTTTTGATGAATAAAAAGCTCAGCGGGAAACTGGAAGCCGAAGTAAAAATTGTAAAATTCCTGGTATTTGAAAAACTGGCCGATGGAGTTTATGTGGAATCACAGGATCACAACTTTGGATACATTGAAATTCCCAAATACCTTAGCTACGATGCCTTTGTTAAAGTAACAATGGATGTAAAGTATAACTGGGAAGGACACGAATTTGATGCGGCTTCCGGCTCATTTTTCAAAGAGGGAAAATTGTTTGAGTTTGTGAGAATACTTTCCAATAAAATCGACACAGATTATTTAGTGAAATTAAGAAAGTTGTACCTCGAAAAAATCAGGTAATTACGTTTTTTGTAATTAAATGATTTTTTTAATTTTGACCTTCCTGTTTGGCAGAATTTATTCTTAAAAAAAGAATTCTGCCGCCATTTTTTCCTTAACCAATTTTTGAGCCATGGGAAGTAATAAAAAAATTAAACTTTTCCTCTTTTCAGTATTAACCCTGGTTGCCATCATTGCCGTTGCGGTTTATTCCTCCCGGTTCTTTGTTCCTTCTTCTTTAAGCGCAGGGAGCCTCGTTACGGAGGAAGTTGACCATGGCCCGGTGTTGTTGTCAATTCACGCTACCGGCGTAGTCGATTCGGAAAATGAAGTACTCATTCTGAGCCCTGGGCCGGGTGTTATTCAAAGTATATTGGCCGAGCCCGGAACCCGGGTAAAAAAGGACGATGTTATTCTTCAGTTGAATACCGACGGAGTGCGGGATGATATTGATGGTATAAAAGATCAGATTGAGGTGAGACGCAACAACCTGGAAAGGACCCGCCTGAATGCACAGAGTACCCGACTCGATCTGGAATACAATGAAGAGGTGAAGAAGCTGAAAATTATGTCGCTGAAATCGCAACTGGCAGACCAGCAACAACTTCTGGAAGTTGGGGGAATTTCGCCAGCCAAAATAGACCAGACAAACCAGGAGATTACACTGGCAGAAAAGGATCTCGAAACCCTGGTAGAAAAAAACTCAATCCGGTTAAAACAGCTTAAAGCCGAGGAACAAGGTCTCCTGCTACAAATCAGAATGCAGGAAAAAGAACTGGAGGAAAAGCAAACCCTGCTTCAAAAAATGAGTATCCGGGCACCTTCTGCCGGTATCATCCTGTCTATTTCAGGAAAAGCCGGTGAAAAAGTAAACACCGATCATTTACTGGTTCGAATGTCGGATCTTACCTCATTTAAAATAACAGGTTCGATTGAGGAACAACACGCTGTACAGCTTAAAACCGGGAACCGGGTAGTGGTAAACCTGGACGACGAACATTTGGAGGGCACTGTCGGAAATATTACCCCAATGGTTGAAAATAAAAAAATTCAGTTTAATATACATCTTCATGAAAGTAGCCACCCCAAGCTAATTGCCAACCAGCAGGTTGAAATACAGGTAATTGTCGGGTTCAAAGAGGATGCCCTCAGAATAAAAAAAATACCGGAATTTGAGGCCGGGCAAAAACAAAAAATGTTTGTGGTGGAAGGCAATAAGGCTATCAAAAAAGATTTTACACTCGGAATTATCGGAGATGATTATTGTGAAGTTCTTTCAGGCCTCAGCGAAGGTGATGCTGTAATTGTTGAAGGACTTAATGCATTCAGACAATCAGATGAAATTGAATTGGAAAAATAGACTCGCAAAAATGAGAACGTTTTTTTTAGTATTATTTACGGGTTTGGCCGTTTCAGTAAACCCGGTTTTCTCACAAAATGATTCCATAAAGAATAGCTTATCGCTTGATGATGTTATTGATTTGGCACTAACCCACTCACCCTCATCCAAATATGTTCAAAATCAAAATGTAAATTATTTTTGGCGCTACCGGAATTTCAAAACACGATTCAGGCCTCAGTTAACCTTGTCAGGAGATCTGCCAAATTATACACATACCACCCAACCCATCACCCAACCCGATGGCAGCATAGAATTTAAACAGGTTTCCAACCTTGCCGCATCTGCCAACGTTTCTTTAAACCAGTCTATTCCCAAGCTGGGAACCAACATTTGGGCAAGTACTTCAGCCCACGGCATTCGGAACTTGAATAAAAATGAAATCGGATATTCAGGTAGTCCGTTTGTAATTGGTTTCAGCCAGCCGTTGTTTGCTTACAACTGGATGAAATGGTATCGTAAAACCGAGCCCATGATTTATGATGAAGCACAAAAACGCTTTGTTCAGCAAATTGAAGAAATTGCCCTGAATACAACCTACCGTTACTTTAATTACCTGATGGTGCAAACCAACTACAAACTGGCTGAGAACAATTTGAAAAACAGCCAGGATAACCTTCGCATATCACAAACAAAAAAAGAACTGGGACAAATATCCGACAACGATTATTCGCGAATCGAGCTTTCGGTCCTGAATGCCCAAAAAGCGCTAAACCAGGCTAATATGGATCTAAAAAATACAGATTTTGAATTGAAAAGATATGTTGGTCTGGAACAATCAATGCAAATCGATCTTAACATACCTCTGGATATCCGGTTTTTTGATATCGATTTAGATTTGGCAGTTCAAAAAGCGAGAGAAAATCGACAGGAAACCTCGCTTTACCAACGCCGGTTAATTAATGCTGACCGGGAACTTGCCCAGGCCAAAAACAGCACCGGCCTGAGTACCACTCTGCGCGGAAGTTTTGGTTTATCGAACAGCGCAGAAACATTCCTGGGTATATACGACCAGCCCGAGCGCGACCGGATGTTGCGTATTTCATTAAGTATCCCGATTCTCGACTGGGGACGATCGGCCTCAACCGTTAAACTTGCCGAGTCGGAAAGGGAGCTTACCATTTACAATGTGAATAAGGATATTGAAGAGTTTGACCGGTCGATTATTGTGCAGGTGGAACAGTTTGGTTTGCTGAAAGACCAGTTGCGAACAGCCGACGAGGCAGATAAAGTGGCTGAAAACGGGTACCAGATTGCCTTGCGAAAATTTCAAAATGGCGAACTGAGTATAACCGACCTGAACATCGCCCTGCAGGAACGTGAACAGGCGAAACGAGATTATATCCGGTCGATACAAAGTTACTGGGTGGCCTATTACCGGCTTCGTGTACTTACCCTGTTCGATTTTGAAAAAGGACATAATATTACTTACGGAAATCCTATGCTGGAAGATGAAACCAGAAAATTATTTTTCTGACACATCCCTGCAATTTGTCATTCCAATTCAAACTATAAAATGAAACCCTGAACTATCCTCCCCTTTGAATCAGAGGAAAAACTTTTAACTGTTTAAGAAATTAATTAAACAATTGTCAGATTAGTCCTCCTATCCCAACAGAAGTAGCTAAAGACTCCCTCTATTGATGTCGAATCATATATTTTGCAGACACCGCTACATCAAAGGCATGGCGCCCGAGAACTGGTAGTGCTTGAAAGTCCTTTCGCATCAGAAAAATTCAAACTAAAAAAATTGCTTGTGGTAATGGTTTCCTCCTTCTGCTTACATTGATTTATATCATAAAACAGGCAATTATTCACCCGTTTTGGTTTTAAGTGTGTTGTATTGAAAAATCTAAAATTTTAATACACGTATGGAGAACATCGTAGAATGCCGTAACCTGACACATTATTATGGCAATAAAATGGTCTACGAGGACCTTAACTTCAATATAAAAAAAGGTAGTATCCTTGGGCTTCTTGGTAAAAACGGGACCGGGAAAACTACCACCATCAATATTCTAAACGGTTATTTGACTCCCCGGAGCGGCGAATGTATCATCCTTGGGGAGAATTCGAAAAACCTGTCGCCGTATGTAAAATCACAGATTGGCTATTTGATTGAAAACCACGTGCAGTATGCATTCATGAATATTTACCAAATTGAGAAGTTCTATTCGGGCTTCTACCCAAACTGGAAGCGTGAGGCATACTACGACCTGATGGCCAAACTAAAGGTAACCCCGAAACAGAAAATATCAACCATGTCGTGCGGACAGCGCTCACAGGTTGCCCTGGGACTTATCCTCGCACAAGACCCGGAGCTGCTGGTACTCGACGATTTCACCATGGGACTCGACCCCGGTTACCGAAGGCTTTTTATCGACTACTTGCGCAACTATGCCAAAGCCGAAGGAAAAACGGTTTTTACCACTTCCCACATTATTCAGGATATGGAACGGCTCATCGATGAATGTATCGTATTCGATTACAATAAGGTATTGGTGTACATGCCGGTCAAAGAGTTTATGTCAACATTTAAACAGTTCAACTTTGAGGTTACCAACCCCGATGTAGAGTTTGAAAAAGGGGGACTGGTCGAAAATTACGAAAAGATAGACAGTACTATCGAACTGTACACTTACTCCCGGGCAAACGAAGTAGAAAGCTACCTGGCATCGCTGGGAATTGCGTACAGCAATTTCAGGGAGGTACCCATGACCCTTGAAGACGCATTTATTGGTTTAACAGGAAAATATTAGGATATGTGGAAGTCAATGTTTTATAAAGAATGGATAAAAATCAGGCTCGTCTTTTGGCTGTCACTGGCCATTGGGGCAATTGCCATTCTCGGAATTTACCTTAATGTAAGGCACTCATTTATTATTGCCAATGCCCATGAATTTTGGGACGGAATCATTAATAAAATGTATATCTATTTTAATTTGTTTAAGTTTATTCCTTTAGGCATAGGGGTAATAATTGGACTGGCACAGTTTATCCCCGAAGTTAAACAACGAAGGATTAAATTAACGCTGCACCTCCCCCTGAATGAAGAAAAGGCAGGTTTAAAAATGGTAATCTTCGGCGTTATCTGCCTTGTTGCCCTGTATCTTACTTTGTTTGCTTTGCTTATTTTTCCCGGAAGATATTATTTCCCTTACGAGGTTATAGCCCTTTCTGCAAGTACTGTAATACCATGGTTTTCTGCCGGACTGGCTGCCTATTTCCTCACAGGAATGATAACCATTGAACCCCTGTGGAAATATAAAGTTTTCTATGCATTGTTAGCTTTTTCATTTGTTCACCTGTTTTTTCAGTCGCCAATAGCAGGGGCATATAAGTATGCCTGGTTACCCTTCCTGGGAATTATCCTGCTGATGAGTATGTCCATTTTATTTTCAATTTACAGATTCAGGAAAGGAGAAATGTAATGTTACAAAAAATAAGCAGATATCTATTAGTGGCCGCAGCCATTATCATCCTGTCAAATGTTATCCCAACAATTTACAGAACCTTGTTTAAGGTTCCCGGTCAGTATCCCAGTATTTATTACAGTCTGTTAAAAGATGAATTTTTTACTTCTACATATGACTATGAATTAAGCATACAAACTATTAAGAACTCAAAAGGAGAAGTAATTCCGGAAGATGAATTTCATAAAGCATGCCCCATTGAAAATTCATTTTTCCTGATTAAAAAAGGAGAGTTCCCGGATAGCATTAGCGGGATGAAAATTGATGTTGAAAAATTCCGTCCCGAAAGCGATTATGCCAGCATACGAAGTTCATTTATGTCAATGCCCTCTTACAGACTCTTTCCCCTGATGGATTCAAAAACCGCGCTGAGGTTTCCCCATGATGTATGCAGAATCGGAAAGAAAAGAGTGGAATTTATACTTGCTGAAACTAACAAGGTTGATGAGGAAAAGAGTGAAATCTTTACACGAATTTTTAATAATGAAAATTTCAATTATCCGGCAAAATTGATGGCTGGTATACCAACCGTTATGAAACCTTATGATAATGGCTGGTTTATTACCGACAGCAAAGACCTTTTCTACCATATGAAGATGGAAAATGGTAAACCCTATCTGAAAAAGATTGAAACTCCGGAAGGATTTAAGGTAAAATATGTCAGTCCGTCAACTATTGAGTCGCGCAGTATCCACGCCTATGTCATTTCGGAGGAGAATAAGCTATATATCCTCAGCAGCCTGGATTACGGATTGATCGAACTCCCCGTTTACGATTACAACCCGGAAAAACATTATTCCCTGATGTTTAGAAAAACCCCCTATTTTACAAAAGTTGATTTTTCTTCTTTTAATCAAAGGAAAATTTATGTCCTCGACAGGAATTATAAACTACTGAATAAGTTTGAAAAAGAAAATAAGCCTTATTCAGAGTTGTCTGTAGGAAAAGCTTTTGCGACCCTGTTCCCTTTCAATCTGAGGTTTGGTGAAAATCATCACAGTTACATCAAATTTGTATTTAACGGGTACAACAATTTTTCCTGGATTGTGGCAAGTGTCATTTTCGTCCTGTTAAACGTCTTTTTCATCATCCGGAAAAAGCGCCGTTTTAAAAACAACATACTCGACCTGGTATTAATTGCGGCAACAGGTATCTTCGGTTTTATTGCAGTGAACCTGTTTCCAAATAAAGAATATTAAGTATTACATCCTGTAAATAAGTAAAACAATCATTATGGAGAACATCGTAGAATGCCGTAACCTGACACATTATTATGGCAATAAAATGGTCTACGAGGACCTTAACTTCAATATAAAAAAAGGTAGTATCCTTGGGCTTCTTGGTAAAAACGGGACAGGGAAAACTACCACTATCAATATTCTAAACGGTTATTTGACTCCCCGGAGCGGTGAATGCATCATCCTCGGGGAGAATTCGAAAAACCTGTCGCCGTATGTAAAATCACAGATTGGCTATTTGATTGAAAACCACGTGCAGTATGCATTCATGAATATTTACCAAATTGAGAAGTTCTATTCGGGCTTCTACCCAAACTGGAAGCGTGAGGCATACTACGACCTGATGGCCAAACTAAAGGTAACCCCGAAACAAAAAATATCAACCATGTCGTGCGGACAGCGCTCACAGGTTGCCCTGGGACTTATCCTCGCACAAGACCCGGAGCTGCTGGTTCTCGATGATTTCACCATGGGACTCGACCCCGGTTACCGAAGGCTTTTTATCGACTACTTGCGCAACTATGCCAAAGCCGAAGGAAAGACGGTTTTTACCACTTCCCACATTATCCAGGATATGGAACGGCTCATCGATGAATGTATCGTATTCGATTACAATAAAGTATTGGTGTACATGCCGGTCAAAGAGTTTATGTCAACATTTAAACAGTTCAACTTTGAGGTTACCAACCCCGATGTAGAGTTTGAAAAAGGGGGACTGGTCGAAAATTATGAAAAGATAGACAGTACTATCGAACTGTACACTTACTCCCGGGCAAACGAAGTAGAAAGCTACCTGGCATCGCTGGGAATTGCATACAGCAATTTCAGGGAGGTACCCATGACCCTTGAAGACGCATTTATTGGTTTAACAGGAAAATATTAGGATATGTGGAAGTCAATGTTTTATAAAGAATGGATAAAAATCAGGCTCGTCTTTTGGCTGTCGGTAATTGTTGGAGTCGGAGTTACGCTGGCCATGTATATGATCATAAGAAGCGAACTGGCAGACACACCTGTTAACCACTATCTCTGGAAAATAATGAACAGGGATTTTGTTTTTTTCACCTTGTTTAAGTTTTTGCCTTTGGGAATAGGGTTATTAATAGGATTAGCACAGTTTATTCCTGAAATGACTGAAAAAAGGATAAAACTCACCCTCCACCTTCCAATAAACGAGGAGAAAGCCGGATTACAAATGGTGGCCTTTGGGGTAATGAGCCTTACTATTATTTTTTCGCTTATGTTTTTAGTATTCATAGGAATTGGCCGTTACTATTTTCCGTACGAAATTATTAGGGTAGCGGCAATAACGGTTGCCCCCTGGTTTATGTCGGGTTTTGCTGCTTTTTTTATTGCGGGCATGGTTGCCATTGAACCTATCTGGAAATACCGGATTGCTTACCTCGTTATTGGTGGATTATTCATTAAAATGTTTTTTATACTCTGGAAAGCAGGATCTTACATTTATGCGAACGGCTTTTTTTTGATACTGGTTGTACTCTTTAGCATATCAATCTTATTTTCAATTTACAGATTCAGGAAAGGAGAAATGTAATGTTACATAAACTAAGCAGATATTTATTGGTAATGATAGCCATTCTGGTATTGGCCTATTCAGTACCTATCTTATACAATACACTTTTTGACAAAAGGATTAACACTCCACATATATTGTACAGTGCATTAAACGACGATTTTTATATCAGCCGGTATGACGAAAAGAAAGTACTGAATCCGGTAGACACCAAAGGGAAAGAATATACCCAAACGGAAATGATGGAGCAGTGCCCCATGATGTTTGCCACTTCTTTACATCAATCAGGTTTGTTGCCCGATAGTATCGATGGGGTAAAAATAGATATCGAAACCTGGCACCAAAATTTTATAATGTATGGGTTTGTTCCACACTCTCTCAGGCGTCCGGCTGATGAGTACAGGTTGTTCCCATTGTACGAATCAACGGGAAAAATAGCATTGCCCGGCGACCTGTGCAGAATTAAGAAGCGGGTGGAGTTTGTCAATGTGCAAAGCAATGAAGTAAACGAAGAAAAGAGCCTTCTTTTTACAAAGGCCTTCGAAAAAGAAGGATTTGTTTTCCCGGCTCAAATCCTGGCGGGTAATCCAAGTCATAGAAAAAATAGGGCCGACGGCTGGTTTATAACCGACAACATAGGAGACCTTTTTCACCTGAAAATGGAAAACGGCCAGCCCGTGTTCAACCGGATTGAAATTCCGGAAGACTTTCAGATTAAATACATGCAGTATCTGGAAGTAGAAAACGAAAAGCTCTATTGCTTTATTATTTCCGAAGATAACCGGTTAAACATACTGTACTCCAAAGACTACGAAATAGTTGAAATACCCGTCTATGACTATATCCCGGAAGAGCATACTATCTATATTATGGGCAACATGCTTTTCTGGATGTTTCAGGTTAATACCGAAAATAGCATAGCAGCCTATGCGGTCGATCTTGACCACAATATTATCGACTCCTATTATGAAGAATTCCAGCCAAAGTCAGAAATGTTAATCGGGAAAGCATATCACTTTCTATTCCCGTTTACTTTAAAGCTGACCCAACCGCGCTCTGACCCAAAGTACATCGATTTTGTCAAATTTAATTTTGACGGATATTCCAATTTTAGCTGGGTGTATTTACATGCTGTTCTATTGGGAGTTTCCGTTTTCCTCATACGAAAACGCAAATTACGGTTTAAAAATAACATTATCGACCTACTGCTGGTTGCTGCAACCGGGCTTTTCGGGTTTATTGCAATCAATGTTTTTCAGAATAAAGAATATTAAATCGAATTTCTTAATTATCCAGTGAAGGCCGGCCTGTTTTTCAGGCCGGCTTTTTTTGTTGAAAAAAGAGGGAAAAGTCCTGTTTAAACAGAACCTTTCCCTCTTTGCATATACTTTATTCTGAAGTCAATGATTTCCAATGAGCTTTTCCGTATCAATGAAAATATATAAAGTAATTATAAAATATTTATTTTTATGGCCGCTAAAAAATATGATTTTACGGGATAAACATATCAGGCAAATAGCGAAAGGTGACGTCGAGCAGTTTAAAATGTTCTACGAGATATTCTTCCAGCCACTATGTGTTTTTTCATACTCAATCCTTAAAAATGAGAACGAAGCGGAAGATCTGGTGCAGGACCTGCTGTTAATTTACTGGAATAAAAAAGCTGATTTTGAAACAGTTGATTCGGCAAGAGCGTTCTTATACACCATCGCAAAAAATAAATGCCTCAACATAATAAGGGACAAAAAAATTCATCAAAAATATTTCGATTATATTTTGAACAATGAAGAAGTATTTTTTATGAATAAGGTTATTGAAAATGAAACTTATACTATCCTGCATCAGGCAATAAATGAACTTCCGGCCCAAACAAAAAAAATAATCCGGTTAAGCCTTTCCGGGCTAAGAAATCAGGAAATAGCTGACCGGCTGAACATTTCGGTAAATACGGTCAAAACGTTAAAAAACCATGGCTATACTGCTTTGCGCACGAAATTATCCGACAACCTGCATGCACTAATATTCCTCTCCATACTAATGAACCAGAAAAATAGATTGTGGCGTACAACTAAAACCCCGGAGGAATACCTTGATTCTTAAAATAAAAACAAGCTACAACCGGTTTTAATTAACTATAACCGAGCAACGTGTATCTTTTTTGGTATTTATTCTCCTATTCCAATTATAGCATTTCAAGGCAGACTCCCCGCAACTTTTACGCCCCCTACCCACCCGGTCGAACCAAGATGAAAAGAAACACCAACCTCCCAGGAAAGGCTTCACATCTCAAAAATGGGTACAAACAGCATTTCACATTTTATTACTAAAAGCTCGAAATAAGTTGTTTATTGCAAATAATTTCACCCTGAAAAAATAAAATTAAAAAAAAGCGCATCTGTATTCACCCATTTATACTTGCAATGTGTTGTTGAAAAAAAGATTACCATGGATAATATAAATCGACATCTCAGGATCTCAAAACTGATAGCAAAGTCTGTCGGAGGAGATATTGGTAAAGAAAGCCGGGAGGAGCTTGATTCATGGTTAAATGAATCTCCAGAAAATCTGGAACTCTTCAATAAAATAAAAGAAGATAAAAATTTTAAAGAGTGGGAAGATATTTATTATCGGTTTGGAGAGAAACAGTCGTGGAAAAAAATGGAGCCCAAACTGAAAAAAGGACGGAGCCCTAATATTTGGACGATTGCAGCCAAATTTGCTGCCGTAATGCTCCTGCCACTTGCCATATACCTGTTGTTTCAATTAGAAAAACAGCAGGAGGTAATCGAACAACCCGCTACAGTGGTGCAGTTCGAACCAGGACAGCCTAAAGCTCTGCTCCTGCTCGACAACGGGGAATCACTTGAACTGGAGAACAGGGATACACTAGTAAACCTTAATGCCGGGAGCACCAACATACGTATTGTTGACAACAAAATTGAGTATACAAACAGACTTAAACGCACACACAAAACACAATACAATACCATACAAATCCCCCACCGGGGAGAATTTTTTCTGGTACTTTCTGATGGAACTAAAGTCTGGCTCAATGCCTCAACTACCATGAGATACCCGGTAAGTTTTGACGATGAAACCCGCGAAGTTGAACTAACCGGCGAGGCCTATTTTGAAGTTCACCCGGATGCAGAAAAACCATTTATAGTAAAAACAAATAGCGTGAAAGTAGAAGTATTGGGGACACACTTTAATGTTAAAGCGTATCCCGATGACGCGCTATCGCAGACTACCCTAAGCCAGGGAAAAGTAAAAGTGATCAGTGAGGATAAGGAATTAGTGTTACTCCCGGACCAACAGGCTAATTATATTTTAGAAGGCAACCAACTCAGTGTCAAAAACGTTGATGCTTCTGTTTTTACCTCCTGGAAAGACGGAAAATTCATGTATGTTGACGAGAGTATCAGCTATATTCTCAACGATTTGCGGAAATGGTACGATTTCGAAGATTTATATGAAGATGAATCGTTAAAAAGAGTCCGGTTCTCAGTGAATGTAAACCGTTACGAAAATCTGAACGAGTTTTTGAAAATAATTGAGGCTACCGGGAAAATGAAATTTAAAATAGAGGGAGAAAAAATAATAATACATAATTAAAAAAACAGG
Organism: Mariniphaga sediminis; assembly: GCF_003573545.1. Taxonomy (GTDB): domain Bacteria; phylum Bacteroidota; class Bacteroidia; order Bacteroidales; family Prolixibacteraceae; genus Mariniphaga; species Mariniphaga sediminis. The sequence goes on along the minus strand of NZ_QWET01000005.1, from coordinate 65,741 downwards.
AAATGCTCGCGCATTTCCTGAAATTCGGAGTTCGCTCCTCCGATTTTTTAAAATTTATATTAACAACTTAAAAGTATGAAAAAAGATGTTAGTTTGCTACTTTTTGGAATTAAAAGGTTAGGAAAAATTAGGCGAATTATGCGGCTGATTGTTTTATTGTTATTTGCAGGTATCATGCAAATCTCTGCAAGCGTTTACTCACAAGGGAACAAAATGGACGTGAAATTTTCGAATATCACATTGTCCAAATTATTTTGGGAGGTCCAGCGTAATACGGATTTTGTTTTTGTTTACGGTACGGATGACCTTGAAGAAGTGAAAAAACCGATTTCTGTTGATATGGAAGATGTATCCATCCGTGAGTTTATGGATGAAGTTTTGAAAGGTACCGGACTCACATATAAAGAAGTCGAGAATGTTGTAGTTATTAAAAAAGCCGAAAAAGCCAACAGAAAGAAAAAGCCTGCAACAGAAAAGAAGGCACCCCAACAGGAAGAGGGGAAAAAAATTACCGGTACAGTTACCGACCATGATGGGGTTACACTACCCGGAGTCAACATAATGGTAAAAGGGACAACCATTGGGGCACCTACGGATGAAAATGGAAATTTTGAGCTGCTTGTGCCTGAAGACAAAAACCGGATTGTTGTTTCCTTTATCGGATTTGTTACACAGGAGGTTGAGATAGGCAATAAGTCGAATTTCCGCATTGCGCTGGAAAGCGATATCCAGGAACTGGATAACATTGTGGTAACTGGTTACCAGACCCTCTCGCGCGAAAGGGCTACCGGGGCTTTTGTCTCTGTAAAAAGCGAGGATCTGGATAAACAAATCGGGTCAACTACACTTGCCGAGAAATTACAAGGCGGTATGTTACCGGGTGTCCTAATCGATCAAAATAATAATATTACTATCAGGGGGAAAAGTTCATTAAATGCATCAACAGTCCCGGTCATTGTTCTGGATGGTTTCCCCATTGAAACCAGCATAGACAATATAAACCCGAACGATATTGAAAGCATTACGGTATTGCGCGATGCAGCGGCTGCTTCCATTTGGGGGGTAAGGGCTTCCAACGGAGTAATTGTCATTACAACAAAAAGTGGAAAAGGAAAACGCATAATGGGCAACGCCAAAACTAAGAACAAGGCATCATTTGACTTTTCTTCCACGCTAAGGATTTCACAAATGCCCGACCTTGATGACCTGCGCCTGGCAGATGGCGCAACAACGGTTGACTATCATTTGGAACAAATTGAAAGAGGGTACTGGAACCTGAATAGTTTCGAACATAGCCAGGGACAATCACTCGTTTTGGATACCTATCGGAAACAACATCAGGGGTTGCTTTCCGAAGCAGAAGCCAATGCCATTTACAACCAGCTCCGTTCCAATAATATTCTCAATGAAGCCACAGAACTGTTTTTCAGAAATAGCCTTTCGCAACAATACAATTTATCGGTTTCAGGAGCTTCAGAACTAAATACCTTTTACGTTTCAGTAAATTATCAAAGCAATAAAGCGTATAGCATTGGCAACGATAAGGAAGTCCTGAATTTTATGGTCAACAACAAGATGCAGTTGCTTCCAAAGTTGCGCTTCGATCTGATTATCAGCGGCAACTACAATAAAGGGACAGGTAATGGAATAAGTATGTATGATTTGTCTCGATACCATGCATACGAACGCATACTGGATGATAACGGAAATTATATACCGAGCTTCACAAGAGGGTTATCAAGCAATTCAATGACTTTGGAAAAGGCAAAAGAATGGGAAGCATTAGGATACCACAACTGGACTTACAACTTAAAGCAGGAGTTTGACAACAACGATAAGACATATAGCAGTTTTACACCACGCGTTAATGTTGGACTTCTCTACGATATTATGGAAGGATTGAGCTTTGATTCAAAATTTATGTTTGAAAAAAATGACTACAAAAATGAATCCTACTATAACATGGGAAGTTGGTACTCCAGAGATTGGATTAACAAACTTACTCTATATGACAACGGGAATTTAATATATCAGCTCCCGAACGGCCCTACACTGTTTATTGCCAACAGCAATACAAATGTCTATTCCTTCAGGAACCAGTTAAACTTTAAACGTTCGTCTAACGATGAAATGCATCAGGTTTCAGCTATCCTTGGAACAGAAGTCACCCGAAGTATTTATAAAAATTATGGACGTTTATATAATAATTATGACAGAGAAAAATTAACGTATGATTTTATAGATGCAAAAGGACTAACAGGCGGTAAATATAAATTATGGGATGGAAGACCTGCTTACTATAGTGTTCACAACTATCAATTAAAGACTAACGAAGTTGAGAACCGCTTTTTTTCGGTTTATTCCAATGCTTCCTACACCTATAATCAAAAGTATACCCTTTCAGCCAGTGCCCGTATTGATGAGTCAAATCTGTTCGGGGTTGATGTCAACGACCGGATTACCCCGCTTTACAGTGTTGGCGGTTCCTGGACCATATCAAAAGGAGATTTTTTCGATGTGGATAAAATTGATTTCCTTAATCTACGTATTACCACAGGTGTAAATGGGAATATCGATAAAAAGACCAGCAAAGAACTCATCGCTTCTGCAGAAAAAGATTATTATACCCAGGAATCATACCTGGATATTGAATCACCTGAGAATAAGGAGTTAAAGTGGGAAAGTACCCGGACCCACAACCTGGGAATCGATTTCAGCGGTTTTAACAACCGGCTTGGTGCCACCATTGAATTATACCAAAGAAAAAGTTTTGACCTTCTGGGATTTGTGGCAGCAGATCCTACAACCGGTTTTGGTCAGGTATATAAAAACACAGCCGAAGTAGAAAACAAAGGATTTGACATCCAGATAGACGGAACGATACTGAAGGGTGAATTCAGATGGGATGCCGGGCTGAATGTATCTCATAATAAAAATGAGGTAACAAAAGTGTACAATCCAAACCCTACTGTCTTCAGGTATTTAAATCCGATTTCGGGGCATGAAATTTTGGGCAAACCAATAGATCATTTTTATTCGTACCGCTGGGCAGGCCTAGACAGCGAAGGCGAACCACAAATTTACGATGACGCCGGAAACATTGTTTCATGGGAAGAACCTGATTTAGAATACCCCGAATGGCTTATTTTCCAGGGGTCAAGGGTTCCTAAGTTCTATGGGGCGATGGGAAATACATGGAGCTATAAGGGACTTACATTAAATGCCATATTTTCGTACAAACTGGGATATATGATGCGTATGCCTTCTCCTCACCATAATTATGCTTACCTTAATTCCGACATGGACAAAAGGTGGAAAAACCCTGGTGATGAAAATAATACTTACATCCCTAAAATGCCAACGGACTATCAGGTTAAAGGGGAGAGAAGCGATTTTTATCAATATAGTGACTACCGATCTCAATCAGGGTCATATATACGGTTTAGTACATTAAGCCTTACTTATAACTTGCCCAAGAGTCTGATTGGGCCATTTTTAAATAATGTCCAATTACAGGCGCAGGGACGTAACCTTTGGCTCTGGACAAAAAATGATGAAAATATTGATCCCGAAACAGTTGACAAATACGGTGGGTTAAGCTTGGGGGTAACACCTGAATATACATTCGGAATTAGAGTTCAATTTTAAAAGCTGACTATCATGAAAAAAATATTTATACTGACAATAACACTTGCAACTTTACTGTTTACGGGCTGCGAGGATTATATGGATATAACCCCAAAGGGAAAGGTTATCCCGCAAACAGTTGCTCATTTTAATGAATTGATGTCGAACCGTAATATGTTTTTGCTGGGACCCGCCAATATGTTTCAGTTATCGGATGATATTGTGATGTATGATGATGAGCTCAACCGGCTATTTACAAGAGTAATTGAAACAGAAAATACATATTTGTTTAAAGACCATATCTATCTAAGTGTTGATATGTCAGACCCTGACTGGGAGGGTTTATACAAACAGATATATGTTTCCAACGTTGTTTTGGATAATATCGACAATGCCGAAGGCAATGATGAGGATTTGCGCATAAGAATAAAAGGCGAGGCGCTGGCCCAAAGGGCACAGGCCTTTTTCTGGCTGGTAAACCTGTATGCCAAACATTACGACAGCAACACCAGCACAACTGATCTGGGTGTTCCCATGCCGGTTAAAGCAGATGTTAATGCCGTCCTGACAAGGGCTACTGTACAGGAAGTGTATACTTTAATTGAAACCGACCTGCTGGAAGCTGAAAAGGTATTACCCACAAATCCGGAATATAATTACAGGCCAAGTAAGCAAGGCGTGCAGGGTCTACTGGCAAAAATGTACCTCTTTATGGGTAAATTTGCCAAAGCGTTGGAATACGCCGACAAGTCACTTTCCGAATACTCTTTTTTGTACGATTATAAAACGTACGATTTCCATCCATTTATGCCTAAATTTATGGGACCAGATCAGTGGCCAAGAATGGCAAAGGATGATTTGGAAGCTGTTTGGGGAAGAGTCTCCGGAGGTTTTATGCCTTATACTGTAGCCGTATATATGAGTGATGAACTCAAGTCTTTATATGATGAAGGGGACCGCAGGTATTATTTCTCGGTTCAGGACATGTCTATGTTTGGTCCCAACATGCACGGCCCGTCAATATTACCTCTTGCTTTAAGACACAGGTCAGGCATTCACACGGCAGAATTATACCTTATCCGGGCAGAATGTAATGCCCGCCTGGAAAATGCGACAGCTGCCATTAACGATCTGAATACGCTCCGCGAAAAACGTTTTAACGAAGGCGCTTTTGTTCCTTACGAGACCGATAAAACAAGTGATGAAGCGCTTGACCTGGTATTGAAAGAAAGAAGAGTTGAGTTATTTCTTGACGGCCAGCGCCTTTTTGATCTGAAACGTTTGAACAAGGAACCTCAGTTTGCCAAAACAATTACCCGGACATTTAAAGGGCAAACCTATACCATTGAGCCGGATGATGAAAATTATGTTTTGGCCATCCCTAAAAAGGTGATAAACCTAAACCCGAAAATGGAGCAAAATCCAAGGGCCGGAAGAAATTAGAATCGTATATTCCCTAACAACACATTGATACAGGGGCGCATTTATGCCTCCCTGTATTTACCTGTTGATTCAAACGGAATCAGATAAATATTCCGAAAAAAGAAAATTATGAATCGTATTATAAGAAAAATTGGTATATCTCTGTTTGTTTTAGCAACTGTATTGTCTTTTGCCAGTTGTGATAACAAACTGGAACAGGAGCTTCCAACCAGCCCTGAAGTAAAAATCGGGAAACTTGAAAATGGCCTAACCTACTATATTAAACAAAACAGGCGCCCCAAAAATGAGATACAGATGAACCTGGTGGTCAATGCCGGGTCTGTTCTCGAAGATGATGACCAGCGTGGATTTGCCCATTTTTGCGAGCATATGGCATTTAACGGCACGGAAAATTTCCCGGATAAAGAGATGATAGACTATTTTGAATCGATTGGGTCCAAATTCGGAGAAAAAATTAATGCTTACACGTCGTTTGATGAAACAGTTTATGAACTAAGTATCCCTGCCGGTAAGGAGGAATATATCGATAAAGGGCTCCTGGCTGTCCGCGACTGGGCAAGCGCCGTATCTGATACCGACAAGGAGATTGATGCCGAAAGAGGGGTTATCCACGAAGAATTCCGAACACGTTACGATGTCAACGGGAGATTGCTGAATAAATCTTTGCCATACCTCTTCCATAATTCAAAGTATGCCGAACGTCATGTGATAGGCACCTATAAAATTATTGATTATGGCAAACCAGATGCGTTGCGCCGTTACAGAAAAGACTGGTACCGCCCCGATTTACAGGCGGTAATTGTTGTTGGCGATTTTAACATTCGGGAGATGGAGCAGAAGGTGAAAAGTGTTTTCTCGGAAATCCCGAAACAGGAGGCCCCCAGGGAAAAACCGGCTATCGAAATCCCGGGACACGCAGAAACACTGGTTGCCCATTGTACTGACGAGGAGCTAAATTCAAGTTCTGTAGTCATTTACTACAAGCACCCGTTTACCCCGGTTAAAACAGTTGGAGATCTCAGGACAGATTTAATCCAGAATCTTTACACAAGCATGCTAACCGACCGACTCCTCCAGGCAGCCGATGATGAAGAAAGGATAGCACCCTTTTTTACAGCCAGTGCAAGCTATTCTCAATTTATAGGCGAAAAAAATATGTATACCCTGAGGGCTTCCGTAAAAGAAGACAGGGTTACAGAAGCCATTGCCTCGCTTCTGGAGGAGAACAAACGTGCTTTAAGCCATGGCTTTACCAAAGCTGAATTTGAACGCACGAAAAAGAAATTCATCAGCCGTGCCGGAAAAGCATTTCGCGAAAGAAACACAAGGGAATCAAAAAATTATGTGGAAGATTACATCCGCAATTTTACGTTGGCACAACTCCCGGTTATCGATCCGAAAATCAACTATGATCTAACCAAGGAACTGCTCGAAGATATTTCGTTAAAAGAGATTAAAGAAACCGGACAAATGCTCACTACCAGGAAAAACAGGGTGGTTATCATCAATGCCCCGGAGAAGGATAAAGATTCATTGCCTGACGAAAACACGGTCCTTCAGGTATTCGATGAAATGGAAGAAAAGGAGCTGGAAGCTTATTCCGAAGGACTAAATCTGGAAGAACTCCTGCCTGAAGAACCAACACCGGGAAAGGTAATAAGGGAACAAAATGTAGAAGGTGTTGAAGACCTTATTGAATGGGAAATGTCGAACGGCGCCCGGGTATTTATTAAACCTACAAACTATAAAAATGACCAGATTTACTTTGGCGCTTACAGCCCCGGAGGATACTCAGTATATGACGATGCTGATTACATTTCGGCAAGCTTTGCCCCGGACATTATTTCGTATGTGGGGATTGGCGACTTTAGCCCGGTTGACCTGGGAAAAGCCCTTTCCGGAAAGATGGTGCAGGTTAGACTAGGGTGCGGCGATTATTCGGAAGGTCTTGGCGGCAACTCAACGGTTGAGGATTTTGAAACCATGCTAAAAATCGCTCACCTCTATTTTACAGCACCACGCGAAAGTAAACCCAGGTACGAAGCCTTATTGGAAAAGATCAATTTGCAGCTAAAAAATAAATACCTCGATCCGAATGTTGTCTGGAACGATACAGTAAGTAAAATTATGGCTTCATATCATCCGCGGGTAAGTCCGGTAACTGTTGAACGGGTTAACCAGGAACTCGATTATGATAAAGTATACAAAATTTACCGGGAACGTTTTTCCAACGCCGGAGATTTTTCATTCTTTTTTGCCGGAAGCCTGAATCCGGAAACCGTAAAACCTTTGGTCGAAAAATATATTGGCGGACTGCCAGGCAATAATACAAAAAAAGAAACATGGACGGACAGGGACATATCACCTCCAAAGGGAAAAGTTGAGCATACAATGCACCTTGCCAAAGAGCAAAGGAGTATTGTGAGGATTCTTTTTCCAGATGCCGAAATGGACTATTCACAAAAAAACAAGCTTGTATCTCGCATAATGTGCGATGCCTTGTCCAATGCACTAATGGAAAACATCAGAGAAAAACAGGGAGGTGTTTATTCAATCAGGGCTTATCCTTACTTTTCGCCATATCCAACGGATAACCTCAGCGTTTCCATCCAGTTTGTTTGTGACCCGGGCAGGGTAGAAGAGTTAAAAAAACTGGTTTTTGATGAAATTCAAAGAATCAAAAAAGAGGGGGTGACTCCTGAAGATTTGGCTTCCATCCTGAACCAGATTGAACACGATGATGAAACTTCGCGTGAAACAAATGATTACTGGATGAAATTGGTTCAGGAATACCTGGTCTACAGGCTCGACTTTAAAAAATTTCCAAATCTCATCCCTACCCTAAAACAGGTAACAAATGATGATATAAAAAATATGGCAACAGAAATTTTTGATATCACTACATATAAAAATTTTAACCTTATGCCTGAAAAATAGCCGTATGAAAAGGTTTTACATGTCGGTGCGTACACATAAAATTAAACAGCTTTTTTCATAGAAATAGTGTATATGCGTCAAAACAGTGTGTGACAGTAAAGCTTTATACTTGGCAACAACATCTCCTGAGCCGGGAGTTATTTCCCTGCAAAAGAGGTTAATGATGACCTAAACTCAACGTGCAGGGAAATTTTTCAGGCAATTTATTAGATCAATCTTAAGGATTAGGGCTTCCTTTTTTGCTGGAGAGCCCTTTTCTTTTATATTATTGATTTAAACATCGAGATTGACTAGTTCCCAGTTTTTAAATGACAGCAAGTAAAAAACTATGGGCAGGTTCTTAAATCTGCCCGCCTTTTCATTGGATTTCTTTTACAATACCCTCAGACCCTTTTTGCAAAGAACAGATAAAAACAAAAGACAACATCCCAAAATAACATCGGCCCACCATTGTACCCAGTCCTAAAAAACAAAAGACACCTTCATTGCTGAAAGTGCCTTATTTCCTGTTGTGGGCCCACCTGGGCTTGAACCAGGGACCCCCTGATTATGAGTCAGGTGCTCTAACCAACTGAGCTATAGGCCCGGATGAGTTTTTAGTTTTATATTTCCAGGTTAAAGTGTATGGCCTATTAACCAAGAAAATGAACGTCAAAATTCGAAGTGCAAGTTTACAACTTTGCGGGAAAATACACAAGTAGAATATTAATAAAAAGAGGAAAACTTTTATTTCTCCCTTTTGTGGTGCCAGATGGAGAAATATCATGCTTTTTACCTGAACATTGGGATGCTGTGCTAAGGTTTATGTTTGCCGAAGCGCAAATGAAAAAATGGATTATGACAGACTGTTTTAAGTTGACACCTTGCTAAAATCCATGAACTCTTATTGTGCAATAAGGGGTGCTATATCGGTATTGTAAAGCAAAATTTAAATTTAACGGGCGTTACAATAATCCTTAGAACAAAATCCCTACTTTTCAAGGTGAGCCGCCGTGATCTCATATAAGCGAGGTGAGTTAAAAAAACAAAAGGGAGAAGGTTACTTCTCCCTTTTGTGGTGCCACCTGGAATCGAACCAGGGACACACGGATTTTCAGTCCGTTGCTCTACCAACTGAGCTATGGCACCCTTTTTTTCGGTGATGCAAAAGTAAGCATTTTTTTAAAATCACAAAGAAAATTCAGATCAAAGTCAACGAAGACTAAAAAATTCTGTATCGCCCCCGCTGTTTGTGTTGCACGTTACTTTTACTACTTTTGCAGCCTGATTATTTTTCTAATGGTTGAAACTGATTTTCTGACACATACACTGCCCAATGGTATCCGGCTTATTCACAAGCCGACTGACTCACCCGTGGGGCATCTCGGTATTCTTATCAATACCGGTTCGCGTGATGAAGAGCCGGACGAGCACGGATTGGCTCACTTTATCGAGCACTCGGTTTTTAAAGGAACCCGGAAGCGCCGTGCATTTCATATTTTGAGTCGTATTGAAGACGTTGGTGGCGAGCTGAATGCATACACTACAAAGGAGGAGACCACGCTTTATTCTACCTTTTTGGCAGAATTTTACGAGCGTACTGCCGAATTACTCAGTGATATTCTGTTTAACAGTGTGTATCCGGAAAAAGAGCTGAATCGTGAGAAAGAAGTAGTGCTTGAGGAGATTAATTCATACAAGGACTCTCCTTCGGAACTGATTTTCGATGAGTTTGAAGAACTGGTTTTTGACGGGCATCCGATTGCGCGCAATATTTTGGGAACCCCTGCTAACCTGGCTTTGTTCAACCGGGAGGCCATTCTCCGGTTTATCAGTCAGAATTATCATACCGACCAGATGGTTATTTCCTCTGTGGGAAAAATCAATTTTAACGCTCTGGTAAAACTTATTGAAAAATATTTCGGACACGCTGAAACCCGGCTGCGTCAGAACGGACGCCGGCAATTTGATAATTATATCCCGGGAAACCGGATTGTGGAGAAAGACACATTTCAGGCGCACTGCCTGCTGGGAAATGTGGCATTTGATGTGATGCATCCCCGAAGGATTGCGATGGTGCTGCTGAATAATATTATTGGCGGACAGGCCATGAATTCAAGGCTGAATATGGCATTGCGCGAGCGACAAGGGATGGCTTACAATATTGAATCGGGTTACACGGCCTATACCGACACAGGCCTTTTTAATGTGTATTTCGGTACAGATCGCGAAAATCTTGAGAAAGCCATTGCCCTTATTCTGAGAGAGTTTAAGCTGTTGCGGGAGAAGAAGCTGGGTGTTCTTCAGTTAAGCAAAGCCCAAAGACAATTGATGGGGCAAATTGCCATATCTGCTGAAAACGGGGAGGACCTGATGTTGACCATCGGTAAAAGTTACCTGCTTTTCAATAAAGTGGATTCGGTGAAAACAATTTTTAAAAAAATTGAGGCTATTTCTCCGGTTGATCTGATAGAAGTGGCCAACGAAGTGCTGGAAGAAAACCGGATGAGCAGGCTGGTGTACAGGTAGCATTAAAAGAAGAAGGGGAAAGCGTGGAAAAAAAGAAAGACATAGAAAGTTATATCCTGGGGCATATTGATCCGGACGACCCTGTTTTACGGGAACTCGATCGCGAAACGCACCTGAAGGTAACAGGAGCCCGGATGCTTTCGGGGCATTTGCAGGGGCAGGTTCTAACCATGATTTCCAAAATGATTCAACCCGAACGGATACTTGAGATAGGCACTTTTACCGGGTATTCAGCTATTTGTCTGGCAAAAGGATTGGCAGCAGAAGGAAAGCTGATTACCATTGAACTGGACGATGAACTGGAGAGCCTGGCGCAAAAATATATAAAAAAGGCCGAGCTGCAGAAAAATATTATCCAACTGATTGGCCCGGCGCTTGAAATAATTCCTGCGCTGAATGAAACATTTGATCTGGTTTTTATCGATGCCGACAAACGGGAGTATGTCGATTATTATAACCTGGTTTTCGACAAAGTTAAGAAAGGAGGGTATATAATTGCCGACAACACACTTTGGGGAGGAAAAGTACTTCACCCTTCCGTTCCCGGCGACAAACAAACTGCCGGAATTGTTGCCTTCAACGAGCTGATAAAAAACGACACCCGTGTGGAAAAGGTTATTCTGCCTTTACGCGACGGGATGACCATCATCCGGAAGAAATAGAAAACTGCCTGATTCAAATTTGTTAATCATTTTTACAAGGAAGCCGGATTGGTAATTACGACTTCTTTTACACAGGATCCGGACGACAGGTTCAATAACCAGCGGATGGTTTCAAACAGATCGTCGGGTTGAATCATTGTTTCAGGAGGAAGTGGGGAACCAGCTTGCTGGGCCATGGTGGTATTCACCCATGCAGGACAAAGGGCCGTAACTTTAATTCCTTGTGGTGTGAGTTCGTTGTAAAGCGACTCGCTTAATCCAATCAGACCGAATTTGGATGCACAGTAGCCTCCGCTTCCTGCAAAACCAACTTTGCCCGATCGGGAAGCAATGTTAAAAATGTAACCTGATTGCTGCTGCTTCATAACAGGGACTACCTCCTGTAAAAGCACAAACTGTGCTGACAGGTTGGTGTCCAGCATGGTTTTGAAATCCTGTTCCGGCAGTTCCAGTGAGCCCCCAAAATAAATTCCGGCATTGTTTACCAGAACGTCGATGCGGCCAACATCTTTTACAATTTGTGCAACTGTTTCTTTTACCTTTTCTGAATGGGTAATGTCCATTGGAAATACTTTGGGCGCGGGGCAACCTTCCCTGATTATTTCTGCTGAAGTTTCATCTAATCCTTTGGCGTTGCGGCCGGTTAAAATCGTCTGGTATCCCAGTTTTGCCAATCCAATGGAAATGGCTTTCCCGATTCCTTTTGATGCCCCGGTAATTAAAGCTACTTTATTTTGTGTTTCCATATTCTGAGTGTTTGCCTTAAAAATAAGAAAAGGGACTGAAATGGCATATTTTAAAAGGTTGTATTCACACGAACATTCGACCTTCGTGAAATACAGAATATTTCGGAATCAGGTTCTGTACCGGCATACCCTGTTCAGCATGATGGGCAGCCCACGGTTGTATTCCGGGAGACAAGTGTACAATGATGTTCCCGGTTTCCAGGTAGCTTTTTTTACATTACAAGGTTGGATAAAACGCATCTTTGAAGTGCTCCAGTTCATGCCTCTGGTTGAAAAATATGACGGTAATTACATCGAAACGCGTTTCCAGTTTCAGGTCTTTTTCAAAAATGTAGGCTTCTGCAGTTTCCACAATTCGTTTCATTTTTGCATTGGTAACGGCTTCTGAGGGGTGTTCGTAACGAATCCCGTTGCGTGATTTTACTTCCACCACCACCAGTTGGTCACCATCCCGGGCCACAATATCGAGCTCGTTATGTCCGTGATACCAGTTGGTGTCACGGATTTCGTAGCCTAATCCAAGAAGATACTGTTGGGCTAATCCTTCTGCAATTTCTCCTATTTCGCGCTGTGAAACCAAATTTCAGTTTGAATGTGAATTTTTATCAGATGAGACTCAATGTAGAATGCGTTTTTGTTACATCAAGTTCCCATTTTTTACCAAAAGCCAGGGCCAGGTTTTTGCCATCGTGGCCGGCAGGAAAATCGTAACAGACAGGGAAACTGAATTCTTCCACCGCCTCTGCAATAATTTCGTGAATGGTTTTTCCGAAAGGCGACTCATTGTCTTTCATGTCGGTAAAACTTCCAAGTATCAGGCCGGCAAGATTTTTTAATTTGCCGCTCAGTTTCAGTTGATGCATCATCCGGTCGGTGTGATACAAAAACTCATCGATGTCTTCCAGGAACAGAATTTTACCTGCGGTGTTCAATTCGCAACGTGTACCCTGCATACTCGAAATAATCGACAGGTTTCCTCCTATCAGTTCCCCGGTTGTTCTGCCCTGGCGATCTCCCTGGGCCGCAGGAATGGAATAGGATGCACCTTTTCCGGTTAGTAGCTGCATGAGCGACTGCAGGTTTTCGTTAGGGGTTCCTTCCTTGTCGAAAAAATAGCGCGGCATGGCACCATGTATGGTTGCCATTTCGTGGTTGTTCAGGCAAGCATGAAGAATGGAAATGTCGCTAAACCCGACAATCCATTTTGGATGTTCCATCAGTTTGGAATAGTTGAGTTTGCTAATGATTCGCACCGTTCCATACCCTCCGCGCGAGCAAACGATGGCAGCAGCTTCCGGGTCGTCGAGGGCTGTTTGTAAATCTTCCAGCCGTTGCCTGTCGGTACCGGCAAACTGCAAATGGGAGGCAAAAACATGTTCCCCCAACTCTACCCGGTAGCCCTGTTTTTCGAACCATTTTACCGCCGGCAGCACAAATTTTTCTTTTACTTTCCCGGCAGGGGAAACAATGCGGATTTTGTCGCCCGGTTTTAAGAAGGGAGGTGTTTTCATTTTTTTTGTTTTTCTGACAATCAGGCTATTTTCTGTTTTATGGTAAAGAGTCCCGATTACAATTGAATAAAGGTATATTTTTGAAACGAATAGTATCCAAAAAAAATATAAATTTTGGTCAGTGTATAACTTCACCTACCGGCCAAACTTTTTATTTGGGGTATCAGAAACGTTAAACGTTAATGTTCCGCCGTCAATAATGTCCTTATGACTTATGTTGCTTTTACTGAATGGCTGTCCATTCAGCTCAACGGTATCGATATAAAAATTTTGATCGCTCAGGCCTTTTACCTCTATTGTAAATTTTTTATTGTGGGGTAGCCGAATGGTAATCTTTTCGAAGATTGGGGTACTCAACTGAAAAACCGGTTCGCCCACCAGTACAGGGTAAAACCCCATGGATGCCAGCACATACCAGCCAGACATGGTTCCTTCGTCGTCATCCATTTCGGGGAAATACCCGGCAGGTTCCGCTTTGTATATCCGTCCCCGGTATGGTTCAGGCCATTTGTCATGTGTGCCGTAATATTGAATCATACTTTTGGTTAAAATTTTATTGGTCCACTTTTGGGTGAGCCAGGGTTTTGTGCCAAAATTGAACATAAAAGGGACATGGATATCCGGCTGGTTCCCATGGTTGTATAAATGATTATCGAAAAAGAATTCCAGCTGTTCCGCATACTTTTCTTTGCTCCCGATCATTTCAATTATACCGTCAACGTCGAATTGTACGTGCCATCTGTATTGCCAAAGAGTTCCTTCGTACAAACCGTCTCCATGCATGATATCTGATTTTTCTGTGATGGGAAGAAATTTTTCCTTCCAGATTTTTTTGTACTCCTGGCTTTTTTGCATGTAGCGCCGGGAATCGTCTGCTTTGCCCGTTAGATCGGCAAATTTTGCAAGCGCCCAGAAATCGTAACTTTGTTCCAGCTTTTGGTCGGGTGAATGGCTCTGAATTGTTTCAATTTCTTCTGCCATTTTTCTGTATGTCTGGTTATCCACCTTAAAATCAATGCCGCGTTGGTATAAGTCCAGCAGTGTGATAATAGTATGTTCTGTACGAACAGTAGGCACCGGTTCATTGTTGCCACTCCAGGGATATTTCCCGTATTTGTACAAATCAATGAGAGAATAGGCCACATCGGATGATATGTCCGGAATTATCAATGAATATAAACTGAATTTGTTTCTGAAATTATCCCACATTGACCAGGAGTCGTAGTGGTCGTAATGGTCAGATTTGTACACCTTCCCGTCGGTTGCTTTAAATTCTTTTAGGTAGTTTTCTGTTTTTACAGGGTTTAAAAAAATATGATACAGGTGTGTGTAAAACAATGTTTTATATTCTTCTTTGCCTTCCACAATTATTCGCGATAATAAATCCTCCCATTGGTTGTACCCGCTTAGCCTCGCCTGTTCAAACGTCGTGTTTTTTGTTACATTTTCCCATTCTGCTTTGGCATGTCCGGTACTTATCGTGGAGGTTGTAACATAGAACAGCGTTTCTTTTTTTGGTTTTGTTTCAAATTCAAAATAGAGTTTGTTCCCTTCCTGTTTGGCCAGGTTTAGTTTTTTATTGCTCCATACGTGGTAATGAAC
This sequence comes from Mariniphaga sediminis, assembly GCF_003573545.1. Classification (GTDB taxonomy): domain Bacteria; phylum Bacteroidota; class Bacteroidia; order Bacteroidales; family Prolixibacteraceae; genus Mariniphaga; species Mariniphaga sediminis. The sequence continues at coordinate 50,705 of NZ_QWET01000005.1, read as the reverse complement.
AGTATATTGCCCCCGGTTACAAACGTTTTTTGCTGAAACAGTTACATTAAATTCCTGTGCGCTGATCGGCTCATACGAGGAGCTAACCAGTTCAGCAAAAGAGCTCCCGATATCGACAATAACAAAAGCCTCATCGGTTTCAGGATAGGTGTATTTATGAATTCCTGTTTGATTTGTAGCCGTTAATTCTGCAATAATGTTATTGGAAAACTCAACAGAATAGTAGCATGGCGAAGCTTTCTCTGTTTCCTTCTTTAAAGGGGTACCTTGTATATTCATATTGCCAATACCCGGCAGGAACCTTAAATTTCCGCCTGCACCATTGCATCCTACACCGCCAATCCTGTTATGAGAAAAACCGGTTATTTCTTTTGCGTTAAAGTCATAGCCACTATGGTTTTGCGGGTTGGTATCAGGCCCGAGTTTTACCATTCCAAAAGGGACACACGCTGCCGGATCGAGTTGTCCATTGTCTCCAGCAGTACAAATGAATAAATCAACATAGTCAGCCACCGATTTGCTGAAAGATGCGGAGGCCGAAAGAAGAATTGATAATGTTGCAATTAAGATTTTTCTCATACCCAATTTTTATAAATCAAAAATACTACCTAACTATATCTGAGAGAACATTATTAAAAACAGATGATACTTCTTTGTAAGCATTCGGACAAATCACCTGTAATCTGTTTTGGTATTTATAACCTTATATGAGATGTAGCAGTTTTAAAGTGACCTGACCATTCACCGTGGGCAATTTATAAAAAAAATGACTGAGGGCAATAGAAGAGAATGTGCATAACCCGAATGGTTTCATAAAATATTCTTCACTAAAAACCAATGGGGAATACTGTCAACCCATTTTGATCCCAGAAAAAAGAGTAGGGTATTGTTTGGGGAAGCGGAGAAGAAATGGCCTTCCGGATAAAATACCTGTTTTCTGGTTGGAGCGTTTTAGTAAGAATGTGGAATATTTATCCGGAGATGTTGAAAGCCAGGTGAATATTCATGTTTTGTTTAAATGCGTGAATCAAATTATCAATTATCATTTTTTAAATACTCTGGATATTCCCATTTGAAATTTTCAACATTCCGGTAACTGTGGTTTGGGTACAATACATTAATTGAATCCATTTCGCGGGTAAATTTTTCCAGCTTTTTTCTATCTAAAAACGGGTCATTGGTTTCCTTTCTCCATTGAATCAACGCGTCCTGCATTGTTTTAAGAACATCTTTATAATCCGGATTTTCAGATAGATTTTTAAATTCCCACGGGTCGTTCTTAAGATCATATAACTCCCATTCTGGCGGAGATTTAAAAATTTTATATGCTGACTGAATTTTTGTCTCTGCATTGTCGATTTCATCTTCATTTGCCCCGGTTGCAAAGTCCGGATCTGTATAAGCTGTGTATGCCGGGAAAACATTCCTTCCCACATTTAAATGGTGGATTAGCTTATATTGCTTTCCCCGAATACTTCTTCTCGGGAAATAAAACACAGGGGACTCACCTGCGCCTCCGGAGCCCAAATACTGCCTCCATGACGAAGGTTCAAAGTCCTGATCAAAGAGCTTTAAAAGAGATTTCCCGGGCATTTCTGTCGGTATTTTTCCTCCGGCCAGGTCTAAAACAGTGGGTAAAATATCAATCACAGAAACCAGTTCTTCATTCACAATATTTCCGGATTTGATCCCTTTTTCCCACTGAATAACAAATGGGATTTTCAGGCCTCCTTCATAATTTGTCAATTTTCCCCTGCTAAACTGGGCACCGTGGTCGCTTAAATACAGGATAAATGTATTGGACAAATCTCCCATGCTATCCAGTAACATACCAATTGATTCATCCAACCTGTTCATACAGTTATAATACTTTTCGGTTTCTGCCCTTAACCTCGCCGTATTAACCCCCACAAACGGAAGGGTGTTTTTGATTTTTGACGTATCAACTTTTACGGTGGGCAATCCTTCCACGTCATTCTGAAAAGGGAGGTGGGCATCCGGGAAATTTACCATCAAAAAGTATGGTTCGCCGGAATTATTGTTATCAACAAATTTTTTGGCATGGGCCGCGTAGTCTGCCATGTTGCGTTTCTGAAAATTACTTCCGGGAATTGCCCTGAAATCAAAATTGAATTTTTCTTCCGGGTTTACATGTATCTTTCCGATAATTCCTGTTCTGTACCCGACTTCGTCAAGATATTGGGGCAATACCTTTATTCCGTCAAACAAGGTGTAATTATGGGTGGACCATCCAAACTGACCATTCTGATGTACATAAAGGCCTGTAAAGATGCTGCTTCTGCAAGGGCTGCAAACCGAAGTTGAAACATACGCATTGGTAAACCGTACTCCATTGGCTGCCAGCCCGTCCAAATGGGGGGTAGAAACAATTGTATTTCCGTAGCAGCCTAAATCCTGGCCGTTGTCTTCTGAAACGATAAGAAGAATATTTGGCCTGTCTCCTTTTTTATCTTCATGGCTACAGGAGCCTAACAGTATACAGGTTAATAAACCTGCACAGGTAATTATTTTTGATAAATAAGCCATTTCAGTTTTTCTTACATTTTATCATTCTCGTCAGTAGTAACGGTTTTCACGTTCAGTATAAATTTCCTTGTTTTTTTATTGAATAAAATTCCAAACAGCCACCCCCATATGATATCTGTAATGGCTGTCAACACTTCTGGCATAATAAGCCGTCAGAATATTTCCATCTGGCAATTGTACACTTGCCGGATAACCACCGTCGATAGGATGAAAATCATCCACTACTCTATATTCTTCTCCCCAGGTAACTCCATTGTCCTGGCTTGTTTTTACGGCTACACCATAATTTTCCTTAATACGGTTGCCATAGGTTAAAAGTAATGTGCCGTTATTCAACTTCAAAATATGTCCCGGATGTTGTCTGGGTTCTGTAAGTTGCATATCTAATTCCCAGGAAATGCCATCGTCTTTACTTCGAAATAAATCTATGGCTGCGCCCTCTTTCCATCTCCTTGCTGCTGCAATCCAATTGCCACTTCCAATATAAAAAAAGGCCGTTTCATTGTGCCCTCCGCAAAAGGCTGTTTCTCCTTTTCCATCACTAATAGCTGACATTAATTTCCAGTTTTTGCCATCGTCATCGCTACGAAAAATGGATAAGGCATTTATCACTTTATCTTCTGATTGTGCATATGCCAGTACCCGCAAAGAACCGTCTTTACCTATTGCAATATCTCCGAATGGAATATATTCTGTCATACCCTCTGCAGCGAGAGGAAAACCATTTTTATTAACTTCCCACTTTTGTCCTCCATTATTGGAACGGGATACCCAGGGTCTTAAAACCTCAACCAGCGAGATGGAACCGGAATTCGAATCTTTTTTCAATTCCCATCCCGACGCAATAACAATAAGGTCGCCGTTTTTAGATAATCCGGCTGCTACATTCATTCTGTTAGTGCCGGGAGTGTGCCTTGCCGGGGTACCTCTTTTTTCCCAGAAATGACCGTCTTTGCTGGCCCAGCACTCCACATCACCTTCTCCTCCGCCATGAGATGGCTGATTAAATATGGTTGCTATGATGGTTCCATCATTTAAGACCGTCAGGTTTGGCCATGCACAAACATTATCAATAGCAATAAAGCGATGATAAAGTTTTACCTTATTACCTGAAGAATTATCACTTTTTACAGATGACTTGGGTAATCCCAATGGCAAAAAAGATACTGAAGCGACTGAAGCTGCAGATGTTTTTATAAATTTTCTTCGGCTATTCATTTTATAGGTTATTGGTTTTCATTGATTTATTCCTGCTTTAAAGGAAGCCTGTTGGCAAGATTATTTGCCGATCAACACAATACAAAGAAGATATTTTACCTTCCGTAATTGTGTGCCTTAAATAATCTCACCAGCAGGCTTTCATCCAATTTCTGAATGAAGTTGTTTATTCAATTTCCAAAACAGAACCGGCAATATGTCTTGTTCCGTTTTCAATATTAAAGTAATAAGTTACCAGCACATGTTTCTCATCCAGCATAACCGCCCATGGATATCCGATATCTCCGCTTCCTCCGTCTGTCCGGATGATTATCTCTTCTGCGGTTTCATAGTCGGTACATTCTGCGTTCAAGATGCGGGCCCTTATCCCATATGGTTCATGCCGGTATCCATAAACCAAAAATACCCGGTCATCCGGCAAGCGTAAAGCCTGTAAAGGATGTCCCTGAAATCCCATTTTTTCCCACGGTCCAAACGATTTCCCCCCATCCGTTGAACGTGCAATACACGCCTGATCTTCCAAATAGGCCGTCCGTAAAAAAGCCACCAAATCACCTTTAGGGGTTTCATAAACCGAGGTTTCATTAAAAGCCGCTTTATCGTCTTCAGCCACCGGGCAGGAGTATTCCCATGTTAAACCTTTGTCTTCGGAAATCAGTAAATAGTTGGCCGTTCTTCTAAGAGCCGAAGGATCATTTCCGGCTGCTACCACCCAAAAAATTCTACCGTCTTTTCCTTCCCACAAAGCTCCCCGGTTGTATGCAGGCAATGGATTTCCCAATGCAGAGTATTTTACCTCAGGCGGAATATGTGGCGGGTAAAAGGGGCCATCCCATGAATTGCCGTTATCTGTTGAACGCAAGACATAACCGCCCAGAAAAACAGATCCTTCCCTGTTTTGAAAAACCGGTTGTTTTAAATTCGCAAGCCCTTCCTCGCGAACAAATGCCCAGCCATAACTGGTACAGAGAATGGTGCCGTCTTTTAACTTAAGTAAACAGGGATCCTGCGAACCACCTACCGGATGGGCATAAAGTAACTCAGGCTCCGGCGACCAGGATAAACCATTGTCTCTCGACCGTACATAAACCAGGTAACTGTTGGGGTCGACGTGGCTTGTCCCTTTTTCCTGAAAGATTTTCCGATCCGGGGCCCGGCGGAATGCCACTATTATTTCTCCATCTTCATTTTTTATAACCGAAGGGAAAGAAGAATAGAATTGCGCATCTTCATAAATGATGAGGTCTTTCAGTTTTTTAGCACCCGGATTTTTACCGGTATCTGAAGAGAAACTGCTAAGTGCAAAGAGAATTGCACAACTTACCATTAATACTTTTTTTACCATTGTGAAGATGTTTTTTAGTTAGTATACCCGGGATTCTGTTGAACTAATACTTCCAGGCTTAAAATAGAGTTGGATATGGGCCATAAAAGAAGATGTTCCGGATTGCTTTTGTTTTGCAACTCAGGGAGTATCTCAATTGCCTTTCCAAACCTTATTAAATCCCACCATCTTTTTCCTTCAAACCCTAACTCACGTAATCTTTCCTCTAAAATGGCATAGTCATTTGCCTCTTTGGTTCCCGAAACAAATTCATGCTGAGCAAAGTTGTCACCATAGGCACGTAAACGTATTTCATTTATTTCATCTGAAGGATCCTGATCCAATGCATTTTTAGCTTCTGCTTTTAACAGTAAAATATCGGCATACCGATATAGAATAATATCGTCGAGAAAAGCACGGCTTCCTCCAACTACAGTTCCGGAAAATTTTGTAACGATAGTAGTGTAATAATCTGTAGGATTATTTTGTTCATCTAAACGGTATATCTCAAAAAATGTAGCGTCTTTTCTTTGGTCATCTTCTGTAAAAAGAGACTTGAAATAATCCGTTGGAACAGTAATATTATTACTTCCGCCACCTAATGCACCAATTTTGTCACGCGTGGCTTGATCTATGTTTGAAGGAATGGCGCTCATTATTAGGTACATATCTCTGTATACATTCGAGCCTACCTCATTTTCTTCGAACCGAACAGCCATTAAGATTTCATTATTGCCTTTATTGGCATAGTCAAATATATCTTCATAGGTTGGAAGTAGTTTCACATCAGAATTGTCAATCTCATTCAATGCACTTAGCGCCACCTGTATATCCGCATCACCTCCCTGAGCCCTTTTCCCTGTCCACAAATAGACATCTGCTTTCAGCGCCAATGCTGCGGGTTTTGACCAGAAGCACCTCTTGGCGGGATAATCATTATTCGGGAATAGTTTTATCGCTTCATCGATATCTTTTTTAATTAATGTAAACACCTCTGTTTGAGGCATCCTCTCTTTTTGGGTTGATTCGGCTGTGAATCCCTCTGATGGTTCTGTTCGAATGATTAAATCCCCCCAGGTTTTTGTCATAACAAAATAGGCCCATGCACGCATTGTATATGCCTGAGCTAACATATTGTTTTTATTTTGCTCTGATGAGAATTCAATATCAGGTACGTATTTAATGATCAAGTTGGCTGAGTTTATCAATGTATAAAAACTGTTCCAGCTTGGCCCGGCATCATCAGGATTTAAGGTGTTGTAGTAATATTTGGCCCAGCCTCCTTCTCCTACGGTCCCTAACGTAACCACATCGGCCCTTGCTTCGCCCAAATGGTATAAGTTAAAACCTGCTATGTCCCGTAAATAGGCATACATCCCTACCATGGCTCCCTCTGCATCGTTTTCTGTTTTCCAGAAAGATCCTGCCGTAATTACACTTTTAGGATCTGTGTTAATCAAATCATCACATGAATAATAGAAAAATGTAACGATTAGTAATATTGTTATTTTCTTTATACTTTTCATAATTGTCAGATTTTTACATTAAAAAATAACATTTACACCAAAAATTATATTTCGGGGTACGGGGTATCTGCCATAATCCCGTCCGCCATATTCCGGATTCAGGCCTTTGTATTTGGTAAAGTAATGCAGATTATTTCCGGTGACATTTAATCGCAGGCTTTCGATATTAACAAAATCAATCACTGATTTTGGAATATCATAGCTCAGCGTAATTTCCCTGATGGCTAAAAAATCTCCTTTTTCATAATACTCCTGTCCTGTTCTGGTTGGGAAGATATTGTAAGAAGCTCTGGCGCTTTCCCAGTCATATCGGGGTAAATAGGTATTATCTCCCTGTTCCTCCCATGCATGATCAACCATCTCCTGGGTCAGGTTCATATTCAGTTTCCACTGTCCGTTCATAAAAGCTCTTGCGTAATTGTAGATAGTATGGCCGGTAGTATAATCCATTCGAACATAGAGCATCAGGTTTTTGTAAGAGAAAGTATTACTTAGACCACCTGTCCATTTTGGATGTTCGTTTCCTAAATATACTTTATCCCTGCTGTCAATAATTCCGTTATCGTCTATATCCGCCCAAATGACATCCCCGCCAAGCTTAACGTCTTTAACTCTTGCTATTTCATCATAGGGGGCATTGGCAGCTTCTTCATCGGTAGCATAAATGCCGATTCCTTTGTATTCATAGTAATCTCCTAATCTTCCACCTTCCTGGAGACCTCCAAGCCAGTTATAGTCATTAATGGATGGATCCCATACATAATAACCACCGATTCGGTTGTTTTCAACACCATTTTCAGGCAGTTTCAGGATTTTGTTCGCAACGAGTGCACTGTTAAATCCAAGGTTCCATTGAAAAGAAGAAGACTTTTGAAGGATATCAAAATTTAATTCCAACTCAACCCCTTTGTTTTCCAGACTACCTAAATTTGTCAGGATACTGCCGAATCCGGTGGAGGGAGGTAAAGCATAACTTGTTATCAGGTTATCGGTAACCCTCCGGTATACATCAAACAACAGATTTATCCGGTTATTAAAAAGGCCAATATCAGCTCCTAAATCAATCGTCTTTGACCTTTCCCACTTCAATTCGGTATTGGGGATTACGGTGTTTTGTATTGCTGATAATCCTGCATATTTTTTACCGACACTATAACTTCCCTGCGCAGTGTAGTCGCCTAATCCTGAGATATTCCCATTTACACCATAACTTCCTCTTAACTTAAACCGACTGATTTTTTCAGACATACTTTGCCAGAAGTCTTCATTATGCATATTCCAACCAACGGATATTCCCGGGAAAAATCCCCATTTGTAGTTTTCACCGAGGTTTGAAGCACCATCGTATCTCATGTTGAAAGTAAACAGGTAGGTGTTGTCATAGTTATAATTCAGACGCCCCACAACACCTGCTATAATGTGGTCTGTGATTGAACTGCTTACATTAACTGCTTCTGCCGAGGCATTTAGAGTTGGGATATTGTCGGTTGCTGCATACCTTCCTGTAGCTTCAGCCCTGGATTCTCTCCTGTCGTAATAAGAAAACCCTAGTGTTGCATCAAAATTATGTTTTGATACTGATTTGAAATAGGTAAAAATACCATCAAATTGGGTTTGCCTCCATCTGTAGTTTGTGTAGCCTGCATTACGACTGTCAACCCAGTTATTAGGGCCATTTAGATATGCCGGATTAAAATAGTACGAGTTATTGTAAATATTATACAACGAGAGAGTTGGTTCAAAACTAAGGTTTTGTAATATATTCCATTTTCCTCCTAACGTAAATGTTAAGTTTTCCTGGCTGTTTTCTGACTCCCTAGTTTTTGTAAGGACGTATTCCGGATTTCCTTCACTCAACGCCTGACCGGGAGCGAGTGTCCCATCTTCAAATGTGTATTTTGTGGTTGGAGGCAGGGTCATTGCCCTGGCAAAAATGTTTGAAATGCTGGGGACCTGATGGTCGACTGATTTTACATAACTTGTTTTTCCAAAAAAGCTTAGTTTTTCATTCACTGTTATATCTCCGGTCAAATTCAGTGTGTAACGTTTCATGTCTGTTGTAATGGCAATTCCCTGGTTGTCCAGGTATCCCAGACTTGCACTAAACTTGGCATTTTGTGAACCCCCGTTAACTCCGAAGTGATGGTTATGAGAAACCCCTGTTCTGAATAACACATCCTGCCAATCAGTATCTTTAAAAATTAATGTTTTGGAGGGGTCCAGCGGATCTGGCATGCTTTCCCACCCTTCATTAAGTTTGTGTTCGTTTTCAGGAGATAAATACTGGGTTGTATAGGCCGTATTTTTGGTCAAATCATTGCCGGTGCCAAAACCGGTAGGGTTAGTCAAGCGAAACGATGCATCCGGATAAATTTCATTAACCACCATTGCCCGTCTTCCAAACTTCAGATAATCCCTGGCGTTTGCAAGATCATAAAGTTTCCCCGGTTGTGAAAAAAACAGGTCATAAGAATATGAAACTTCAACCTTTCCGACTTTCCCTTTTTTGGTCGTAACTAAAACCACACCATTTGAACCTCTTGCACCGTAAATAGCTGTGGACGCAGCATCTTTCAGTATTTGAATGGATTCAATATCATCTGAAGGAATGTTATTCATATGTGGCCTGATAACACCATCCACAACATACAGAGGAGAAGCCCCGTTGGGATTATTAATTGAAGTACCTCCCCTTACAATAATCCGGGGTGCCGAACCTGGCTGTCCTGATAAATTCTGTACCCTCACGCCCGGTAATGTTCCCTGCAGGGCCGAGGCGGCATTGGCATAAGGAACATCTCTGAGTACATTTCCATCCATTTTGCTGACAGATGTTGTTATCATTTCCCTCGACATTGTTCCATACCCAACAGCCACTACTTCATCCAGTCCAATTGTTTCTTCTTCCATTACAACGGTTAAAGTTGTTCTGCCTTCCAATGGTATTTCCTGCGTTCTCATTCCTACAAACGAAAACACCAGCGTAGCGTCTTCCGGAATGTTCCCCATTGAATATTCCCCTTCTGCATTGGTTACTGTCCCTTGTGTAGTCCCCTTTACCACCACCGTTACCCCGGGGAGAGGCTGGCCACCAAAGTCGGTTACTTTCCCCGAAACTGTTCGCTGTTGCAGAGTTGTCAAATGCTCTCTTCCTAAAGCAGGAGTTAATACAATGTAGCGGTCTTTAATTAAAAACTCCACCTCATTTTTGTTGAACAGTTGGGTCAAAACATTTTCTACCTTTTCTTCTTCAATGGAGATGTTGACCTTTTCCGTTACATTTATTAACTCGCTGTTAAAAAGAAAATAAAATTCGCTTTGTTTTTCGATAGCAAACAATACCTCTTTAATAGTGGCATCTTTCATTGCCAGACTAATCTTTTTGGTTTGCGCATAGCTGCCGGTCGCAAAAACCTGTAGGGCGCTAAGGAGTAGTATCAAAACCGTATTGCGCATAACAATTAATTTTTTTCGGTGCTGCTGCATAAGCAGAAACACAAGGTTTAAATTTTTTTTCATAGTTTTACCCTGTTTTTAATTTAAAATAAAGTTTTTAGCCCCTTTGGGGGTAATGGAAGGAAGTGTTGTCAGCGCTTCCTTCTTTTTTACATAAGTTTGATTTTCAAGCTTCTTTTTACATAGGCAATTGTTTTTTTGTAATCGTAACTATAGAAGGTGATAATTTTTTAGAATCCTTATCCGGCTTACCGGGAGTATACGTTGTTTTAACACTGGGTGAACTTAGTTCCAGCAACTCCAATACGCGGAACAGCGGTTCATTGTCGAATGTGGTGGTGAACCGGTATTTTTTTATTTCTTCATTCTTTATGATTACCTTCACTCCGTACCATTGCTCCAGAAGCCGGGCAACTTCAGGCATAGGGGTTTCATCAAGGATCAGAATGTTTTGATGCCAGGCAATGTATTTTTTTATGTCGGTATTATCGAGGTTCACGGTTTTTCTTTTTTTGTCAAACTGCAAGAAGTCATTGGGACTTAACTCGGCATATTTCACCTTTTCATCATCGGAAAAACTGAATTTTACCTTTCCTTCCCTTAAAGCTACCTCAACCCTATCTGATTCCGGGTATGCATTCACGTTAAATTGTGTACCAAGCACTTCAACCAAGGCAGTTTCAGTGTTTACCACAAACGGAGATTTTTTATTTTCGGCCACCTCAAGGTAAGCTTCTCCCGACAAAGTGATTTCCCGTTTTTTACGTGTAAAAGGAATTCCGTACTTTACCTTACTTCCGGCATTCAGCCAAAGGTTGGTCCCATCGGGCAGTACAATGTGCGAACGCATGCCGGCAGGACTTGTAATTGATTGCCAGGTAATTTCATTTTGGGCCATTTCGACAGGTGCTTTTTCATTTTTCTGGAAAAAGAGGCTCCAGATGGCGAAGGCTAGTAAGGGTAAAGTCAGGGTGGCTGCAACACGGGTAAGAGTGGTAAAAATGCTGAACACTCTGTTCCCCTGGTTGATTTTGCGGGTTACGGTGTGGTAGGCTTCATCAATATCTATTGAAGTAGTTTGGTCAATAAGCTTTGCAGCTTCCAGTTTTTTATCGAAAGCTGACATTCCTTTTCGGTATTCGATAAACTCTCTGAAATCAGACTCGGTCTTTTTATTTTGGTTTCTGCGATTCATTCAGCGTTTCCTGTTTTTTTCCAAATTTATTGTTGGTTTACTAATAATACAACCGTAGAAACTGAAACACGTATAAAAAAATATTTTTTTTTCGAGTGGCGCGGTTTTCCTGCCCAGCTGCATGGTTCAGTCGGAAGGCTGATATTTTATTTTCATTTATTTGACGTATTTTGTGTTTTAGGGTCAACCAATTCTTTCCGAGGTGGTTGTATATTTTGATCGAATGATTTATTAACACAATACCATTATGGCTGAACAACACACATTTGTTGCATTTCTCAGGGGAATCAATGTAGGTGGCCACCACAAGGTACCCATGGCGCAACTTCGCGGGTGCATGGAGGCCAAAGGATATTGGAATGTTAAAACCCTGCTCAACTCAGGCAACGTAATTTTTGATTGGACTTTTGCTGAGGAGGAACAATCCCTTGCATCCCAACTGGAAATGCTTTTTGAGCAAACATTTGGCTTCCCCATTCCGGTTTTGGTTCGAAAAGCGGAAGATATTTTTACTCTGATTCATTCTTCGCCTTTTGAAGGAATTGAAGTGACAAAAGATACCCGTCTGTACGTGTCTTTTACAAAAGAATTTTTGAAGCAGCCGGTCAGCCTTCCCTGGGTTTCGGATAACGGCGCATACCGCATACTGCAGGAAAATGACGGAATAATCTGCAGTGTACTGGATTTATCGGTAACCAACACCGTTAAAGGAATGGAGACCCTGGAAAAGTTCTACGGCAAAAATATTACAACACGAAATTGGAACACCCTGCTGAAAGTAGCTGATAAAATGAGCTAATACCTCAGGCTGGCAAAAAACAATTGATCGTACTGATAAAACTTTTCCAGGGTGTTTTGTTTAATCAAAATCCTTCGAGTTAAATGATATATCACCATCAGCATTTTTGTCGAACGGCCCCACTCCGGGCGGATTAAAAAGTCCCCAGCGATCAATGATATAATTCCATTGGTCAAATTCTGAAACCCAATCGATAAACAGCAGCCGGTATTCTTCTATTAAATCCCTGACAATGTTGAAATACTCTACTTCCTGAAACCCAAACATTTCAAGAGAATGGTTGGAAACCATCAGGTCGCGGGCAGCTTTCCGGATAATGGCAGCTGCCTCCATGCGCAGATCATATAAATCGCCGCCCTCTGCTCCTGCAACTTTTATGGTTAGCTGCATGGCATCGGATAGCATTTGCCCTTTAATATGTTGAAGGCGGTTGTTGTCTTCCGGGATCAGGTCGCAAATTTTGCTTACCACGTCAAAAATCTCTTCTCCCTTCTTGTAAATAGGCAGTTTTTTCACTCTTTTCCTATCATCTTCGTAGTCCATGTTATGTTTTTTTAGAATGCGTCTTTTTGTCTTCTGTCCTGCAAAGGTATGAAAATTAGGAATAAGAGAGAAGTTTTTGTGTCATCTGGTTTTTGATTAAGTTAGCCAAAGCTTCCCTTCAATATAAAGTATCTGGTGGTCCGGGCGGTCTTCTTTTCTGCAAATTGTATTGCCTGATGTAAAAGAAGGATGTTGTTTAAATGCAACCGGGAATACTCTCTTATCGTGTTGAATTCCTTTCGGGTGGCTTTTGGGGGAAATTTATTACTTTTTAGCAAATGAACAATTGTAATAAATTACGGGGATGAACGTTTCTATTTAGTAAAAAAACAGTTGCCAATAGAGGCATAATTTTTGTTAAACAAGCAAATATTATTCAACTACAATGAAAACTCAAAATCATAAACCATGAGCAAAAAAGTATTGTTAACAATCAGCGTGGCTATTTTGACATTGCTGGTTGCTTTTTTCCTCCTCACACAATCGAAAAGTGAAACCATAAAGATTACGACACAGGTATCCCGCGGCCCATTTGAGATGATTGTATACTCCAGTGGGCAACTTGAGGCACAAAACTCTGAAAATATTGTGGTGCCAAATAATCTGCGCGATCGTGATGTCCGGATTTATGAGATTACAATTACAGACCTTGTTGAGGAAGGAACAGTAGTAGATTCGGGCGATTACGTGGGTACGCTTGACCAGAAAGCAGTGGAAGAAGCGTTAACTACAGCACGTGAAGAGCTGGAGCAGAACTATAACGAGTTTGAAGATGCCAAACTGGATTCAAACCTTACCCTCAGTAACTTTCGCGACCAGATTATCAATGCGAAAGACGATGTGGAAGAAAAGAAAATCATTCTTGACGAATCGGTTTATGAATCACCTTCTGTTATCCGTAAAGCCGAGATGGATTTAGACAAGGCCAAACGGAAATTAGAACAGGAAATTCAGGGATATGAACTTAAGAAACGTCAGGCAGTATCGAAGGTAGAAAGGAAAAAGATTGAAGTCCGGCAGTTGGAGAATCGCGTTAATAAGCTGAGCAATGTTTATGAATCGCTGATTATTACTGCTCCTAAATCGGGCATGGTTATTTACAGCAAAGACCGCTCCCGTGAAAAAATTAAGGTGGGCTCTACGGTGAGTCCCTGGATGCCAAATATTGCTACTCTTCCCGATCTTTCCTCTATGCTTTCAATTACCTTCGTAAACGAAATAGATATTTCGAAGATTAAGGTCGGGCAGAAGGTAGTTCTTGGTATCGATGCCCTTCCGGAAGAAGTACTGGAAGGAGAGGTGGTAACGGTGGCAAATATCGGCCAACCTATGCCGAAGAGTGATGCCAAGGTATTCGAAGTTAAAATCAGGGTTTTTGGTGATGTTAGGGGTTTAAAACCTGCCATGACGACCAGCAACCAGATTCAAACCGGTTATTTTTCCGATACTCTTTTTGTTCCGTCGGAAGCTGTCTTTTCCAACGATTCCATGCAGTTTGTTTATATTGATGAAGGAGGAGCCGTAAAACAGGTGGTGGATTTGGGCGACCAAAATGAAAACCATTTTTTGGTTCGAAAAGGACTGAAAGAGGGTGATGTCGTTTTGTTAACCAAACCGGAAAATGCTGACGATCTTCCCATTGAGGGGATGGATATCTATCGTGAAATACTGGAACGGCGGGCAAAGGAAGAGGAGGAAGCGCGAAAAGCTCAGGAGGAAGACAAAGCCAAACCTTTCAATCTCCAGAAAAAAGCCAGCGGTAATTCAAGCAACGTAATTGTAATCGGATGAGGGCATTAATTCAACGTTACGGACACGATATTGTCACGGGAGTCGAAGCTATTTTTGCCAACAAGGTAAAGTCTTTCTTAACGGCTCTTGGGATCATCTTCGGTGTGGCTGCGGTAATCAGTATGCTGGCTATTGGCAACGGAGCGCAGCAGGAAATTCTCGATCAGATTAAGATGGTTGGGGTGAATAACATTGTCATTTCTCCCGTAATTCATTCAGTGGATGAAAATGAGGGGGCAAATGACGACACGGAGGGGGGAGTCCAAATCAGTACCAAAAAGTTTTCCAAAGGGCTAACTCTGCTTGATGCCACTGCCATTGAAGAAATTATTCCCACTGTGGAGAAAGTGAGCCCGGTTATTTCCTTTAACTATTCGGCAATTCTCGATGGGAAAAGTAAACCGGTAGAGCTGGAGGGCATTACCAATAATTACTTTCATCTTTTTAATATTGCCCTTCAGGGTGGCAAAGAGTTTACTGATGAGCAGATAGAGAAGGCTTTCCCTGTTTGTGTTATTGGAGACAACATTAAAAATGTTTTCTTTAACCAGGAAGATCCGGTCGGAAAATACATTAAATGTGGAGAGGTTTGGCTCCAGGTTGTCGGGGTAGTGGAGCGTCGTGACTTTACTGCGTCGGCTTCCGATGAGTTGGGGATAAGCAGCACCGATAATAAAATTTTTGTGCCGGCAAAAACGCTCATCATGCGGTTCAAAAACAGGGCGCTTGTCCGGGCCGACGAAGTTGAGGAGGCTGCTGCTGCGAGAGGATCCAATGGAAGTAATAAAGATGAAAACCTGAATCAGCTCGACAAGATAATTGTTCAGGTCACTGAAACCGAAGATCTGGCGGCCACCGCTGAAATCATCCGGCGGATGTTGTTGCGCCGGCACAATGACCTCTACGATTTTGAGGTAACCATTCCCGAACTTTTGCTGAAACAGCAACAACGAACCAAAAATATTTTCAATATTGTACTGGGTGTTATTGCCGGCATTTCCCTTCTTGTAGGCGGTATCGGGATTATGAATATTATGCTTGCTTCGGTAATGGAACGTATCCGAGAGATAGGGGTGAGGCAGGCCATCGGCGCCTCACGGACTGATATTATTGTACAGTTTTTGTCTGAATCGACTATCATTAGCGTCACCGGTGGTATTATCGGTATTATACTGGGAGTGGCGCTTTCCAAAATCATTACGGTGATTTTTGATATTCAAACGATTATTTCTGCTTTTTCGGTGGTAATTTCGTTCGGAGTATCAGTAATTGTTGGAGTTACCTTTGGTTATCTTCCCGCAAAAAAAGCTTCAGAGCAGGATCCTGTCAATTCTTTGCGTTATTAATTTAACCTCATCAAAAATGATACGAATAATACTTACAGCATTTATTTTCAGTTTGTTTTTCTCTTCCGTCACCGGTCAGGAGAAAAAATATCTTAGCCTTCAGAAAGTGATTGATTTGGCTTCTGTCCAGTCACTCGACGCTTTCCGGAATGAAAATATGTACTTGTCCAGCTATTGGGAGTTTCGGTATTTTAAGGCTGATCGGCTGCCGAGTTTGACGCTGGAGGCTTCTCCTTTTGATTACAACCGCTCCATGCAAAAGGTATATAATTACGATGAAAACCGCGATGAATATAAATCGCGTGAAGACCTGAGCTCGGCGGCGACATTATTACTAAACCAAAACGTAGGGTTAACGGGCGGCCAGATTTTTGCCCGTTCGGAACTGAACATGACACAAAAATTGGGGGCGGATAAAATTTCGTCCTGGTCTTCCACTCCTTTCAGTATAGGGTATATACAGTCGTTAACAGGTTACAACAGCCTGAAATGGACCGCCAAGATAGAGCCGCTGAAATTTGAAGAGGCTAAAAAGAATTTTATCCAGTCGAGAGAAGAGCTGGCCATTAAGGCTTCACGTCTTTTTTTCGACCTGGTAGATGCCGAGATAGAAGTAAAAATTGCAGAAACCAACCTGGCTAATGCCGATACGTTGTTTAAAATTGGGAAAGGCCGCTACCAGGTTGGCACTGTAACGCAAGACGAATTGCTCAATCTGGAACTGAACTTTATGAATTCGACGCTTGCCCTAACCCAGTCTTCTCTTGCGCTGGAACGGGCGTTGGCCGAGCTGAACTCCTTTTTAGGATTCAGCAAAGAAACCAAGATTGAATGTATTGTTCCCAATGACTTACCTGACTTAAAGGTAAAAGTAGGAGAGGCTGTTGATATGGCACTTGTCAACAATCCGGAAATGCTGAATCAGCAACGCAGGCTTCTTGAAGAAGACCGGAAAGTGAACCAGGCCAAAAGTGAAAACGGGGTAAGCGGGGATTTATTCGCTCTTTATGGACTAAACCAGAATGCCAACGATTTCAATAAGGTTTATCAAAATCCTCTTGACAGACAAAGATTGCGGGTGGGGGTTGATATTCCCATTCTCGACTGGGGAAGACGCAAGGGAAAATTGGCCATGGCAAAGTCTAACCGGGAAGTGGTCCGTATCAGTGTAAACCAGGAGAAGATGGATTTTGAGCAAAATGTGATTATGAATGTCATGGAGTTTAACCTGCAGGGCAACCAGGTGAGAAATGCCGCCAAGGCCGATACCATTGCTCAGCTTGGATACAACGTTACACAGCAGCGTTTTTTGATTGGTAAAGTGGATGTAACCAAGCTCAACCTAGCAAGAAACGACCAGGATCAGGCACGGCGGGCTTACATTCGGGCATTACGATCGTTCTGGGACTATTATTTCACAATCAGAAGGCTGACACTTCATGATTTTGAAAATAATGTGTCGCTTTCGGAGGATTTTGATCGGATTGTAAACGATTATTAAAAAGTCAGTTATGGCCATAAAAAGAAGACAACTTATATGGATTCTCGTTCTTGTAGCAGTGGTTGCAACGGCTATTGGGCTGGCCCTTTCTTCCGGCCCTGATGAAAGATTACATACAGTTTCAAGAGGGAGTTTTGAACTTTCTCTTGAAGTGAAAGGCGAGGTGCAGGGAAAGGATGCCATTGTTATTAGTCTTCCCGACGAGTTGAAGCGCAGGGATCTACGCATCTATCAACTGACAATTAAAGATATGGTAGAAGAGGGGACGCTGGTAAAAGGAGGCGATTGGGTCGCTACGCTCGATGGAGCAGAAGTCACGCAGCTAATGCAAAATAACAGGGAAGACCTTGAAAAACGCAGGGCTGAATTGAATGATGCCAAAATTGACTCTTCCATCCAGCTAACCAAGCTGAGGGAAGAGTTGGGAGAATTTGTTTATGACCTGGAATATAAGAAGCTGGAACTGGAGCAGTCTAAGTACGAATCGCCTGCATACCAGCGCAAAAAGCAGATGGAATACGATAAAACCATCCGGGACATGGAGAAAAAACAGCGTGATTACGAGTTGAAAAGACTGGAATTAAAAATGAAAACCGGGCGGATTGAAGATCGCTACTCCTATAATCATAAAAGAGATTCTCTTTACAAAAGGGCTATTGCTGCTACCCGGGTAACTACGCCCAAAAACGGAATGGTTATGTATGCCAAAATGTGGAATGGAAAGAAGCTCCGTGTTGGCGACGATGTCAACATCTGGATGCCGACCATTGCTACTCTTCCTGACATGTCACAACCGGTTTCTGAGGCATACGTACAGGAAATTGACATTACCAAAGTAGATTTGCACGACAGTGTGGAAGTTACAATTGACGCCCTGCCCGGGGAAACGTTTAAGGGCGTAGTCTCGAGCATTTCAAATGTAGGACAGGATTTGCAGGGTTTTGATATGAAGGTTTTTAAAATTATGATTGACCTGGATGTGCATGGGGAGAAAATAAAACCGGCCATGACTTCCAACAATAAAATTGTTTTGAAACATCTTCCTGATGTGGTAAAAATTCCGAGATCCTGCCTCTTTAAAAATAATGGAGATTCGTATGTTTACTTAATGGAGGCTGGTCAGATTAGAAAAAAAATAGTAACACCTGGCCTGGAGAATGAAGAAGAGGTGGTGATTGAAGATGGCCTTTCTCCTGACGATAGAATACTAACGGTTCCTCCGGAAAATGAGTCTGAAATAGCTTACTGGGAGGAAAATTAAAAAATCAGTTATCATAATTTTTTTCGAAAGTAAAGAATAATAAATGGCTGAAAATATCAGGTTGCGTAAAGCGGTAATACTCCCAATGGGAAATGAGGAAATTTCAAAAGTGAATGGGAAGGCAGTTTGCCGGAGGAGAAAATAAAAGGCGATGAAACCTTGAGTACCCAAATGATACATGAAAAAAAACCGGTCAGCTGATAGTGACCGGTTTTTATGTTTTTTAAATTCCGAGCTTTTCTTTTACTAACCCGGGTATCTCTCCGGGCTCTTTGGCTACCAGTACTCCGGCTTCGTTAAATGCCTTGATTTTTTCTTCAGCAGTTCCTGAACCGCTGGAAATAATCGCGCCGGCATGTCCCATCCTTTTTCCGGGAGGGGCCGATTGTCCTGCGATGAAGGCCACCACCGGCTTGGTCATTTTTTCTTTGATATATTGTGCTGCCTGTTCTTCAGCGTCGCCACCAATTTCACCAATGAGTACAACTGCATCCGTTTCCGGATCGTTTTCATACATTTCCAGCAGGTCGATGAAGTAAAGTCCTGCAACCGGGTCGCCGCCGATACCCACGCATGTCGATTGTCCAAGCCCGCTTGTGGTAAGCATGTTCACCACTTCGTAGGTCAGGGTTCCCGACCGTGAGATAAGTCCGGTATTTCCTTTTTTGAATATTTTACCGGGTAAAATTCCAATCAGGCATTCGTCCGGGGTAATCAGCCCGGGGCAGTTGGCTCCAATCAGTTTGGTTCCGTTCTGTTTCAGCACCGGCATGGCTCTCATCATATCCTGAACCGGGACACCTTCTGTAATACAAACAACCAGTTCTACACCAGCGTAGCTGGCTTCCAGGATAGCGTCGCCAGCAAAAGGGGCCGGTACAAAAATTACCGATGCATTGGCGCCGGTAGCATCAACAGCTTCTTGCACTGTATCAAATACAGGGATTCCGCCTACATCGCTTCCTCCTTTTCCGGGAGAGATTCCTCCTACGATGTTGGTTCCGTAATCATTCATTTTAGAAGTGTGAAACGCTCCGTCGCGCCCCGTAATTCCCTGAACTAAAACTTTGGTTTCTTTATTTATTAATATGCTCATTCCTAAATCACTTTAAACTTTGAACTCCGAACTATTTTTGACTTAATTCGATGGCTTTTTGTGCCGCCTCTTTCATGGTTGAAACATTAGGTAGTCCGTATTCCCTGATAATTTCAAGTCCTTCCTTGGCATTTGTCCCTGAAAGCCGGACAACAATCGGAATTTCAGTCTCGATATTTTTCAGAGCAGCTACCAGGCCACGTGCCACATCGTCACAGCGGGTAATTCCACCAAAGATGTTGATCATTACAGCCTTTACGTTGCTGTCGCTCAGTAGAATGTTCATGGCGTCCACCACCTTTTGTGGGTTGGATGACCCGCCAATATCAAGAAAGTTGGCCGGTTCACCGCCATACAGTTTAATCATGTCCATTGTCGCCATGGCGAGTCCGGCTCCATTTACCATACAGCCGATGTTGCCGTCCAGTTTTATGTAGGAGAGTCCCTTTTCATTGGCGGCAATCTCTTTCTGCTCGTCTTCGGTTGCTTCACGCATGGAAAGTATTTCCGATTGACGATACAGGGCATTGTCGTCGAAGTTCATTTTCCCATCGATGGCGAGTACCTGTTTGTCGGGTGTCAATACCAGCGGATTGATTTCTGCCAGCGAAGAATCCGTTTCCTTATACAATTGGTACAGCTTTACAAAAATGGCTGCGGCCTTGCGCATCTGTTTCGGATCATCAAATAGTTGCAGGGCAACTTCGCGGGCCTGCCAGTCCATCAATCCCATAACCGGATCGATGCTCATTTTAATGATTTTTTCGGGCGATACGCGGGCAACCTCTTCAATCTCCACACCGCCTTCAGCGCTGGCCATCAGTGTTATTGACTTGGTGTTGCGATCGTTGATTAATCCTACATAAAACTCTTTTTCAATATCAACGGCATCGGCCACTAATACTTTTTCCACGGTAAGACCCTTAATGTCCATTCCAAGGATTTGACCTGCCTTCTCTACGGCTTCGGCCTTTGTTTTCGCCAGTTTTACACCTCCGGCTTTTCCTCGTCCCCCAACATGTACCTGGGCCTTTACTACTCTTAACTTTTCATCGTTGGGTACATTTTTTTCAACCTCTTCTACCGAATGGCAAACAACTCCATCCGGGACAGGAATCCCGTACTTCCTGAATAAATTTCGGGCTTGATATTCATGAATCTTCATTTCAATTATTTAGATGTTCTGAAGTGATAAATAATGGGCAAAAGTACCAAATATTTAATAATCGAGAACTATCAATATGTGCCTTTTTTTTGATATGCGGTAATGCACTTCCGTCAGAAATGGATTTTATTTTCCAAAGAGTGTAAGAGAGTGGAAAGTATAGAGGACACATTCGGTTGGAGACTCATTTTTTTCCGTTAGATTTGCGTCAAATTTTATAGCAGATGGAAGAATTGATCCAAAGTGTCATTGCCCAGGAGGCAGAGGCCATAAAAAAAATACCTGTAACCGAGGCGTTTTCAAAGGCTGTTGACCTTATTCATAAGCAGGTTCACGGGCGAAACGGGAAGTTGGTGGCCAGCGGAATGGGGAAGGCCGGCCAGATCGCCCTGAATATTGCCACTACATTTAGTTCGACCGGTACCCCGGCAGTATTTTTACACCCCAGTGATTCGCAGCACGGCGATTTGGGGGTGGTTCAGCAAAACGATGTGCTTTTACTGATTTCCAACTCGGGCAAAACCCGTGAAATAGTGGAGTTGGTTGATTTGGCTGAAAATCTTTATCCCGGATTGCCACTGGTAGTTATTTCCGGCAACCCGGAAAGTGTACTGGCAAAAAGTGCCGATGTTTTTATTTCTACCGGCAACCCGGAAGAAGTGTGTCCGCTGGGGCTTACTCCGACTACTTCTACTACGGTAATGACCGTAATTGGCGATGCGCTGGTAGTAGCGTTGATGTCAAAAATCGGATTTACCAGCGGCGATTATGCCAAACGTCATCACGGAGGTTATTTGGGAGATAAATCACGTTTACAGGCAGGGAACGGGCTCCCATTATCAGGGAAATAATGTACTCCCATTTTTGCGGGGAAATGCCCGCTGATTAAAACAAATTTTGAACGTAAATATTTATTATGCGCATCACAAAAGAAAATACTGCAGGACTTATCATTGACATACAGGAAAGATTATTTCCGGTTATGTGGAGAAAAGAAAAGTTTTTACAAAATTGTCAGATACTTATTCAGGGGTTGAATGAGCTGGGTTTGCCTCTTGTTGTTACCCAGCAATACACCAAAGGCCTGGGAGAAACGATAGACGAAATCAAATCAATTTTGCCGGCATTTCAATACAGTGAAAAAAAAGATTTTAGCTGTTGCGATGAGTCTTCAGTAATCGAAAAGCTGAAAGAACTGAATGCTAAAAATATCATCTTGTGTGGTATTGAATCCCACGTGTGTGTGTTGCAAACTGCTGTGGATTTGAAGGAAGCCGGACTGAATCCGGTAGTGGTGATGGATTGCGTTTCATCCCGCAACCCGGAGAATATTGAACTGGCCAAAGAGCGGTTCAGGTTTGAAGGGATTTTAATGACTTCGGTTGAATCGATATTATTTGAACTGACCCGTTCTGCAGCGGCACCGGAGTTTAAAGCTATTTCCAGGCTTGTCAAATAAAATGATGGGAGATAGGTCGGCCAGGTGCCGGCACATTCACATATAAAATCACCCATAGGACATTTTTGTTGTTTGCAGATTGTTAAAAAAGAAATAGTATTTCAGTTGCTGGTTCGTTGAAAATTGTCATATTTTGCGAACCTGAATTAAACGAAAAATCAAAAACAAATGAGCGGATTTTTTGGCGTTATTTCAAAAACCGATTGTGTTTTCCCTGTATTTTACGGAACCGATTATCACTCGCATTTGGGCACCAAGCGTGCAGGGTTGGCTTTTTTTAATCCGAAGGATAATTTTCAGAGGGCTATTCACAGCCTGGAAGACGGGTATTTTCGTACCAAGTTTGAAAACGACCTGAGAGATTTTAGCGGTAACTCCGGAATCGGAGTCATCAGTGACACCGAGGCACAACCCCTTGTTACAAATTCGCATTTAGGGAAATTTGCTATCTCTACGGTTAGTAAGATAGTAAATGCAGATGAGTTGGAGGAAGAATTTTTGAAAAGCCATCGTACGTTTTCCGAAACCAGCCAGGGTAGCGTAAACCCTACCGAACTGGTGGCCATGCTTATTGCTAAAGGAGACGATTTTGTTTCGGGAATTGAGAATGTTTTCGATAAAATAAAGGGGTCGTGCTCTCTTTTAATTCTTACAGAGAATATGCTGATTGCCGCTCGCGATAAGTTGGGAAGAACTCCGGTAATTATTGGTAAAAATGGGGATGGTTTTGCCGTTGCCTCCGAAACCAATTCATTTCCAAACCTCGATTATGAAATTGAGAAGTATCTGGGGCCGGGAGAAATTGTTCGTATTACAGCCGATGGATATGAACAGATTCGTAAACCTAACCGACAAATGCAGGTTTGTTCGTTCCTCTGGGTTTATTATGGGTACCCTCCTTCCTATTACGAGGGAATAAATGTGGACGAAGTACGTTACCGTTGTGGGGCTGCACTGGCCCGTAAAGATGAGGTAGAGGCTGATTTTGTGGCCGGTATACCCGACTCAGGGCTTGGCCATGCCATTGGTTACAGCAACGAGCGAAAAATTCCGTATATGCGGCCTTATGCCAAATATACACCTACCTGGCCGCGCAGTTTTATGCCCCAAAACCAGGCAACCCGTGAGTTGGTGGCGAAGATGAAATTGATCCCGAACCCGGCAATTATAAAAGGGAAACGGGGTATTTTTCTTGATGATTCTATTGTGCGTGGCACACAATTGAAAGATAATACACGTGATTTACACGAGGAGGGAATTAGTGAAGTGCATATGCGCATTGCCTGTCCGCCATTAACCTATCCGTGTGAATTTCTCAATTTTTCGCGCTCACGCCAGGCGCTTGAACTGGCCACCAGAAAAGCAATCAGCCAGTTGGAGGGAAAGGGTGAAGTAGATATGGCAAAATATTCCAATCCGGAGACAGACGAGTATAAAGCAATGGTGGAACGCATCCGGAAAAACCTGGGCCTGACAACGCTCCAGTTTCAAACGTTGCCCGATTTGGTAAATGCCATTGGGCTGCCCAAGGAAAAATTATGTACCCATTGCTGGGACAATAGCAGTTACTTTAACAGCTCAGAATAATCTTTCGTCTCTGTAATTAATTGAAAAGTAGTGTGTTTTGGGTAGAGGGGTGAACAAAAGATTCAGCCCGCTATGCAAATCCATTATCTTAAAATGACCCG
The DNA here is from genome assembly GCF_003573545.1 of Mariniphaga sediminis. Lineage (GTDB taxonomy): Bacteria > Bacteroidota > Bacteroidia > Bacteroidales > Prolixibacteraceae > Mariniphaga > Mariniphaga sediminis. The sequence goes on along the minus strand of NZ_QWET01000005.1, from coordinate 26,790 downwards.
GAACATGCTTCCTTTAAAAAGGAAGGTTTCCGGACTTTCGCGACAAAATAATTATTTTTAGTCCGCAAAAATTTGAAAAAATGCTTGAAATCTGCGCCATTGCCTCAGGGAGCAATGGGAATTGTTACTATATAGGGAATAAAAAAGATGCTGTTCTGATCGATGCCGGAATCTCCTGCAAACAAATTCTTCTCAGGCTAAAGGAGAAGAATTTGGATTCAGAGAAAGTAAAGGCGGTTTTTATTTCGCACGAGCACAGCGACCATGTCCGCGGGGCAAGGGTTCTGGCCAAACGACTGAATGTGCCGGTTTACTTTACAGCCAAAACATTTCATGCCTCCTATAAAAATATGCTTCCAGCATATCCCCGTTTTTTTGAACCCGGAACAGCGTTAAATGTGGGGGAATTTACGATACATCCTTTTTTGAAGAATCATGATGCCTCCGAACCTTGTTCATTCCGGGTTGAATACGCCGGGAAAAATGTAGGAGTGTTTACCGATATTGGCGAACCCTGCGAAAACGTAACTTTTCATCTGGGGTTGTGCGATGCCGTATTTATGGAATCCAACTATGATGAGGAGATGCTGAGAACAGGTCCTTATCCGTATTACCTGAAACAACGTGTGGCATCCTCAAACGGACACCTGTCGAACCGGCAGGCGCTAAACCTGCTCGAAGAAAGTGCGGGTGTTCAGTTGAAATGTGTTTTTTTAAGTCACCTTTCAGCCGAAAACAATACTCCGGAACTGGCACTTTCAACTTTGCAGCCGCTAACAACAAAGTGTGATGTGAAACTTACTTCGCGGAGCGGGGCTGCCGATGTTTTTGTGTTGTAGGGGATATTAATCTTCTAACCCCTTTTGTAAATATCTGAAAGATCGCCGGATCGACCTGTATTCTGTTTGCCTAAACTCTGAAAAAGTACCGGTTAATAGAAAAAAGATCTGATTCGCTTTAAATTCTGTCAGGATGAACCGGACAGTCCCTTTTACTCTTCTTCCCAGGTAATGTCATAAAGGTAGTCGTTGAACGGAAAGCGCTGTGAATGAATTACCTTTACTTCATCGTACAGGATTTTTTTCAACTCATCGATATTATCTTTTTGTTTGGCTGAAATAAAAATGGCAGGAGTGTTATTTTTGGCCATCCATGAATTTTTCCATTCATCGAGGGAGAAATTTTCTTTTGTTCTCGGTGTTAGATCATCTTCCTCCTTTTCAACGTAGCTGAATGCGTCAATTTTGTTGAAAACATAAATATTGGGTTTGTCGCCCGAATCTATTTCTTTCAGTGTATTGTTTACCGTTTCTATTTGTTCTTCAAACCCGGGGTGCGAAATATCCACCACATGTACAAGAATATCGGCTTCGCGCACTTCGTCGAGAGTGGATTTGAACGACTCTACCAGGTCGTGGGGCAACTTCCGGATAAAACCTACCGTGTCAGCCAGCAAAAACGGAAGGTTTACAATTACTACTTTGCGCACGGTAGTGTCGAGTGTTGCAAAAAGTTTATTCTCAGCAAATACTTCCGACTTGGCCATCAGGTTCATCAGTGTTGATTTCCCCACGTTGGTATACCCTACCAATGCAACACGAACCAGCTTGCCCCGGTTTTTCCGTTGCGTTGCTTTTTGCTTGTCAATTTTTTTTAATTGCTCTTTGAGTCGGGCAATTTTATCGAGAATAATACGGCGGTCGGTCTCAATCTGCGTTTCACCAGGGCCACGCAACCCAATTCCTCCTCGTTGCCTTTCGAGGTGGGTCCACATTCGGGTAAGGCGAGGCAGAAGATACTGGTACTGTGCCAGCTCAACCTGTGTTTTTGCATGTGCTGTTTTTGCACGTCGGGCAAAGATGTCAAGTATCAGGTTGGTGCGATCCAATACTTTACATTCCAGTCGCCGCTCAATATTTCTTAATTGTGTGGGAGTCAATTCGTCATCGAAAATAACGGTGTCGGCTTCCATTACCTTTATGTAATTGCCTATCTCTTCCAACTTACCGGGACCCACAAAAGTTGAAACATTCGGAACATCCAGCTTCTGTGTGAATTTTTTAAAAACCACCGCTCCGGCGGTATCCGCCAGAAATTCGAGTTCTTCGAGGTATTCCAGAGCCTGTTTTTCTTCCTGGTTATTGTAAATTAAACCAACAATTACAGCTTTTTCTGTTTGCGGAGTAGTTTCAATCATACATTAAATGTCGTAACATAAAAAACTCCTGACCCCACATAGGGACCAGGAGCATAAAAATATTTTTTTCCTTCTTATTGCAATACAAAGTTAATTGGAACAGTGTAAGATACACGTACTGGTTTTCCACGCTGTTTCCCGGGTTTCCATTTTGGAAGGGTATTTACCACACGCAAAGCTTCTTTGTCGAGTGAAGGGTCAACCCCTCTGGCAATGCGTGCATCGGAAATACTTCCATCTTTGTCAACAACAAATGTAACGTAAACCCTGCCCTGAATACCATTTTCCTGGGCAATAACCGGGTATTTTATCGCATTGGCAATAAACTGCCTCAACGCCATTTCCCCACCAGGGAATTCAGGCATATCTTCAACAATAAAGAAAACCTGGGTGTCTTCTTCTTCCTCTTCTTCCTGAGTAGAGATAACCGGAGCAACATCGATTATCATGTCTTCCGTAACTTCGGTATCTTCAATTTCCAGTTCGTCTTCAATTTCCACGTCATCCTCTACAATATTCAATACTTCTACAACTTTTGGCGGAGGAGGTGGCGGTGGTTTTACTTCCTGCTCACGAGTAATCGGAATGATTTCTTCTTCTACTTCCTGCATCTCAACCTTCCCCAGTGAATCCACTTTTTTAGGCGAGGTTTTATACTCGAAAGCTGCAAGGACTAACCCCAAAGCAATAACCAAACCCAACATCAGGAATAAGTTCCTCTTATTCTCAAGGTCCGCTTTTGGCGACTTCTTAACTTCCATAATACTTTATTTTATTCGTTCTTTTAGTTTTTTAGCCTCAATTTTCGGAGGGCTAAAGATAAAAAATAATTGTCACTTGCAAATCAATTTTTCTGATATTTCAAACGATAGTCATTTCTGCGATGAACACTGTTCATGAACTTGTTTGTTTTTTTGTTAAAACCAGCTGTCAGAAGCCACAAAAACTTTACCATAGGACACTTTTGGAGTCCAAAATTAAATCTTTTTGAAGAAAGCAAATACAAATTTGTCATGATTGACTTCAGTCTGATGAGAAAAGGGATTGCTCTTAATTACCAAGTTTTTTACTCTTGTAATAGGTTTTTGTCCATAAAATGCACGGTAACTGTTTCGTTTTTGTTGTAATCGTAAAATGATGGCAATGATGACTGGAAACTTCCAATGAATAATTAGTATTTTCAGTTTGGATAATATTGTATTAGTGGGCGACAGTATTGTACCGTTTTAATAGGTATTGATTCTCTACTTTTGAACTGTGAAAAAACGTTAAAATGGGCATCTGAAATTAAAGAACTTATTTTCAAGAATAGGTTTTCAAAGTTTATGATTTCTCACAATGTTGAATATAAACCTAGCAATTTTTTTTATGAAAGAAAAAAAGAAAAGAGAATGCTTCCTGACAGAATGTTTATTGGGAGCTTTGTTGCGTATTAAGTTGCTGGCAGTTTTTGTTATTTTTTCAATAATGTCAACTGTCGCTGGAGATCTAAAATCAGTCTCCTTGGAACGGAATTCTGTTGTGGCAGAACAGGATAAAAAAGAGATTTCGGGAACAGTGAAAGACACTCAGGGAGCTCCATTATTTGGAGTAACTGTTGCTGTAAAAGGCACCTCGTCAGGAACAATTACTGATGTGGATGGAAAATTTAAACTATCCATACCAACGTCTGCAAAAATTCTTGCGTTTTCATTTGTTGGGATGAAAACAAAGGAGGTTTCCTGTGAGGAGCAGACTACGTTTAATATTGTTATGGAAGAAGAGTCCATTAGTTTGGGAGAGGTGGTTGCAATTGGTTATGGAACAGTAAGGAAGCCAGATCTTACTGGCTCAGTGGGTGTTGCTTCGGTAGAGGACATGGCAAAAGCACCAGTTGCTTCTTTTGATGAAGCACTTGCAGGACGCGTTGCCGGAGTACAGGTAACTGCTACAGACGGGCAACCAGGAGCAGCAATAAATATTGTAATCAGGGGGAATGGTTCATTAACTCAAAGCACCTCCCCATTATATGTTATAGATGGTTTTCCTGTGGAAGATCCGGATCCAAAAACCTTAAACCCGGAGGAAATTAAGTCAATGACGATTTTGAAAGATGCATCATCAACCGCCATATATGGGTCAAGAGGTGCAAACGGAGTAATATTGATTGAAACCAAGAGAGGTCAGGTAGGAAGGCCCGTGGTTACTTTCAGCAGTTCTACCGGAATACAAATGGCTCCCAGTAAAATAGAATTAATGAGTCCATACGAATTTGTGAAATACCAACAAGAGCTTCATCCTACTTCTAATACCACAGCCTATTACTTTTTGGATGATAAAGATCTGGACTACTATAAAGGAATGGCTGGCCTTGATCTTCAGGATCATTTGTTCCAGCAAGGTATTACCCAAATATATGATCTTGCTATGAGGGGAGGAACAAAATCAACACGGTATTCTATTTCCGGTTCATATTACGATCAAAAAGGAACTATTATTAATACCGGCTTAAACAGATATTCTGGCAGGGTTACTATTGACCAGGAGATCAGTAATAAAATTAAAACTGGTGTAACGGTTAACTATGCAGTTTCAGAACAGCAAGGACAGGTGATAAATGAAGGGCAATATAGTAATGCCAACCCTACATCATTTGTATTGTCAAGTGCCTGGATGTACAGGCCTGTCGATTTCTATCCTGACACTGACTTGTTAACTTCATTATATGATGAAGCTGCAGTAACAACAAGTGATATCAGGATCAATCCTTATATAAGCCAAAAAAACCAATATTCGTTTAGAACAACCAAATTATTGGAAGCAAACGGATATATAAGTTATGATATTATTAAAGATCTTACCTTTAAATCTACTTTTGGCACGCGTCAAAATACATTCATAAATGAAGCTTTCTATAATTCAAATACTGCTCAAGCTAGTCCGGCAAACTTGAATAACCAGAATGGTATTTTTGGATTAATTAGAACTACCAGCAGAAATCAATTCAATATTTCCAATACCCTTACATATAAGAAAACCATTAATAAAAATCATACTATAACAGGACTGGCATTATTCGAGGCCAGCAAGTTACATACTAACATACATGGTTATGGAGGGAAAAATCTTCCAAATGAAAATTTAGGTATGGATGGACTTAATGAAGGAGTAGCTTATAACCCTGCCTTTTCAAACAGTGAGAATAAATTGGCCTCATATGCTTTCAGGGCAGACTATAACTATAAATCAATGTATATTCTGACAGGAACATTCAGGGCTGATGGTTCATCAAAATTCCCTAACAATTGGGGGTATTTCCCATCAATGGCAGCTGCCTGGAATATGCATAAAGAAGAATTCTTTGCCAATGCCTTGCCATGGATCTCAACATCTAAATTACGGTTTGGTTATGGTAGTACGGGGAATAACCGCATTGGGGACTTTGATTACTCTTCTAGCTTATCATTCGATCTGGTGAGCCATGGTTATTCATTCAATAATGCAATGGCTGAAGGAGGTGCATACGTTAGCAATGTTGGAAATGCAGGGTTAAAGTGGGAAACCGTGAAAACTATTGACCTGGGATATGAGTTAGGTCTTTTGGAAAATCGGATTATGTTTGAGTTTGAAATTTATCGAAAAACAACAGAAGACCTGCTACTGCGGGCAGATCTACCTCCAACAACAGGTTTTTCAAAAGCAGTTAAAAATATAGGTAGATTAAAAAATGAAGGATTAGAAATATCAGTTAATACAACTAATGTTTCAACCGTTTCATTTACATGGCAGAGTAACTTTAATATAAGCTTTAACAAAAATTCGGTATTGGCATTGACCAATGGACAACGGAATCTTCCCAGTACCGTATCGTATGTATCTCAGTTTGGACAACCTTTATATCTTGCAGAAATTGGAAGATCCTCGGGTATGATGATTGGTTATATATGGGAAGGAAACTATCAATATGAAGACTTTGAGAATCCTGCTCCGGGAGTGTATATTTTAAAGCCTGATGTGCCGGGGAACGGCTCTACGCGAAGTTCAATTCAGCCTGGAGATATAAAATATCGTGACCTAAATGGAGACGGCACCATGAACAATGCAGACGTAACATTTATCGGACGGGGAAATCCAAAGCATATTGGTGGTTTTACCAATAATCTTTCGTATAGAAATTTCGACCTGAATATTTTCTTCCAATGGTCGTACGGGAATGATGTATATAATGCTAACCGCTTATTATTGGAAGGTAACAGTAACAAATATGCACTTATTAATCAATATGCAAGCTACGTGAATCGTTGGACACCGGAAAATGCTACTAATGAGAATTACAGAGCTGGGGGACAAGGCCCCATCGGATATCACTCATCGAGAGTAGTTGAAGATGGTTCATTTGTGCGACTCAAAACCGTAAACTTAAGCTATTCAATTCCTGAACGATTTATTAGGAAGGCTTACCTTAGTCAGTTGAGCATTAATATTTCTGCTCAAAACCTTGTTACATGGACCAATTATACAGGATTGGATCCAGAAGTATCGACCCGTGGTAACTTACTTACTCCGGGATACGATTATTCTTCTTATCCGAAGTCGCCAGCTATTCTTTTTGGAATAAAAGGAGCATTTTAAAAACGTTTAAATTCAAGTAAAATGAAAATAAAATATTATTCATTCGTTTTAATTATTTTAATGGGATTGAGTTCGTGCAATGAGTATCTGGATACAACTCCAACTGACTTTTTGAACCCGCGTAATTATTACGAAACAGAAGATCAAATAAACTTTGCTAAGAATAGCGTTTATGATATTCTTGGACAAGCCAGGTTTCATGGAATTGGAAATTACCTGATGGCATGGACTGCGGATGAAGCATTTATGAATAGAACCAGCTTAACAACAGGTCCTTGGAATTATTTTTATAATCCATCTGACAGATATACCTTGTATTTGTGGACAGCACTTTATGATGGAATAAACCGAGCTAATGTCCTACTGGCAAATGTTGACAATAATCCTGACATCGATAAGGAATTCAGAGATGTTGTTCGCGGGGAGATGTTGTTTTTGCGAGGTTTTTATCACTTTTACTTAGTGACCTACTTCGGAGGCATTCCTGTAAAAACAGAGCCAACGTCATCAGTTAATAATGTTGATCAATCAAGAAATACGATTGAAGAAGTTTATGCACAGATTATTGCAGATATGGAAGCTGCCGAACCTCTAGTAAAAGGGATCAAGGATGTAGTATCTCCTGGGGTTGTTAATAAATCGGCTGTAAGAGGAATGTTGGCCCGTGTTAATTTACAAATGGCAGGAGAACCGTTAAAAGATGAAACTCGGTATCAGGAAGCACGCAATTGGGCTAAAAAAGTAATGGACGATTCCGAAGTCGGACATGAACTGAACCCTAGTTATCCACAGGTCTTTATAAACCTTGCTCAAGACAAATACGATGTTAAAGAAAGTCTTTTTGAGGCTGAAATTTGGAGTAATAATACAACAGGACAATATGAGGCGGGCAACAGTGGTTATATTAATGGAGTATCGGCTGCTGCTATTCATGGTAGAGGTGTAGCTTATTTAACTACAACTTCAAAGCTTTATGATGCCTTTGAAGAAGGCGATAATCGCTTCTGGTGGAGCATTGCGCACTTTACATACAGCACAGGTTCATCAGCTGTCAAAGGTGAAAAAAATATGGTAAATGTTACAACAAACCAAAGAACAAAAAATACAAAACAACCTGCCAAATATAGAAGGGAATATGAAACTCTTGAACCACAAGCAACTAATGCTACACCTATTAATTATACATTTCTTAGGTACGCTGATGTTTTATTAATATTTGCAGAAGCCGAAAATGAGATCAATAGTGGCCCTACTCCTGCAGCAATTGAAGCAGTGAATAAAGTAAGGCAAAGGGCATGGTCAACCGGGGTGAAAACAATCACCATCACCAATAATGGTTCAGGTTATACCACAGCCCCAACAGTAACTTTTTCTACTGGAACTGGGACTAATATAGGATCGGTGACTGCTACTGCTACTGCTACAATTTCAGAAGGTCAAGTTACGGCAATAACTTTAAATCGGGATTTAACAGGTGTAACTTACTATGATGAAGGACAATATAGTAGTCCTCCAGCAATTACGATAAGTGGTGGAGGCGGGACAGGGGCTACTGCAGTAGCTACAATCTACGACAAATCTGAAGGTAATGTTAAACCTGAATTTACTGCGTCAAAAGAAAGCTTTCTGGCATTCTTGCAAGATGAAAGGATGCGCGAGTTGAATCTGGAATACAAAAGAAAAGCTGACCTTTTGCGCTGGGGTATTTTCTTACAAGTGAACCAGGAAATGGCTAACAGATTAGCTGTTGAATATCCAGGCTCTCCGTTTATAAAATATTATTCGAATGTAACTGAAAGGGATTTGTTTATGCCAATTCCTACGAACGAATTGATTACAAATCAGAAAATGGTACAGAACCCGATGTGGTAAAACAACTTAAATTTAATGACAATATGAAACTAAAATATTATGTTTTATTGGTTGCGCTATTTATAATGGCCTCCTGTAATGATGAAATTGTAATATTGGATAATCCTGACTTTGATGTGACAACTGATTCTCTTACATATAAAGTTGGAGATGCTGTAGCATTCCATATTACAGGTAATGCTCATATTATCTCATTTTATTCAGGCGAAACCCTGAAAGATTATGAATATCATGGTGGTCGAGTGATTGACTTAACCGGTTCTGGTGCGACAATTTCATTTAAAAGTAGTGTTCAATACGGAACTCAGGAAAATCAGGTATCTGTATTGGCTTCAAACAATTTTAACGGTGATTACAGTAGCCTTTCCGCTGTTAAAGAAGCTACTTGGACAGATATTACCAGTACACTCATTTTGGGGACAAATGCTACTCTTGTATCCTCTGGAACAGTTGATATTTCTGATCTGGCAATTCCTGGTAAGCCAGTATACATTGCCATTAAGTATATGACAAAACCTCAGGCTGAAAATGGACTAGTAAAGCAATGGTTTATTCAGGAGTTTACCATAAATAGCAAAAAGAATCTTGAAAATAATGCAGGCACATCACCTATTACATTGACACTAGCTAACCAGAATAGTATGGGATTCCAGATAGTGGATGAAAATGCTGAGAATGCGCCAGCTCGTTCTGTCGTTACAACAAATCAGCTCACTCTTTTTGGTAATGAATATTTACATGAAGGTTTAGAGATATACAATCCGGATAATCCTATCTATGATCCTAACAGTCCTATTTTTGATCCGAAAAGTGACCAATTTGATCCATTTGCAAGACCGAAAGCTTATGTTCCTTTTGATCCATCTAGTCCTTTCAATGATCCTATAAGTGAACATTGGGCAGTAAGTGGTGGAATTGATATTGAGAAGGTTAATCTTGGTCCCGATTACAGCACTCCTGTTAAAGTTGGGATTGCAGCTGCCCCAGTTGAATTATTTGAATATACTTTCAAAAAAGCAGGAACTTTTGATGTTGTTTTTGTAGCATCGAATAATTCCATAGATACGACAAAAGAAGTAGTGAAGAAGATTACACTAACGATCACTGAGTAATTCAATATTTATTTTATTTCCAAGAGGCTATCATATATTTAGATGGCCTCTTTGGTTTTTAAAATTAATATAGAAGAGGTTAGCATTTGGTTATATTTTTTTTGAAAAAAGTTTTATAAAATCCTGAAAAGTTTTGCTAAAGAAATTGCTTTCATTTTTTCTGACTGTTTTTTTCGCATTAAACATTAGTTCTTGTAAAAAAGAGTCCGTTCAGCATGTAAATTTTATACTTGTTTATCTCGACGATATGGGGTATGGCGACATTGATATTACTGGATCTCAGGGGTATTCGACTCCCCATATAGACCGGATGTCCAAAAACGGAATATTCTTTTCTCATTATTATGCGCCACAAGCCGTATGCAGTGCTTCACGCGCAGGTCTGCTTACTGGTTGTTATCCAAACCGGATTGGCTTTAGCGGTGCGATTAACCATTCATCTAAAATAGGAATTAACAATCAGGAAGAAACGATTGCTGAAATTTTAAAAACAAAAGGATATAGAACAGCCATATTTGGCAAATGGCATTTAGGTTGTCAGAGTCAATTTCTTCCATTGCAAAACGGCTTTGACGAATTTTATGGAATCCCATATTCTCACGATATGTGGCCATATCACCCAACAAATAAAAACTTCTATCCTCCTTTGCCTTTAATAAATGGAAATGATATTATTGAAACAAATCCGGATAATAGTCAGTTTACAACTGCTTTTACAGAAAAATCCATTGACTTCATAAAAAGAAACAAGTCGACCCCATTTTTTATTTATCTGGCCCATCCCCTTCCTCATGTGCCGTTAGCTGTTTCCGATAATTTTAGAAACAAATCGGAGCAAGGCCTGTATGGAGATGTAATGATGGAAATTGACTGGAGCATTGGTGAATTGGTAAAAACGTTGGAAGAATTAAATCTGGATAAAAATACCCTTCTGATATTAACGTCTGATAATGGACCTTGGATTAACTATGGGAACCATGCCGGAAGCACGGGTGGATTGAGAGAGGGGAAAGGTACTTCATTTGAAGGCGGCCAAAGGGTCCCTTGCCTGATGCAATGGAAAGGGACAATTCCTGAAGGACTCGTTTGTAATAAAATGGTTTCCGGAATTGATATTCTTCCGACCCTTGCCAATATAGCAGGAGCAAAACTCCCGGAGAGAAAAATTGACGGTGTCAACATTCTTGAATTAATGAAAGGAAATACAGATGTCACTCCCCGAAAAAAATTCCTGTATTATTATAGAAAAAATAGTTTGGAAGCAGTGACTAATGGTGAATGGAAGTTAGTATTTCCTCATCCGGGGCGATCTTACGAAGATTTTGTTCCGGGAAAAGATGGAATGCCGGGAGAAGTATATGAAAATCGTGCATTTGACAGGGAGTTGTTTGACTTGAGACGTGATCCGGGAGAACGTTATAATTTAATTAATTCTAATCCTGAAATAGTTGAAGAACTTGAAAAAATTGCAAATGAAGCACGAGAAGACTTAGGTGATGATATTACCGGTCATGAGGGTAAAAACAGACGGCCTCCCGGTAAATTATAGAAATATTCAATACTTTTCGCAACTCCATATTTGTTTGAAACTGGATCTGCAAAAATAAACAATGCTTTCTTTTCTGTTTTGGATTATCAGTTTGTTAGGGCTTAAACTGTATCCTTAATATAATTACTTCTGAACTCAGTGGGCGTTAAGTCAGTAATCGACCTAAACTTACGGTTAAAATTAGATAAGTTGTCAAATCCTGAAGCATAGCATATATCTGCAATAGCCATTTCCTCTTTTTCTATTAATAATTTTTTTGCATGACAGATACGCAACTCCCCAAGAAATGTCATGAATGTTTTTTTAGTACTTTTCTTAAAATATTTACAAAAAGCATGAGATGTCATATTTGCAATACTTGCAACATCTTGGACTTCAATTTTATTTCGAAAATTTTCGATCACATATTCATGTACTTTAGTCATGCGTTTTAGTGAATGATCACTATAATTCAACATTGGAATTTCTGAAACAAATGTTTCGGTAAGCAATGGTACTATCTCGGCTTTTGCGAGGTCAAAAAGTATATCCAATAAAATGATAATTCTGGAAGGTCCTTCACTCGAAAGTAATTGTTTCATTTTTTTGGGAATACCGCACTTATCTTTATTCCCGAAACAAACTCCGCCTTTAGCTTTATTTAGCAATGTCTTTATTGGAGCCATCTCTGGTAAATGAAAAAAATTATGACCCAAAAAATCTTCGGAAAACATGATCAGATAAGCTGAAGCCAGCAAATCATCTTTCTCAAAATAGATTGGATCGTTTTTCCAATAATGAGGGATGTTAGAGCCCAGAAGAACAAGATCCCCTTCCTTGAAATTTTCGACACTATCTCCAACAAAACGTTTCCCCTTACTATGTAAAACATACTTTAGTTCATATTCTGCATGAAAATGAAATTCACTATCAAAACGAGGAAACTCCAGTTTTTTTGCGATAAATGACACTCCCTCGTTCATAATTATCTTTTGATACTGCGCTTTCATGGTGATATCTTTTTGTTTGTTTTCTTAAGTTGTGCCTCAATTTTGCAGCAAAATACTATTAATATTTGACAATTCCATATAATCTGTTTCCTGTTTTTTGAGGTACTTTTGAGATATGTTTGTATCAGTGCGAAGAAAATTATTAATGTAAAATCAATTTAAATAACAACCTTTTATATTATGAAGAAAGTTGCAGTGGTAGGTTTTGGTTTTATGGGGATGACCCATACTATGAATATCATAAAAAATCCTGAACTTGATTTGGTTGCAATTGTTGACATTGAAACTGACGAAATTGAAAAAAAGTTAACTTCCAAATCGGGAAATTTTTCTACCGGAAGTATCGAATCTGACACTTTAAAAAAAATTCGGAAGTATCAAACACTTGATGAATGTCTTGAAAAAGAAGAGTTGGATGCTATACATATTTGCGTGCATACGAACATGCATTATATAATGGCCAAAAAGGCCCTTGAGTGTAGCAAACATGTATTTCTTGAAAAACCATTTACCCTTAACATAAAGCAGGCAGAAGAACTGATAGCCTTGGCCAAAGACCAAAAAAGGATATTAATGGTAGCACATGTGGTCAGGTTTATGCCGCCTTATATGAAGCTTAAGCAATTGATTGATTCTGAAGAATATGGCAAATTGAAATTTCTTTCTTTATCCCGTTTTTCAGGAATTCCTACATGGGGACAATGGAAAGAAAAGCAAAAGGATTTTGGTTCATCTGGAGGGGCGCTCTTCGATTTGGTAATTCATGATATCGATTTTGTAAATTATCTGTTAGGATTACCTGAGGAAATAAAATGTAATTACCTTCCAGGAGAATTAAGTAATCATGATTATATCAGTGCTTTATGGTTATACAAAGCTAAAGGTATTCACGTCAGAATTGAGGGAGGAAATACATTCCATACCAATTTCCCATTTCAGGCCGGATACATCGCCACTTTTGAGAATGCAAGTTTGCTCTACACTACATTCAAAGGTGAAGTGATACAGATCGCTACCGAAAATAGTTTACTAGAAATTGCAGCCGGAGATGCAGGTGATGGTTTTTACAACGAAATTGCCTATTTCGCGTCATGTATAAATAATAATATTGAACCAATCAAGTGTATGCCCGAGTCCTCACTACAAACTGTTCAACTGTGTTATAATCATCTTTAATCCGAGACCAATGAAGGAAATTTTAGCTATTAATGGAGGGGAAAAAACGGTCAATGAAAATTTTGTCTGGCCTGTTTATGACGAAACTGATGTTAACGCAGTTGCAGAGGTTGTTCGTAGTGGCAAATGGGGAAATCCTGATTGTGAGGATCTAGTTGCTAAATTTGAAAAAGAGTTTGCAGAAATGTGTGGAACCAAATATGCATTAACATGCGTTAATGGTTCTGTTGCCTTACGCCTTGCCTTAATTGCATGTGGAGTGAAACCTGGCGACGAAGTTATAGTTCCTCCTTATACTTTTATTGCAACAACTTCAATTGTTCTTGAGGCCAATTGCGTGCCTGTTTTTGTTGATATTGAGCCTGATACGTATAATATTAATCCTGTCGGAATTGAAAAGGCAATTACGGAAAAAACGAAAGCCATAATTCCAGTACATTTTGCAGGGCAGTCGTGCAATATGGATGCAATCATGGCAATTTCAAAAAAATATAATCTTAAGGTTATTGAAGATGCTTGCCATGCACATGGAGCTGAATATAAGGGAATGAAATTAGGAAGCATTGGCGATGTCGGTTGTTTCAGTTTTCAGTCTTCAAAAAATTTGACCAGTGGAGAAGGTGGTATTATAACCACGAACGATGAAAAACTGTACGATATGATGAATTCACTTCGTAATGTTGGACGCGTAAAAGGAGGCCAATGGTATGAGCACCATAATTTAGGGTGTAATTACCGGATAACACAAATGCAGGCTGTTCTTTTATCCAATCAATTAAAAAGGCTTGGTGAGCAAACCCAACGACGTCATAACAATGGGACTTATCTGAACTCTTTGCTTGAAAAAATTGACGGAATTACCCCACTTGCGAGAGGGTTGGGTGAAACATTGCACAGTTATCATATTTACATTTTCAAATACGATAAATCGAAATTTAATAATCTTCCGAAAGTTGAATTCTCTAAAATGTTAGCTGCTGAAGGAGTTCCATGCTTTATGGGTTATCCGCAACCATTATATAAACAACCATTATTTCTTGAAAAGAATTTTATGTGTTATGCGATACCTTCTGAAGTGGATTATTCAAAAGTATGTTGCCCCGTAGCGGAAAAAGCATGTTATGAAGAGGCGGTATGGATTTTTCAAAATACCATGTTGGGAGAAAAAGAGGATATGGACAAATTTGCAGAAGCGATTACCAAAATTCAGAAAGCAGTTTTATCATGAGCAGATATTTGTTTGACTTGGTATTTGGTTGGCACCCACGGCATATGTACAGGATAGGATGTTTGTCTTAATGGAGAAAAAATTGTTGAATTTGAACGCTGGAACGACGACCGGAATAAACATAGAGCTATCAGTAAATGGGACAACTATCCTGATTTCGTGATGTTTAAAAAAGGAAAAATTGCTCTACAGGATCATGGTCGTGTAATCTGGTTTAGAAATATTAAAATCTGAGAACTATAACATCAAATAGCATTCTAATGAAAACCCGGTTTTAGCATTGTTGACTGCTATTTTCCTTATTAGCAATTGAAATGCAACTCAGAAAAAGAAATCTATCTTTAATGGTAAAGACCTTTCCGGTTGGAAAATATATGGAATTAAAAATGGTATGTAAGTAACGGGGATTTGGTGTGTGAAAGTGGCTCTGAGCAGGAATATGGTTATTTGGCGTCTCAATAATATTATGAATATTGTGGAAGAGGTTAGCTTCATTGCATTCCTTATGAAAAAGGGAATATCCTGAAACAGGAAGAATGAGATAAAATACGAATAAAGGTTGTTGGAGATAGGGTGCAAACATGACTCAACGGAGAACTTATGAGTGATTTAACAGATGCAAAAATTGGAGCTACCAACGGTCAATTGTATTACAAATCCACAGTGGAGGAGGAATCAAAGTTCGATGGAGAGATAATAAAATCACAGAATTAAAAAATTCTGATTGCATTCAGAGATACACTATAAGGTTGCACTAATCCAACCTTATAGTTTTGAGAAATAACATTAATTCAACTAAAATAGAATTATCATGAGAGAACAAAACAGAACAAACCTAAGAATTGTAAATAGGAATTTTTTTATTTTTAACAAAATGCAAATTGTTTTTGCATTGCTTGTTTTGATCATAGGAATTTTATTTTCTTCATGCAATCAAAAAAGTAATAATGAAGAAACGGCTTCGTTAAAATTTAAGGTACGTGCTTTATGGGTCGATCCAACTGGTTTTGTGAATGCTGAAGCCGTTGATCAAATGATTGCAAAATGTCAACGTGCAGGAATCAATACCATTTTGCCCGATATTATGTTGCGCGAAAATATCTATTTCAAATCGTCACATTTTATTGGAAAAGTAAACGCGGACGACCAGTTTGACCCGCTAGCTTATCTGATAAAAAAGGCACATGCCGTAGGAATAAAAGTGCAGGCCTGGAGTTGCACATATTATTCAAAACCACAAACTACTGACTGGATCAGCAGATCGTTTGATCGCAATGATAATTCTCAAATTTTTCTTTCGCCTGGGCACCCTGAAGTTAACCCATACATGTTATCCGTTTTAAAAGACCTTTTGGCTTATGATATTGATGGTATTCATCTGGATTATATTCGTTATTGTAATGCAGCTTTTGATTATTCCGATGTGTCACGTTCTACTTTCCAGGCTACTTCAGGGTTTGATCCACTTAACTTTTTGGATCATCCTGAATTAATTGTTCCAACTAAGCAAGATAAATTCCCCATCCGTGTTCTTCATCCAAAAACTCAGATTGACAGGGTATGGGAAATTGGGGTTGTTGAACGTAATCTTAATTGTACGGAAGTGGGCTTCGCTTTTGTTTCTGAAAGTCCTGAGAATATTGATGCACTTCACATTCCTGGTTTGTTGATCATCAGTCATTTTACAAACGTCTCCGCATCAATGGCTGCTGCTATAAAACGATATGCTGACCGGGGAGGAAATATTATCTGGATTGATCCATTGAATAGAGTTCTTTCAGAATATCCCGATCTTCAATTGCTGACTGGGTTAACTGGAACAAAACCATTGCCTGCAGGCCGGGTCGTTGTTGAGAAAAATGGTGACCATCCTGCAATTAATTCGCTTCAACCTTTTTCTATTAATACATCGGGTGGCCTACCTGTTGTTTCAAATGCTGATGTTATTGCGAAACTGAGCACAGGAGAACCTATTATAACAATCAATAATTCAGGGAATAGCAAAGTAATGGTTATTGGCTTTCGTGCGATGGAAAGTACATCAAGGTTCGTGATTGATTTGCTCAAAGATATTATGATTTGGTATAGAAGTGATGCGGGCGTTCAGGGAGAAGATTTGCTTGCACGAAAGCGAATTGAATGGTCAAATTGGAGGGCCGATCAGGTTCTTGAGCTAGTTTGTGAAGTAAACAAGATGTTAAAGGAGAAAGATAAAAATTTGGTCGTAACATCTTCTGCCGGAGTAGGCCCTAAACAATCATATGGTGTTTATCGTAATGGAGCAACCTGGCTGAAAGAAGGTATCAACGATTACTTATTTCCTATGAATTATACGACCAGCACCGTTGAATTTGAAGAAATTTTAAAGGAACAAATTCATTATACTCCTGATGGAATGAGCAATCGTATATATCCCGGACTACAAATATATAATGTGGAAAATAATGTACTTAAATCCCTTCCTGCTGAAATTGTTGAAAAACAACTTCAATTAGTTCACCGGTATGGTTATCAGGGATTTTGTCTCTTTGCATATAATAGTTTTTCGGATGAAATTGTTGAAATGCTTAGTACACTGAGTTATTAGAATCCGATTGGGGTTACTTAGTCAGTTAACCTCAACCGTTTTTTGAGTTGATAGTTTTTTTTATATAAAAGGAATTTTTTCAATGTAATTGTACCTGAATCTATGATAACATTTAATTATTTGGAAATGAAAAGAACATTGATAATTGTACTTCTCTTGGTCACAGGCGTATCGAAAGGAGCCGATATGAAAGTGGGCATTGCTTCACGGCCTATAACGCCTCCTTTACCCTTTTGGATGTCGGGTTATGCTGTAAGAAATGCACCCTCGACTGAAGTGCTTCATGACATCTGGGCTAAAGCTATGGTTATTGAAAAAAATGAAAAAAACCGGGTGGTGATAGTGACAACGGATCTTCTGGGCTTAAGCCCGGAAATATCAGAAGGCATAGCACAACGTGTGGAAAAGAAACATGGGGTGGATCGTTCACAACTATTATTGAATTCATCACATACCCATTGCGGACCAGCAGTATGGCCTTCATTAAGCATGATTTTTGATTTCAGTCCCGAGGATCAAAGAAAAGCTGTGAATTACAACCTGAAATTAATCGAAGATATCGTTGACATAATTGATTCGGCATTTGCAAAGCTTACCCCTATGCAATTATGGAGCGGGCATGGATCAACTGATTTCGCCATGAACCGTCGTCAACCAACTGATCATGGAATTATAAATGGAATAAATCCCAAAGGACCTGTTGACCATGATGTACCGGTCTTAATAGCAAAAACACCTGATGGAAAGATTAGAGCGATTCTTTTTGGGTATGCTTGCCATAATACAACGCTAGGTGGTAACTCTATCAATATTAGTGGCGATTATGCAGGTTTTGCACAGATCGAACTCCAAAAAGCATATCCGGAAGCTACAGCTCTTTTTTTCATAGGTTGTGCAGGCGACCAGAACCCACAACCACGCGGCACAGTAGATCTTGCAATGCAACATGGAAAATCACTGACAGATGCCGTACAAAAAGTATTATTATCAAACAATCTGAAGCCAATATATCCACCAATCCGCACTGCATACCAAAAAGTTAGTCTTGGTTTTCAGTCCTTCAATATTGATTCTTGCAGAAGTGATATCCTTAGTTCGGATATATTTAAACAACGCCGTGCTAAATTAATGTTAGAAGCATATAATAAAAACTGGGACATTAGCGAGTACACCTACCCGTTACAGGTAGTGCGTTTTAACAGGGATCTAACCATTCTGGCCATGGGAGATGAGGTTGTGGTTGATTATTCATTAAAAATGAAAAAGAAATACAGGAATGAAAATTTATTTGTTGCCGGTTACTGTAATCAAGTGATGTGCTACATACCCTCGAAGAGGGTTCTGGAAGAGGGTGGATATGAGGCAGAGACAAGTATGATTTACTATGGACTTCCCGGACCTTTCAAAAATGAGATTGAAGACAGAATAACAATAGCGGTTAGTAAATTAATGAAAGAAGTAGGAGTTAAAACTTCAAAAAATAATAAATAAATCAACCCATGAGAAAATCAATCCTTTTTGTGTTTTGTGTTTTATTTCTTTTTCAGACAAATATTTTTGCCCAAAAGAAAAAGGTTAACAATACTGTAGAAAGCCTCCAATTTACAATATATGGAACGCTTGGAACTTATGGAGCTCCGCCTCGTTTAAAAAACGGGAGGGTTGATATACCACGTCTGCTTTCGGAACTTGCCGATATTCACGCCAATACCTATCATTGGCTGATATGGCAAAACGATAATGACTGGAATGATTTGAAAGCATTTCTTCCTCTTGCACAAAAAGCGAATTTAAACGTCTGGGTTACCCTTGTTCCTCCCTCTGAATCAAAACCCATTGCAAAGCATTCATCCGAACCGTATGGATTAGATTATAAACGGTGGGCTGTGGAATTAGCTAAACTAAGCATATCAGAGCCTAGTCTGGTTGCCTGGAGCATAGACGATTTTGTTCACAATCTGAAATTTTATACTCCTGAATATACAAAAAAAATGCTCGAAGCTGCTCGGAAAATTAACCCACAACTGGTATTCATCCCATGTTGTTATTATAAACAAACAACGCCAGATTTTGCTAAAGAATATGGTCCGTTGTTTGATGGAGTATTATTTCCGTATCGTGCAGAATCGGTTGGCGCAAACTTGCAGGATGCAGCCCAGGTTGAAAATGAGATTATTCATATGAGGGAATTATTTGAAAAGCCTGATTTTCCTATATTCATTGATATTTATGCCACAGCCCACAGCCGTTTGGGTAATTCCACACCAGAATACGTTAAAGAAGTCCTGAAAGCCGGTAGAAAAACCGCCGATGGAGTACTAATATATTGCCATCAGGATCCACAAAAATATCCGGAGAAATACCAAATAGTGAAAGAGGGCTTCAAATAATCGTGTGTTACTAAGTATAAATCAGTAACACACGATTTCTTTTAAAACAACGGTTGTAGCTACTATGAACCAATCATCAAAAGTGTTGATGTAAAAGCTGAATTGAAAAATATTACAGAAAATGATTTAATCCTTTTTTTAGTACATGAAGAGAGAGGATATTTGAAAATTTGTACACGTATTTGCCCAGGTAAGAAACAGTTTTTTCTTAAATAACTTATAACCATGAGAAAGAGATTGCTTTTTTCACTATACCTGATTACAGGAACAATAATAATTGCTACTGCTCAAACAAAAATAGAACAGGTAATACTCTTTACAATTGACGGCCTACACTGGGAAGCTCCTGAAAAATTAGAAATGCCTGTTTTTAATAAATTAGTTGAGAACGGTACTTCTATTCAAAAATCCTATGTGATTATGCCTCATCACCCGACGATCGGGGACTACAGCAAATTCAACAGTTGCTCATTTCCAAATCCGATGCTTCATGCCGGGACCATTTTCATTAAGCCTGATACTAAACTGATACAGGAAGTATTGTCTCCCCAAAGACAAACTGCATTCATTGTTAATGTAACCGACTACAAATCAATAAGCAAAGGATTTACCACATGCATAATGGATCCTACCCTTGATGATTCCGGGGTGATAGAACAATCTATCGCAATTTTAAAATCCCAGAAACCGGTTTTTACAAGAATACACCTTCAGACTCCCGGGACACAGGGACGGGTTGGCGTTTATACCAGTTCGCCTGATAAACCATATTTTAGAAATATATTCGGAAAAAACTCTCCTTATGCAAGTGCCATTGAGGAAGCTGACCAACTGTTGGGCAAACTCATTTCATATTTAAAAGAATCAGGCAAATGGGGAAATACCTTATTAATCGTTACCTCCGACCACGGTCAAAGTATAATTGGCTGGCACCCGCTCTTTGATGAAGATAGCTGGCTAACTCCTTTTGTAATCGTTGGCCCGGGAATAGCGAAAGGACGAAAGCTACCCTATCTTGAACACACTGATATCTCACCAACAATCGCCTGGCTTCTCGGCATCAATCCTCCAAACAAAGACGGAGGTGCGGGAAAACCAGTAAAAGAGGTTCTGCAAAAATATCAAGTCGAAAATTATCATCCTTCAATGAATATAAAAAAACTCAATGAGCAAATCAAATCCTTCAATATACTTAAATCCAAATTAATACTTCAGGCTGAAAAAAACAGATACTTATCCAACAAAATCGCGTCTCTGGAGAACGAATTGCTAACTCCGGAACCTTTTTATCACCAGGATCGGATTTTGGACTGGTACAAAGCCGGCTCTACAGAACATTTAATTGAAGCGAACGAAAAGATATTAGAAAGTATGAGAAGGGAACTCGCAGACTAACTAGTTTGCAGTCAGCAATTAAAATACTAACAAAATCTAAAATTAACGGCATGAAAAATTTTCTATTAGGAGTAATCTGCATTTTTTCTTTGATAATTCTTCAAAGTAATAGTTCAGAACAAGACTCAAAAGTGCTTTCCAAACAAAAGTTATTTGAACGATTCTTTGGAAATAAAATACATTTTGATACCGCAATGGTTCAAAAAGTATTAGCAGACAGACATGGGAAACGTCATTATATTGATAATAATAATGATGGAAAACCCGAAGAAGTTTGGTTTGTTGACACCGATCCCAAACATAACGCAAATAAGCACCCAATGCTTGTGAGGGTATTTGACGAAGATAATGACCTAAAGGCTGGAAACGAGCCGGACTACGACAGTGATCTGTATATAGTTGACTGGAATGCTGACGGGATAGTGGACGTAGCTGTTGATTATGAAGACACTGATGGTGACCAAGATGTGGACGAGATGGTACAGTATTACTTCGACGAGTCATTTTATAACACGGTGCGAACAGACAAAGAAGGATGTCTGAGAATCTGGTGGGCACGTGATGACGGAGATGACAACCTACTTTGGCATACAGTTGATTATCGCTATTATCAAAGACCATGTCAGCAATACTCTCATTTTGGGGGAGATGAAACATTCAACTGGCTTTACTTAACAAAAGATGCAGATACACTTATTCCACTCTTTGAAAATCCTTTTCTGTTTTATGACCGGGATAATGATGGCGTAACAGAAGATGTAATCCGTGTTGAAGGATATGCCGATACACTTCAATACCTACGCTGGAGTTTTGATGCAGATAACGATGCAACCCTTGAACAACCCCGTGATTTTGATGTAACAGTTGTTGGTTGTGCCCCCGGATGGACCGTTGAAAAAAACAGAAATAGCGACTTTAGTGTTCGGATAGGTAAAGATGTCAGCGAGGCACTTACAATCAGGGGGATCCAATCCTCACCGATACTTAAGCGGGAAGATGCAGTCAAATATCTCAGTGACATAACATGGGCACGTGTTCAGCTAACCTGGGATGAAAATGATGTAAACGTTGCAGCAAACCCAATTGACACGTTTGAACGATGGGAAGGCATTATCGCTCCGGCAAATAAAGAAGCCGATTTCTATTTTCCTCAGATTGGCGGCCCCTCATGCAGCGTTTTTAATAAGCGAACAGAGATAGCTCTTCAGCCAACCGGTCCCAATGAATTTTACTTCAGCCCAGCCGATCACCGCTTACATTTGAAAAACGCTGACAGGTCTTATATCAGGGTTGACTTTGATAATGACTCAACCGAAGACATGCGATACACCTGGTACGATACAAATGCCGATGGAATTCTGGATAAGTTAAGTATCGACACCAATGGAGATATGTTAGCTGACGATTCTTGCAAACTGGATATTTCGGGTGTAAAAGCTGTAACATGGAAATACGAAGACATAAATGCAGTGGTTGAACCAGTAATAAAAAATGAACCCGGGCAGATCTATTTATTTATTAAAACAAT
Source organism: Mariniphaga sediminis (assembly GCF_003573545.1). Classification (GTDB taxonomy): domain Bacteria; phylum Bacteroidota; class Bacteroidia; order Bacteroidales; family Prolixibacteraceae; genus Mariniphaga; species Mariniphaga sediminis. The sequence continues at coordinate 4,156 of NZ_QWET01000005.1, read as the reverse complement.
TAATGCTGCACTCGAGTCCATGAAAAATGGTGCAAGCCAGGAGCCTATTTGGAATTTGATTCTAAACAATATGCAAACTGCGAAAATTCCAACATTCATCGCTGATGAACTAATAAACAGCGACGAGAGCATGTTGTATTATCTTAGGCTCGTTCGTGACCGGCAAATTGCAAAACTCAAGAAACTAGGGGTTACCGGCAAATCCTCCTGGAAAGAATTTGAAACAGCAAGAAGTATGGGCGACACCGAAACGATGACAATCTCACTGTGTAAGATATTCAAACTGTCTGCACCGGTAAAGGACTATGAAAAATGGATAGCTGAAAGACGTGCAAAACCTGAATCTGCGAAGGTAGCATGGAACAACGAATGGTTTCCTCCAAGTTGGATATGGGAATCTGAAAAAGCTTCATTCCGGATCTACGACGGGCACCTGGATATGTTTGGAAAACATAAGGAAGAACTGATTATTCCTAAATTACAGAATGGCGTGAGTTATCACTCCGAACAAAGTTGGGGAATGGATGTACTCCATGTTGATAAAAGTTCAGGCTGTGGCGGACTCACACTCTATGTGAATGGAATAGCCTACCCGGTACGTAATGACGGTAATCCCGGCGACCCTGTTTTTACCGGCGGTCTGGTAAAACAAACACCAGATGAGGTGACCATCGAGTTGCTGGCCAAAGGAGTAGGCCCGGCACAAAATTCTTATACTGTAATTTGGAGGCCAACTGCACTTGCAGGCAGAGCAGACTCGCGTATGGAAGTTATTGTTGAAGGTGGTAATCCCGATGATAAAGTAGAGTTGGGTATCGGGATTGTTCGAATGAATGATGAATCTTTTTTTTCAAAACAAAAAATAGGTTTAATTGGCTCATGGGGATTTCAGGATCCGGGCATTGGCTGGATCGGTCTGGGAATTATTTATCCCAAAAGCTCGTTTGTAAGGATGGATGAACAGAAAGAAGATCACCGTGTAGTTCTCAAATGCGTACCCCAAAAGCCAATTGTATACCATATCCAAGGGGACTGGATACGTGGACATCAGTTTCCTTGCTGCCCATCGTCAAGCGATTGGGAAAACAACTTGAGAAAAACGGCAGAAATGATAAATTTGAAGTGAATAGACGGATCTGAAATATGTTTAATGTACTCACTGCTTGATGCAGATTAATGGTTTTTAGGCAGATGGGGCGCTGGTTATATAACTATTAATTAATGCTTTATTCGAATTTTTAAATGATCTTTTATGAATAACATTTATTCGCGTCGTAATTTTGTCAAAACTTCAGCTGTGGGTACAATAGGTGTATCCAGTGGTATCCCTCTGCTTGGACAAACTGGATTAATTCAGGGGACAAAAACCGAATTAAATAAAGTTGGTGAAAACAATGTTGCATTTATTCCTAATCGCGTTGCTAGTTGGTGGTGTACTTTGGAAGATCTTCTTTGGCCGCAAAAGAAGATTGTTGATAAAATAAAAAGAAGAGCAGAGGGGTTTGCTAATGCAAAAATAGATACTGCTCTCAATTTCGGATTTCATATACGCTTTGATTATTCAAATTATTTTGGTCATTTGCATGGATATTATGCCAATGTATGTGAAGAGTTACATAAATATGATATCAAGTTTATGGATCATTATTCTTGCAATCATGTCGAAAGGCCAAGGAGTGATTCTGAATTCAGAAAGTTACACCATAATCACCGTCATAGTGTTTTACTTTTTCACGATCCTATTGCAGCTGAGAATGCCAGCTATGAGGGTCATCGTTTCAATGATATTTGCCAAGTGAACTTAGTTGATGGAAGCAGAGGATATGCGCCACAATATCAAATGGAAGCTTTTTGCCATAATAATCCTGATTTTTTGGATATGCATCAAAAATATTTGCAGAGACTAATAGGAGAAGTTCCTCTTGATGCCATTGAGGTAGATGATATGTGTGACTATGCTGGGCTAGTAACGTGTGGTTGTAAGTATTGTCGCGACCGGTATAAAAAGGAATACGGAAGAGAACTTCCTTCTCTGAATGATATTTCTTTCTGGGGTGATACAAAAAGAACAATCCCTTCCAAATGGGGAAATTACGAAAATCCCGCATTCAGAGATTGGGTCAACATGAGGACAAATTCCGTTGCCGATCATCTGAAAATGGTTAAGGAAACAATTAAAGATAAACCATTAATGACCTGTTGCTCTTCTTCCGGACCAATTTCTTTAAATTCAATTTCGCTGAATCTTGAGCGAATGTCGCCATATCTTGATTTTTTTATGCTCGAAAATTGTGGTATCAATGTTAAAAGTGTGTCTTGGGTGCCGATGGATGCTGAAGCCATGCATCAGAAAGACATTGCTCAAAAGAGAGGTAATGCCCCTGCAATGGCACTTAGTTATACAATATATGGAAAAGGTGGTTACATGGGTTGGAGCCTGAGTCGTTTCTGGGGGGTGTCCAACTGGGGCAGCACGTTGAATGGGCGACTTGAAGAAGATCCGACAGATATGATGGAAATAGAGGATATAGTCGGGCCATTAAATAATTGGGAACTTAAAAACAGTGACCTGAACTACATGAAAGGTTCTGATCTTGTTGAAGTCAGACTTGTAAACAGTCGTTATTGCAGAGATAATGGATGGAGAGATTCCAGTGGGCATGAACAATGGGAGAAGGCCGCTGCATGGTCAGAAAGATTAGTGAAAGCAAATGTTGGTTATCGGTTTGTTCGTTGCGAAGAACTTGCTGATTCCAATGCTCTATGTCGTGAAAGTACTCCTTTGATTCTTGATGGTGTGGGATGTGTTTCGGATGCTCAGTTTAAAGCAGTGAAAATATACCTTTCTAAAGGGGCGCAGGTATGGTTTGCATTACCTTTTGGAACTCATGACGAAAAAGGATTTAAAAGAACGGTTCCTTTGTCTGAGGAATTATTAAAAATGAAGGATAAAAATCTTTCAGTTATCGATAGTGTTATTGATTTGAATCCTTTAGGTAAACTTATTGAGGAAGGAAATTTCCAGCCGGTAATAAAACAACTTTCTGGAGATGAAAGATGGGCTGTGAGGATAAGGTTTCAGGATGGGAAACCGGTCCTTCATTTTATGAATACCGCTCTTAAAGCAATACCACATCCTATTTATAAGGACCATTCAAATAATCCGATATTAAAAGATATTCATTCAGATACTAAAGATGATAAACTTGTTTATGAAATCAATACAAAAAGGGTTGCTTTGCCTGCATTGTTGGTCAAAAGTCCGGAACTCGAAGATAATGCAAGAAACGTAAATATTGAAAATGTGAAGCGAGGATATTTAACCATTCATGTAGATCTTAGTGGAGTAAAAGTATATGCTGTGGCTCAAAATGGATAAATTTGAGGATGTAGGGAGCAAGCCAGTACAAAATATATTCGTTTGGGACTCTATATTTCTGTTATGCAATAATGAACAGATATGGAGACCAACAAGGAGCAAAAAAGAGTTGCAAAATTCAAGAAAGGCAGAGCCCAAACCACACCATTTACTTTTGGCTTTTGTGGCAAACTGTATGATGACTACAAATTTTAGGTTGTGTCCAGGTGATTGTAACACAACCAATATTTTTTCGACTTTTTGGAAGACACCCTCTCCCAAATTGCTAACAAAGCAGTCGGGCTAATTTGTGCTGACAGTGGTTTTTATAAACAACGGGATGTTTGAATGCCTGGAGGATAACACCCCGAACTTTACCAGTCCATCAAACGGAAATTGGCAAGGCACAGCACTTGGTTGACCCTGGATTCAGGGGTTGAGATCGGCAAAACAAATTGTCAGACAGATGATTGGGTAGAGCCAAGGAGGCTTGTAAGGGTTAGCCGGGCAATTAATAAACGCCTTAGGCTGTTGGTAAACAGTTGAAGCTATTCAAAACAGAAGGGATTTATAAAAACTTTCGATATGCTTGCTTTATTTTGAGTATAGAATTGCCAGACAAAGTGATATGCGGTACCTATCGATACCGAGCTGATTGCGAGAACCTTAAATAACGTCAGTTCGAGCTAAGCTAACGTACAACTTTGCGTCTGGTCAATAACTTCTTCCATTCTAAGGGTAGGTTTTTTAGGCAGAAAGGAGTAAGCTATCAGACCTGAAAGTAAGTTTGTCAGGAAG
>NZ_QWET01000049.1 GCF_003573545.1 Mariniphaga sediminis | reverse complement strand
AAGTGCACCTGTAAATCACATGATTTAATTTCTTAAAATTACTCATGTGACGAAGTTAATAAATTTAAGGCGTAGCCTATTAAACATGACCACCCCCGAAGGAGGTGGTTTTAACGATTATAATAAACTCAGGATCCCATGTCCTCTGACAACCGATCGATGAGTGTTTGCAGCCGCTCGTCAATTTCCTTATTCAGTTCAGCAAGATTGTAACGCCGGGTAAGCACCAGCAAATTTTGGATCTGCTTCATTTCATCTTCTTGTTCCTGTTGTACGGCACGAGCAAAATGTTCCGGAAGAGTGAGGTAATAATTCAGCATTGCAAAACTGTTGTCAGCCATCTGTTTCACTTTTTCGCTTCCTTTCTCCACTGCTCCTGCCCTGAAGTATTGTTCGGTGGCCGGAAAAGAATCATAGCTCAACGGAATTTTTTCGTTGGGAAATAGTTCAAACATTTTGTCCACCACTTCTTCAGCTTTTTGCTTTTGCCCCTCATTTACCAGCGCTTCAGCTAACCGGGCAAACATGTAGCGTGCCTGAATAATTTTTATCGCCCTTTTATTGTAATCGTCCAGAAAAACATCCGGATGATTCACATTTCCCCAAACAAATTTTTCCATCACATTCCGGTACAATATACCCGTATTGATGTTCCCTTTATTCATACCGCTACCTATTGTTTTTACTGGCACAAAACGATAGGCCAACCCTTCAAATTGCAGCCAGTCAGTAAAAAACACATTGTCGGTGTACAACAGACTGTGATCGATGTAAATGGGACGTTCCCAGTTGTTGGCGGCAATCATATTCAACACCGCCCATTCGCTTTTGGTAATATAACTTTTATTGATGCTGAAGGTGACTGTATCTGCAATCAGAGCTGCATCCTCAGGCTGAACAGTAGCGGTTTCCAGTACTTTGTCTTTATCAACCGGAAGGTAAAAGTCGGTTGACGGGAGGTAATCGAATTCCTGTCCTCCCTGCATTTTTGCTTTTGTGCGTTCATCCTCGCTTCCCAGAAAAGTCATGGCATCGCGTAAATCGACAGCCCCACTGATACGATCCCGAATCAGAACCGCATCGCGGCGACCTGTATAATACTGTTCTTCCCCGAAAGAGAAAGGAATGGGTGTCGCTTCGTAAGAAGCTCTGCGGTGCTGAGAAATGTACCAATCCATGCCCAGGTAACTGATGTTCACCACTTTAACATCGGTGCGCACCCCCTCAACCTCTTGTACATACCAAAGCGGGAAGGTATCGTTGTCACCATAAGTAAGTAAAATGGCATTCGGCGCACATGATTCCAAATAGTTGATGGCATAGTCGCGTGTCATATATCGTCCTGAACGGTTATGGTCATCCATATTTTGTGCTACAAGAATACCTGGCACCAACCCAAGAGAAGTGACTGTAACCAGAACAGCACCGGGTATTCCTCCCAGTATTTTCCGGATGGTAGAGTACAAGGCAGGTACTGCCAAACCAATCCAGATAGCAAATGCATAAAAAGACCCCACATACGCATAATCACGCTCACGGGGCTGAACAGGTGTTTGGTTCAAATAAACAATGATGGCAATTCCGGTAAAAAGGAATAAAGTCATAACTACCGCAAAGCCTTCTTTCCCTCTCTGGCTGTGATTGTACTGATAAAACAAGCCAGCCAGCCCAAAAAGCAACGGAAGAAAGAAATAGGTATTTCTGGTAGGATCATCCTTCATAAACCCGGGAATATTTTCCTGTGACCCAACACGATATTTGTCCAGGAAATCAATTCCGCTAATCCAGTTACCGTTCCTAAAGCTGCCGTGCCCCTGAATATCATTCTGACGACCTGCAAAGTTCCACATAAAGTAACGGGAATACATGTACCCCAACTGATAACTAAAGAAAAAACGAAGGTTTTCAGAAAATCGGGGTTTCAAAACGGTTTGGGATTCGCCCCGGTTCCGGATGCGTACTTCTGTCCCTTTTACCTGGCCCCACTCTTTGTACTGCTCAATATGGTGTGGCTGATTACTGTACATACGGGGAAATACCGTTTGCAACTTTGGCTCGTACCTGGTTTTTGAGCCAGATGTACCTGTTACCTCGTACCTCCCGTTCACTTTACTGTAATACTTTTTTTCGCCCGTTGCTCCCAAAGCCCGGGCACTGTAATAAGGCCCGTAAAGTAAAGGGCGATCCCCGTACTGCTCCCGGTTCAGGTAACGCAGCAGGGAAAAAGCATTGTCGGGATTATTTTGATTCATAGGAGGGTTAGCCTCTGCCCGAATTAAAATTAGGGCAAACGCGGAGTAACCTATCAAAATGACAACAATTGCAGTCACCACCGTATTCCCAAATACCAGCTGCCTCCTTCTGGTGTAATAAAGGGCCCAGACCGAAACGGCAATCAGAAGGCCGACAAACATCAGCACACCGGAATTAAAAGGAAGGCCCAGATTGTTCACAAACAATATATCAAATAAAAATGCCACTCGCGGCAAACCCGGAATAATTACGTACTGGATTGCAGCAAGAATTCCAATGGACAAAACGAATGCGGTAAAAAACCCCTTCCATGAGAAGGGATATTTTTTAAAATAATAAACCAGTCCAATAGCAGGAATAGCAAGAAGGTTGAGCAAATGAACCCCGGTAGAAAGCCCCACAAGGTACGCAATGAGTATTAACCAGCGGTTGGCAAATTTTTGATCGGCTTCATTTTCCCATTTCAAGACAGCCCAGAAAACGGCTGCCGTAAACAGCGAAGACAAAGCGTACACCTCACCTTCCACAGCAGAAAACCAAAACGAATCGGAAAATGCAAACGCAAGGGAGCCAACCAGACCACTTCCCCAAACAGCGATTTGTTCCCCTAGTGTTAATTCCTTCCCGGGAAATAACTTTCGGGCTAAATGAACGATGCTCCAGTAAAGCAGCATAACGGTAGCGGCACTTGCCAATCCCGACAAAAGATTTACCATAAAAGCAACCTGTGATACATCGGAAGCAAACAAACTGAAAAACCGTCCCAGAATGATATGCAATGGCGCCCCTGGCGGGTGCCCCACCTCCAGCTTATAGGCGCTAATGATAAACTCACTGCAATCCCACCAACTGGCTGTCGGTTCCAGAGTTAACAAGTAGACGAAACCGGCAATCAGAAAGACAGACCATCCCAGAATAGTGTTAATTAAATGAAACCGACGCATTGGCTTTTTATATGAGTTGAGACAAATATACAGTTTTAAAAGAATCCTCCAATTTGAACAAACCGTTAACCAAAAGGTAACAAATTCAAGACTACTTAAAAAAAACCGGCTAACACCCCGTGAAAAGAAAAAATTTATATTTTTGCACCGTCTTTAAAGAAAAGACGTTGAATGATTGTCCCGTGGTGTAATTGGCAACACGTCTGATTTTGGTTCAGAAGAGTCCAGGTTCGAGCCCTGGCGGGACAACCAAAAAAAGGGGAACAAAACCCAAAAGCCTGTTAGTTCATGAACTGACAGGCTTTTTAAATTTTATCTGACAAACAGAATCCTCAATAACACATTCATTAAAATAAAAAAAGCAGGCGCTTTGGCCTGCTCATGTATGGAATATTCTTTTAAATCTTTTTAATCTTCGTCGTCGCCGGTAATCGTGTAAATAACTGTTACATCGTATGAACCGGATGCCAGGTCGGCATAACTGTCATTATTCATGTCGAGCTGATAAGTCAACTGGTGTCCTTTTTCGTAACCTGACTCGGTGTAACAACTGCCAATTCCCGTTACCAAATCCTGGGCCGAAGATGTTAAGGAAATCTCTCCTGCTGAACTTCCCCGGTTGCCATTACCGGTTGAAACTGTTCCGGCAGTTAACTTAAGGCTTACCCCTGCAGGAAGTGTTCCTGTAAGTT
>NZ_QWET01000048.1 GCF_003573545.1 Mariniphaga sediminis | reverse complement strand
TATTTGTGTCCTGTCTTGTCCTTTAATGTATTTCATGCCTGAAGGTACTAAATACCTGTATTTGTCGCTGTTGATATATGTCTGAGTTTTTAACAAAATATGGTTAGGTTTTTAGACAGTCTGACGGTGGCGGTATGAAAAGTTGCCGATTGCGGGTGATTTCCTGTCAAGTTATACAAAAGATGGTGCGGGCTACAACCCTTGAATAAACGACTGTCCCGGCAATTTTTTATACCGCGTGTTGTGTTGCGTAATTTTTTCACGAAATCCAAGAGGATATTATCATTATTGTCCATCCATTTTCCGTTTTCTTTACTAAATATTCCTCACCCCATGTGTTAAAACTTCTCGTAAAAATATAAGTATCTATTTCGTCATCAACCTTAAAGAGTGGCGATATAGACATATCATTCAATTCATTTCGAAATAATCCTTTAGATTTTTCATATTCTTTCTCAGAGAGAATAATTACTCTTGTTGATTTTGGCTGAATGCTTTGAATGTCTGGATTATCAGTTACAATTAATATTGTTTCGGTTGTATCCGTTGCATAATTTATCAGTGGCGTTTTTAATGAAGAAATTACTAATCCAGTTGTATCAAACATATTTGTTTCCTCATTCACTGCAGATTCAAATATTACTGTTTTATCAGTTCTTCGCACATTTAATCTTGGATTTAAGTCTAAATCGTCTGTTATTCCGTCTCCGTCAGTATCCTTATTATTTAGGTTTGTATAAAATTTTGTCTCCACGATATCAGTTAATCCATCACCATCAGTATCCTTTCGTAATGTCTTCAAATCAAGTGTCAATAAAAGTCCGTCTTTGACAACTTCATAAGTTGGTCCTGGTCCAGGATGAGAAAATGGAGATAACTGTCGAAGAAGACAAGTTTCAATTTGCAATTCTCTTTTTGAATTAATCAACGGCAATTTTGAATACCACTTTATATATAAAGGTTGTTGTTGAACAATCCCTGTGTATAAATATTCCCATGATTCACCATTATTTGCAGAATAAGCAACCCAAATCCCAGACTCTCCAAAATATCTGTTTTCGTATTTACTACTCACATAAATAAATGCTTCAGCTTCTCCATTTTTCTCATATTTTAAAATCTGGCTTTTTTCTATTTCTCCTACATATTGAGGCTCTGGAGTAATCATTGAATCTCTGTTTGCAGGATTAAACATGATTTTATAAATGGAATCTTGATAAGGTGTAAGATACAATGAATCAGAATAAGGTGTATAATCAGCAATATCTTCTAAGTCAAAATGGGCATCCTTGAAACCCAAAATATCTTTTTTACTCAATGGCTTAAAAGGCTTATAATTTAACTTCTTATAATATTTTTCACGCTCTTTGCTCTTATATTCTTGTTCTTGTCCAAATGAAAAAACTGGAATCAACAGAATCAATAATATGGTTATATGTTTGTTCATGGTCTTTTTATTATTCTGACTAACGTCAAATTTTGTTTTTTTTTATCTTGTATCCCTTTATTCATAATGCTTTCAGCTTTATTTGTATCTGAAAATTTTCAAAAAAGTGCTAAAATTTTGTCGTTAGCAACAGTATTTAATAAGCTCTGGAGAAATAGATAATTTGCGTTTAAATCTATTTCGGAAGTGCTTATGTGGGGAATGCAACACAACGGTCACTTGCAAGTTGTCGTTGCGGATTTCGAAGAGCGTCAGTGTCCGATAGGACATGACGGTCAAGAAAGGAGCGGAGACAACGCACACCACTGCACCCGCAATGCAATTTGCAATTTGTTAGCAACTGGGTTTTCATCTTTTTCATTTTTAATTCTCAAAGTTCTCTGGTTAAGTCAACAATCATCGGAATATTTGATTTTACACCTTTCCCAGTTACAATCGCATGATATTTAGTCAAATTTGGTAAAGTTGTTACTAAGTCTTTGCCTAAATAATTACCAATAAATGTAAAGCTTGTTTCATCAAAAGCTTGAAAACACAATACCGTATTACATTGAGTCAAAACCGTTTTAGAAACATTTGCAGTTCTCTGAGCAATAACAAGTAATCCAACACCATATTTTCTGCCTTGCAATGCTATCTGTCCAATTTTATTAACGATTGCTTTACTGCTTCCAAAGTCTCCTAAATCACCTATGAAAGATGTCTCAGGAACTACTGTGTGAGCTTCTTCAAGTACAAGGCATATTCTTTCAGCGCTACCTTTCTTTGCGATATTGAATACATTCTCAAGAAAAAACTGTGTAAATTCAAGAATAAAGGTTGTGTTGGATAAATCAGGCAATTCAAATATTCCAATTTTATTCTCACTTTCAATGAATTCAATAATGTATTCATTAAGCTTACCTTGAATTTTATGTTTCAAATCAAGAACAGCCTTTGAGTTTTTACTTTTTGTCGCAGTTTCTTTTTCTGCAATCATTTCTTCTATCTGTGTAACTCCATTTGCATCATGAAGAATTGATTTTGGATTTAATCCTTTTAATTTCTCATGATACTCACCGGTAAAATCCACACAAATTATCTTCGTATCAATTCTAAGTTCCTTTAAAATCTCAAAGGTTATAAATGATTTTCCAGAACCAGTTACACCTAATAATGCAAAATGATGACTTATTGCATCATGTAAATTAATAACAACTGGTAAAGTTGTATTGGGAATAATACCTAGTTTGTATTCGGGATATTCAAATGCAGGTGGTACAATTTCAGATGTGTCTGCTATAAGTACAACTGAATTAATATCTGGCACCCATCCATGTTTTTCAAATGAATAATTTTCATTATTCCATTTTCCCAATTGTATTGCTTGACCTTTTATAAAGCCAGTTTCATTTTTCTTCTCAACAATTTCTTCTTTTGCAATCCCTTGAATAATTTGATAGTAAATGGTTTTATTATTTAAATTGACTTCAAGTAAATCGCCTTCTGAAATCTCATTAGAGTTGTAACACTCAAAATTTATTTTCCCAATTTCTGAACCGTCAACGATAACACCAACGAATCGTTTTATAATTTTTTCAATATACTCATCATTTGAAATGCGATAGACAATATTTTTTTCAAAACTTTTCTTTAATGCGTCATCATGTTCTTCTTTGCAGAGTAAGATTTTAACCCACTTTTGGTCATTTAATAAAAATGTTTCCAGGATAAAGCCATAGCAGACAAGTGTTTCATCGTCTTGAACAGTATATTTAAATCTGACAATATCAAATATTTTGGCGTTCAGACTATCTTGAAACAACCTAACAAGAAAAATCTTCTTCGATTGAACACTAATAATTCTTCCAACAGCATCATCGCTGTATTTCTTTTTAATCGAAATTTTGTTGACAAGCTTCTGGGGGTCAGCTACAATTATAAACCACCAGAAAAGCATTAGTGACAAAACTTTAATATTATTGATTGAATAAAAAGTTAAAAGAAAATAAAGAAACATCGCTGAAAAAACCAATTTACCTTTTCCTAAAGTGGTTGCAATGTTTTTTAAATATTCACTGAGAATGTTTTTATAGTTGTCAGGACTTCTGTCATCATCATTTAGTATGATTGACAGGAAAGAACAAAGCAAAATAAAAACAATATATGAAAATCCCACCCACCATAGCCAAGCATGATTGTTGTCTATGAATATCTGTTTAACAGCAATAAATATGACAACAAGCGGTAATATATTTGCTAAAATATTTCTTGGTGAAGTATAATATTCTTCAATAAAAAAAGATGATACTAGCACCATAAATAAACCAGAATAGAACCATAAATTATTATCGCTCGTTGATGGGAAAAATTCACCAGTCAGCCATTTAGAAAGTATCAAAATGACTCCCAGTAAAATTGAAAAAAGTACCAGTTTGTTTTTTAATATTTTAATCATGGTTTATTTGTTTATGTTGAATGTCTTTTAACCTGTCTAGTCCTAGAATACGGCTACAGGTTAAACATTATATTAAGCTACATTATTAAACACCATATTTGGTGTTTTGTACCTTAAAGATACATGAAGCCTTTTATTATTATAAATTTTAATTGCGCTTTTTGTTGCCCGTTTTGCATGAGCTGTTGAAAAAAAGCATTGGTC
>NZ_QWET01000047.1 GCF_003573545.1 Mariniphaga sediminis | reverse complement strand
CAACACGTAGTTTTTCCGAGTGAAGCGAACGCAGCCTTGACTTTTCTGTTTACTATTTGCGTCAAGGCAAAGAGTAAAATCGGCCTGATAAGGCATAAAAATATTGATGGAAAATGTATCTGAAAACGGATTACTCCACCGGATTTTTCAGGTGAGCCCAAAACCAATTGACAAAACGAAACTTACAATTCTGATAAAAACCCTGCTTAAACTCAAAAAAGCCCATGAAATAAAAACGGGGTTCAACGTTTATAGCTGAACCCCGGATTTGATAAAATTTTCCAAACAGAGCCTTAATTTCTAAAAATCAACCTTTCATCCTCCACATCAACAACAATAGGATTCCTTTTATCCACCTCTGCTGCCAATATCTTTCGTGATAATTCATTCAGCACATATTTTTGCAGAATCCGTTTTACAGGGCGGGCGCCAAAATGCGGATCGTAACTTATTGCTGCCAGCCAGTCAACTGCAGCATCTGTCAGGCTCATTTTCACATCGGTCCCGGACAAACGTTTGACAACCTGATTAAACTGCAGTTTTACAATATGGTTAATATCCTCCCGGGAAAGCGGCGTGAACACAATCGTTTCATCAATACGGTTCAGAAACTCAGGCCGTATCGTTTTGCGGAGTAATTCCAGCAACCTGATCCGCATTTCCTCCACCACTGCTACTTCGTTGTCCGTTTTTATATTCTCAAAACTCTCCTGAATGAGGTGCGATCCCAAATTCGATGTCATAATTATAATGGTATTTTTGAAGTTAACCGTCCGGCCTTTGTTGTCGGTTAGCCGGCCATCATCAAGCACCTGTAGCAACACATTAAACACATCCGGATGCGCCTTTTCAATTTCGTCAAAGAGCACCACAGAGTAGGGTTTGTGGCGTACCGACTCGGTTAGCTGCCCGCCTTCATCGTATCCCACATATCCCGGAGGGCTTCCAATAAGACGTGTTACGGAGAATTTCTCCTGGTACTCCGACATGTCAATACGGGTAATCATATTCTCATCATCAAACAGGTATTCTGCCAGCGCTTTTGCCAGCTCGGTCTTTCCTACCCCTGTTGAGCCCAGAAAAATAAATGACCCGATTGGTCGTTTTTCGTCCTGCAACCCGGCACGACTCCGCCGCACAGCATCCGAAACAGCGGCAATGGCTTCATCCTGCCCTACCACCCGCTTGTGCAGTTCTTCTTCCATATGAAGCAGTTTCACCCGCTCACTTTGTAACATTTTGGCCACAGGAATTCCGGTCCACCGCGCTACTACCTCGGCAATGTCCTCAGCATCTACCTCCTCTTTTATAAGGCTCTCGCCCTTTTTCATTTTCTGAAGTTCTTTCTGCAGGTCTCCGATCACATTTTCGGCCTCCTTAATTTTTCCGTACCTGAGTTCGGCCACCCGGTCGTAATGTCCCTGCCGTTCGGCCTCCTCGGCTTCCACACGGTAATCTTCAATCTCTGACTTTTTCTGCTGAATAGAATCTATAATCTGTTTTTCACTTTGCCATTTGGCACGAAGCTGCGATTGCTCTTCCTTCAAATTCGAAATTTCCTCACTTAACGTAGCCAGCTTTTTATCATCTTTCTCCCGTTTAATGGCCTCCCGTTCAATTTCCAGTTGTTTGATACGGCGTTCGATTTCGTCCAGCTCTTCGGGCACTGAATCCATTTCAAGGCGCAGCTTGGCAGCCGCCTCATCCATTAAATCAATTGCCTTGTCTGGCAGAAACCGGTCGGAAATATAACGTTGCGACAGCTCAACCGAAGCAATAATGGCATCGTCTTTAATTCGCACTTTATGATGACTTTCATACCGTTCTTTAATCCCACGCAAAATGGAAATGGCGCTCAATGTATCAGGCTCATTCACTTGCACCACCTGGAAACGGCGTTCAAGCGCTTTATCTTTTTCAAAATATTTTTGATACTCGTTAAAAGTAGTCGCACCAATAGCCCTCAGCTCTCCGCGGGCCAGTGCCGGTTTCAGAATATTGGCAGCATCCATTGCCCCATCGCTTTTACCTGCCCCAACCAGGGTATGTATTTCGTCGATAAAAAGGATAACTTCTTCATTGGAATGTACCACTTCGTGGACCACAGCTTTTAACCTTTCTTCAAACTCACCCTTATATTTTGCGCCGGCAATCAGTGCCCCCATGTCAAGAGAAAAAACCTGTTTTGTTTTCAGGTTTTCCGGAACGTCACCGCGGACAATCCGGTGAGCCAATCCCTCGGCAATGGCTGTTTTCCCGGTTCCCGGTTCCCCAATCAGAATCGGATTATTTTTGGTTCGTCGGGAAAGAATTTGCAGGATCCGTCTGATCTCTTCATCGCGCCCGATAACCGGATCCAGTTTCCCGGAACGAGCCCTTTCATTCAGATTTAAGGCAAACCTGTTAAGCGAATTGAACCGGTCTTCAGCTGTCTGGCTGTCCACTTTGGATCCTTTTCGCAATTCTTCAATGGCTTTTTGCAAATCTTTTTTGGTAACACCATTGTCTTTCATCAAACGGCTCACCGAGTCGTTAGCATCGAGCAGCGCCAGCAGAATATGTTCCACCGAAACATACTGGTCGCCCATTTCCTGGGCAAGTGCCAGCGCTTTCTGCAGCACACGGTTGGTTGTGGTAGAGATGTAAGGCTCTCCGCCTGAAACACGCGGATACGATTCGATGATTTTATCAGCTGCCTGCTGAAATATTACGGTATTTACCCCCAGCTTCTTCAATAAAAAGTCGAGCACATTCTCAGCCGAATGAGACAGCCCTTTCAAAACATGCCCGGTTTCAATACTTTGCTGATTATTTCCCGCGGCAATCTGAAATGCATGTTGTATCGCCTCCTGCGCCTTTATAGTGAAATTATTTAAGTTCATAATATAATCCTTTAAAAGTCCGGTCAACAACAGCAAAATACAATCCATAAAACACTGATAGACAAAATGTCACAAATGAGCTCTCCGGATATGAAATTATTTCTGGAACCGTTCCTGAATGTGATTTTTTGGCAGAAGCATTCCCATTATTTTCGGGGTTGAAAAAACCGGGTGGCGCAGATTCTGCTCCGGGCATTTTAATCAGCGGTTCGGAAACCGCTGCACGCTGTTAGATGGGTTAAAAATCGATGGTCAACTGTACCGGTTCGTTCTTTTCTTCATGCTGAAAGTTAGATAAAGTCAGGCCTAAAAGGCGAATACCTTTAATAAAAGTTTCTGAATGAAGTAAATCTTTTGCCCCTTCAATCAGCTCATTTTTACCGGTAACCCACCCTGTAATAGTTTTACTGCGGGTGTGTTGTTCAAAATCCGCATATTTATATTTCAATGTGAGGGTTCTGGCTTTGGCATTGGAGCGTTCGTACCTTTCCCAAAGGATGTCGGCAATCCCGAGCAACTCAGATTCCAGATCATTTTCTGTAAATAAATCGGTAAAAAAAGTTTGTTCTGCCCCAACCGACTTTCGTTCACGAAAAGGTTGTACCGGACGAAGATCTTCGCCCCTGCTTATCTCATAATAATAATTTCCCGATTTCCCAAAAAGCCGGACTAGTTCAAAACGATCGATTTGTTTTAAATCACGTCCAAACCAAATACCCATTTTATTCAGTTTTTCCGCCGTAACTTTTCCGATACCAAAAAACTTCCGTACCTCCAGGTTGTCAATAAAATCCTGGGCATTTTTCGGTGTCACCACAAAAATTCCGTTCGGTTTATTTACATCAGAAGCCACCTTTGCCAAAAACTTATTATAAGAAACTCCCGCAGAAGCTGTCAGCTTTGTTTCTTCCAAAATCCGCTTTCTGATTTCCTGAGCAATGAGCGTGGCCGAGGGCTTTCCTTTTTTTACATACGTGACATCAAGGTAGGCCTCATCAAGCGAGAGCGGCTCTACCAAATCGGTATATTCAAAAAATACTTCCCTGATTTGATTTGAAATCTCCTTATAACGGGAAAAGCGTGGCTTCACAAAAATCAGGTCCGGGCACTTCCGTTTGGCCACTTTCGATGACATCGCCGATCGCACCCCGTACTTCCGGGCTTCGTAACTGGCCGCAGCCACTACACCCCGTTCACGCGAACCGCCAACGGCTACCGGCTTGCCCTTCAACTCCGGATTATCCAGCTGCTCCACCGAAGCATAAAAGGCATCCATGTCAATATGGATTATTTTTCTGATTTTGTTCAATTTTATTTACCCCGCAATAACACTTCAAACGTTCATTCAAATGTATTAATTTTCAACGTCTGAAAAGTACAGAAGTAAAAACGATAATTTCTGAAAGGAACAATCTTCAGATATCCGGCAACCCAACTATTAAAGAATCCACCCTCAAAGAAGGTGGACTTTTAAAGAATCCACCCTCAAAGAAGGTGGACTTATAAAAAGGCCCCTATAAGGGGCCAAAGTTGAGCCGCTGCTGCTCTTCGAGACGTTCTTGATCTTCTTGAAATTTCACGTACTTCTTGATTTTGT
>NZ_QWET01000046.1 GCF_003573545.1 Mariniphaga sediminis | reverse complement strand
TCATTTTCAGCATCAACTGCATCTTCCAGCGAAACCGGGAATAGTGTTATTTGTGTCCTGTCTTGTCCTTTAATGTATTTCATGCCTGAAGGTACTAAATACCTGTATTTGTCGCTGTTGATATATGCCTGAGTTTTTAACAAAATATGGTTAGGTTTTTAGACAGTCTGACGGTCACTTGTAAGTTGTCGTTGCGGATTTCGGAGCTCGTTCCTGTCCGGCAGGACGGAACGATGTTGCGAGAATCCAGCGAACGACACACCACAAACCCCGCAATGCAATTTACAATTTGTTATAGCCAGTTTTTTTGTATTTAATTTTAATATCTCTGTCATAATAAATTAAGAAATCCAGTCAAGCATATATTCTTTCCTTATCCACCTATTGTTTTCTTTTATTAGAATCAAATAAAATCCTGCACCAGAACGTGCACCAGAAGTTGTGCTGTAATAAATAAATGCCAAATCTTTATTTTTATTAAATCCTGGTCTTGAGACTCTAACTATTGGATTGTACTTATATTTTCGATGATATTTTTCCCCACCCTCCACGCTCAAAAATATCATTTAATTCTTCTTTTGTCAGAATGTGAATTGAAGCTTGCTCATTTTCAATTTCAGGTAGGATGATTGATGTTTCGTTTCTTAAAATAAAATCTTTGAATGTTACGGAGTCAAGAAGTGATAGTCCATTTCGATTGAACATTTCTAAGGTAGAAAACTTCGGGTCGAATAAAAATGTTTCTGTCTTATTCAATAATACTAATTGAGGAGTCTTGTTTTCTTTAATTTTCCATATTGTTCCATTTGGCTTATAGATTGTATCATTCCTTTGGCTTTGAATCGTAGTATTAATCACTTCAATAATTATAGAATCCTCCAAACTGTTTTGTGCTTGTCCATAATTTAAAGACAGGATTATTGTCAGAAATATTATTGTTGCAATTAGTATCTTCATTGGTTTTTCAAAATTGGCTATAACGGTTGGTACATGTTGTCGGGGCGGATTTCGGAGAGCGTTCCTGTCCGAAGGACATGGAACTGCGAAACGAGAATCCGCAGTTGGCGTACCACCGAACCCCGCCCTGCAATATGTACTGTGTTATAGCCAGTTTTTTAATTTATTTATTTTTTCAATGTCGTTTTTGTCAAGTAAATTTATTTGAATGCTATATTTTATATTTCCAATTAATGACTTCTGATACTTTATTGAAATTGAATTCCAGGTTGATATCTGTACTTTGTCAGGAACAACAATGTTATTCAAATTTATTTCCTGCTTTTGATTTTCGCTTTTAATAAAAATAACAGGCAGATTTAAATTAAACATCCCATTAAAATATCCTTTTTCTTTTGGAGTAATTAGAAACAAATCGTCTGAAATATACATTTCTGCTTTTATAGGCATTCCTCCAACAATAGTTCCTTTTCCAACAGAAGACTGATTAAAACGAATTTTTACTTTATCAAAATTGAATTTACTCAACTTTTCCAACGTATATTTTTTTTGTCGTAATTGAGCTAATGAAACAATCACAATGATTGATACAAACATTAAAATAAATCCGAGTGGTATTAATATGTCAATTATATCCATTTCAGGTTCGTGTCAATGATTTCTTATTGTTAATTTGTTTCTGCAGTTTATTCTTCTTGAAAATTCCGACCTATCTTTTTGTCGAATTGGATAATTAATTTTTCTAAAATTTCCAATGGCAAATCAACTCGGAATGTTGAGATTTGAATCTTCTTTAAATCATCATTTCTAAAAATCTCAGCGACTATTTCATCTTTGTCCCAAAGTTCAATTCCAAGTCCATTCCGCACAATGTCACTTGCTATTATTGTCTTATATCTGATATTGTCTACGGTAATTTCCATCTTTTCAAAATTGGCTATAACGGTCACTTGTATGTGGTCGGGCGGGATTTCTGGAAGAAATCGTGTCCGACCCGCAGGAAAGTGGGCGAATGGTCTGACTTGTCAGACCGAAAAGGCCCCCGCCTGGCATATACAATTTGTTAACGGCAGGTTTTTTTATTTATTCATCGTCAGGTTGTAAACAGTATAAAAGTATCATTTTCCGACCGAAAGTTTCAAATAACCACGTCGCGTTTAATTTTTTTTTGTCCTCAGTCAAAACAGCTTGTGGGTTGCAGGTAACCGCTGCCGGTTACTTCGCCGGGACGTGAGCCTTGCCAGCCTTGATTTAAGCTGCTGGCGGAAAACTTGCCTGCACTAGCTATTCCTGCCAATTTTATTCCTTCCCATGTACAAAACGGCCAAAATTCAAACTGTCAGGTAACTAACTGCTATTCTTTAAAAAAGTGCTGAACAGTCAGGCCGAAAAACAGTTTAGGCAAATTGTCAAACCCCAAAAAATTGGCTTACTGCGCCAAACTTTGCTTTGCAAGTTTTATGATAGCAATTTTACAAGCGAGCAAAAAACCAAAGAACGAACTTATCAGATAACTACCCATTTTTTCTTGAACTTGCCGTTAACGGTTTGGCTATGAAACGTGGCAAAATTTCGGAGCGCTTTACTTTCCACCGGAAAGTGAAGTGTGAACGAATTGCCCACGTTTCCACCGAGTACTGATTTGCCATGTTTTATGAGCCGTTGTTGTGTGGTCGTACTTTTATTAATTTATCAAATAATTCAGTTGTTCTTATAATATTTCTTCTTTCAAGCATTTTTCCATGCTTTTCAATTTCAACTAGTCCAAAATAACTCAAAAACCTTTCAAAAGTTCTTATTGAATAACAGTTGCTGGCATATTGTTCTGCAGTTCCATAAGTTGGAGTAATTGTTTCAATAAACTGAGGGAAGGCTTTAAAGTATTTCTCAGCATAGAAAGAGTCAAATCGCTTTTCTGCTCCATATTTAGATAACAGTATCAATGAAAAACCGTAACCATGCTGTCCAATTAGTTCATCTTCATAACCGTCATAATACGCCCAACTAAACTTCTGGGTCATTGTTTTAAAAATCAATTCAAACAATTTCTGATTATCAGATGCAATTTTTTCACCATTCTTTGTCAAACTTAACTTGCTATTTCTTTTTTTAGTCAAACCAGCTAATTCAGCTAAAAGTTTGGTAAGATTAACAGTTAAGGAGTCACTTTCCTTATAGAGTTTGGAAATTCCAGATGAGAATTGATACTCCTCTAAAAATCCTTGATTATAAATATTATGAACAATTTTTGTTGGTAAAAATCCTTTTGCTGTAAGTTTTATTGCGCCCGAATTATTAATCAAATCCACGTAATATTTAACCAAGTTAAACATAGGACTATGACAATAATCGGAATCCCTAAGTTTTTGCAAAATTATCGGGCTACTAGATTCTAATGTAAAATGCAAAACATTATGCATTTCAAATGGTGAATATCCTTCAAATTCAGAAATTGAATGATTATTCTGCTCGTTCATTGATTGATTAATATGTTTTCGTATGTCGTCTAAGTCCATATTCCATTTTCAGTTAATAGAGGTCTACATGTATGCCACACAACGGTCACTTGTATGTGGTCGGGCGGGATTTCTGGAAGAAATCGTATCAGACCCGCAGGAAAGTGAGCAGAAGGTCTGACTTGTCAGACCGCTAAAACCCCCGCCTGCCATATACAATTTGTTACACGCTGGCTTTTTATTCATTTTTTTTATAATCCAAATACGATGGTGATGATTCAATTTTAATTTTAGTAATATCTTCTTTTGTCCCAGTATATTTATGTAAATCTTTGGGGAAAATCCAATCTTCCATGGTTGGCGACAACTCTGACGAAGTTGAGAATGAAGTTCCTTTTTCAGTCATAGCAACCCAGGTTTTAGCTGTCAAATGAAATGTCCACTGAGCAATTTGTTTATATTTTTTATGATTATTGGATTTAAATTCTAGTGTACACAATATTTTATTTTGGATTACTGGCTCGTCCCATCTCATATTTTCAAAAACAATGTTTTTAGTTTTTGTTTCTCTTGACAAAACAATCATTGGCATCCAATCTTCAATGACTGCTTTTTTTATCCACTCGAATCTATTTTTAGAAATTCTATTTCCATTAACTATCCATTTAGCATGAAAAATCTCATAATGATTTGCGATTGGTAAATCTGGAAATGTCACTTTTAGTCTCAATTTTTCAATCTTTCCAATTTGAGCTCCATTATTTGTAATGCTAATTGGAATAATAAAACTCGGCAAAAACCATTTTTCATCTCCGTTCTTTATTGGGTAAACTCTAAATGAACAATGTCCAACAGTAAAAATTGGAGTAAATTTTGAAAAATAGGATTTCCACAATGCAACAAATGAAACAAAAAAAGCAATGATTGAAATAAATATTGCAATTAGTGAAATCCAGTTAGTTGTTGTCATAATGTGATTGTTTTTTGTGTCTTTTTAAGCTTGCGTGTAACGGCAGTCTGTCTAAAAACCTATTTTGGTATAGGAGATTTGAAAACTATTGGAGGGTTTTAGAAGCAGGTTTAAAATTTTCGGATTTTTCATTGTTAGTTTGAGTAATTGGTTTATCTGGTTTA
>NZ_QWET01000045.1 GCF_003573545.1 Mariniphaga sediminis | reverse complement strand
GTGGTTCAACGATGTGACAGACTCTGGATTCAAATCCTTCAATACAATATCAGCAACCTTCTATGCTCATTATTCAGAGATATTAAACTATTTTGGCAACAGAAGTACAAATGCATCTGCTGAATCTTTTAATGCAAAAATTAAAGCTTTTAGAAGTCAGTTCAGGGGAGTAAGGGACATTACATTTTTCTTGTTTAGATTAACTAAAATTTATGCTTAATTATTTACTCCCCCACAGAAAGTTCACTTGAGCCAATAAATTGCTCCAAAGTATGCACATTTGTATGCACAAAAAAAGGGAGTTGCAAAAATCTATTTACAATTCCCTTATTTTCAGTGGAGAATAGCGGAATCGAACCGCTGACCTTTTGACTGCCAGTCAAACGCTCTAGCCAACTGAGCTAATCCCCCAATGCGAGTGCAAATATATAAATTATTTTAAACCTCAAATAATTACATTTTTTTAATTTATATCAACTCAAAAAAAATATGGAGTCCAAAATGAATTAGCCAGTTTTTGTCAAAAACCATTTAATTTCACAGCACATTTTTTCCAAACTACAATTCTATTCATTGATTTATTGGCTCTATTATCATTACATTTATACAAAATTTTGCCGGGCAGACTACTCATTTAATCCATACGTTGTCTCCAACAATGTTACGGTAGTTTTTTTTTTAAGTTAGTTCATTAAATTCAAAATCGTCATACTAGAATCTGGCAGAATAGAAATAAGGATTCCTTTTGCATAATTACAACACAACATAGAAACAATTCATAATCAGTCAATTAATTTCAAAATGAATGAAATTCAACAAAAATATATCAATATATGACAATTTCATACAGATACAATATTGGCAGCTCTCATAACTTTGTTTTTAATGTAAAATGTGATGGTTTCAATATTCATTTCATTCGCTTTTAAACTAAACTCTGATAAAATCAGCATATGATTTTTCATTAACTTTATAAGGTTTGAAAAGTACATTAACATGAATCTTCGAGGATATTTTAGTAATATAAAACATAAATTAAAATGACAGCTAATCTTAATCGCAGAAATTTCATTCGAAACTCAGCAATCTCCGGAATTGGATTAACTTTAGGGGCAGCTCACACTTCATTTGCTTCAGGTCCAACCCCTGTAAAACCAGTTGTTTTAGGAGGGGAAAAGGCCCATACAGGAGTATTTCCCAGTTGGCCGGTATTTGATCAAAAAGAAGAGAAGGCATTGAATGATGTTCTACAAAGTAAAAATTGGTGCCGGCTGGGAAGCACTAAAGTGGATAATTTTGAAGCTCAATATAAAAAGCTTAACGGAGCTAAACATTGTCTGGCCACGTCAAGCGGTACAAGTTCATTATCTACCATGCTCGGGGCATTGGATGTCGGCCCAGGCGACGAGGTAGTTATTCCTGTTTACACGTTTATTGCAACTTATAATGTAGTGACATTAAACTACGCATTACCCATTTTTGTTGATTCCGATATCGAAAGTTTTCAGATTGACGCCAATAAAATAGAGCCGGCTATAACTAAACAAACGAAGGTAATTATGCCGGTTCATATAGGAGGTTCTCCGGCCGACCTGGATAAAATTCTGAGTATTGGGGAGAAAACAAAGCTTCCTATTATTGAGGATGCATGCCAGGCGCATTTGGCAGAATGGAAGGGAAAAAAAGTGGGTAATTTTGGGCTAGGTGGAGCATTCAGTTTTCAGGCAAGTAAAAACCTGAATTCAGGTGAAGGGGGCGCTATTATCACCAACGATGATTCATTTGCACAAACTTGTTATAACTTTCACAACCAAGGACAGGGAGGACGTGTTACAGGATTTAATCCGGGCTCAGGGACACGAGGTACAAATCTTCGTTTAACCGAGTTCCAGGGGAATTTACTGGTAGCGCAAATGACACGTGTGGTTGAGCAAACAAACAGAAGGTATGAAAATGCACGGTATCTTTCAAAACTATTAAATGATATTCCAGGAATTACTCCTGCGAAGCTTTATGAGGGTACAACTTTGAGCGCATACCATTTGTATATGTTCAGGTACGATAAATCTTTTTTTGATGGACTAAGCCGGTCAAAATTTATAGAAGCACTAAAACAGGAAGGAATTCCATGTTCAAAAGGGTACGGAATGATAAACAAAGATGCTTATGTAACCGGGTTGGTGAAGAATAAGCACTATCTGAAAATTTATGGAGAGAAAACAATGAATGATTGGCTGGAGCGGAATCAATGTCCGCAAAATGACAAACTTACCGGAGAAGAGAGTCTATGGTTCTTCCAGTATATGTTGTTAGGTTCAAAAACAGATATGGAACAAATTGCTGAAGCAATCCGAAAGATACAAAAATATGCTCCTGAGATCGATAAGTCTTTGTGACCTTTTCGTCGGATGTTGTTTCTGTATATAATATTGGTTGGTGAAACTTTCACATAGATAAATAAGCTCTATGAACGAAAAATAAATAATTCAGTTATGATGAGGATTAGGAAAATATTGATTCTTTCCATTTTGCCGGCACTTTCATTTGCCCAATCAACCTACTTTGTTGGTACATCTACTGCAAGTATAGAACCATATCCTTCGTTAATTTCGTTGCATCTTGGAGGTTATGGAGCTCCACGTGACGGACGTTTCACATTGCAATGGATAGAAAAAGGCCATGTTCCGGAAACCACTGCACTAAGCACTATGAAAAACCGGTTATTGATTATTAGCAGGAATGAATTACTTGGCTTGAATCTTTCCGAAAATAGTAATGGTATTTTCACAGATAACATCGGTACTGCTACCGATATTAAGTTTCTAACCGGTGTTGATAATTCATTATATGGGATCAATGCCTCAGGTGAACTTTTAAGATCGGGATTCAATAAACAGGAAAGATGGGAAAAGGCAGGCCAAATTGGCCATAACGTAACTGCGTTAACTTCCTTGGATAAAACGTTATTCATTTCGAATGATAAAGGGGAAGTCAGATCTTTAAAACCCTTTGAAGATTCAGCTAATTGGAAACAATTAGATTCTCTTCAAGACATTATAAGTTTAGCGGCCAGTAATGAAAAGTTATACGCGTTAACATCTGTCGGAATTCTTTTTCAGCTTCCTTTATCTGGAAATAACAAAAAATGGTTAAAAATTGCTTATAAAAATGAGGAAACAATCAAAGAAAATATTCGGAATATTGCCATACTTAATGATCAGATTTTTGGAATAAGTAATGATAACATTTTATATCAGGGGGAACATCGTAGTGAATCAGCCCTGACAGCCAGAGCAATGGCGATTAAGAATGATAATCAAACCGTGATTATTGTAAATATGGATGTCTGTGGACTTGAGGACACTTTCGTTGGGGCACTCAAACACAAAATCTATGAGAAATATCAAATTCCTGCTTCTGCAGTTTTTATAAACAGTTCACATACCCATTTTGCACCTGTTTCTCAAAACTGGCTGACATGGCAGGAAGCCAATCAACGTCCCGACAGCACATACTTGAATGTAATTATTAAAGGAGGTATTCTTCATGCAGTTAAAGGCGCATTGCATACAATGGAGCCGGCACAATTATCATTTGGTAGAGGGAAAACAGATATTGGTTACAACAGGAGTTTGAAGGATCATCAGGAATTGTATGATAGTGATGTTGATGTTATCCAGATTAATTATAACGGCAGTCATGAAAAAGGCTACTTGTTTATGGCAGCTTGTCACCCGGTATTCAGCGTTGCAGGCACTTTACATTATACTATAAGCGCCAATTTTCCTGGTGTTGCCCGTAAACTAGTAGAAGAACGGACGAACAGTTGTAATTCCCTGTTTTTACAGGGAACTGCAGGAGATATAAACCCAAAGGATGATGGAGAATATATAACAGGGGAAAAACTTGCTAATGAAGTTATAGCAATAACCCGCCGTCCGATGAAAAACATTGAAGGGCCAATATCATTTTATCTTGATACCATAAACTTTCCTGTAACTCCCTGGAGCAAAACAGAAATATATGACTATAGAGTTCAAAATATTAATAAACCAAGGGATATAGAGGCTGAAAAAAATGTGAAATGGTGCGACCTGATGCTGAAATACTATGATGAAGGAACCATGCCGGAAACGATGCCTGTATATGTTCAAACAATCAACATAGGTAACTGGAAACTTATCGGATTTTCAAGAGAAACTACAACTGGTTATAGTTTGGGAGTGAAAAAATTTTGGCCAGATAAAATGGTTTCAGTTGCAGGCTATACGAATGATGTATCTAGCTATTTACCAACAGGCATGCACATTGCAGAAAAAAATTACGAAGGACTGGGTTCTTTTTTTTGGTATGGAATGCCCAGTGTTTTCCCTTCCAATGTTGAAAAGATTATCCTCGATAAAATTGAAAGCCTCCGCCGCTAAACTGCCTAATAAATCTATATATTTATAAGCCTAAACAAAATTTGAAGTAATACTAATTTGCCATTAGAAATATTAAGGTTAAAAAAAGGAGTTTCGAGACAGTTTGCAGAACTCCAAAAAAATTTGAACCATTCTCTTCTTCTCATAGCCGATGAGAGTCTCAGGATTCTTAAACTTCCATCTTTTATTATATATCTACCAATCGCAAATGTTTTGTACCTGACCATTCTCAAAAACTGCGGAGTTTTACCTTAAAGGATGGCTTGCCTGAACAGAACACTACAAAATTTAATTTAGCTTCTGTTGCCCGGGAATCTTTGAATCGTATTTAACGTCAGTTCGATGTAAGAAACCTAAGAAATTGCTAGCAAAAAAGCAAAGTTTTGTTTATATTTAAGTGTCTTATATTTAAATATTTAACAAACAAAACCTTGCTCTGATATGGACTCTAA
>NZ_QWET01000044.1 GCF_003573545.1 Mariniphaga sediminis | reverse complement strand
TATTTCATGCCTGAAGGTACTAAATACCTGTATTTGTCGCTGTTGATATATGTCTGAGTTTTTAACAAAATATGGTTAGGTTTTTAGACAGTCTGACGGCTGGTGCATGTTGTCGTAGCGGATTTCGAAGAGCGTTTCTGTCCGAAGGACACGGAACTGCGAAACGAGAATCCGGCGAACGACACTGCATGAACCCCGCAATGCAATTTACAACTTGTTAGGCACCGTAATTTTTTTAAATTTTTCTCTAATATATTTATCCGTCCATCCATTTTTGTAAGGATATTCAATAATTTCATGTTTCTCAGTTATTAAAATACTATCAGTTATTGAAACAATTTTCATTGACCTCATCCATCCATCTTCAGTTTGAATATATTTTCCATCATTTGATAATTTCCAGTTAGCCTTTCGTAGATTAGTTTTATCTGTATTCATCGAACATTCACCATTTTCAGAAAATGTGTAATTAATTGTTTTTTTTTGGTAATACTTGTCCAATATGCTTGGAACTGAATCTTTCTCGATGAATGGTCTATTTCTTTTAAAACTATTTAAAGTAATTTCTTTTTCCGGGGCTTCGCTTATTGAATCTGAAACAGGTTCTTCAAAGTCAATCATTTCCCAAGTGCCAACCAAGTTGTCTCTTAATTTCTGATATTTATTCTTTGATAATTTCTTTAGTTTTATGAATTCAACATTTTCTATTGAGTCATTCCAACAAGTTTCTGTGACTATCTTTGAATCAGAAATACTTATTACTTGATAAATCTGATAGTCTAATTGAAAATAGGATAATATTATAAAAAGAGAATTGTTATATTTTTCTATAGTCCACCATTCAACATCAAATGATTCATTGCCCTTTGACTCATCTATGCGATAATACATTTTCAATCTTGATGTATTGTAATAGTATGGCTTTTCTTTAAACTCAAGTCTTATAGAATCGTTCCTTTCCTTTACTAACCAATTATTGGTTAGTAGAATCTTTTCTATTTCACTTGTGTCCTTTTTTGTTTGGGAATTTTTAATTGGAATAAATGAATTGGTTTGAGCAGAATCTGTTATAAGAAGAATGTCATCAGTATATTTTATAATTTGCCCATAAACAGTTGTGTCATCAAGTATCAGGTTATTAGCAGAATCTATAAAGTATTTATAACTTCTTAATTTGTTGAATTCAAAATATTTGGTAAAGAATAACGTGTCATTATCTGATAAATCCAAATAAATTCCAGGGTCAGACCAAGAATCTCGGTACGTCGAAATCCATTCTTTTTTATTAGAAATATCTTTATCATTTTGGCATGAAAAGAGGAACAATAAGAAAATTAATTGTATGTATTTTGTTAACATCATTCTTCTATTATTATTCTGACTAACGTCAAATTTTGTTTTTTTTATCTTGTATCCCTTTGTTCATAATGCTTTCAGCTTTATTTGTATCTGAAAATTTTCAAAAAAGTGCTAAAATTTTGTCGTTAGCAACAGTATTTAATAAGCTCTGGAGAAATAGATAATTTGCGTTTAAATCTATTTCGGAAGTGCTTATGTGGGGAATGGTGCCTAACGGTCACTTGTAAGTTGTCGTTGCGGATTTCGGAGCGCGTTCCTGTCCGGTAGGACGGAACGATGTTACGAGAATCCAGCGAACGACACACCACGAACCCCGCAATGCAATTTACAATTTGTTAGGCAACTGTTATTTCTTTTTTTTCAATTTCGTTAATACTATTATACTCAGAATAATGGATATCAATACCAAGATATATAAAACCAATATTGTCCAATTCTCAGGCAGTGAAATCCTAATTGATTTTAAATCAAAGTCAGATATTTTAATTTGATTATATACGAAATCAGCAAAGTCAATGAATAAAGAGGTATAATAAATATTGCTCGTTTGAAATATTCTTGAGCCATCGCCATATTACTTACCTTTTCATTTACTTTAATTGAGTTTTTTCTTGTCTTGTTTGTAATGTCAACAATTAGTTTTTTATAATATTTCTCGTTTGCGGCTTTAAATAGAAAATCTTCGATTTCAATTATATAAAAACCTTTCCTTTCTAATACTTTTATCGAAAACCATAGTGTTCTTGATAAATATAGAATAAGGATAAAAAGAAAGATGATTAATATTAAAGTATTAGAATCAAAACTTTTAGAGTTAAATAAAATCGACGTTACTCCTAAAACTACAGAAATAGCAACACTCATTGTTCCTATAAAAATAGATGATTTGGCTTCAACAGCTTTATTTCTGTCATTTTCTACATCAAAGTATTCTAATGCTTGTTTAAGCGCATCATTAATCTTGTTCTCCTCTATGCTTATTTTGCTTTCTTCTAGCAAAATAGGTTCTTGTTTAGGACCTTTTTCGAGTAGTGGCCAAATTAATTCTCGTAAATCTTTAAAAGCTTTCATTGACAAGGAGATTAGTTATTTCATGTGATATTTGATATCCTGTTAATTTCTCAATCCAAGCCCATTGACCGTTCGGATTTATTTCAAGAAATATGAACTCTTCATTTTTGTCTAGCACAAAATCAATTGCACCAAATCTAAGATTCAAGTGTCTAAGTAACTTGACACATTTATTGTGTATATCTGATGGTAACTCAATTCTTGTATGCTTAAGAAAGTCTTGATTTATACGCCAATCAACTTTCGTCTTTGAATCTTCTTGTGAATGTATCATAGTTGCAAAGGCCTTTTCTCCAACCATTGTAACTCTCACATCTCCATTCTTTAATATGTGAGATTGTAAGAAGTTAGGGCATGAATTTATTTGTTCTCGTGATGAAGGTATTTTATCCAATAGGTTTGTATAAATGACCTTAGATTTATTTTCTTCTTCAATTACCCCGCTTTTTATGGGTTTAATAATACAATTCTCATCACAGTTTGAATAGAATTCATTTACATCTTCATATTGATTTGAGACAATACTTTTAGGGATTTTGAGATTCAGTTCTTTTGCAACCTCTAACTGGAATATTTTATTCTCCGCTTCTCGAATCGAATAAATAGGACTAATCCAATAAGCCTTCCGCAAAAGTTTGTATATACCCTCTAGTGTAAATAAAATCTCATTTTGAATTAAATTAATTTCTCCTCTATTTAAATCATCATATTCTATAATTGGTAATTCTGGTCTTCTAAAATATACCGCGGTAATCCCTGCAAGATTTACCTTTTCTTTTTTAATAGTGTCGTAAAGAATAAATGAATTTTTATGTAAATCTAATGTACAGCTAATGGTTTTAGTCAATTCATCAGTATTAAAACGAAAGAAGTCAATTTCTTTTTCCTTTAACTGTTTTACTATAAAGTCTGAAGTAATATCTGATTTATTTGAGATTATTAGAACTTTCGTCATCTCGTTCTTGCTTTACGTAGGTTTTTATCGTCATATCTAATAATTGAAGATATGCATCGTCATTTTCTTGATGAACCCTAGTTTTTGTTTGCATATTAATCATATCTACATTGCATTCATTAGTTTCGTCATAAACTTTTGTTCTAGTCTGCAAAGCAAAATCCTGATTGTTAGTTTCGATTAGGGCTTTCTTTTCATTGTTTATTAAAACAATACTCAGCGACTCTTCAAAATCATACTCATATTTAAACTGATTTTTTGGTTGCTCAGTGTCAATGGCGTAGTCAATTAATAGTGGTTTCATCTTTGTTTTTTTATAGTTGGTAACGGTGGTGGTATGAGGTCGTGGCGGTCAGACGAGAGTCTGACCAGTCCGACCGAAACGAAGGTTGGGACGAGATTCGACTTGTCGAATCTGCACAAACCCAGCCATGACTTATACCACGTGTTAGGTGCTGGCTTTTATTCATTTTCAATATCTTTTACCATTGGCATTTCGTCATAAATTTTACCATTTAGAAGTCGACCACTTGCTTTTTTATTTTGACCTCCCCATTGTTTAAAAAAGAATGCAACACCGTTTTTCTCACACTGAACCTGAATGTCTGAAACCCATTCTTGTTTTATTGGTCTTGGTTTATGTCCGCTTTCTCCACCTACAATTACCCAATCAATTTTTTCCAAGTTTATTTTATTTAATGGACCGAGTAGGGGTTCAAGAGAAATGAATTTAACTTTTGCATTTGTATCTCGCAAAAAATCAATTCTACTTGTGACTTCTTTATTTTCTACAGAAACCCCCATCCAAATATTATGAGTCCATTTAAGGTTTTGATGAAATGAAAAAAGTCTTTCTGCCCTTTTTGTAAGAACTTGAAAAACATGTTGTGGATTATCATTCATCACCTTAAAAGTTTGTTGAATAAATTCCAAAGGAATGTCGTCATGAAATAAATCGCTCATAGAATTCACGAAAATCATTTTTGAGGATTTCCATGTGTAAGGAATTGATAATGTACTTGGATGTGGAATAACTTTATCAAAACCAAATTTGTATTTTTCTTGTCCCATCGCTTTCAGTCTGCGAGTCATTATTTCAGCATAGCAGTTCTTGCAACCTGATGAAATTTTTGTACAACCCGTTGTCGGATTCCAACTCATTTCAGTCCACTCTATTGATGAATTCGCCATTTATTTAAATTTTAAAATGCAATCTTTTGAAATTAATACTGATACTTTATGTGATTTGTTATCGGTAAATTCTGCAATGAGTTTTTGCTCATCCACAAGTCTTCTTAGTGCTATTGTATAATGACTTCGGCTATATAATCCGGTTGTGTGATGATTTTCAAATAGGTTAAAAGAAGAAATTATTTTACCAGTGTATAAATTGTAAAGTTCATTTTTAAGTTTATCTATATTCAATGAATTGACATCGAACAACTCAGTCACTGGTTTGTCGAATTTCTTTGCATCAAAAGTATAAGTGTTAACGCCATCGAACATAGTCCCAACATTTGCAAAATCGTTATAAATTGTTTTAATTAAATCATAACCTCTTGCTCCTTTTGTAATGTGCAAAATATAATGACTGGTAGTTTCGATATCTTCTTCCTGAAATTTGAATGCTGTATAATAAATTTTACCTTTTAAAAGATTCTCATATTCTTGCCCAAGTGATTCAATGATAAGATTTAATCTTCCAGAAACGGTGGTTTTATATCGTCTGTCATTTTTGATTTTTTGATAAGTTGTTGGAAATAAATCATTCATTAAACCTTCGAATTTTTCATTTTCTAAGGCTGGATGGATTCTTTTTGTATTTACAAAAAGAAAAACTTCATTTCCCCAGTTCTTTAAAAATTCTGCTAAAACTTTTGTTTCAATTCCTTTATATCCAAACGGGTCTATGAAAAGTAGTGCTGGATATTCATTATGGTTTCCATCATGAGTGTTTCTACAAAGAAATTGTGTTATCTGTTTACAATTACCAACTGTGCTTTTCCCAAAATGAGGTTTATGCCTAAATGTTCCTTCTGGAAATTCTTTCAAGAAATTTTCTTTTAGTTCTTGATGATAATTGTTGTCATTAAAAACCATTTTAACATGTTGCCTTAGAAAATCATCAGTTTTACAATGATTTGCTATTAGAATTGGTGTTGATGGATTTCCATCTTCATATCTCCCCGGTCCAGCAAATAAATCAATATATCTAATTTCTTTAGGCAAATGTTTTTTTACAATTATTTTGCAATAACTTGGAAAATATTCTGAAACAATATAATTAGCCCCAAAATTTAGACAACAAGTATAATTTGAAAATTTAATAAACTTGTTGTTATGAAAAAGAGAAAAACTTACAGCGCAGGCTTTAAAACAAAAGTAGTACTTGAAGCTCTTCAAGAG
>NZ_QWET01000043.1 GCF_003573545.1 Mariniphaga sediminis | reverse complement strand
GCGTATGTTAACTTAATTTCAAAAAAGATAGTATTTGGTATTCAGGGTGTTGAATAATTTTTGGGGCGAAAGGTAAAAAAAGGGTTAAAAAAAGTTTGCAGGAATTAAAAAGGCTTATACATTTGCAGCCGCTTTGAGAGCGATGTTCATTGTAAGGATTGAGGGGAGAAGGATAGGTTTGGCAGTTGGAAGGCGAAAGATTTTTAGGGATTAAAAAAAAGTTTGAGCCGGGATAAAAAAAACCGAAAAATTATTTGGTTAAAGAAAAAGAGTTATTACCTTTGCCGCCCCGAAATAAAGGGAACAGTTCCGGCAGGGATGCAAGAGAGAGAGGAGAATGGGTTAGAGGCTGCCGGTAAAATTAGGAAAAAGATGAAGGGTCAGCATTTAAGATGAGGTGCTGATTTTTTATGGAAAGATACAAAAAGAAGAGTTCTTTAAAATTTTGAAATAAAGCATTAAAAAAAAGCAAGGTGTACCAACTTTGTTGATTTCTGAGAGAATCATATCTGAGCGAAAGAGATTTTAAACTTTTTATAATTACAACGGAGAGTTTGATCCTGGCTCAGGATGAACGCTAGCGGGAGGCTTAACACATGCAAGCCGAGCGGTAAGGCCCCTTCGGGGGTACACGAGCGGCGTACGGGTGCGTAACGCGTATGCAACCTGCCTTATGCAGGGGGATAGCCCATGGAAACGTGGATTAATACCCCATAATATTATTTTATCGCATGGTAAGATGATTAAAATTCTGGTGGCATAAGATGGGCATGCGTCTGATTAGCTTGTTGGTGAGGTAACGGCTCACCAAGGCAACGATCAGTAGGGGTCCTGAGAGGGTTACCCCCCACACTGGTACTGAGACACGGACCAGACTCCTACGGGAGGCAGCAGTGAGGAATATTGGTCAATGGGTGAAAGCCTGAACCAGCCATCCCGCGTGCAGGATGACGGCCCTATGGGTTGTAAACTGCTTTTCTACGCCAAGAAACGGCCCTACGTGTAGGGCACTGACGGTAGCGTAGGAATAAGCATCGGCTAACTCCGTGCCAGCAGCCGCGGTAATACGGAGGATGCAAGCGTTATCCGGATTCATTGGGTTTAAAGGGTGCGCAGGCGGGCTTGTAAGTCAGTGGTGAAATACTGCCGCTTAACGGTAGAATTGCCATTGATACTGCAGGTCTTGAGTATGGATGAGGTAGGCGGAATGTGCAGTGTAGCGGTGAAATGCATAGATATTGCACAGAACTCCGATTGCGAAGGCAGCTTACTAATCCATGACTGACGCTGAGGCACGAAAGCGTGGGGAGCGAACAGGATTAGATACCCTGGTAGTCCACGCTGTAAACGATGTTCACTCGCTGTTTGCGATATACAGTAAGCGGCTGAGCGAAAGCATTAAGTGAACCACCTGGGGAGTACGATCGCAAGGTTGAAACTCAAAGGAATTGACGGGGGCCCGCACAAGCGGAGGAACATGTGGTTTAATTCGATGATACGCGAGGAACCTTACCTGGGCTTAAATGTAGAGTGCATGCGGTGGAAACACCCTTCCCTTCGGGGCTCTCTGCAAGGTGCTGCATGGTTGTCGTCAGCTCGTGCCGTGAGGTGTCGGGTTAAGTCCCATAACGAGCGCAACCCCTACCGTTAGTTGCCAACAGGTCAAGCTGGGGACTCTAGCGGGACTGCCACCGTAAGGTGAGAGGAAGGTGGGGATGACGTCAAATCAGCACGGCCCTTATGTCCAGGGCTACACACGTGTTACAATGGCCGGTACAGAGGGCAGCTACCCCGCGAGGGGATGCTAATCTGAAAAGCCGGTCCCAGTTCGGATTGGAGTCTGCAACCCGACTCCATGAAGTTGGATTCGCTAGTAATCGCGCATCAGCCATGGCGCGGTGAATACGTTCCCGGGCCTTGTACACACCGCCCGTCAAACCATGGAAGCTGGGGGTGCCTGAAGTCTGTGACCGAGAGGAGCGGCCTAGGGTAAAACCGGTGACTGGGGTTAAGTCGTAACAAGGTAGCCGTACCGGAAGGTGTGGCTGGAACACCTCCTTTCTGGAGCATCAGATATGAATGCCCGGAGATTGACAAGGAAGGCCCTTGCTTTTTTTATAAAATACAGAATAGAGTTCAAAGTTTAAAGTTCAAAGTTCAAATCAGGAGCAACTCGAAAACTTTAAACTCGAAATACGGAACTCTAAACAATAGAGTCCCGTAGCTCAGCTGGTTAGAGCGCTACACTGATAATGTAGAGGTCCCCAGTTCAAGTCTGGGCGGGACTACTGCCCAGTAAGCAGGATATCTTCTGCAAACTGGAACCGGGGGATTAGCTCAGTTGGCTAGAGCGCTAGATTTGCATTCTAGAGGTCAAGGGTTCGACTCCCTTATTCTCCACGAAGTTGAGTACAAAGTATCAAGTACAAAGTACAGAGACGAGAGAAGAAAAAACAGGTCGGAAAACAAAGTGATTGCCACACTCTAAAAAAAGGCAAAACGTTCAAAAAAGATTGACATACTGATAACAGTTCGGAGTTCAGGGGCATCAGGATTACGGGAAACGCCCGGAGTTTGAAACCTGAAACTTAAAACTGTGTGAGATAAGGCTGGGGCCGCAAAAGGTAAAGGTTCGATTCCTTTGTTATCTGCACAAACCTGGTAAAGGAGTGTTGTCCGGGGTATAAATACTCTGAGATAATAGTTGTTACTAAGGTTTTAAAGTTCTTTGGCATGATGGGAAATAGATAAAAGGTTAAAAATTGAAATCAATTTCAAGAATTACTGAGTAACAAAAGGATTATAGAGACGATATAAGGATTCTCTTGAAAAAAGAAAGTTACAAAGGGCGTACGGGGGATGCCTTGGCTCTCGGAGGCGATGAAGGGCGTGACAAGCTGCGAAAATCTGCGGGGATTGGCAAATACGAATCGATCCGCAGGTACCCGAATGGGACAACCCATCGCGAGCAATCGTGATATCCGGCAATAGCCGGAGGCTAACCCGGGGAACTGAAACATCTAAGTACCCGGAGGAAAAGAAAACAATAGTGATTCCCAGAGTAGTGGCGAGCGAAATGGGAGAAGCCTAAATCCCGGCAGTTTTGGCTGTCGGGAGGTTGTAGGGCTGCAATAATCTATATTAAACAGAAGTGGAACGGTTTTGGAAAGGCCGGCCAAAGGAGGTGATAGCCCTGTACACAAAAAGTTTGATATGGAGTGCAGTACCCTGAGTAGGGCGGGACACGAGAAATCCTGTCTGAATCTGCCAGGACCATCTGGTAAGGCTAAATACTCCCGAGAGACCGATAGTGAACAAGTACCGTGAGGGAAAGGTGAAAAGCACCCCGAACAGGGGGGTGAAATAGTACCTGAAACCGTACGCCTACAAGCGGTAGGAGTCCGGCATATGCCGGATGACTGCGTGCCTTTTGCATAATGAGCCTACGAGTTAGTCGTCACCAGCGAGGTTAAGGACTTCAGGTCCGCAGCCGAAGCGAAAGCGAGTCTGAATAGGGCGCATAAGTTGGTGGCGCTAGACGCGAAACCTTGTGATCTACCCATGGCCAGGTTGAAGTTTTGGTAACACAAAATGGAGGACCGAACCAGGAGACGTTGAAAAGTCTTTGGATGAGCTGTGGGTAGGGGTGAAAGGCCAATCAAACTGGGAAATAGCTCGTACTCCCCGAAATGCATTTAGGTGCAGCCTTGTAATAGTTTTGCAGAGGTAGAGCTACTGATTGGATGCGAGGGCTTCGCCGCCTATCAAATCCAGACAAACTCCGAATGCTGTAAAATGATTTACAGGAGTGAGGGCATGGGTGCTAAGGTCCGTGTCCGAAAGGGAAAGAACCCGGACCATCAGCTAAGGTCCCGAAGTG
Source organism: Mariniphaga sediminis (assembly GCF_003573545.1). Taxonomy (GTDB): domain Bacteria; phylum Bacteroidota; class Bacteroidia; order Bacteroidales; family Prolixibacteraceae; genus Mariniphaga; species Mariniphaga sediminis. Next base: position 2,031 of record NZ_QWET01000043.1, on the reverse strand, counting down.
TATGCTAAGTTGAAGAAAACGAGGTCCGGCTGCTTAGACAGCTAGGATGTTGGCTTGGAAGCAGCCATTCATTTAAAGAGTGCGTAACAGCTCACTAGTCGAGCGGCTGGGCATGGATAATAATCGGGCATAAGCATACCACCGAAGCTATGGATTTGTACAATGTACAAGTGGTAGGGGAGCATTCCAGGGGCATTGAAGATGTATCGTGAGATATGTTGGAGCGCCTGGAAAAGCAAATGTAGGCATAAGTAACGATAATGCAGGTGAGAAACCTGCACGCCGATAGACTAAGGTTTCCTGATCAACGCTAATCGGATCAGGGTAAGCCGGGCCCTAAGGTGAACCCGAAAGGGGTAACCGATGGATAGCAGGTTAATATTCCTGCGCCCGCTATGCAATAAAAGTGACGGAGGAGCGAGGTGTCTGGGTGCTGACGGAATAGCGCGCAGAGCCTAGCCTTCGGGCGAAGCGAAGACAAGCAGCTTCTTCCAAGAAAAGCGAGCATAGCGGCCCGTACCGCAAACCGACACAGGTAGTCAAGGAGAGAATCCTGAGGCGCTCGAGTGATTCGCGGCTAAGGAACTAGGCAAAATGACCCCGTAACTTCGGGAGAAGGGGAGCCTCTAGCAATAGAGGCCGCAGAGAAATGGCCCAGGCGACTGTTTATCAAAAACACAGGGCTCTGCTAAATCGCAAGATGACGTATAGGGCCTGACACCTGCCCGGTGCCGGAAGGTTAAGGGGGGAGCTTATCTTCGGAGAAGGCTTGAACTGAAGCCCCGGTAAACGGCGGCCGTAACTATAACGGTCCTAAGGTAGCGAAATTCCTTGTCGGGTAAGTTCCGACCTGCACGAATGGTGCAACGATCTGGGCACTGTCTCGGCCGCGAGCTCGGTGAAATTGAAGTAACGGTGAAGATGCCGTTTACCCGCAACGGGACGGAAAGACCCCGTGAACCTTTACTGCAACTTCGCATTGGCTCTGGGTAAGTGATGTGTAGGATAGGACGGAGACTATGAACCGGTTTCGCTAGGAATCGGGGAGTCGCCCTTGAAATACGTCCCTTTGCTTACTTGGCGTCTAATCCGGCTATGCCGGAGACATTGCGTGGTGGGTAGTTTGACTGGGGTGGTCGCCTCCAAAAGAGTAACGGAGGCTTCTAAAGGTACCCTCATGGCGATTGGTAACCGCCAATAGAGTGTAATGGTATAAGGGTGCTTGACTGTGAGACCGACGGGTCGATCAGGTAGGAAACTAGAGCATAGTGATCCGGTGGTTCCGAATGGAAGGGCCATCGCTCAAAGGATAAAAGGTACTCCGGGGATAACAGGCTGATCGCTCCCAAGAGCTCATATCGACGGAGCGGTTTGGCACCTCGATGTCGGCTCGTCACATCCTGGGGCTGGAGAAGGTCCCAAGGGTTCGGCTGTTCGCCGATTAAAGTGGCACGCGAGCTGGGTTCAGAACGTCGTGAGACAGTTCGGTCCCTATCTGTTGTGGGCGTTTGAGATTTGAGAGGACCTGATACCAGTACGAGAGGACCGTGTTGGACAGGCCGCTAGTGTACCTGTTGTGGCGCCAGCTGCATTGCAGGGTAGCTATGCCTGGATGAGATAAGCGCTGAAAGCATCTAAGCGCGAAGCTCACCTCAAGATGAGATCTCGCTTAAGGGCCGTAGGAGACTACTACGTTGATAGGCTGCAGGTGTAAAGACAGTAATGTCAAAGCCGAGCAGTACTAATTGCCCGAATACTTTCAAAAGAATCAGGGGACCCTGATATTGTAATCAAATAATCCTTTCTTCCCATCGTGCCTAAAGGTATTGCAGGCCGCATTTCTTCCAGGGAGAAGAAATCAAAGCGGTTCTAAAAGATTAAGGTAGCTATAGCGGCGGGGCACCACCTCTTCCCATTCCGAACAGAGAAGTTAAGCCCGCCAGCGCCGATGGTACTGCGTAAAAGTGGGAGAGTAGGCCGCTGCCGGATTTATCCAAAGCCCGTGTTCTTTTGAGCACGGGCTTTTTTATG
>NZ_QWET01000042.1 GCF_003573545.1 Mariniphaga sediminis | reverse complement strand
TAAACCAGATAAACCAATTACTCAAACTAACAATGAAAAATCCGAAAATTTTAAACCTGCTTCTAAAACCCTCCAATAGTTTTCAAATCTCCTATACCAAAATAGGTTTTTAGACAGACTGCCGTTATGTCCAAGCTTAAAAACGCAACCAAAATGATTTGAAAATCATCATAGTTTATGGAAAATAATTAAAAAACCAAATCATGAAAACCATAAAAATTTTAATATTGATTGGATTCTTTGCTGGACTGTTAAGTTGTAGTAAGGATGACACAGAAAAAATTAGTAATCCTGATGTTGAAACATACATAGAATTGTTGAAAGCAAATCAATATGACTCTTTTAAACTACCAGAGTTCTCTGCCGACGATATTCCTGCACTTTTGCAATACATTAATGATTTCAGTGTAGTTAATAAATTTCCTTCTAATCCAATTTCATCCTATGCCGAACCAAATCCTGACTACAGATTAAGTGTTCTCGTTTTATGGACAATTGAATCTATACGGTTAGCAGCTATGGATAACAAACTTGTTCTTGGGTTTGCTTCTCAAAACCCGTTTGTTCAGACAAAATCAGAACCAATTGAGTGGCTTACTGACCATGATAGTGAAATTTACAATACGATAAGACAAGCCTATTCTAATTGGTGGAATGAGAATAAACATAAAAAATTTAGTATTTTTTACAATATTGACCCACTATTAGAAACAGAATATAGATGGCACTAAAATATAAAAGCCAGGGCATAACAAATTGTATATGGCAGGCGGGGGTTTCAGCGGTCTGACAAGTCAGACCTTCTGCTCATTCTCCTGCGGGTCTGACAGGATTTCTCTTCGAAATCCCGCCCGACCACATACAAGTGACCGTTGGCGTGCATTGTGAATTCGAACAAATAGACACATGGATAGAAAGTTTAATAATTTAGCTGATAATTACATTTAAAATTTAAAGTTATTACCTCAAAATTATCGTTTGATAAAGAAAAACAAGATTATGAGAAAACTAATTCCAGCTTCCGCTATTCTATTACTTTTATGCTTTACTACATTCGGACAAGAAAACAGAGTTACGATAAGTGCGGGTTATCCAATCAATCTGACTAACCATTGGCTAGTTGACAAATGGGAAAAACCGATATGTTTTGACCTAAATTTTGACCATACAAAAAATTATTTATTAATCGGTGGAGGATTAAGCTATTCGAAAGCTGATGTGTCATGGTTTAGATACTACGATTCTGATATGAATACGATTTCAAGTTTGACTCCTTATCTGAGATTTGGAATATATCTTGATAAAAAGATTGCATCGTTTATACCGCATTTAGATTTGGGTTATTCAGCACTGATAACAGATATCGAGATTTATAATGGAGATAAGGGGGGATTCTATTCTGCAATCGGATTAGATTGTAATTTTAATTTGACAGATAATATTCAACTTGGAGTCGGCGCAAATTATAATATGACATTTTTAAAAATCAATTTTAATTATGAGGGAGCGATACAATATGATTTTATCCCGATAGAAGATGAAACAATGAAATCGTTATCTATGAATTTAAATTTAGCATATAGATTTTAATAACAACGACACGCCAACATTTTGCATATTTCATTGCGGGTTTGGTGAGTTGCCGTTATGCACAAGGTAAATTTCGACACGTGGAAGATTAATAGCATAAAAAAAATTCATGAAAAAATTAATTCTAACTTTATTTTTATTAGTGAACTTGTCGGGATTGATAAAGTCTCAAACCACTGAATGGACTGTGTACAGCCATGGAAAAACATACGTTCAATTGCACATGAAGGAAATTTTATTTGGATAGGTACTACTGTTGGCCTTGTTAAACTTGATAAAGTTACTGGTTTTCAAACTTTCTATAATAAGCTCAGTGCATAACAAAATGGGAGTGTAATGCGTGTTTCAGTGGGTAATCTAACCGCAGTTCTTCTTTGCAACACCGCCAATTCGTCTTTGAGGCGGTAAAAAGAAGTCCATACACATGAATGGCCTCCCCCTTGCCCGCCTGTTTTACATGACATCCTTAAAACCAGCATTCTCCATTTGATTTTCTCTTGCTTTTTTCAATGGCAATTCCTAATTTAGCTCCATAATTTTCTGTATATCAACAAACGACCAAAAACCTATGTTACATTCCGGACAGACCGACTCACAAAAAAATATTTTTAGCCAATCGTATGGAAAGAATTGCACCAAAAATAGATACATCGATGTTGTGCGTCATAGTATGCTAACATTGTGTGCATTTTAAAGTTAAGATTGAAAAAAATGAAATAGACATATGCAAAGTATAAGAAGCCACATATTTATTTGGATGATTAAAAACAGACATTTATTCAAATTGAAATTAAGGCCAGAGGTAGTTGATAATAGTTTTTCTGTTATTGAATTCAGAAAAGGAATTGACAGGACCAGTGCAAAGATGAAATTGCCTAAAAATATTTCATCAGAACAGATTCAGATTAATGCTATTAATGCTGAGTGGATAATTCCGGAAGGACATGAAGAAAATAAAATCTTGCTCTATATTCATGGCGGCGGTTTTATTTCTGGTTCATGCTTAACTCATCGTATGCATGTTGCTAAATTTGCGAATGGCAGTAAATTAAAATCATTAGTATTCGACTACAGATTGGCACCTGAGAACCCATTTCCAGCCGCACTTGAGGATTGTATCGAAGTTTATACCTGGTTGCTTCATCAAGGATATAAATCGGGAGACATTGTTATTGGAGGAGAATCTGCAGGAGGAACATTGACTTTATCATTATTACTTGCGTTAAAAGAAAAAGGCATTGATTTCCCAAAAGCTGCTTTTTCGATTTCTCCTGTCACTGATTTAAGATGTTTGGCTGATTCATTTCAATATAACGCTAATAATGATATTGCTCCAATGGGTTCATGGAATGTATGGACACAATATTACATTGCAAATAATAATCCTTTGAATCCACTTTTATCTCCGCAGTTTGGTAATTATGAAGGGCTTCCGCCAATATTTATATGTGTTGGAACGCATGAAATTCATTTAAACGATTGTGAAAATGTGGCAAGAATTGCAAATGAACAGGGAGTAAATGTGAGATTACGAAAATGGGATAAAATGATTCATGCATTTCCAATTTTATCACCTTTCTTCCCTGAAGCAAAACAAGCAATGACAGAAATATGTGAGTTTGCCAGAAATAGCTTATTGGATTCAATTGAGGATTAAAATAAAAAAAGTATGAACGCACAACAATGTACCCGTTGGCGGAATTAAGCAGCTAAAGTATGCTTGACTCTGCCAATGGGTTCAAACTCGTCAATTTGTTTAGCCATACGGCTTTGAATATCCTTTTGCAATGGGAACAAGGATTTTCTCCTGTCGTTATATTGTCGTCGGGAGATAATAGTTGAAAAATCTTCCGGATAATCAGTTCTTATCTTCAGAAAGAGAAGATTCTCACTATCAATTCCCAAAGCTTCTGCCATCATGCTTAGAGAAATTACTTCCAGGTCTGAAAACTTTGGAATTGGGCCGGGACGAGGAACATTCCCAAATTCATTTACCAAATCATTGCTGTTTAACTTGCAAATTTTCAATGCTTTATCGAAGTTTACCTTGAAGTTGTACACAGGCATGTAATTTTTGCCTTACAATATTAAACTACTAAATAACAACAATATGCAGAACCTTTTCAACATTTGGTCATTCAATAATTTATTAACAAATTAATTCCGCCAACGGGTTATTTAGAGATACAAGAATACTACAACAGGATTAAAGAAACTAACAGTGGCAACTAATTTTTTAAATCAAAAAACTGTATATTTCGGTAAAAATTCCATTATGACCAGTGAATTCACCACCATAAAAACTCTGTTTGAAAATGCTCCGGTTGGTATAATACTTACAACCATTTCTGGTGAGGTGATAAGTATGAATGATCAAATGTATAAAATGTTCGGTTATTCAAGTATTGATGAGATGAAAAGGTATGTTAAAAATGTGGCTGAGGATGTGTATGCAAACCCGGAAGACAGAGAATCTTTATTGTCTTCTGTTAAAAACAATCAAACAGATAAGTTATTTTTTATTCAAGGTAAAACAAAAGATAAAAATATTATAGATTGTGAGGTTTTTGTAAATAAGTACACTGATAAGGATACAAATGAAGAATATCTTATTGGCATAGTTGAAGATGTAACTAAACAAAAAAAAACAGAAGAGTTACTTCGACAAAGTAATGAACGCTACAAATCAATCATTACAGTTTCAAATACCGGTGCCTGGGAATATAAAAATGACTCAGATTACTTATGGTGTAGTCCTGAGTATTTTACGATGCTGGGTTATAACCCTAATGATTTCATAAAGGAAGGAAGAGTAAATCTGAAAGAAGTTTGGATCAATCTGTTACATCCCGAAGATAGGGAAAAGGCAGACAACACCTTTGCTGATTACCTTAAAAAAGGGTCTGCAGGCATGTATGAAAATTATTTTCGTATGAAACATATCAATGGATCATGGATATGGATATGGTCCCGTGGACAAACTTTGCGGAAGCCCAATGGAACCTTGACGGATCTTACGGTAGGTACTCATATTGATATTACAAGCCAAAAGGAAGCGGAAAAAAAACTGATTGATTATAAAAATAATCTGGAAATTATGGTTCAACAACGAACCAATGAGCTTGAACTTGTAAATAAAGAATTAGGTATAACGAACAAGGAGCTATCATCCAAAAGCGATATAATTAAGAAACAAAACGAAAAACTAACAACAACTATTCATAATCTAAAAGAAACACAATTAAAGCTCGTACAAGCAGAGAAAATGGCTTCATTAGGAATTTTAACTGCAGGTGTGGCACACGAAATAAACAATCCGTTAAACTATGTAATGGGTGCTTTTGTGGGATTAAACCAATATTTTGAAGAATACGAAAGTTCCGATAAAGAAAAGACCGATTTTTTATTAAATAGTCTTAAAATAGGTGTTGAGCGAATTTCAAATATTGTGGTAGGATTAAACCAGTTTAGTCGAAGCAAAGAATCTGTTGATGAAGACTGTGATATCCACACCATAATAGATAACTGCATAAGAGTTCTACATAACAAAATCAAAAATAGCGTTGAAGTAATAAAAGAATTTGCGGATGAAAAGATTGTAATAAGGGGTAATGTTGGCAAGTTACATCAGGTATTTGTAAACATCATTAATAATGCAATACAGGCCATCAAAAACAAAGGGTCTATCCACATAAGAACAATGGCAGCTGGCCATCAGTTAATAGTTGAAATATCTGATGATGGTATAGGTATCAGTGAAAAAAATATACAAAAAATCACCGATCCGTTTTTTACTACAAAACCTCCGGGTGAAGGCACTGGTCTGGGTTTATCGATAAGCAATATTATAGTTAAAGACCATAAGGGTGCAATGGAATTTAAATCAGAAGTTGGGAAAGGAACAAAGGTTATACTAACTTTACCATTAAAATAATTTTAGCATGCAAGAAAAAATAAAAATCTTATATGTTGATGATGAGTTTATAAACTTACAATTATTTAAAATTATTTTTTCAAAGAAATATGAAGTTCTAACTGAATTAAACCCTATAAAGGCACTTGAAATACTTGATAAAGAATTAGAGATTTCCATAGTGATAAGCGATATGAGGATGCCACAAATAAGTGGGATAGAATTTATCAAAAAGGCAAAAGAAAAGTACTCGGATAAAAAATATTTTATTCTCACCGGATATGAAATTACTGAGGAAATAAGACAAGCATTAGACAATAGATTAATACTTGAGCATTTTAAAAAGCCATTCGATATAAACCAGATATCAAAGGCTATTGAGGCGGCATAGAGAAAATAATATTGAATTTTACATTTGAAGTTGTTTAAAGTTGGCTCAGTAGAATCACACAAAATGCTATTAAATTAGCATTAATTCGATTATTATTCGTATTGTGACATTGGTATTCAACTACTTAAAAAAATGGATGCATTGATTGGAATCTATGAAGAGACATTACCATTTCACAAGGATTATTTCCGTATTTTAAAAAATATGATGATAGAAGAGGAAACTGACAGCTATATTTTAAGGGCAAAAACCGGCTGGACAAGAGATGGAGGGAAAGATACCGGATGGTGGGTCGGATATGTTGAGCAAGACGAAAATGTCTACTTTTTTGCAACGCGCGTAATTAAAGATAGGGAAACCCGGAATGCGGACTTTGGTAAGTGTCGTAAGAAAATTACAAAATCGATATTGAAACAAATGAAAATTATTGAACGTCAGTTCGAGCTAAGCTAACGTACAACTTTGCGTCTGGTCAATAACTTCTTCCATTCTAAGGGTAGGTTTTTTAGGCAGAAAGGAGTAAGCTATCAGACCTGAAAGTAAGTTTGTCAGGAAGT
>NZ_QWET01000041.1 GCF_003573545.1 Mariniphaga sediminis | reverse complement strand
TCTTGAAGAGCTTCAAGTACTACTTTTGTTTTAAAGCCTGCGCTGTAAGTTTTTCTCTTTTTCATAACAACAAGTTTATTAAATTTTCAAATTATACTTGTTGTCTAAATTTTGGGGCTAATTATAATTCCCCAAATTAAAATCCATCGGAACATTAGCCTTGCTTTTATAAAAAAAATGTACAACATGATGTTTCCCACACATAACAACAAGACCATAAAGATGTGATTTATAGTATCACGGGTACTTTTTAGTATGGTTCCTAATGCTTCAAAATCCAATGTGTTTGGAGATTCGTTTTGAACAAAAACCTCACTCAAAGTTAATAGGGATAACAATAAGATGGTTCCAATAATAGAAACACTTACCGCTAAAATTCGAAAACTGAGGAATCCCAGTGAAAGGCTATCACTAAACTTTTTAATAACGGGGTAAATCAAAACGGCAAAGCCCATATAAGTAAGCGACAGGGTAAATTGAAAAATGGCAGCTACGATTACCTGATTGGATTGCCTGAAAGCTTCCTTCAAATAATCTGCAGAGTCAATTACCGGTGCGACACTAAAAATCCCTGCAACCATGCCAATCAACATTATGAGTCCGGCTAATCTGATTCTTTTAATGATGTCCATAAACTGTTCTTTTTATAATTTTGATTATTCGTTCCGCAAAATTATTTTCTGCACGAATAAATAAATTGTAAAAAATGGACATCCTTATTTTCTAATCATTGCTTAATTCCCAAAAGTCATTGGGGCCTAATCCTGTAAAGGATCTAAAATCATGAATAAAATGAGCCTGGTCGGAATAATGGCTTCTGTGTGTCAAATCTGTGAAGTTTATGTATTTGAGTCGGTTTATATAACTGATTTTTATTGTAGTAATATTTGTATTTGATTATCAGTCTCTTTCCATTTTTGTAAGGCTTCATCCAAGGAAATACCTTCTTTCATGTTTGGCCTATTATGTCCTATAGATGTTAACCATGCGTCTTTCGTTATTTTTTGACGCTTTGTTGCCAGTTTTAATACCTCCGCTCCATTTTGATGAGCGGAAAGCAAACCTTTGATGTCGGTTGTTTTTGCAAGAGCAGTCTCTCCTAAATATAAAAGTATGTGTTTTGCCATCTCAAAATGGCCTGATTCATTCGGATGAACGCCATCTTTTGCAAATACAAATGCAGGGTCTATAAGCCGATATTCTTCCAGTTTCTTTTTCATTGGCCAGTGAATATCGATTACATTCCATCCATCTGTGTATCGCTTACTTATTAACCAATCAGAATAAATATCAAGAACATTGGCATACGCTTCCCCTTTTCGTTCGTCATAAATGGCTGGTGTAATATGGATTATTTCAGAACCTGATTTTTCTAATTCTTTATGTAGCCAATTGATACCTTTCTTAAATTTTTTAAATCGTTTCTCGCTGAATGGCATATAAATACCGTCGTTCATTCCATAACATGCAAATACCAAATCTGGCTGTGTTTTTTCCATTACTCTTTTCAATCGTTCATGTAAATCCGGACGAGGAAACTTTCCTTCAGCATGGTTGGGTTCAGAGAGCCCGGACACTGTTTCGCTGGGGAGGCCTACATTTATAATTTCATAGTGCTTGTCGGGGTAATGAATCGAAAAATAGGCATCGATAAATTCTATGTATTGTCCCTGGTAAGTTATACTGTTTCCTAAAAAAACAATACGTTTTACATCGGTAGGAATGTTATACGTTTGTGAGAATATTGTGGATTGAATTCCTGTAATAAATATTATTAAAAAAACGGTTCGAATCATTATTCTTTAATTATTTGGTTCCCCTATTTGATTATTTGCGTCTAACATTTTTTATATTGAATGTCATTATCGTAACTAATTGTTTCTGAATTTTTATCATTAATGTATGCACTCGAAAAATAGTTATTTGTCTGTTTCATTTTCCAGGATTTGGTAAAGTTTTCACCAGAACAACTTATGCCAGTGGTTAAATCAAAATATCCGAATTGAATGTCAACGCAATTATTTATTATTTCACTATTGTTTTCAGTGTATCTATAATCTTGTGCTGCCAAATATAAAAATTTCTCCACCACATTATCATAATTCATTAATGATTTCGTATTTAAGTCAATCTTGTCAGTTATGTCTGCGGACAAAAAATAATACGTATCATTTTGGTCGAAATGAAATACCAGGTCACCGGTATATATGTTCAGATTATTTATAAATGATGGATTGATCCATGATGTGGTTCCGAGTACCCGCAAACAGTTAGATTTGCAGGAAGTAGCAAGATTGGTTTGATTTGTCCAACCCTGAAATGACCCGCCTGGCGTAGGACAATTTGCTATTGGGTGTTTTTAAATAGTGTATATCCAAATACTACAGATAATGTTTTGTAGTCGTTTTTTAAGTACATATAGTTGCGAAAAAAATCTTTGTCCGTTAGATATCTTAATTCAACACTATATCTGTTATTGTATTTATACCCCAGTCCAAATGCAAAGTTAATTCCTGTTTTAATTTCCAAAATAATGGAATTTACATAATCAATTTTGGATTTTCCGGAATATTCCAAAATAAAAGAACCATTTACAAAAACTTTGGAATTATCGTTTAGAAAAAAATAATGCCTTATTCCAATCGGCAACTCAATTGATTTGTAATCTACACTGACATTCCTGTAAGAAACAATTTTTTCTGATTTGAAATATTGATAAGTTGGTTCTATTAACACACCCCATTTGTTTTTATTGAATGGCAATACATATTCTGCCTCAACCCCGAATCTAAATCCTAATTCTGCTCCAAAATCAGTATTATTAGAATTTGATATTGATAAAGAAGATCTATTTAAACCTGGTCTTATTGAGATATTGAATGAATTTTTATTTTGTCTTTTTTCAAAACTAATACATTCAGAATGGCTGCATTCATGAAAAGTCTTAAATAAGCTAACCAGCTCTTTCCTTCTATAATTAATTTGCTCAATGTCACTAACGGATATACATGGACATCTTAAAAGGAGCCATAATTGTTGTTTGAATTGAGCATTTACACCCACTTTATTTTCTGATGTTGTGTATTCCTTATAAACTAATTGTTCAATACCTGAATTACCCTTGTTGAAAAAGTACCTTATTGGGTTCCCTTCTTTATAAGAATACAGATTGATTTTTCCTTCAATTAATACCTTTAGGAAATGTGTTTCTTCCATGAACGCAGGGTTTCTGTCATTACTTAGGTCATTGATGTCATTACTTGACCTGTCGATTTTTACTTTATGCCGAATGTATTTTGAGATATTATTGATTCCGAATTCTTTTACTGAGTCAATTGTAAGTGTTTTTTGTTCGTCGTACTCGGACAGTTTGTATACAAATTGAGTTGGATTATCCTCCCAATCAATGTTTTTTATGATGCAATCAATTTTCTGGTCATCATTATTGACGTAATATCCTTTCTCAAAGGAGATTTGGGAATAGCCATTATAGCTTAATAGTGTGATAAGGAATACTAATAGTTGTTTGTTCATTTTATGGGGCATTATTTGTTTTTTAGAGAGAATTCGCGGATGGCATAACAATGAATCCCGCTAGGTAATTTGCATTGTGCAACGGTTACATTTGTTAGGGCTATAGTTTTATTCACTTTTAATTCTTTAAGAAGTGAACAGTCCTTAACTCATTTGCAGATTCAAATTTTAAAAGGTACGTTCCACTACTTAAGTCAGATACATTAATTTCATTTATAATATTTTCAATTTGTTGATTCATTACTAATTTTCCCTGAATGTCAAAAATTTGTACTCTTCCACTTGAATTAGTTTCAAGAAACAACTTGTCATTTGTCGGGACAGGATAAATTTTAAGGGTATTTTTCTTAACTTTTTCAGAAATGCTTGTTGTGTTGGCAGCTAATCCTCCATCTTTAATAGTCCAACCATATTCAGATATTATACTTTGTCTTGCCATTATCGCTGTGCTGTCATACTGAATTTCTCCTGCATCTAAGGTAACACCATGTTGGAGGTCTAATTTTGACCAACCGTTTAAGATTTTTGAATAGTTTCCGGTACTTAGATTGGAACCGGCAAATATTCTTTTCATTCCAGTCCGAAAGGAACTGGATGGTTTTACATTGCTTACATTCCACAAAGAAATATCCTGGTTAAACGAACCAGCGTTATGAAACATATCCTCCATGCGAGTTACATTGCCAACATTCCAGTTTCCAATATTTTGATTAAAAGATGTTGCACCCTCAAACATCCCATTCATTTCAGTAACATTACTTACATCCCAATTTCCGATATCCTGATTAAAAGATTGTGCATCCGCAAACATCGAACTCATATCAGTAACGTTACTTACATTCCATGAATCAAGGGACTGATTAAAAGAAATTGCATATCTAAACATATATGACATATCAGTCACCTTACTCACATTCCACGAGTTGATATTTTGATTAAATGCATTAGCTTCATCAAACATCCAATTCATATTATTAACATTACTTACATCCCAATCTCCAATATTCTGATTAAAATTTGTAGCTCTAACAAACATCCCAGACATACTTGTTACCTTACTTACATTCCAATCTCCAATATTTTGATTAAAAATATAAGCAAGCCAAAGCATGGAATCCATTCTTATTACATTACTCACATCCCAACTTCCAATATCCTGATTAAAAGAATATGCATAAGCAAACATTCCCCCCATATGGGTAACATTACTTACATCCCATGAGCTTATATCCTGATTAAAATTATTTTGCCCATAAAATAAGCCATTCATGTTTTTTATCAGGCTAGTACAAACCGCTGATAAATCTGCCCCTTCTTTAATCATTTGATTTAATGAATTCTTGTCAACAGCTTTATATACAGCACCATTAACCCTTCCAGTATCACCCGCAACACAATTTATACATTTTATTGTTATCCCATTTGTATCCAGATAAAAGGTTGGTTCTTCTTCACTTGATTTTAGTGAAATAATTGTATTTTCTTCCAGGGCATAATTCGGACCATCAAAAAGATTAATCTCATTTGATAGTTTAACATTATTAATATCTTTTAATTCTGTCAGTTCCTGGCCAACTGAAAATTGAGAGGTTAAGAAAATTATGGTTAGCAGGACAACGAAACTAAATACAAATTTTTGTTTCATGATTGTAGCGTTTTGGTTTAAAGATTCTGATTAACGTCAAATTTTGTTGTTTTTATTTTGTATCCATTTGTTCATGCTGTTTTTAGCTACATTAATTTCTGAATAATTTTAAAAATTACCAAAATTTTGTGGTTAGCAACAGTATTTAATAGGCTCTGGAAAATAGATAATTTACGCTTAAATCTATTTCGGAAATGCTTATTTAACTTGATGTTAGCGGCAAGCATATTCAAAGGTGGTGATTGCAGGCTTCAAACTTATCAAACTGTTGCAATGATGAAGCAGGCTGCTGTCATTGAATTTACGACTATTTCGCCTACTTTGTTATAGCCAGATTTTATATACTTCTCCAAAATTTGAACTCTTTTATTTCAAAATCTAATGTATATGAATCTTTAGTTTTTCCGCTTTCAATATCAATAAAAAGAATTTTATTTTGTGAATTTACCAGTATGTAACAATTTGTTTCTTTATCAAATCCAGATACGCATCCATAATAATCATTCCTTTCTTTTATCTCAACTTTACTGGTTAAAGCACCCGTTTCTATATCAATAATTTCGATATAGTTTTTATCTGTCTCTGCAGAATATGTAAAACCTATCAATTGGCTGTCAGTTTTATCAAATATAGCATTGTTAATTATTGATTCAACTTTAATGGATTTTGATATAGAACCGTTGTTTACATTAATAAACTTCAATGTACTATCTGCTGTTAATAGAACATATTCTTTTTCATCATTTTTGTAGAAATAAGTACATGCTAATATACCTTCTCCGAGATCCACTGAATTTTTAGCTTTTATCTCACCATTTGTCAAGTCTAGTTTGACAACAAAATTTGAATTATTCTCAAAATATTGTCCTATTAATACATTTTCTACTGGATCAATTACTGTTTGCGACAATAGTCCAGGAAGTGAAAAATCAGTAATTAATTCTCCTGTTTGAGGATTAACTAATTTGAAATTTGAGTTGCAATCCACATATCCAAATCCGGAAGTGCCCGGATCAAAAAGGGTTGACCCAAAGACGTAACAATCGATCTCCGAAGATTCTATATCTCCTGATTTTAGTTTAACATGAACAATTTCTGTTTTGTTTCCTGTTTTAATTCCTGATATATTTAAACTATCAGTATTATTTACTTTTTCTTTTTCACATGCCCAGGTTAATGGGATTGCAAATAAACAAATCACGATTTTTTTCATTTTATGTGCTTTTATTGTTAATTGGTGGTCTCATTAATTTGGCATTTGTTACCTGCCTGCATTATACAATTTTTTTATTTTCGTTCAAAAATTTTAACGCCTTTTTAATGGCTACAATTGGATTTGTAGGTGAATATCCCAATTCTTGCTCTGATTTACTAATATCCATATCCTGTCGCAACTTAAAATACATACGAACCTGGTTTTTCTGAAGTATAGGTTCTTTCCCATTTATTTTTGACATCATTTCAAAAAAGCTTGCACTAAAGTTCAGCATCCATTTTGGCATTTTAAATGGGGTTTTAATTTTTTGTTCAGGAAACAGCTCCTGGGCTAAATGGATTATTTCTGTTAAACCCACAGCTTTGGAAGTTCCCAGTCCATATCGCTGTCCATTTTTCCCATTTGTAGCGGCTAAATAGCATCCCTCTGCCACATCTTTTACATCTACCCAGTTGATATAGAATTGACTATCGACAAATACTTCTTTTTTCAATACCATTCTCAGCATATTGTGCGAAGGAGTTAATTTTGTGCAATGCTCACCAATCATGGCTGAAGGACATACACTGACCATATCCATGTTATGTTCTTTTGCGATTTTCCAGGCTAATTTCTCACTGTCAATTTTTGAACGATAGTAGACGTTTTCCTTTTCATCATTATAAACATCCGGATTCATAGGTAACGTTTTTCTTCCCATGGCAGCAATGGAACTAACATAGACTACTTTTTTAACATTTGTCTCTGCCGCTGCTTTCATTATATTTTTAGTTGCTAACATATTGGCTTCATAAATATCCCTTTCCGCGTTTTGGGTCCATAGTTTGAAAACAGCGGCAACCTGATACAAAATATCTACCCCTTGTAAGGCTTTGATCAATGACTCTTTATCATGTAAGTCTGCATATATTGGTGTAAAATCTAAATCTTTAAAAGATGATTTATCATCCAGGTTTCTAACAGTACCCCGAACATTAATTCCTTTTGATAATAGATTTCTTAAAAGGTTATTCCCCAAATGTCCATTTACTCCTGTGATAAGTGATGTTCCTTTCATAATTTTTCTTTGTAAATTGAATTACAAAGAATCCTATATATCAGCCAATAAAAGATAACAATTGTTAGGAAATGGTCTGCTGACTTCTTAAACGACTTAATGATTCAGGTTTAATACCCAAATAAGAGGCAATATAGATTATAGGAACGTTTTGGATTACGTTTGGCTTTTCAGTCAATAATTTCTGATAGCGCTCATTTGCTTTAAGCTTAGCAAAACCTCTTATTCTTTCTTCTTTTTTTAGAATGTCATTTTTTAAAAACTTTAATCCAAGCTGAAACCAATTTGGGTTTTGAATACATAATTTTTCGAACGATTTTTCAGATATTACACAAATGAGACAATTTGTTATACATTGAGAATTTTCGAACGATTTTTCATTTTTTAAGAGGCTGTACATAGAGCACACCAATTCCCCTTTTTCGGAAATTTCTGTTGTTATTTCTTCTCCTTGCTCTGAAACATGAAAGGTTCTCACAAAGCCATCCAGAATTAAAAAGTTAAATACTCCCCTTGTTTAGACAACATTACTTCAAAGATAAGTTAGATTTCGTTTCCCGCCCAATTGGGCGGGAAACGAAATCTAAGCGGCCGAGCAGAACACTTTCTCTGGCTTTTTATAATCC
>NZ_QWET01000040.1 GCF_003573545.1 Mariniphaga sediminis | reverse complement strand
CTTGAAGAGCTTCAAGTACTACTTTTGTTTTAAAGCCTGCGCTGTAAGTTTTTCTCTTTTTCATAACAACAAGTTTATTAAATTTTCAAATTATACTTGTTGTCTAAATTTTGGGGCTAATTATAAAGAAATCTGATGATTTTGTATTTTCTTTTACAAGAAAATCTTTTTTTTCATATTTTTTGATTTCGAAATACTCTTCAAGTTCACCATTATCATTCGTGTCAAAATCGAAGTAGTTCAGTAAATATGTTTTTATTTCTTTTGTCATTTTTTGCTGGCAACGATAAGTTTATGTTGCAATTTACAATATATAGCTTGTTTTTTATTCTGCATATTCAACTATAATTCCGTCAGTTTTGCTTAATCTTGCTTGGTCTCCATTACTGCTATACAAGTATATATTTAAATTTGCTTGGCTAAAATGCTTTTTGGCTAAATCAAATGCTTTCTCAAAATCAGAGTCCATTTGTAGTAAAAGCCTCATATTGTGATTGTCTGGATCCCAATGTGTGTCAATCGGTTTCCCATTTTCTCCGACACTTAAATGTCTGTATGGGTAGTTCGGAACTGAAGTTTTTACAAAACCAATGGCTTCCAACTCTTCAAGAAACGCTATTGCTTGTTGCGTATTTTCTGTCCCTGCAAATACAACACTTCCGAATAAAAGATTTTCAGGAATGGGATAAACAGTAGCTATTGAACTTGAAAAATTCTCATTGGTTGGAATTTGTAAATCATATTTATCTTCATGTACGGTTAAGTTTGAAATGATTTCAAAATCATATGTTTTTAGGATTACTGAATAATCTCTTTCATCCAGCAAGTTGTCAGGAATAAATAAATTTCCTTTTGGTCTGCATAAAGAATCAATGCCATTTGGAGTTGGAAATTTTCCGCATTTTCCATTATCTACTTTATCTGCCAGAATAATTGTAATATTCTTTCCTTCAATTTTATAGTCAAAAACTAATTTAAATGAGTTTTCAAATTCCTTATTTTCATACAATTCGAATCTTAATCTTTTTCCTCCTTCTCCAAACACTTCATGGTCCCAATACATTGTTAAACTTTCAACACTTGCCTCAGAATTAATTGTAAAGTTATCTTTATTACATCCGAAAATTGTAAATGCCAGAAGTAGAATAATTTGGTGAGTTTTCATATTAGTTATTTTTTGTTTTTTTTTATAAGTTATAACGGTCACTTTTAAGTTATTGTTGTTGTTGTTGCGGATTTCGAAGAGTGGCAGTGTCGGATATGAAATGGTGGTCAAGATAGGAGCGGAGACAACGCACACCAATGCACTCCAGCTTTTTTGTGTTGTGTGTTCGCACCAGTTAATTGTAGTTTTTCCTCCATCCTAAAAGCTCCTTTTTCTTTATTTTATCATTCTTTGAACAATCAGTCAAAAAAATGGATGTTTAAATCTATATGAATCAATCAAATTCATTATTTATCCACCCAGCGTTTAAGATTTTAATAAAACGGGCTTATTTGATATATCAGTTAGGATACTATTTTGATATCAAAACTACCTTTTCATCTTCTCGATCGTTTATATGAGATAAAAAATCATCGATATCTTTAAACATCTCTTTATTATATGTTCCTTTGTTAATACGAATCTTTCTAACAATTGCTATGCCTTTACCGGTCTTTTTAAAAGAGAACATACATGTGCCATATGTTGTTTTGAGGTTTAAGTCCTCAGGCAGATATTCAATTGAATATCCATCTGGGATGATAATGTTAAGCGAATCTGTATACGTAAATCCCTGCGGATGATATAAAGGAAACTTTCGATCTTCAGGAATATAATCCAAGAAACTGTTCCAAAGGAAATAGGTAGGTGTAAATATCATTCTTTTTCCTGCAGAAGTAGCAAATTGGCTTAAGCTACCTTCTACATTTAAAACTGCCTTTGCATAATCTTTCGATTCATCGGAGAAACTAAAGCTATTAATCTTCATCCCATTTGCATTTAATCCTTTAAGCAAAGCCTTTTCCTGTTCTTTATTTGAAGTATAAAGTAATCCCTCAATTTCATCGTACATGATGTTTTCATATATTGTATGTAACTCAAAGTCTGATGAGCCTTGGGGATGGATATTAAAGTTGATATTTGAAACCCGGTTGTTTTCTTCAGCAGTGTAAGTGGGTGTACGAACTATTTTACCGCCTTCGTTAGTTATCAAAAGTGCATAACGATCGATAGTTCCTCCGCCTAAATAGTTAAAAGGTTTTTTCTGGTTTGTACATTCAAGCCAGATAGTATCATTATCATCCGGCACGCAAAGAATAATATGATTGGTTTGATAAGAACTAGGGAAATCGAGATAGCGAATTTGTTGATGCTTTCCAGCTCCTATTTCAGTATAAAAAGATTTGATACCAATACTTTTTAACAATGCCTTTGTGTAGTTTGACAATCCTTTACAATCGCCAAAACCTTTTGCTTCTACTTCGCTTGCCAGCATAGGTTGAAATCCTCCTATGCCCAAATGTATATTCACATACCTGGTTCTCCCCTGCATATATTTATAGATGGCATATATTTTTTCCTTCCTTGTTTTTAGGGTATCCGTTAATGAAATTAAATAATCTTTAGTTTCTTTAGATAGGTCATCTCGATCATTAATTAGATTAAAGCCCCAGTTGCCATATGATTCCCAACTATCATAAGTCCCTTCAGTTTTTTCATAAGAAAATTCCTTTGGTACTAAGAGTATTGTAGGAAATATTTTATCATATGATGGCGAGAAAGATTCATATTCAATAGGTTTTAAATTTTTAACATTCCAAGAATAGTGTTTATTTTCCTGTTCTATATTGACATCAGCCTGTGTTGGAAAATTTAAGGTTTTAAAATTTATATCCAAATCAGAAGGTGTCGTAAATTCAAGGTTTGCTTCCTGAACAGAAACATTAAAATCATTAATTGGCAACCAGCCCGGAAAGCCCACTAAAGCTTTATGAGTTATTGTGTAAGAATATTCAACGGTAAAAGGATAGTTATTTACACTAGGATTAAAAGCTTTAATACGTTGGTCGCTGAAAAAAGTATAATCGCTAAATTTAATAATATCTAGAATGTCTGATTTTTTAAGTTTATCAGATTTAACTCCATTTTTATCGTAAAAGATCCCCTGTATATCACTCACAGAAGAGTTTTTGTCGTAAGAAATTTGCAAATTCCCTTTGCTTTTAGCGCTTTTGTTTAAAATGGTAACAGCATAATGATATTCCACTTTATAAGCATTTGTTGATGTACGGATATACTTCGTATCTGAAAACCTGATTACAGCATCAGCATGCTTTGTAAGTGAATCGGGTATGTTTTTAACGTTCAGCGCATTTTGTGCGAAAATTACACCGTTAAGGAATGTTATAAGTAAGATTGATATTGCTGTTCTCATTATAGTTTTTTTAAAACAACCAGTTCTTTTTGTTTGTCAATCATGGTTTGATAAAATGCTTTTAAATCATTGTATTCGGTTGTTAAATATAGCATTCGTTTTTGCTTAAATATTAGGGTGAGAAATATTTTATTTTCTAATTGTTTGATATTAAAAATATACTGTGCACTCTTATCGGGCATTCTGAGTATCATGGGTTGGGGAATTTCTTCAATAGTATAACCTTCGGGTATTGTGATTGTATAAATCTGTTGTACTGAATACGGATAGTCAAATTCTACAGGGTATTCCCTTTTATCTAATTTGAATGGATTTTTTTCGTAAAAAGGTTCATATGCCGGTGAAAACATTGCCAGGTTACCTGTTTTATCAACCTGATTTTCGTGTTTGAAATTTACTTTTAATGTCATATCGCTTTTTATGCTATCTAAACCTACAACTTCATAATTATTAAACGATAGGTTTTCATTATGCTCCTCAGCATACTCAAAATATTCGTCCAGGGTATTAAAGTTTTTTATCGATTTTCTTCTTAAATATGCTGAATAATCTCTTAGTTTCATTTCATTCACACCTTCAAATGCCATATCATCGGTAATTGAAATGTTATATGATTCAACAAGAGAATAAGGCCTGTAACCCATGAGATTTATCCACTCAATACCTCCTTCTTTTACAATCAATCCTTTGTCGTTCAAGCATCGTATAGGTAATAAGTTAATTTCTGAGAACGGATCGGTGGCATCAAGCAAATAATCTTTCCCTTCATATTTTACCAGGGCGATAACATAATTTAGCCTGTCGTTTGATGGGTGTACAGGATAAATAATACCATTGCTTTGTGTACTTAATACCACCGGATAGCATTCGAATCCCAGCTCACGTATTAAGGCAACAAGGTTTAAATTTATATCAGCAACATTTCCTTCTCCTTTTCTAAATGCCTGGGGAAGTGTTTCTGTGGTATATTTACCATAGTAGTTATTCCAAACTATTGTTGTTTTCATATAGTTAAGCGCATCATCGACTAGTTCCATACCTGTGCTGTTTTTTATCATTAAAGAGTCTATTGCTTTTCTTAAATGAAAACTTTTTTTGAGTTCTTTACCAAAATAATTATTGTCTAAAAGATTTCTAACAATAGTAGGCCAGCTCGTAGCATAATTTTTCGTCATTGTAAAAGGTGATGAAATTGATTGTAATTCAAATTCAATTTTACTTATATAATTGTTGCGGGTTCTTAAATATCCTTCATTAGGAAATGCAGGTATATTGCTTGCAATATAGCTAAATCCTTTTTCAGTATACATTGTACTACCTATTGATTTTGTGGTGTTCCCTTTTTCTGTCTTTACCCTAAAATACCCTTTCATTGTTTTATTGTATATAAAATACTCGGGATATCCAACATAATATTCACTTTGCAGAACTGGAATAGTTTTCTGGAAATACCATGAATTTAAATCGATAAAATTATGGTGGGTGAGGGTATATTCTATTTCAATTATTGATCCTTCTTTTACATTAGGCATGACAAACTTATCAGTATAGTAATCGTTAATTGTTTTTTCATGAATAATATCCTTTCTTTTTACCTTACTTTCAACTATTTCTCCATTTTCCAGGTTATAGGTAACAGCATTGATTCTCGAAACTGAATTGTAAGGTGGAATTTTAATTTCACCCCATGAAAAGGCTTCAGAATCAAGAATTTTTATACGATAATGATGATGATGATCCAACTGAAATTGATCCATATATTCAACTTTAGTGGTTCCATAATCAAAAATAAAATACGCGTGGGCATTGGAGTCGATAGGACAAACTGTTGCTTTTAAATCTTTAATATCAATTTTTCCGAATTTAGCAGGTGGTTTTTGAGCAAAACAAGTATTTGAAAAAGCAATTAAAAAAATAATTGCAATTGTGTGAAATGTGTTAATTGTTCTCATTTTTAATAGTTTTAAGGTTTAAATATTCTAAGAAAGAAATCTCGTTTTTATTTTTTATGCATCCAGATAAATTCTGACTAACGTAAAAATTAATCATTGATTTTCAGTTGTTTATATTTTAATCAATTTTGCCATTTTTCAACTCATTTTTGCTATCCATTTTACGTTAGCAACAGGATTTAATAAGCTCTGGAGAAATAGATAATTTACGTTTAAATCTATTTCGGATGTGCTTATGTGGCGAATTGAGGCTAACGGTCACTTTTAAGTTGTCGTTGTGGGGTTCGGAGGGCGTCAGTGTCCGGCAGGACATGACGGACAAGAAAGGAGTGGAGACAACGCACCGCAGGAACCCACAATGCAATTGGCAAAATATTACCAGTAGCTTTTTATTGTTTTATTATTTTTTGCGTCAACATTATTTGTTCAATTTGATCTGTAATCAAGGCATTATAAATGCCTGGTCTGAGATCTAATTTTATAGTTGTTTTCGTTTTATTCAACGGTTGCTCAAGAATTGAACGGCCATTTATATCAATGATTTTAATTGATAAGTTTTCGTTGGAGTTATTTTCAATTTGTAACTGATTCGTTACAGGATTTGGGTAAATTTTAATTTGTAAATCAGTCATGGGAAGATTGACACCCATCAATAGATTGGAAGCCAAACAATCGCTAAACGTAGAATTTAGATATTTGACCACTCCGTTTTCCTTAAAGCAGATATGTTCCCAAAGTTGATAGCAACAAGTTGGAACCATTGTTATGTGCCCTAATAATCCAGCTTTTACACTTCCAATTCCCTCAATCCAATATTCATCGTCAGGAAAATAATAATTACTGTTGCGTGAATCTGGACTTATTTTATATCGATTTCTATATTCTTCATTGATTTCAATTGTGTCTATGGCTTCAATTATAGAAAAGAAAGAACTATAATCATCATGAAATACAGTATCGCCAACCTGGACATTAAAGTCATACAGAATTAACTCTTCATCATGAGGAAAACCTAAAAAATCATTTCCAATAAAATATATCCTTTTATCCTTCTCTCTTATACCTCCAATAGGAGCAACGCATGCTGTATCTGAAGCATTGCTTTGTAAGCATAATCTGTTATATCTTAATTGGTTAATAGTCGTATCTGCATTTAATACAT
Source organism: Mariniphaga sediminis (assembly GCF_003573545.1). GTDB lineage: Bacteria > Bacteroidota > Bacteroidia > Bacteroidales > Prolixibacteraceae > Mariniphaga > Mariniphaga sediminis. The sequence goes on along the minus strand of NZ_QWET01000040.1, from coordinate 1,936 downwards.
ATTGCATTAGTATAGTATCTGCTGGATTTTCAGACATACTATATTCGAGATAAACGTTCCATTGGGCATTTTCTGTTGGAAATGGAACATAGTTTTGACTTTTTAATTCAGTTGAAAAAGTCAACATAGTTGCCATTATAAAGATTAGTTGTTTCATGGTTGTTTGGTTATTATATGGCATAACGGCCTAGTGTAAGCGTAGTGGCGAACTTCGGAGCTCCTCGCTATCAAATCAAGATGGTGTTGATGCGAGCCACAAACCTTGATGTTTACTACTTATCCCGCCATTACGTATTACACATTGTTGTGTGCTGCTATTTCACCACTACATATTTAGTTGCAATCCTTTGCCCCCAATTATCTGTTAATGTCAAGATATATGTTCCTTTCGAGTAAGAGGATATATCAATTGTTAGTAAATCAGAAGTCAGTTGACTATCAAAGAACAATTCGCCAACTGTATTGTACAACTTAATATTATAATTCTCAATCACATTGCTATTAGTAATTTTAACGTTGATGTAGTTACTGGCTGGGTTTGGATACAAACTAATCTCACTTTTGATAATATTTCCGTTCACGTTTGTAATTGTTTGATATACTATTAAAGTATCAGTTGTGGAAAGGTGAGTAGTGTCATAAACTGTAACATAATTATATACGTCAAGAGTATCATAGACAGTCATATGTTCGTATGTATAAACAGTATCCAAAATAAATAATTGAGCCAGTTCAGATGTGTCAGATGGTGCAATTGAATCTACAAAAGATGAGTTATTCAAGATGGTGATAAATGGCTTTGCATCAGAGAAGGAATAATCATCAAAAATTAGAGCCGCTAATCCTTTTTCTCCAAATCTTATTAACTGTGAGGCTTCTGGAATATGATAATCAGATGGAATAATATTAGGCACGTTATAGCCAGTTTCTTTAGCAAAAGTAGTTCTATTGTAACTATAAAAATCCAAATCAGTATCATTATCGCTTACCATACAAAAAAAGACCTTATTGTTTTTTGAATCTGATTGATTTGGATATGTTTTCCAAGTATCCTCCAGTTGAAATTTACCAACCTGTGCTGGGATTGATGGGTCAATGACTAAACCCTTATCATCAAAAAGCAATTCCTCATCATATTTTGCATTTTTCAAACTCAAAAAATCTCCTTTAGAGAGCATCGTCACACCTGTATCAGCAGAGACGTGAATTGAATAAAATGCATAAGAGGTATTACCAGTTGTAATACCATATAGAGTGTCAGACCCTGTGGTTATTAACTCATCAGGACCAGACCAGTCATCCATGAATTTTTCATGCTGAACACCATTTACATAGACTGCGGTTCCTCCCTCTGCTGTTGTCCCCTTGAAATATCTACAAACAACTACTGAAGAATCATTATTTGGCAAAATTGCTAAGGATTTTGCATAATAAGAACCATCACGGTGGTCTATACCCAGACTAATATCCTGAACAACAGTAAAAGATTCTAATGAGAACTTTTTAACCATTGGTTGTTCATCAAAACTTATAAATATATAATTGGAATCCGTTGTAAATTCAAAATCATTTGGTTCACTTCCAATAAAAATATTATTAGAAACTGTTCCAGTATAAGGATTAATGGCAACAATAGAGTTAGCATAATTTGCATCAATGCTTTTTACTGTTGCATAAATTAAATCTCGTTTAGTATCATATTTAATTTTATTCGCACTTATCTCCATTGTAAATAAATACTGAGAAAATACATTTAGACTTATTAAGCCTAACAATGAAATAAGAATTGTAATTTTTTTCATGTTTATCATCATTAGTGTCCACTAAACTTTATAAAATATTGTTTTAAGAACTTGATATTATGTAAGATATGCTCGAAATAGGTTGTCCACGATTTGAATTCATACCTTTAAATTCAAAATTAAATTTAGGGGTA
>NZ_QWET01000004.1 GCF_003573545.1 Mariniphaga sediminis | reverse complement strand
ACTTCCTGACAAACTTACTTTCAGGTCTGATAGCTTACTCCTTTCTGCCTAAAAAACCTACCCTTAGAATGGAAGAAGTTATTGACCAGACGCAAAGTTGTACGTTAGCTTAGCTCGAACTGACGTTAGGTAATTCAATGCCTGTTTTTACTGCACTACAATTACCCAATCCTTTTCTGGGTCTTCAGGTGGATTTCCCAGAGGTACGAGTCCTTTCCCTTTTATCTTGGGAAGGTTGCCTGTGATAGGTTCGCCTCCATCCCGCGGATTAAACCATTTTACGCTAAAAGATTTTTCCGTATTCAGTTTCAGTTTGCAATTTTCGGAACCTGCCGGTAAGTAAACCACATACATTTCATTCTCTTGGGCAAAACAAAAAGCATCTGTAAGGTTGACCAGATCATTGGCAGGTTTCATGGTTTCTACCGGTAGGTTTTTTATAAACTGAGTGGCAATGGTCGATTGTTTCCACCACGTATCACGGCTGCGAAAATCTTCACAAGTGAGATCGGTATGCGGATATTTGTGTCCGAAATACCATTCCACTCCGGAAGCACCTGCGAGCAGGCTGCCCCACAAACAATCTGCACGAATGGTGTCGTGCGAGGCATCATACGAATCGGGTAGCACACCTTTCCAATGCTGGCCGATTTCATCGAGGTTTACCAGCCAGCGCTTGCCGGCACTTTCCGATTCTTCCACCCATTTTTTGATTCGCTCGTTTACCCGAGCCGGATTTCCAATCTGCATACTCGGCCCGTCAAGGTTTTTAAACCCAAGAAAAGGAGTAAGGTATCCGTCTTGATTATGGTCACCGGAATGTGTATGCACTACCACGATGTTGGAAAGCTGGTTGATTTGTTTTAGATAATTGGCCATATCCACTTTCTGTTCATGTGTTTGTCCAATTGGTGTCCAGCCGGCGGGGCCGTTTTCTTCGCCTATGTTCCATGTTACAGCAAGGTGATGGCCAAATCGGGCTGCAAGCTCACGCAAATAAATCATCCGCTGCACATCGGTGTGGCCATTGTCGAGCAGGGTTTCGTTTTCGGTTTCCTGCAACACAAAATGCAGCATAATTCCTAGTTTTTGAGCATGTTCAAAAACAATTTCCCACTGGTCGAGCTTGCTGCAATCGAACCGGTAACGCTCGTTGTGGTCGGTGTAGGGCCACACGTCTTTTCCGTCACCTAAAATGTTCATGGTAAGCATGTACACCGAATTGATACCAACCGAATGAAGGTAGTTCAGTGCACCAATGATTCCTTTCCCTTTTCCGTTTTGCCAGGTTGGGTCGCCTTCGTTCCAGTCGTTTTGGTGTGGTCCATATTTATGCAGTTCTTCTTTCGGATCGGCTTCCCCCTTTCGCAATTCAGTTTTCAGGCTGAAGCGGGTAGTCTGGTCAAAGTCGGCATAAGCCAGAAAGTTTTCCGGGCTATCGGTACCATTTTTAATCCACCTTTCTTCAGAACCCTTAAATTTGAAATAGCCTTTACCTCCGTTTATAATTCTTCCCTTTGCACGGAAATCATCGCCAGTTTTATCCGACGGTCCTATGGAAAAAGTCCCTTCTGCACCGTCGAATGGAACAAGTGGTTCCCCAATATTATTTCCGTTTTTCACTACAATGTTTTTCCCTTTGCGGAAAGAAATTTTGTAGTTCCATTCCCCGGTTTCATCGGGGCGGAAGCGCACTTTCCATAGGTTTCCTGCTTCGGCTGAAGTCTCGGTAGCATTACCGTCGGCTGCAAAAAAGCCGGGAACGGTGTAACTTTTATTTCCATTGGTAAATGTTGCTTCCAGCCTGTAATCGAGAAAAGGGTTTTCCTTTGCCCATTCCGAGGTTTTTGGGCCGGAAAGTACCACAGTCACTTTATGCCACTGTTTGAGCTCACCTTCAATGTGAACTTTATTCTGAGTAGAAGTATGACAAGAAACAAGCAGGACAACTAGTAAGATGTAAATCAGGTTTTTCATATATTTATTTTAATTGGTTTTTGGTTATAAAACCTCTATTCTGGCTGATTGATCAATCTATTTTCGAGGATGTCTCCATGTTCTATTCCGTTATTTCCGCTTTCAGGCCAAAGATTCCATACTTTTGAAACGATGTCAAGGTCACCATCCCCGTCCACGTCTCCAACCAGGGCATCGTGACCGCCAATTTTGTTATTGAGGATTACTTTTTCAACAAATTCAGGATACGAGGTAGTACTTATGTTTTCCCAAACATACCACCTTGGGGGAGCTCCTTCAGTGGGAAGGCTGTCATCTTCCTGATCGCAGGTAAGAATATCAATATCCCCATCATTATCTAAGTCTCCAACGAAAAGCGAATGAAAGGAACCGCGAATCCCCGGGGCGCTCATGGGCAAAAATCGGGCTGTAAAAGCTGGAATGGCACCTCCATTATTTTCGAGCCAGGCAATGCGCGAAGCCTGCTGGTCGCAGTCTGCCATAACAATATCGTTGTCTCCGTCGTTGTCTAAATCAATAATCCAGTTTCTTGAAGAAAGTCCAAACGGTCCCCGTTTCCCGAATGGTAAGGCGTGTTTTACCCATTTTGTCCCGTTTTCTTGATTTTCAAGCCAGCGGTCAGGCAATACCAGGTCGTTATCATTATCTCCGTCCAAATCACCTATTCCATTAGGTGCAATTCCTCCATGGATGCGGTCGTTTTTAACCAGTACGTCAAGGGTTACAGTGTGTCTTTCCCAGTTTTCATCCTTTAATGGATGGGAGGGCAGTTTATACCAGAACAACCCATCCCCTTCGCCTAAGACAACAAGATCATTTCTGCCGTCTCCGTCCATGTCGGCAAACATCACATCGTGAATATTGCTTTGGATGCGGTTATCGTATTGGAAGCGTTCAAATTTTTGTTCCCGGGGATTTTGACTGTTTCTGTACCAGTAGCCACCAATAACAATATCCGGCCACCCGTCATTGTCAACATCCATTGAATTTGCTCCCAGTGCCCGAAGTGTCAACTCACCCACTTCATGTCTTTCCCAATGATCTATGCTGTGATTTTCGAACCAGTACAGCCCTTCCTTTCCCGAAAACGAATAGTCAAGATCCCCGTCCATGTCAAAATCTGCAAGTGTGGAGCATCCATAGCCCCAATCCGTTGTGCCGGGAAGATCGCGTGTAATAAAATGGTGTTGGAACAATCTTTCGTCAATGTTTTCTTTCTGATCCCTGTTGGGTTGGCATCCACTAAACAGAATAGGTAGTAGTGCTAAGATAAGGACTGTGTAATACGTATTTGAGGAAGCTTTGTTAAAAAGCTCCCTCAAATTATTTCCTGTTGTATGTCTTATTTCATACATAAGACTTTTTACTATATGATTTAAAAGCCTGAACCGCAAGTTAATTTTCATCGGATATTCTTATTTGTGGTGTAATGTCATTGTAGTCAGAGTAATAGAATATCGATTGTGTGGGACGGCTGAACCTGTTTAGGATCAGTCCTCCAACCGTTTAACTTCAAAGCCTTCAATCTGAACGTCGTTGGCTTGTGCGTATTCGTTAATTACATCCCACAGCTGATTCTGCCATTTTCCAATTTCCATTCTTTCAAATGGAGCAAGCATATATTCCAACCCTAAGCGGCGGTCGGCAAAGTGATCTTTCACGTCATCAAAAATGTGAACGAAATCTCTACCTCCAACGCTTCTGCATTTTTCAAATCTGCTTTTTTCCCATACTTCCTCAAGCGAATTCCACATTTCCCGCTGATTGGTAATTATTTGCTCAACTAAATGGTAGGCTTCTACTAAATACGCAATCCTTTCTTTACTATTTTTGCTCTCATCTGAAGCCAACTCCATATAATTTTCAATTTTTGCCAAGTCAAGAACTGTATTGATTGTATATTTTTCCAGAGAAGCAATCGATAAATAAACTTCAAGGTTGTATCTGTTACGCGATACATGGTTTGTAGCATAGATCAATTTATGAATCAATTCTTCAATAATGGGCTTCAGTTTGGTTGCGCCCTCGATTTTTTCTTTATTTTTATCTCTGAAGTTTGTATTAACAGACAAATCAGATACCGATGGTAAGTTAGGCATTTCTAAATAGATATCAGATAGCCTATAGGGTGTAGGGCCATACGAGCTGCCATACGACATATCCCGTTCTGTAGACGGTCTTCTCTCCCACAAATCTTCGTAAAATCTGGCCCCATCCTGTAATGACTGATAAATATCCACCATATACGGACTATCGTATCCATAATAAGTGTTCATAAAATCTGCAACATTTTGTTCAAGTGAAGGTTTATTATTGGTCCAGGCATATTGAGTAACAGTGGCCCAACCCAACCAAAAAGTTTCACTATGTAAGCCTGAATCATCCCAGGCTGCAGCAAAGGTGCCAATTGGTTTTGCTCCGTTTGCCCGAACCAAATCAATATTTACAGAGGCATCATATAAACGTCCGCTGTTAAGGCGGTTTCTGTATCTGTTTTCAAAAAAATTAGGGAATAGATATTCTGAGCCTTGCATAGAGCTGTATGCCAATTGTTTAACTCCTGTCTTGTTCTGTTCGGCAACCCATTCTTTCGAGCTGTTGGGAACCATGATGCCGTCGATCAATCCTTCCGGCAATTGTTTAATGTGTTCCGTTAACAACGGATATTCTACCCATGCGATAACTTTTCTTCCTTTTTCTTCCATCCATTGGTGAACACGGTTTAAATAGTCAACCCAGCATTGGCTCCTGTTTTCATCATTGTATTCATCTTCGCATTTTTCGCATATTCCGGCATAATAGACCTCATCGGTTGAAACAAAAAAGTACTCTACGCCAGGAGTGGCATCAATCATATCCTGGTACATGTCAAAAATCAACTCCATGGCTTCCTCGTCGCACATACATGCCTGGTAATTACTTCCGTCAGATCTTAAGTGTGCAAATTGTTCATGTTTTAAAACAAAGGTCATGTGCGCAGGCGCCTGAACATTTGGAACCAACTGGATATTCCTCTCCATGGCATACTCGGTAAGTTCGTGCATTTCTGCAGTGGTAAATGCCCCCGGCGCTCCAATAATCGGATTTCTCGGATATTCGTATTTATCTTCAATTTCAAAGGCAATAGCATTGACCTTGAAAAATGCCGACCAGTCAATATAATTTTTTAATGTTTCCAGACGCGACTGGTGATGTTTTGTGTCCCAGTGGATCATACGAAGCTCAAGATCCGGCCAGTCGGTTATGGTTCCTTCGGGAAGGTTAAAATCACTTCTGGGCGTCGGTTTTAACAGTTGCAGCAGGCTTTGTACTCCATAAAATAATCCTGCTTCTGCATTACTGCTTATTTTTACAGTATTTGCTTCGATTTGAATGCGGTATGCTTCTTTTGTTTGTATTGCGTTAAAATTACCGGAAATACTTCCGGGAACAATTTCGAGAATGATTTTACCCGAACCTGTTCCTTCAAATTTGAGTGCAAGAAGATCATTTGCACCTTCATGAAGCCTTTTCAGGGCAATACTATTGTTGCTGATGTCTGTTTGCACCTTCCAGCTTTTATCTACCGAAATGTTTTTCCCGGTAAGAGTTGTTTCCTGAGGTGCTGGAATAAGACTATACCCCTGACTTCGAAGGTCGGTTAAGAAGGCAAATGAACTGAATGTACTAAAGACAAAAATAAATGCTAACAACAGGTGCTTGGCAGAGAAGCACAATTCATTTAAAAATTTCATGCTAATTAATTTTTTGTTCCTCTTGCAGGAAGATTGAGATTGAAACCGAAGTAATTTTATCCTGAATACTTTCATAATCTTTCGATAAGGATATTTTTAATAAGTTTTTCAGCAAAAATAAACTAAAAAATAATAAAAAAAAATTTTCCTGCTAGTTGCCGTCGTTTTTAAATGTTAATAGTGTCTTTTTAACTGTCAGTGAAATGAATAAAAAGTTTATGGTAATGTTGATGCCTAGAATACTGTTGTTCTTCTGTTTGCCTCGTTGGTGCAATGTATGGGCCTGGAAAAGTACTGGATTGGCAAGGAAAGAAAGAACCGCTAATTCTTAGGTGATGTTTAGAATTGTTTTTGATCTCGTTAGTTTTCAGGAGATTTTGTGGTAATCTAAAAATTGGGTTTTTAGGTTGAAGGTAGTTTCTGGTCTTGTAGAATATATTGTTGTTGAGTGAGGAATGCTTGCCAGGATAGTGTTTGTCCTTTATGTTGGTTTTCGCGATCTGTTGTGTAAGTGTACACAGTTTTGATTTGATTTTTTGTGTTTTATTTTGTTTTTATTAATCTTTCAATTCGTTATTAAGTGATGGTGAGGTATGATGTTGTTAGCAAAACCTTGTGAATTTTGATTTATTATCTTATTTTTGAACTCCTTTTTCCGGATTAGTATATTGTCATTGTGATTGGCACCGGAGAAAGTTTAAATATACCGGTTTTATCTATAAATTTATAACCGCTTAAAAGGAACGTCAGGTATAAATTCGATGCAATCATTAAAAAAATAAAATGTTACAAAATGGACAAATTGAAAATTTCTACAGCACAATTTGAAAATAAGAGTGGCGATAAGGCCTATAATATTTCAGTAATAGATAAGCTTGCAAAGCAGGCAGCAGATGAGGGCTCCAAAGTAATTGCCTTTCATGAGTGCTCTGTTACCGGTTATACTTTTGCGCGTAATCTTTCTAAAAAGGAAATGCTTGACCTGGCTGAGTTTATTCCAAACGGTCCGAGTGTGGTTAAGTTGACAGAAATTGCACAAAAGTATGACATTGCCATTTTGGCCGGGCTTTTTGAAAAGGATGAAAATGACGATTTATTCAAGGCCTATGTTTGTGTGGATAAGAATGGACTGGTTGCTAAATATCGTAAGCTTCATCCATTTATAAATCCCCATCTAAAACCTGGTAATGAGTATTGCATTTTTGAACTTTATGGCTGGAAGTGTGGAATTTTGATTTGCTATGACAATAATATTGTTGAAAATGTGAGGGCGACAAAACTGTTGGGAGCTGATATAATTTTTATGCCACATGTAACTATGTGTACTCCATCAACCAGACCGGGGGCCGGTTTTGTCGATCCCACATTGTGGGAAAATCGCGAAAATGATCCCACTTCGTTACGGTTGGAGTTTGATGGAATGAAAGGCCGGAGTTGGTTGATGAAATGGCTTCCTGCAAGAGCTTACGACAATGCTGTGTATGTTGTATTTTCAAATCCTATTGGAATGGACGATGACCAGTTGAAGAATGGTTGTTCCATGATTATTGATCCCTTTGGGGACATAATTGCTGAATGCCGTAAGCTGGATGACGATATTGTTTCATCTGTAATTACTCCGGATAAGATAGGCAAGGCTGGCGGACACCGCTATATTAATGCGCGGAGGCCGGAACTTTATCGTGATATACTTGGGCAGGACCATAACTCAGTTCAAAAAGTGGTTTGGAGAAGCGATAAGTAAAACAATTGTTTATGAACCCCCGGATAAATAAAACTGGGTAATAATCCATGATAATTTTTTATTGTAATGACACTTATTAAATCAATTTCAGGAATAAGAGGTACCATTGGAGGAAAACCGGGAGAAGGGTTGTCTCCGCTTGATGTAGTGAGATTTACTGCTTCGTATGCTCAATGGTTGCAGACTAACAATGACAGTAATGAACTTGTTGTTGTGGTTGGACGTGATGCCCGTATTTCGGGACCGATGGTTGAAAGTCTTGTGTGCGCAACGCTAACCGGGATGGGGTGCGATGTGGTTAATATTGGACTGGCTACAACTCCCACAACAGAAATAGCTGTTGTTAAAGAGAATGCTGATGGAGGTATTATTATTACAGCAAGCCATAATCCGGTGCAATGGAATGCCCTGAAGCTGTTAAACGGGAGAGGGGAATTTATATCAGATGCAGAAGGTCTCAAAATATTGGAATATGCAGAAAGTGCTAATTTTGAGTTTGCTGAAGTGTATAAGTTGGGAAAGATTCGTGCAAAAAGTTATTTGTCGGAACACATTCAACATATTCTTGACCTGGAATTAGTCGATGTGGAATTGATTAGGCAGGCCAATTTTACTGTGGCTTTTGATGCCGTAAATTCTGTCGGAGGGATTGCTATTCCTGCCTTATTAAAAGCGCTTGGGGTAGAAAAGGTGATACCTGTTAATGAAGAGCCAACAGGCCATTTTGCCCACACACCCGAACCTATTCCTGAAAATTTAATTGAAACATGCAGGATAGTTAAGGAGAATAATGTTGATGTGTGTTTTGTTGTGGATCCCGATGTTGACCGGTTGTCTATTATTAGTGAAGATGGATCCATGTTTAGCGAAGAGTATACTTTGGTAGCAGTTGCCGATTATATTCTCTCAAAAACACCGGGAAATACTGTTTCAAACCTGTCATCAACACAGGCGTTGCGGGTTGTAACGGAAAAACATGGAGGAAGCTATGCGGCTTCATCGGTTGGTGAAGTAAATGTAGTTGCCAAAATGAAGGAAACCAACGCGGTGATTGGGGGAGAGGGGAACGGAGGAGTTATTTATCCTGTCTCACATTATGGCCGGGATGCCCTTGCTGGTATGGCGCTGTTTTTATCTCATTTGGCAAAATCAGGCTTAACATGCTCCGAACTGAGAAAGTTGTATCCGAACTATTATATCTCAAAAAATAAAGTGGCATTGGCGCCAGATGTCGATTTGGATGCTGTCTTGTTAAAAATAAAAGATAAGTACAAAGAAGAAAAGATAAATGACACCGATGGGTTAAGGATTGATTTTGCCAACGAATGGGTGCATTTGAGAAAATCAAATACTGAACCCATTATCCGGATCTATTCTGAATCAAATAGTTTGGAGGCTGCATCTGGCCTTTCGGAGAAAATTATTGCGGATGTAAAGCAATTAATATAGAGTTTCGATGCTGTAAAAAAATAGTTAGTTGTATTTTTTTGTGCGCAAATATTTTGCGCATTTTTTTTTAATTTATTTCAGAAAGCAGTTACTCCCTTTCTTGTTTTAGATAATTTGAAGGATTCTTGGCATTGTTTTTCTGCTTTCATATACTGTGTGTATTTCGCAAAATGAAGAAACAGGGAGTAAAGACCCCCTGTTTTTCATTTGTCCAGTTTAAAAGCAGTGCTATTACCCTGGTTTCTTGGATTACTATTATGGTAAAATTCTGATTCTTCAGTTTACAGGTAAATTGTTTTGCTACAGAATCAGTCTTTTATTGAATTTTTAGTTCTGTTTAAAATAGTCGATGTATTTTTTATCAATTTCGATTTTTAGTGTTTTCTGCGGATTAACTATTTGTCCGATTCGCAAATGGCCATAAAAACCAATAAGGGCGCTGGCGTCGATAGAGCTTAGCCCGTGGTATTTAACCAGAAAGTGCCCCATGTCCATGATTGCCAGTTCTTTTGCCTTGTTTACATCTGGGTCTGCGGCGATTGTGGCTATCATATCCGGGTTGATAACCATTGGGCGCTTGAGGCTCAGGTCTTTTCTTACGCGAACGGTTACCTCAACTTCTGCCGGAATCTCAACGCCTTTGCCAAATACTTCCCCATCTCCCATGGCTGCATGCACATCTCCCATTGATAAGAGAGCTCCTTCAACAAAAACAGGCAGTAGAACTTTCGAGTCTTTTTTTATCAATCTCGAATCAATATTTCCTCCGTTTTCCCATACCTCACCGGTTGTCATTTCTTTAAAGCCTGCTGTGCCAATTCCTCCTACCATGGGATAAACGGGCATTCTTTTTCCGTTGTACACCATGTAGTCTTCAATAGCTTCCACCTCGAGATAGGCAAGCTCCTGTTCATCGTCAACAAACTTATTTTTATCCATATTTTGCATAAAGCCAAAACGGCCAAGGCGAATGTCATGTATCTCAACCTCCAGGACATCACCGGGTTGGGCTCCTTCTATAAAGACAGGTCCTGTGTGCGGATTATCCGTGCCGTGCCTTCTCGGATCGTTCCATGAAATGTTATTTTCAAAATAGTATTTTGATTTTCCACTGAGGGCATCTTCACAGTCAAACAGAAGTCGGCTTCCATCTTTAACTACAGCGGCTGGCTTGTTGTGGATGCTCATATTATTGATGAAATTCTTCTTGCTGATTTTAATTACATTCGGTTGGGAATGTGCCAGTAAAACCAAAGAGAGGGAGAATGCGAATAACAAAATAATTTTTTTGCCGAATTTTAATCCGTATCGGCAGCCTGATGTATTGCTTTTCATTTTTATAAATTTAATCTTCAGTTTTGATATGAACTTTGTGAGTAATCTTCGTTTTGCGATTCTGATAAAAGGGCTTATACCATAACTATTTATCATTCCAACCGGGTAGAGACACGGTTGCCTGGTAATTTGAATAATTATACAACGGATTTCTTACCGGTTTATAGAGTTTTCCACTTTTGGGATTATCGCTTTGTGTGTAAACCCATATTTCATTTGGGTTCCATACAACGATCTCGTCACGGCAATCACCTGTAATATCCAGAACCGCATTACACATGTCGGGATGGTTGTCATCCGGAAAAACAAGAACTTTTCTTCCCCGGCCGTCAAAAATCCCACCTTCGCGTATGTTCGGATTGTGTACAAAGTATTCCTCGCCATCTCCTGTCCAGTTGAGCGGTAAAACCATGCTGCCAAACTGATTTGGTTCAAAATCAAAGTAGATTTCCCCTTGTGGATCGTAGTAATGAATAAGTCCCTGGTTTCCCCAGAAGTTAATGGTTACAGTCTCAAGCCCTGGTAAATCACTTCTGAAATTTCCGATTGCCGGATTTTGTACGTGACCGATGTCATGGTGGACTAAAATATTTCCGTCCAAATCTACACGGTAATATCCTGCATCGCTGGCAGCATACATAATAACAGGTTCATCGTTCGAATTTTCGCCGTAGTTTACAATGGCAACGCCGTCGCAATGATCGGGAATCTCGTCGTCAAGGCTCCAGATCAGAGAGCCATCGTCATCAAACAAAGAGTATCCCATGGCGAGTTCGTCCTTACCGTCGTTATCAATATCTGCAGCATAGGGGTAATGTCCTGTTACGCATTGACCTTCCCATATTACCTCAAGTTTGTTGTTCATCACCCAAAAATGGTTATAGCGGTCTTTTGTTAAAATGTTTCCCTTGAACCCATTGCCTTCACAATCGAAAAAGAACAGGCAATCTCCCAATATTCTCTCAAATTTATCATTCGGGATTTTGGATATGGGGGTCTTGGTTTTGTACAACGTTTTACCAGTTTCTCCATCTGCAACAATCAATTCAAAATTCATGGTGTAGATAACCTCATTTTTGCCGTCGTTTGTAATGTCGTGGATTTGGAAAGCAACATCATTGGTGAGGTGGTATTTGTCCGGGTCCGGTTCTCCGGTTTGCCATAGAATTTCCCCGTCAAATGTCATGGCAGTCAGACAGCTCAATTCGCTATGACTGTCAATTGGATAATTATGGTGAACCACCTGTCCGATGAGTACATCCATTTGTCCATTCATATTCAGGTCTCCGAACCGAAGATTGCGACCAACTCCAAATCCTTCCGTATTAATGGTCCGCCAAACTTTCATTTCCGGATTTGCTGCCTGTAGTTGCTCAAGCTCTTGTTTGTATGCGGCTTTTTTGTTTTCAATATATTGGATTTCATCCTGCGAGGTCAGCACTTCCACACTTTTGTATTGTGCCCTTGCATGGGAGATCAGTCCTATTTTCCCTTTGGGGAAGGTGTTATCGGAGGCATTCAGTGTAATGTCATCGTTTAATTTTGCTTCTATTGAATTTCCCTGAACAGTTACCGTTGCTTTTAATTCCTGCCCGGGAGCAAAGGTATAGGGTTGTTCTGTCAGGATTTCTTCGTTCAGGACTTTCCAGCCAGCCCCATGGTTAACTTTTGAAATATAAACCCTGGATTTCTTTATCCCGAAAAAATAAAACTGCCGGGAGTTTCTGTAGCGAAACGCCACCCCTGAAGCCAGCGAATCGTTTTCAGGGATAAACAAGGTGGTAAATTTATAATCCCTCCACAACGAATCTCCTGCAATGATCATTGGGTGAGTCCATTGTGTTTGTTTGTAATTGGCAAAGGTCTGGTGTATGTTCTTTTTGGGGCCGTTTTCGATAACCTGCCATGCGTGTCCCCAATCGTTAAGACGACCTGTCCCAAAACTGGTGACTTCCCAATTGCCTTTTTTACCTGCCTCGGGCAGGTAATGATATTCTGTGTGCGGGCCTACAGGTGCGGAGAAAAGGCCGGTTTTCAAATCGTTAAAATTGTCATATAGTAAAACTTGATTGAGTTTATCTGATTTGCATCCTGTCAAGTTTAGAATGATGACAACGAAGAAGAAATTGATTAATACTTTCATTTTGTTATTTTTTGTTTGCAATATTAAATCATTATTTTCTTTTCCGCAAGAGAATAAAAATAAAAAACAATGTTGTTATATTTTGAATGATTCCTCAGGTTATTGTCAATAGCTGTTGTCGGTTGTTTCTGGATACTGTGTTTTTGTATTTGTATTCGAATTTAATTAAATTGTTGACTTTGTGTAAAATGTATTATTTTTTTTACGATTTTATGATGAGGAAATGTTTGTTTCAAAGGATGGTGCCCCGGCCAATTGTACACTATTCTAATAAGCATTTTTAGTGATAAATGAAATGTTTATTTATAAGTAATCATAAATTGAAATTGTTGTAATGAAAAAATTATTTAGATTTGCGAAAGGATAAATAATAATTTTATATTAAAATGAGAAGGCAATATTTTGTGAAAGGGGGAACTGTCAAAAGAAAGTGTTCGCATGTCGGGAATGTATTTTTACTGATTTCCGTAGTTCTTTTGTTTATGGCAGGCAGTAGTTGTACTTCAGACAAAGGGGGTTACCAGTTGTTGGAGGTAGAAAATCCTGAGTATTATCCCAATACTGAATTTAAATCTTTTGAAGATCTTACTTCTCCAAAATTTGCCCATTTGATTGAGAAATTCCGGTTGGATACAATCTTTCATGGAGAAACCGATGAGTTTGAGCGTATTTTATTGTTGCGGGACTGGATGAAATCAACCATAAAAATTGAGGATTTTAATCCGCACTACCCCGGGGGAGATTATGCAGAGACTATTCTGGATTTTGCCCTGAAGGGAGAGGGGTTTCATTGTGCTCACTTTATGAGGGTTCAGAATGCGATTATGAATTCTTATGGTTATGTTACCCGTGTTTTAAACTCCGGGCCTGGAGCTAAAGGAGGCCCGGATGGCAATCATGGAATAAATGAGATATGGTCTAATCAATATTGTAAATGGTTTTTATCGGATGCCAAATACAACCATCATTTTGAAAAAGACGGGATACCTCTTTCCGTGCTGGAAATACGTGAAGAATTTTTGAAGAATAAGGCTGCGGATATTGTATTGGTTAAAGGGCCGGATCGCACTCCTATTGAATTTGATCCGGAGTTTGACTCTATGACAAAAGAACGATTTGCGCAAACTTACACCTGGCCAAGATGGTATTTATATGGCAACAGATATACCATTTATCCTGAAGAATACAATAATTTATCGATAGCTTATGTGGATGATTTTTTTAGTTCCAGTATATATTACAGAGACGGGAAGCCTGTTTCGCAGGAAGTATTTGATTGGTGGGTAAAAACGAAAGATAAAAAGGTCATTGAATGGACTCCGAATGTACTGAAAGTTACAGCAAAGGTGGATGGAGAAAAGCTAAATATTCATATTGCTTCCGATACGCCAAATTTAAAAGAGTATCAAATGAAAGAAGGTGTGTCTGGATTGTGGATGCCTGTAAATGAGAAATTTGATTTAAATCTTTCGAAGAATAATCATATTTATTTTTTTCGATCAATAAACCTGGCAAATGCGACAGGGCCAGAATCTGTGGTAGTTGCTGTGAAAAAGTGATAAGACTTTAATAGTGGATATTTGGTGCTTGTAGTCAGCTTCTTACATAAATAAAAGCTTATGGATAGAAGAAAGTTTGTTTATACTTCGTGTGGGGTTGCTGCTTTATCTGTAGTTCCGGGACTTTGGAATATTCTCCATCCTGCTTTTAAAAAACGAAAATTCAATATATGCCGGTACAAGCCTGAATCGTTTGATTTGGAAGTTCCGGTTTACAAGATTACGCCAGATGACGGGCATTACAACTTTACGTATTACGACATTCCTGCCCATAGCCCATCCGGTCGTTATATTGCGGTTACGCGTGTCCCTTTTGTCGAAGACCGGCTTCCAAAGTACGGGGAAACAGCTGAGGTTTGTGTGATTGATCTTGATGAAGAAACTATATCGACTGTTTACGAAACGAAAAGTTGGGGTTTTCAAACAGGTGCCTTGTTGCATTGGGGACCAAGCGATAGGTATTTGTATACGAATGACGTTTTCGGTAGTCAGAATGCAGTGTGTGTGCAAATAGATCTTGATACCGGAAAGTTTACAGCTTTTGACGGGCCAATGTATAATATTGCACCTAATGGCCAGTTTGTCGTGGGCTTTCCGCTTGAGTTATTGAATGTTACCCAGCAAGGATATGGATTGCCCTCAAGGGATCCGGAGAACCCGGATAAGTTACCTTACGGGGCGGCAACTGATGAAGGTATTTGGAAAACAGACCTCGCAACAAACTGGAAAAGTCTGCTGATGAGTTTGGCTGATGTGGCAGCCAGGATACCGGTTGAAGCACCGGAAAAAGATGGAACCTACTATTTTTGGCATACCAAAGTAAACCCTCAGAGTACGAAAATATTACAAGTGTTTCGGTGTTTGTTCCCCAGTGGACTGGGTGGGAGAAATCCGATGGTCTTTACATATAATACGGATGGAACAGGCTTGAAATTTGCCTCTGGCGAACTTGTTTGGGGGCAAGGAGGTGGGCATCCGAATTGGCATCCGGACGGGGTGCATATCATTCGTGTCATGAATCCGGAAGGTTCCGGAGGACAATATCGGTATTGCCAGTTTTTGTATGATGGTTCTGGTTTTAAAGTCTTAAGTAACAAAATAAAAGGAGAAGGCCACCCAAGGATAACTCCCGATAGTCGATTTATTACAACAGATGATTTCCCTGTTGAGAATGGGCAGCAAAAATTGCGTATAAAACTAATTGATTTGATTTCGGAGGAAGAGGTGATTCTGGTGAAGATGAACACTTCAGAAAGAGATGGATTGAAAAATGCTACCATCCGCCTGGATGGGCACCCTACCTGGGACAGAAATTATAAAAAGTTAGCATTCCAGGCAGCTCCGGATGGCAAGCGACAGGTTTTTGTTGCTGATTTGTCTGATGTTGTCTGAGGTAATCTGGATTTTGTTTGTGAGTTAATGTCCCTGGTTATTAGTGGGTTGTGTGTGTGAATTGTTTTGGGGAAGATTTCTTTTAGGTGCAGTCAGGGTATTGCTACCTGTTTTGTTTCCTTTCATTCTTTTTGTGAAATGTATATCGAAGGACATTTGTGGATTTAACAGTTTCTTTTTTTACGGGGCTATTTGATTTATATTTTTGTGTGTCAGTGTATTGCTGGAGGTGAGTGTCATTGTCACTTCGCAAATGTATTGGGCTGGTAGTTGTAATACGCATTGTCGCATAATTATTTATGTGATAATGCCTAAAGTATGTGGTTATTTCCTCAATAGCTTTTATGTGAAGTTTGTTTATCGGTCTGTAATATAGTGTTTTGCGTTGGTGTCTCTCTTGTCGAATAAATTGGTTGGCGAGTATCCTGAGTTTGATTTTCTGTTAAAAATATGCCTTGGAGAATGTGAAAGTATTTATAAATCTTTTATAATAATGTATTATTAAGAAATATTATGAAACTTTTTGTTTATATTTGGAAAGAAAATGAAATGTTATATTTTTGTACTGAAATAAAAACACCGAACAATGAAGTATTTAGGTTTACGAATGAAGGATTTACAAGACCGGGAAGCTTTAAATACGGCCAGGGAGATAGCCAGTCAGCCAAGCTCTTGGGAAAAGACTTATAAAAGATTCCTTGAAGAAAAAGAATATATATTACAATTTTTACAGAAAGTATGGGAACATGATTTTCCTTACATTATATTGACAGGGGCCGGAACATCGGCTTTTATAGGTGAGGCATTGGTCGGTTCTTTTCAGAAAAAGTGGAATGGGGTTTGCCGGGCTATTGCTACAACTGATATAATTACCCATCCTGAAAATTATTTTATTAAATCCAGACCAACATTGTTAATCTCATTTGCACGGTCGGGAGATAGTCCGGAGAGTGTTGCTGCCGTTGAACTTGCTAAAGAACATTGTGATTGTTTGTATGAATTGAATATTACATGCAACAAAGACGGGGCATTAGCTAAAAAGATTAAAGACACTGATTCATATACATTTTTATTGCCGGAGGAAACGAACGACCAGTCGCTGGCCATGACGAGCTCTTTTTCGTCGATGCTGCTGACCGGCTTACTGATCTCTAATATTTTGGATGCGGAGCAGTTACGCCCGACAATTGACAGAGTTTGCGAATTGGGTAACTATGTGTTAAATGACTGTCTGCCTGATATTCAGAAGATGGCAGAAACAGATTTTAAACGGATGGTATTTATGGGGTCGGGTCCGCTTTTTGGAATTGCTCATGAATCGCACCTGAAGGTTCAGGAGTTGTCCAATGGAAAAGTTATTTGCAAGTTCGATTCATTTCTTGGGTTTCGGCATGGTCCCAAAGCTGTTGTTGATGACACAACTGTTGTTGTTTATCTGTTATCCAATAGTGCCGGTGTGCAGCCTTATGAGCTGGATCTGGTGCGTTCTGCAAAGACCACAGCAGCCGGTGAAAGATCGATTGCCATTGGAAATAGCTACGATGAGAGTGAGTTAAAATTTGATTTGTCTATCCGGTTTCCAGGGGGGACAGAGGATATTCAGGAAGAGTTTTTATCCGTTTTTTATATTCTTCCGGCACAAATAATCGGATTTTATAAGTCACTAAGTTTGGGGTTGTCTCCGGATTCCCCGTCACAAAATGGTGCCATTTCGAGAGTGGTACAGGGAGTAAAAATTTACCATCTTACCGAAAATGAAAAATGCTAGGGATTTATTTCTCGATTTAATTGCCGCTAACCGGAAAGGAGTTGCCAAAGGAATATATTCAGTGTGTTCTGCTAATCCGGATGTGCTGGAGGCATGTTTCCTGCAGGCGAAGGAGGATGAAACCATGCTTTTGGTTGAATCCACCTCAAACCAGGTGGATCAGTTTGGTGGTTATACGGGAATGAAACCGGCAGATTTTGTCCGGTATGTAAATGGTATTGCCGAGAAAGTTGACTTTCCAAAGGAAATGATTTTGTTGGGCGGAGATCATTTAGGCCCCAATCCATGGCAGAACCTTCCTGCAGAAATGGCAATGGAACATGCCAAAGTGCTTATCGAAGAATATGTAAAAGAAGGATACCAAAAGATACATCTTGATACCAGCATGTTTTGCGCGGATGATGCAGGAGACAGGAGAAAGCCGCTGAATGATGAGATAGTGGCTGAAAGGACTGCTGCGCTTTGTCGGGTGGCTGAAGATTCCTGGGAAAAATATCGCTCCGGGAAGCCTAAGCCGGTTTATATTATTGGGACCGAGGTTCCTATCCCTGGAGGAGCGCAAGAGGAAGAGGAGGAAGTGATTCCTACGACACCTGACGATGCTGAAAGAACAATCTCAATCACACATAAACATTTTATTCAGGCTGGTTTAGCTGATGCGTGGGAACGTGTGGCAGGTGCTGTTGTTCAACCGGGGGTGGAATTTGGCGACGATCAGGTTTTTAATTACAGAAAAGAGAAGGCACAGAAACTCAGTGAAAAAATATTGAAATTTGACAACCTTGTTTACGAAGCACACTCTACTGACTATCAGACTGAAGAGAATTTGAAAGCTTTGGTAAAGGATCATTTTTGTATTCTTAAAGTTGGCCCCTGGTTAACTTTTGCTTACCGCGAAGCGCTGTTTGCCCTGGAATCCATGGAGATTGAAATACTGGGTAAAGATTACAACGGGTTGTCAAAATTAAGCGAAACCCTGGAGCGGATGATGCAAAAGGAACCGGGCTATTGGAAGAAGTATTATCCCGGAAATGAAAAGCAACAGGCTTTTAAGCGAAAATACAGTTTTTCTGACCGGTCCAGATATTATTGGCCAATGGCAGAATTAGGAGCAGCCAGGGATATTTTGTACAAAAATTTGCAGGAAAATAGGATTCCGTTGTCACTTTTGAGCCAGTTTATGCCGGTTCAGTTTTATGAAGTCTGTAACGGGCAAATTGCGCTTTGTCCAGAGCAGCTTGTGCACAGTTATATTCGCATTGTTGCAGGTATTTACTCCCGGGCATGTGGTTTGTCCTCTGTAAATGTTTAGCGAGCCTGATTTGCCTCTTTTATGCTTTGGGTAAGTGCTTGGCGTACCTCCATCAGTTTTTCAGAAATTCCAACCTTGTATATATGCGGACTGATAAATCGTTTGTGTTCATCAGGTAGTAATGCAGCCCTTTCCTGAAGGTAATCGTGTATCTTATCCGGGCTTTTTTGTTCCACAACAACCTGCCCCTTTTTAACCACAGTAAACAGCAGGGGCTCCATTTGCAGGTGATTAATGCTTGTTCTGCGTTCAGGATAAATCGGATGGCAAATGGTTTTTACTTCTTCAGGCTTTTCATCAGTCAGGAGGATTGCGTCGCGGTAGAACATACCGGAACTGTCGAGGCATCTGTACACCTGTTTTTTACCGGGAAGCGTTACTTTCTCAATGTTTTCAGATAGTTTCATTTTGGGCTTCCCGTTTATCTCCGTCATTTTATACACTCCATCCAAAGCCGCGTCATTTTTGCCGGTGATCATTTCAGTGCCAATCCCGAATGCATCGATAGGGGCATTCTGATCTTTCAGCAAACTGCGTATCACGTGCTCATTTAGTTGGTTGGAGGCTATAATTTTTACGTACTCCAGTCCTGCCTCGTCAAGCATTTTACGGGCTTTTTTGCTGAAATACGCCAGGTCGCCACTGTCAAGGCGAACAGCCTTGAGGCGCAGTCCCCTTTTTTCCATCTCTTTTGCTACCAGGATGGCGTTGGGTATTCCGGAGTGGATGGTATCGAATGTGTCAACCAGCAATACTGTATTCTCCGGGTGTATTTTTGCAAATGCCCTGAAAGCCTCTATTTCCCCCTCGAAGCTTTGAATCCATGAATGCGCCTGGGTTCCCGACACCGGGATGTTAAACAGTTTTCCGGCCAAAACGTTTGAGGTGGAAGACGCACCGCCGATAACAGCCGCCCGGCTGGCATGCAGTGCTCCCAGTCCTTGAGCCCGGCGCAGGCCAAAATCTGTGAATGGTTTATTTTCGGCAACCATTTTTACACGATAGGCTTTGGTGGCAATCAGTGATTCAAAGTTGAGAATATTCAGCAAAAAACTTTCGATAAGCTGACATTCAATAACGTTACCTTCTACTTGTAAAACCGGTTCATTGGGAAACATGATTTCACCTTCTCTGGCACTGAGAACATTGCCCGAAAAACGGAATTCGGAAAGGTATTTCAGAAATTCTTTGCGGAACCCCTGGCTTTTCAGAAACTGAATATCGGATTCGCTGAAGGTATATTCAGAAAGTATTTCCAAAAAATCCTGAAGGCCGGCAAAAACAGTAAAACCTCCTTTAAACGGGTTAGTCCGGAAGAAATAGTTGAATGTAGTAGTGTCTTCTTTTTTCTCACAATAGAAATACCCCTGAGCCATGGTGAGCTCATAGAAGTCAGTGTAAAGTCCCCAGTGATTTAATGAAAGTGGCATAATACAAGTCACTTAAATTGACATTCTTTAAAGATAACGAAGTTATCTGGCAAAAAAGAAGCTGGAGGGACAATTTTCCGGGTTTTTCTTCTGTCTTTATTCCAGGAATATGGTCTGTTCACGATTGGGGCCAACCGATGCAATAGATACCGGAATGCCCATTTCATCTTCAATAAAGCTGATGTATTTATTTAGTTCTTCCGGAAAATCATCCTGGCTTTTGATTTTGGTCAGGTCAGTCTCCCATCCGGGTAATTCTACGTAAACCGGTTTTACATCATCCGTAAGTTCGAAGGGGAAATGTTCTATCACTTCGCCTCCAATTTCATAGCCTACACAAACTTTGATTGTTTCAAAACTATCGAGTACGTCGGCTTTCATCATAATCAGTTCTGTTACGCCGTTAAGCATTACTGAATATTTTAGCGCCACAAGGTCGAGCCATCCACAGCGGCGTGGCCTGCCAGTAGTTGAGCCGTACTCATTCCCGGCGTCACGTAGTTTTTTTCCTGTTTCATCGTGTAGCTCGGTTGGGAAAGGTCCCATCCCTACACGGGTACAGTAGGCTTTAAAAATTCCAAGAACTTTGCCGATTTTTTGAGGTGCGAGTCCTAATCCGGTGCAGGCCCCCGCACATATTGTATTGGAACTGGTAACAAAAGGATAGGAGCCAAAATCGATGTCAAGCAGCGTTCCCTGGGCACCTTCGGCTAATACCGATTTATTCTTTTTGAGCAGGTCGTTAATGAAATGTTCGGTATCAACAATTTGGAACGATTTCAGGACTTCTATGCCTTCGAACCAATCCTGTTCGCATTCGGACAGAATTTGCTTGTAATCAAAATGATAGAATTCTGAGAGCAGGTTTTTATGGTTTTCAACCCTTTCCTGGTATTTGGTCCCGAAATTGTGCAGCAAGTCACCTACTCTAAGACCTTCCCGGCCAATTTTGTCTTTATAGGTAGGGCCAATTCCTTTTAAGGTTGAGCCAATTTTTGTTTCGCCTTTCTGTTGTTCAGAGGCGGCATCAAGAATCCGGTGAGTGGGTAAAATAAGGTGAGCCTTTTTTGAGATATAAAGGTTTTGGGAAAGTTCCACCCCTATTTTTTTCAACGCCTCGATCTCCTTTTTGAAAACAATAGGATCGATGACTACACCATTCCCAATAATATTGATTTTATTCTCACGGAAAATACCTGAAGGGATGGTGTGCAGCACTTGTTTGATGTTATTGAATTCCAGAGTGTGCCCTGCATTCGGACCACCTTGAAACCGGGTAATTACATCGTATTTGGGTGTTAGTACGTCTACTATTTTCCCTTTCCCTTCGTCGCCCCATTGCAGGCCTAACAATACATCAGCTTTCATTCTTTTTTTGATTTTTTTTGCAAATGAAACCGCGAAAATATTTCCTTCCTGAATCTATTTTCACGGTATTCTGATTAAGCATCTAAAAATACAAATATTTTTAAATAGCCAACCAAAAATATTTTGAACATCGTAGGATTTTATAAAATGATAATGTGAGAGTGATCAGTCTTTTTTTAGAGACTGGCCGTAAATATAGAGTGTGTGGTGCGAAAGTTTAAAATTGTTTTTCAGGCAGGCATCTTCTATAATTTCACGAATGCGTGGATCGAAAAACTCCATGACCTTGCCGCTGGAAGTGTCAATCAGGTGATCGTGTTGCATGGTGGCAAAAGCCTTTTCGAATTGTGCAATGTTTTTGCCAAACTGGTGTTTTACAACCAGCTTGCATTCAAGCAGCAGATCGATTGTATTGTATAATGTAGCACGGCTTACGCGGTATTTTTTATTTTTCATGGAAATATAAAGAGACTCAATATCGAAATGCCCGTCCCGCGAATAAATTTCATCGAGAATGGCAAATCTTTCCGGAGTTTTTCGGTGCCTGTTTTTCTCCAGGTATTCGGTAAACATGTTCTTTACAGTTTCCCTGGTTTTATGGCTATTCATATTTAAACCAATTTTAAATAAGGAGCAAAAGTAGAAATATTTTTTGATTATTAAGACTAATTAAAAATTAATCGCTGAGGTTTTCGTCACGCGAAACACGGTCAATTCCTTTAATTTTTTCAAGCCTTTCAATGAGCTGATGAAGGTCTTCGGCATTGTGAATATATAAGAAAAGATCTCCTTCAAAAATTCCTTCGTGGGTGTCGAATTTTACGGCACGCATATTAATGCTGAGCTGCTTTGAGACAACATTTGTTACTTCATTGACTATTCCTATGCGGTCGAAGCCTTCGAGGCGCAAGCGGGTCAGGTAAGATTGTTTTTTAAATCGTGTCCATTCAGCCGTAATAATTCGGTTCCCGTGGCTCGAAAGGAATTTTTCCACCTCTTTACAACCGGTTTTGTGGATAATAACATGGTCGTCGGTAGTGAGATAACCGATTACTTTATCGCCGGGAATAGGATTGCAACATTTGGCGAGTGAATAGTTGATGTTATCCTGGGCTTCTTTCAACAGGAATGGTTTTCGCTTGTCAATTTTTGGGAGTTTTGCCTGTTCTTCTATTTTCTGGCTTTCTGTTCCCTCTTTCTTTTTCCGGCTGAAGGTAATGTTCCAGTATTTTACAAGCTTGTTGGGCGATTTTTTTCCTAAAATCTCATCGAGATTGATCAGTTCCAAAAATCCCATTCCCGCCTCCGAATACAATTGTTCTTTATTGTTCAGGTTAAAGTGGGCTATAATTTTTTTTAGGTTATTTGATGTGATGGGCGCTTTTACTGCCTTGAGGGCCTCTTCTACCAATGTTTTTCCCTTTTCGAGGTGTTTCTTTTTTTCCAGTTTGAAGGCGTCCTTGATTTTTGATCTTGCTTTGGCGGTGGTGGCAAATTTCAGCCACTCCAGTTTCGGAACTTGTTTCTCAGAAGTAAGAATCTCCACCTGGTCGCCATTTTCGAGTTCATGGCTGATGGGAACCAACTTAAAATTAATTTTTGCACCAATACATTTATTTCCCAGGTCGGTGTGGATTTCGTAAGCAAAATCGATAACTGTCGACCCCTGGGGCATTGAGATCATATCACCTTTCGGGGTAAAAAGATTTATTTCAGCAGCGTACAAGTTCAGTTTGAAATCGTCGAGGAATTCGAAGGCATCGGAATCGGGGTTGCGCAGCTGTTCACGGATACGAGCTATCCAGGTTTCCAGTTCGTTTTCAAAAGTGCTGATGTCTTTGTAACGATAATGAGCGGCAAATCCGTATTCGGCTACTTCATCCATTCTTTCTGTCCGAATCTGTACTTCCACCCATTTCCCCTGCGGACCCATCACGGTAACATGTAACGATTCGTAACCGTTGGCTTTGGGCATGGTAATCCAGTCGCGGATGCGGTCGGGACGGGGTTTATAAATGTCGGTAACCAATGAAAGTACATCAAAACACTGTCTTTTTTCTGAGATGCCTGATTTTGCTTTAATAACAATCCGGATAGCAAGGATGTCGTAAATTTCGTTGAAGGTGACACCCTTTTTCTGCATTTTTTGCCAAATGGAATAAGAAGACTTGAGCCGGTGAGTAACCGTACTGTCTATTTTTTCATCTGTAAGTTTTTCTTTGATGGGGCGGATAAACTCGTTTACCAGGTAATTTCGCTTTTCTTCCTGGTTGTGTAACATGAGAAGTATTTTATTGTACTCCTCGGCATGTTTGTGTTTAAAACTGAGTTCTTCCAGTTCGCTTTTAATGGCATAAAGTCCTAACCGGTGAGCCAGAGGGACATAAAGGTAAAGGGTTTCTCCTGCAATTTTTATTTTTTTGTTGGGGGGCATTGAGTCGAGGGTCTGCATGTTGTGCAGTCGATCAGCAATTTTGATCAGGATAACACGCACATCGTCCGAAAGGGTCATCAGCATTTTTTTGAGTGTGAGTGCCTGTCGTGAATCAAAATCGCCCGAGAGTTTGGTCAGTCCATCCACAATCTTTGCCACTTTTCCCCCAAACATATTTTCGATGTCATTGATGGAATATTCAGTGTCTTCAACAACATCGTGCAAGATAGACGCACAAATGGAAGTGGCCCCCAGGCCCAAATCTTTGGCTACAATCCTGGCCACGGCTATGGGATGAATAATATAGGGTTCGCCCGATTTTCGTTTAATGCCGTCATGTGCAGCATTGGCAAACCGGAATGCTTTTTCGATTCGCGACAACCGCTCTTTATCAAACTTTTCTATGATAACCTTCAGGAAATCCTGGTAACGGTCTTCAATTTGTCGTATTTCCGCTTTGTTAAAGTGCTGCAACTGTCCCTAAATTAAAATATTTTTACTTCGATTTTTATTGAACTTCCCTGATACAAAGTTTTTAAAATTTTAGATTCTCTCTAATCATTAACAGATAAAAAGAATAACTGTTAATTTAAATTTTATAATAATCCCATTTTTGTCCGGACCGTTCATATTTCCCCGGCACAGTTTTTTTGACCACGGCTAAGATATTGCTTTTTTTCAAAAAAGAATTGTTCGCTCTAACCGTTGTTATTTCTGTGTTAATCAGGAAAATTTATCCAAAAAGTCGGTTTGGGCTTGCTGGTAGGTTGAAGGAATTCCGATATCAATAAAATAGTTGTCAAATTCTAACCCAAAGAAATCCTCTTGTATGTATTTTTTTTCAAGAAAATCTTTTTCGAATGAAAATTTTTCCGGAAGGCCGGAATTTAACAATATTTTTTTGGAGATGATATATGTTCCTCCGTTAATAAAAGCGTTACTAATACCTGTCTCTTTTTCACGAAATGCATTGATTCTCCCAGTTTCATTGACTTCAATCGATCCGTATCGCGAGGCATCTTCCATTCTTTTCAGGGCAATGGTAAGACTCGCCCCTTTTTGTCGGTGGAAATCTGCCAGCCGTTTCAGATCGATATTAAACAGCGTGTCGCCGTTTACAATAAATGCATGGTTACCTGTTACCCTTTCTGCGGATTTGAGTATTCCACCCCCGGTACCCAATGGAATGTCTTCCACAACATAGCAGATGTCCATGTTTTTAAATCTGTTTCCGAAATGGTTTTTTATTTGGTCTGCTTTGAAACCTACGCTCAGGATAACGCGGGTTATTTGATTTACGGAAAGGTAGTTAAGAAGGTATTCCAGGAAAGGTTTGCCGCCAATATCTGCCATGGGTTTGGGGCGATCGGGCACAACACCTTTGAGCCTTGTCCCGGCCCCGCCTGCAAGTATAATAGCTTCATTGCACATTCCCGAAAAGTGTTTTTTCAACCATTTCGCAAATGATGTGTCCAATGGTTATATGAGATTCCTGAATTCTTGGGGTGTCGTCTGACGGGACGCAAATATGTACATCTGACAAATCTTTCATCTTTCCCCCTTTGCTTCCTGTAAAACCGATACAAATCATTCCTCGTTCCTTAGCCGTTTTAAAAGCCTCTACCACATTAGTCGAATTTCCTGAAGTAGAAAGGCCTATTAGAATATCTCCCCGGTTTCCCATTGCATTTATGTAACGGGCAAAAACCTGGTCGAAGCTGTAATCGTTTGAAACGGCGGTTAAAAATGAGGAGTTTACATGGCAGGCTTCTGCAGGCAGAGGGGGCCGGTCGAAATAAAACCTGCCCGAAAGTTCGGCTGCGAGATGCTGGGCGTCCGCTGCACTGCCACCGTTTCCGCAAAAGAGCACTTTATGCCCATTCTGGAAGGCATCAACTAACAGCGCAATTGTCTTTTCAACGGTTTTTACAAAGGCAGGGTCGTCTGCCATCTGTTTTTTTACGATAATGCTTTCGTTTATCTTGTCAACTATCATTCCTGCAGATTTAGATGCTCCAACTGTTCAGACCGCTTTTTGTAAATTGGATAGGCTGAATTACCCCACCGGATTTTTTAAGCTCTGATATAACATTGTAGCGTGTGTTATCCGGACAATAAAAGAACATAAAACCACCGCCTCCTGCCCCGCTGATTTTGCCTCCCGTGGCACCTGCTTTTATGGCCGCATCGTAAATAGTGTCCAGCTGTTTGTTTGATATTCCGCTGGCCATTCTTTTTTTATAATTCCAGGCTTCCATCATAATTGAGCCAATCCTGTCCAGTTCTCCTTTAAGAATGGCTTCTTTCATTACTACGGCCATCTCTTTGGTCTGGTGCATTGCCTCAATAGAGGTTTGTTTTTTATTTTTTATGCTGCTCTGCTGTTTCTCAATAATTTTTGATGAAAGGCGGCTTGTTCCTGTATAATAGAGTACAAGATTGAATGCCAGTTCGTTCAGGATATTGTTGCGGATGCGGAGAGGGTTTACAATGACCTTGTCATTATCGTAAAATTCCATAAAGTTGAATCCGCCAAAGGTTGCAGCGTACTGATCTTGTTTCCCTCCTGCATATTGTAAGTCAACTCTTTCTGCAATGTAAGCAAGGTTTGCGATATCGTATTCTCCAAGGGGCAGGTTAAGCCATTCAACAAAAGCGCCCGTTATGGCGGTTACAAGGGTTGAGGAAGAACCGAGCCCCGAGCCGGGAGGAGCATCTACATACGTGACGATTTCAAAAGCAAGTTTTCCTGTACCAAATCTTTTAACGATGCGATTGTAAACAGCTTTGGCCAGATCCAGTTCCCCGTTTACAGGGAGTTCTTCTGCCGATTCATATTCTACTTTTTCTTTTTTGTCTGCTGCACGGATAATAATCTTATTATCATTTCTCGGAATAATCGTTGCGTAGGCGTACATATTTATTGTGGCATTCAAAATAGCGCCGCCGTAAATATCGGAATAGGGAGAAACATCTGTTCCGCCACCTGCAAAACCTATGCGCAGAGGAGCTTTACTCCTTATTATCATTTTTCTTCAATTTTATCAAGAACTTCAGAAATTGCATTGGTCATTGCCGACCACAGGAATTTTTTCTTTTCATCCTGAATGTTGGTTTCAAAGGTACTTTTTTTGTCGTTGCTAAAAAAGTCGAATAAACTATCGGCAATATCATTCTCGTTTGGTTCTGTTACATAGCCGACTACTTGATGCGGAATGATTTCCGGAAGGCCGCCAACATTAGTTACCAACATGGGTTTATTGAAGTGATAACCGATTTGGGTTACCCCGCTTTGCGTTGCATTTTTATATGGCTGCGCTACAATATCGGAAGCACAGAAATACATGCCTACATCTTTATCTGAAATAAAATTCGTTTTTAGAATCACCTTCTCTTTTAAATGCAACTTATCAATCAATTCCATGTATGGTTCTGAATCGGTGTAGAATTCACCGGCGACAATGAGTTTTACGTTCAGCTGCATGATGCGAGGGTCTGCAAATGCCTTCAATAAAAGATCAAGGCCTTTGTAATCGCGGATAAAACCAAAAAACAAGACGTATTTTGGCTGCGGGTCCAGTTCCAGCATTTTTAGCGCCTTCTCCCTTTCGATTGCCTCCCCAAAATTATCGAACAGAGGGTGGGGGCAGAGTTTTACCGGAAGTTTGTCTGTAAACTTGAAGACATCGTTAAAAACGCTTTTTGACTGGGCGACCACCCCATCTATTTTTTTCAGGAAATACTTTGTCAGCAGGTTGTCTGCAAATCGTTTTTCGTGTGGTATAATATTGTCGGCAATGCAGACGATTCTGGAATGTTTGTTCTTTTTAATGCGGGCCGCAATAGTGCCAAAACAGGGCGCCATAAAAGGCAGCCAATATTTAAAGATTACCAGGTCGGGTTTTTCCCGTTTTATTCTTTCCCCTGTTTTAAGCCAGCTGATTGGGTTTATTGAGTTGATTGTTCTTCTGATTTTTAAGTTTTTGGGTGGTTCACCTTCAGCATATTGTGTTTTACCGGGGAATAGTATTTGGGGATACTGCAAGGTAAAAGTTTCAATGGTAACATCGTATCCTTCTTTTGAATATTCTCTGGCAAGGCGTTCATTATAAGCCGCTAAACCTCCCCTGAATGGAAACGCAGTCCCGATTATTTTTACTGTCTTCAAAATATCTCTTTTAACTTGTTTGCCACAAATTTATCAATCGGGAATGACAAATCATCTGTTTTTAGCACTTTTAATTTCACCCAGCGAAAACTTTGGTTCCCGTTTTCCATTTTTTCAAAATCGAATGGTTTTTCTGAAATAGGAAAGCAGATTGGCTTTTTTAAGTTGACGAGGTAGTAAATGCTAATGAGTTGATGGTTGTCGTGGAAAAAAGCTTCCTGAAAATAGTCAGTTGTATAAAAATGACGGATGTTATCAATTTCCTGGCCGTTGCATTCTTCCCTGAATTCTCTTTTTAGGCAGTCAACAGTTCCTTCGCCGAAGTGGATGCCACCTCCAGGAAATTTGGTCATTTTCATACCAATCTGAAATTCATCCGTGAGAAGTACTTCATTTTTTTCATTCAGAACAATTCCGTAAACACGGATAATAAAATTGCCGGGATGTTTCATTTCCTCTGTATATTATTCTCAAAAAAATCGATGATTTGCGGAGTTTGCCTGGGAGTGAACCATGTCATTTCCGGGTCGTTTCGAAACCATGTAATTTGTTTGCGGGCATAACGACGGGTGTTACGTTTGATTAACTCAATCGCTTTTTCTTTTGAAATTTCATTGTTGAAAAAGGCAAAAAATTCGCGGTAGCCAACTGTGTTCAGTGCATTAAGGTGTTTTAGAGGGAAAACCATCCGGGCTTCCTCTTCCAATCCTTCATTTATCATTTTGTCTACGCGTTCATTTATCCGTCGGTGCAATTCGGAGCGGTCATCATTCAAGCCTGTTTTAATAATAGTAAATGGCCTTTTTTTTAGGGGAGCGGAGCGAAAGGAAGAATACGGTTTGCCAGCCATCAGGCAAATTTCCAATGCATGAACAATACGCGCCGGGTTTTTCAAATCCACTTGATTGTAATATACCGGATCAAGTTTTTTTAGTTGCAGGCGCAGGCTTTCGATACCTTCTGTTTCCAACCGTTGTTTCAGGTTTTTTCGTAGTTCCGGATCCACGTCAGGCATTGTGTCTATGCCTTTGCAAACTGCTTCGATGTACAGCATGGAGCCACCTGTCATTACAACGATATCGTGTTTTTCAAAAAGTTTTTCAAGCAGATTCAGCGCTTCGGTTTCGTACCGACTGGCATTGTAGTTATCCAAAATCGAATGAGAATGAATAAAATGATGTTTTATTGTGGCTAGTTCGGAAGGAGTTGGTACTGCAGTTCCAATAGATAGTTGGCGGTAAATTTGCCGCGAGTCGGCAGAGACGATTTCGGTTTTAAAGTGTTGGGCTGCCTCAATGGCGATGTCGGTTTTCCCGATGGCGGTGGGGCCGGTTATAATTAAAAGGGTTTTGGACATACTTTGCTGTTTTACCTGCAAATTAAGCGCAAAAAAAAGACTGCCCAAAATGAAACCGGACAGTCTGAATAAATTTGACATACAGAGGAAGACCTTTAATAGTCTTCCATCTCACCGTAAAGTTCGTTGTAGTCATCTAAAATACCAAAATCCATTAAAACCTCTTCTTCCTGAAGTTTGGTTGCCTCCTGTACATCAGGCTCTTCGCCCAATACCTGTACGGGGGCGTCACCCTGCTTCAGAGTGACTAACGGTTCTTTGAGATTTTTTTCCATAACAATTCCAGTTAGTTCTAAATACAATGATCTGTCATTAATAAAATCAAAAGTGTAAATCATCTGTTGCGCTTTCGATTCAATTAAGTCAGACAGTTTTGTCTTTTGCATGATGAAATAAGCGCCTCCATTCATTCCCAAATCCAATAGTGAAATTTCTTTTTGTTTTTTTCCACTTTGGTCAGGTATAAAAAAAGAGGCGAGTTGGTGCGACTCAAAACCGGTACTTTTTTGGATGATAGAGTGTAGGTCGAAAAACGAATGTTCCCCATCGACTTCCACTTCGAGGTGAAAGTTTTTGGTTTCTGGTGAAGTGATTCTTAAATGATAAATCATAACCTTGAACATATAACAAGTTCAAATTTAAAAAGCTTTTCCATCAATAAACAAAATAAAAACGCGGCATCTGTTCAATAAAATTGATGATGGAATTTGTTTTTCCTTTTTTTATTGATAGTAAATAGTATTTCAAAAAACTGATTTATAACCTATTTGAAGAGGTGGGTTGTCGCCGAAAAAATTCAAAAAAAAGAGCTTTCTCCTTCAGTTTAAAAAATGTTAAAAAACATTAAGTGTGAAAAATTATCGAACAATTCCGTCGTCTGTTCGTCAAATTTTGCATTTTCGGATGAAATAGGATGAATGTAATGTTTGATAGTTTTGTGTCACTAATGAAGCATTACAATTGAGGAGAATATTATACTTTCTGGAGATAAGGAAACATGCAACAGGCGACTTTATTTGTTGAAAATGTGAGGATTGCGATGCATTCGATTCGTAGTAATCTACTTCGCACAGTGCTTACCGTTTTGATAATTGCTGTGGGGATTACAGCCTTGATTGGTATTCTTACCGCAATAGATTCCATAAAAAATTCCATCACGAAAGAGTTTACTTTTATGGGAGCGAATACTTTTACCCTTACCAGTCGTGGAATGAGAGTGCAGGTGGGAAACCAGCATTACCGCACAAAAAATTATTCTTACATTTCCTTTTACCAGGCCAATGCTTTCAAAGAGCAATTTGAATTTCCGGCCATTACTGCCATTTCGGTGCATGCGTCTGGAAATGCTACTGTAAAATATGATGACCAAAAAACCAATCCCAATGTTAATGTACGTGGAATTGATGGAAATTATCTGGAAACTGCCGGATTCGAAATTAACCAGGGGCGCAGTTTCAATAATTCGGAAATTGAAAACGGAAGAAGTGTGGTTTTGTTGGGCAGTGACCTGGTAAGGCAACTTTTTGAACCAGGGGAGAACCCTTTGCAGAAAGTGGTGAGCATCGGAAATGGAAAATACAAGGTAATTGGTACCCTTAAAAGTAAAGGTAGCGGAATGGGAATCAGCAACGATATGGTATGTTTTATCCCTTACACCAACACGCGAACTTATTTTTCGCGGCCTAATATGAATTTTAGTATCCAGGTGATGGTGGATCGTCCTGAGGTGATGGAAGTGGCTATTGGGCAGGCCGAAGCTGTTTTTCGCAATGTAAGGGGACTTAATCCGCTGGATCAAACCGATTTTAATATTGAAAAAAGCGATAACCTCGTCAATATTCTGCTTAATAATATCCGTAATATTACCTTGGTGGCTACCATCATCGGACTGATAACCCTTTTGGGGGCGGCTGTAGGATTAATGAATATCATGTTGGTTTCGGTTACGGAGCGTACCCGCGAGGTTGGTGTCCGGAAAGCTATTGGAGCCAAAGGTTCTACGGTACGTCAGCAATTTTTGATCGAAGCAGTCATAATTGGGCAGATTGGAGGAGTACTGGGAATTGTTATTGGTATACTTACAGGGAACATGGTATCAGTACTCATCGGTGCACCGTTTATTATTCCATGGATATGGATTACAGTGGGGGTAATTCTTTGTTTTATGGTAGGGGTTATTTCCGGTTACTACCCTGCTCAGATGGCAGCCCGGCTGGACCCCATCGAATCACTGAGGTATGAATAACAAAAAAGGATGCCTTCCGACATCCTTTTTATACCATATATAATATAGCAAATTATTTTACTGAGTCTATGTATTCAATCAGTTCGACAACTTTGCAAGAATAACCCCATTCATTGTCGTACCATGAAACCACTTTAACGAAATTATCGTTCAAACCGATTCCGGCACCGGCATCGAAAATGGAGGTGCGTGAGTCACCCAGGAAGTCGTTGGAAACAACGGCATCTTCAGTGTAACCCAAAATTCCTTTCAATTCGCCTTCAGAAGCTTCTTTCATTGCGGCACAAATATCCTGGTATGATGCACCTTTTTCCAAACGAACAGTAAGGTCAACAACCGAAACGTTAGGAGTAGGAATCCTGAAAGACATACCGGTAAGTTTACCGTTCAGGCTGGGAATAACTTTACCAACTGCTTTGGCAGCACCTGTAGAAGAAGGAATAATATTTTGGCCAGCGCCACGTCCGCCACGCCAGTCTTTTTTCGACGGTCCGTCAACGGTTTTTTGAGTCGCGGTGGTAGCATGAACTGTTGTCATCAAACCTTCCACGATTCCAAATTTGTCATGCAATACTTTGGCAACAGGAGCCAGACAGTTAGTTGTACATGAAGCGTTGGAAACGAAATTCATGTCATTTGTATAGCTTTTATTGTTTACGCCCATTACAAACATGGGAGTATCGTCTTTCGACGGAGCCGACATGATCACTTTTTTCGCGCCGGCATCAATATGACCCTGTGCTTTTTCTTTTGTAAGGAAGAGGCCGGTTGATTCCACTACATATTCTGCGCCTATTTCTCCCCATTTCAGATCGGCAGGGTTGGGTTCAGAAGTTACCCTGATTTTTTTGCCGTTCACAACCAACATACCGTCTTCTAAGCCTACTTCTCCATTAAAACGTCCGTGGGTTGAATCATACTTAAGCATGTATGCAATGTAATCCACATCAATGAGGTCGTTTATACCAACTACCTCCACATTTTCATTTGCAACAGCAGAACGGAAAACCAAACGTCCGATTCGCCCAAAGCCGTTAATACCTATTTTAATCTTTGACATAGTAGAGTAAGTTTTAAAATTTATTATATGAAACTTTCTTTAAAAACTTTTCAGGATTTAAATTATTGTTTAATTCCTGAATCAGAAACATATACAAATTAACTACTAAATTCCCACAGATTCAAATCTCAGGTTTAATTTTACCACCTGATGATTCAACTTTAATATTAATTTAAAAGAGTTTCTTTATTTCTTGTTCCAAATATGAAATGCATAAAAGTATATCGCTTCCTGTTGCAAAAAAATTAACGATATAAAATTCCGATGTCGGTTTTTAATTCGGGAAAAGAACATCTTCTCTCATCTGTTTTTTACTGGATACTGGTTGGAATTTACACACCCCTCCCAAATGATCTGTTCAAATACTCAAATGTCAGCGGGGTTCATTTTGGCTAAAATATTTTTTGTCAGTAAATTATCCGGATTTTTCAGTGTTCAGAAATAATAGCAATTAGAAAAGTAGTTGTTGGTTTTTTGGGCTAGTTGACTATTTTGTATTAAAAGATGTATTCCTCTGGTATTTCTTGTCTGTATTGGGGTATTTTTATTTAGTCATTTTTTTGGGGGAAGGAGGGTGTAAAGAGGCGTGTAAAATTTTATTCATAAAATGACAGAGAAACCCATTTTTATTGTTCACTATCTGCTGCGACTATCCATTGCAATTGTTTGCTTTAGCTGTTCTGTTTCCGGTGTTTTTTCAGAATAGGCAGGGCATTTGCATGTTTTACAGGCGTTTGTAGTTAACAAAAAAAAGAAAAAAAATGCAAATACCCAACCTGAACAAAAAAAATTGTGTCCCAAAGGATATCTGATTGAACAAGTATATTTTTTTTGTAAAAGACGAATCAAGGTCAGAATGCTTTTCATTTTTCATCAATATTTTAATATTGCGCCTTGCATTATAGCGAAAAAAACCTGTTTTTATTGTACTTTTTTAAAAAAATAGAATTAAAATTGCATAAAGTAAAACGTGATTGGGCCTGTTGATAACATAAAAATTGTTAACAACAAGGGATGGTTATTAATAGAGGCCTGTTGATAATAAAGGGAAAAAGAAGCTATAATTATTCAGTGATTCGTTTGTACATTGCTGATTATTTTATACGTTTGTATTCGTTAATTGCGGTGAATTGTAAGGACGACGATACTAAAATTATAACTAAAACAAAGATTAAGAGATTAATAATTTAAAATCAATCAATCAATTAAGTTCAATTAAAAAAGAAATGCTATGAGAAAATCATTTACTTGGTTCTTGAGTTTAATGGTGCTCCTCACAGCCTTTGCAACCCACGGGTATGCACAGGAAGCCCAGGAGACTGTTGAACTTTATGCAGAAGACGCCTCTTATTGTTATGATGAGGCAAACGATTACACGGTAACAATCTCAGTGCGGGATTTTATTCAATTAAGCGAGTTTGAACTGAATTTGGAGTTTAATGATGCCATTTTTGCATTTGACGCAGAATCTAATGTTCACCCATCATTATCCGGAGTGTCAGTTTCCGAGTCGGGTGGAATAATTAGCATTGACTGGTCTGGATCTGCCACAACTATTGGTGACAATGTAAAAACAGATATCCTTGACCTTCATTTTACTGTGTTAAGCTATCCGAATAACATTGCTCCCTCGTTTTCCAGTGATATGATGTGGGGAGCGACTAATTTCTGGTATGATATACCTGACGGAGAAGATCTTGTGAATACAGATACATCCAATGATGGCTCGCTTGCCGTTAACGTTGGACTTTCTGATATTACAACTCAAATGACTGCCGAGTCATGTTTCGGAGGTAATGTAACGGTTACAGTAACTGCTCCGGCAGAAGCCGTTGAGTACTTATTTAATGAAGACCCCAATCCGGAGAACTGGGTTTGGACAAACTCTCCCAGCTTCGAATCTGCTGCAGGTGGAGTTGTGACCGTTCGCGTGAAAGATGCCAATGGTTGTATGTCGTTGAAACATACAGTAAATATTCCTGAGTCTGTTGATCCGGTTGCATTTACTGTTGAAACACATAATCCGGTTTGCTACGGAGAAGATGGTTCTGTTATTATTAGCGCGACAGGTGGTACAGCTCCTTATACTTATTATATTGCACCTGATGCTGACGGAGGTCCTGATATGGGCGACATAACCACTAAATCTAACTTCCAGTTTGCATGGGAACCTGGTGTTTATTGGGTAAACGTTCAGGATGCCAATGACTGTGCTGAATTGGATTGGGTACAGATCGAAATTATTGATGAAAATGTTGAATTAATTGCTGCAGCTACTCATACCGATGCAAGCTGTAATAACTATGACGATGGTACTATTACTGCATCTGCCATGGGTGGAACCGGTGCCGGATATATGTATTCTATTGATGGTATAAACTGGCAGGCTACAGGTGATTTTGATGAGTTAATGGCTGGTACTTATACCGTATGGGTAAAAGATGATAATGGCTGTATGGATGATACAGTTGGTGTTATTGTAGGTCAACCAGAAGCCATTACTTTTGATATGGCTGTTGAGGATGTAACCTGTGGTGGAGATAATGATGGTGAAATAGCAGTTACCAATATCGTAGGTGGTACAGCTCCTTATACTCTTGCAATTGAAGAGGATGGAAATGTTACAACTGAGACAGGTGTTGCTTCAGCTTACACTTTTACAGGTCTTATGCCTACTTATTACAGCCTGACCATTACAGATGCTAATGGTTGTTCAGTAGAATATTACAATCCGAATCTGTCAGGTAATGTGATTGCTGTACAATCTCCTGAAGATATTCAGTTCCAGGTAGATATTACTGATCCGCTTTGTAATGACGAAGCCGCAATGGTAACTGTTACTAATATTACTGGTGGTTCAGGTAACTATACTATCTTGTTTAACGGCGTGGAATCAGAAGAAGTTAGTGCCAACATGTATGTATGGCCTTATCCTTATGACGGTCTTACTGTTACCGTTCAGAATGAAGAAGGTGATATTTGCCCGGTTAGTCAAAACTTTGATTACATGGATGTTGTTAATCCTGACGCATTAAGTGCTTGGGTTACAGATGAATTTGCTCCAACTTGTATTGAGGGTAATGACGGGAACATTCACTTAATGATAGAAGGTGGTACAGCTCCTTATTTCTATTCTATTAACGGAAGTTCATGGAAAGAAACCGACGATAACCTTACTATTATTAAGGTTGGTGTTGGAACCCACGAAATAGTTGTAAAAGATGCCAATGACTGTGTATATGATTCTGAAATAGAAGTTACCATTTCTATGGAAGAAAATGTTATCTGGGCTGAATCCGATGAACACATTGAATGTTTTGGTGATAAAGCAGGTACTATTTCTGTATACTTTACCAGTTGGGCAGATGGTTTGACAGATGGTGAACCTAACCGTGGAATTCAATTCTATGTAGAAAATGAAGCAGGACAAATTTCTTCTTTTGGACCTTCAAATATTGTTGGTAGCCCTACTACTTTCAATGCAGGTACTTATGTAATTTGGGTAGTTGACCAATATACCTGTGAATCTAATACAGATACAATTGAAATTACTGAAAATCCTGAGTTGTTGATTACCGATGTAAATGCCAATGGTGCTTCTTGCTTTGGTACTTATGAAGGAATTATAACTGTTCAGGCTACAGGCGGAAATGTTGATGGTCTGCTTGAGTATGCTATTGTAAACAATGAAGGTGCACTTGGTAACATTGGAGAAAATTTGTGGTTGGATTTTGAAACGTATGATCCGGAAACAACATTAAGTACTGTTAGCTTCAATGTCGATGGTGGTACATTCTGGATTGCAGTTCGTGATAACGGATGTGACGAAGTATATTACGGTCCTGTAGAAGTGGATGGATATGACCCATTACTGGTTGATGAAGATGATATTACATGGACTCATCCTTTGTGCTACGAAGCAGAAGATGGTACCATTACCGTTCCAATGAGCGCTGTTACTGGTGGTGCCGGTGCTTACTTATTTACGCTGCTTGATGGCGAAGGTGACCCGGTTGAAGGTTATGAAGATCAGGCTACCGGTTTATTTACAGGACTGCCCGAAGGAGTTTATGCTGTATTGGTGGAAGATGTGGTAGGATGTCCTTCATATACGACAGAAGACATTATGTTGGATGACCCGGATTTACTGAGCTTTACTACTTCTATTAAACATATGAGGTGTGAAGATACCAATGATGGTAAAATTACAGTAAATGTTTCCGGAGGAACTCCTGATTTCTGGTATGCTATTAATAACCCAAATTCATGGATTGCTTTTGCAGAAGGTGCAACATCAAAAACATATATTGCTACCGAGCCAGGTACCTTTAATGTTTGGGTAAAAGATGCCAACGGATGTATGGCTGGACCGACAGAAGTAACTATACTTGAACCGGAAGCTTTGGATGCTGAGGTTACCGTAACCCAGAATGTTTCCTGCAACGGTGGTAGCGATGGTGCCATTTCTGTTGTTGGTTCAGGCGGCTGGGAAGGAATGAGCTATTATGGATTTAAAGTGAATGATGGTAGCTGGACATCAGCCACTACTTTTAGTGGATTGCCTGCCGGTGATCATACTTTATACATAATGGATTATTATTCTTATAGTGGCGATTATCAGCAATTAGATTGTGAGTACAGTGTTCCGTTTACAATTATCGAACCTGATTCTATCAAATATACTGTTGAGATTACCGATGTTAAGTGTAAAGATGGAGCTGATGGTACTTTCACTGTTGAGATTATTGATGGTGGAACTGCATTTGTTGACGAAGAAGGAGATGACGATGGTTTCCTCATACGTTTGACCGGTAGTGGTTACGATAGTGGCATGCTTTATACAGGTGATGACAATACATATACATTTACCGGATTAGCACATTCACATTATACTGTGTACATTGAAGATGCTAACGGATGTACTTTGGCTACCACTACAGGAGATAATAAGAATCCTTATACAACTGTTGAGTCTTGGGAAGTTCAGGAACCTGATACTTACCTGACATTTGAAGCTGAATGGATACAGGATGCTACCTGCTTTGATGAGGAAGATGGACAATTCCTGGTTCATGCTATGGGCGGTACTGCTCCTTATAAATATTACGCTGGTCTTTCTATTCCACCAAATGGTGGAGGACACCTTCTTGTAGAAGCACCTGCTGAAGATTCAGAAGAGTGGCAGACAAGCAACGAATTCAATGTAGGCGCCGGAACCTGGGTTGTTTGGGTAATGGATGCCAATGGTTGTATCGTTGGCGGTGAAGAAGATGAATTTGGTACACCTGTGAACGAATGGCGTGTACAAATTGAACAACCAGATGAAATTATGTGGCAATTCCATATGATTAAAGGCGAAGTTCATTATGTGATGCCAAAATGTTATGGTTCATGGGATGGTTCTATTCATTTAGTAAATATCACTGGTGGATCAGGCGTATATAATGCACGTGTTTGGGGTACCAGCGCTGCTGGAGAATCTGTTGATTCCACCTATACAGATATTGAAGCAGATGGACCAATCTATTGGTTGAATGGTGTTCCAGCTAGTAACGATGATGGTTTCGAAGTAACTGTTACCGATGCTAACGGATGTACTTCAGCTATTGATACAATATATGTAGACCAACCTGAAGAATTGATGGTTGACCTTGTTAAAGCAGAAGGTTCATTTACTTGTGCCGGAGCTGTTGAAGGACTGATTGAAGCTAATGTATCAGGTGGTACTGGCGATTATGAATATCAGCTGTGGAAAAATGGTGTAATTCACACTCCATGGCAATCAGAAGGTAGTGCTTTCCTTGTAGAGATTGGAAATATCTTTGTTGTTGAGGTTAGAGATGAAAACGATTGTGTATCATCTGATACTATCGCAATAGATCCGGTTCAGGAAGTATTGATTGCTTCTGTTGAAGACCGCAGCTGTTTCGGTGAAGATTCTCCGACTGCCTTGATTACCGCTACTGCCGAAGAAGGTAGAATGCTTTATGTACGTTACAGGAAAGTTGAAGGTGCCAGCTCAGTGGGTCCTTGGAGTAGCTGGGTTGCTTTCAATGAAGCAGAAGGAGTAGGTACGCATAAAATGGATACTGGTTTAACTTACGGTGATGACAATGAAAGTGACGGACACTACAGATTCCAGGTTAAAGATCAAATGGAATGTATTTCAGACAGTGTTCTTAAAACTTTTGTACCTGTTCAAACTGAATTGATGATAAGTACAGTGGTAGAAGGAAATGAAATCACTGTTAATGCAGCAGGTGGAGCTGTTGATTCAGAACAGAATCACCACTATCAGTATGCACTTGGTACTGAAGAAGGTGGAGAAGAATTGGCATGGCAAAATGAAAATATCTTCGTTACCGATTCATTCAATGTATATGTAGTTTTCGTTCGCGATTACCACTGGTGCTGGAAAAGCGATACAGTTGAAGCTGGCTATGATGCTAAAACAATTGCTGAAGTTCAGGGCGACGGAGATGTATCTCCTGAAGATGGTAACACAGTGGGTGTAACCGGTACTGTAACTGGTATTGTTGAAGGTACAGGCTTCTTCATGCAGGATGGAAATGGAGCCTGGAATGGTATCTGGGTTGCTTATGCTGATGCTGCTAGTATGGCTGTTGGCGATGGAGTTTCTGTTGTAGGTGTTGTAAGTGAAGTAGATGATGTAACTACCATTACAGCAAGTGTAGTTGAAGCTGCTGATGCAGTTGCCATTACCGCAGAAGAAGTAGATGTTCCGTCTGATGCTCAAAATGAAATGTACGAGAGTGTACTTGTTAAAGTATCAGGTGCCCGCGCTGCTGAAGTAAATGAAAATGGCGAATGGGAAATCTACTATGAAATGACTGACAGTGTGATTGTAAATGACTTGATGTTTGCTTACACACCGACTGTTGATCACTACTTTGATGTTACGGGTGTTGTAAATGGTGGAATGAATGCATTTACTATGGAACCAAGAATGGAGTCAGACATTGTTGATATTACTGCAACAACGGGTCTTGACCCAGAAGCTCAGGCTATTGACTTCCAGGTGTATCCGAATCCATTCGACAGCCACATAACGATAAAGAACAACGACAAATTGACCAGGGTTGTTATAAGCAATATTGCTGGTCAGAGAGTTCTGGATATTGAATATCCCGACCGTGAAATCCGTACTGCAAATCTGAAAACTGGTGTGTACGTAGTTAGTTTATTTACTAACGACGGACTCGCCAAGACAGAGAGGATTGTTAAATGGAGGTAATACCGAATTGATTGATTAAAAAGGGGGGAGCTTTGCTTCCCCTTTTTTATTTTTGGGATCTGCGGTTTTTAGCCGCAGTTTTATTTTGGATTTACGTTTTTTTTAATTCAATTCCTTTATTTTGTCAAATAAATTACCATTTGGAATCTATGGAACTTTTAAACCAACATGTAACTATAAGAAAATTTAAAAATCAAACTGTTCCTCAGAAACTGATTGAAAGTGTTCTTTATTCTGGTACGCGGGCATCAACTACAGGAAATATGCAAGTGTATAGTGTTATTGTTACACAAGAAGAAAAAAGACGACAAGAACTTGCCCCTTTACATTTTAACCAGCCTGTAGCTGTTAATGCACCTGTTTTGTTAACATTTGCTGCGGATTTTAATCGTTTTTCAAAATGGTGCCAGTTTAATAGTGCAGAACCGGGCTATAACAATTTTATTTCTTTTATTACGGCTACAATTGATGCTTTACTGGTAGCTCAAAATGTCTGTGTTGCCGCAGAGAACAACGGACTTGGTATTTGTTACCTTGGTACCACTACATACAATGCCGGAGAGATTATAACGCTTCTGGACCTTCCTAAATTGACCTTCCCGGTCACAACAGTAGCATTGGGATATCCTGATGAAAATCCCGGGTTAACTGACCGTATTCCGTTAGAAGGTGTTATCCACTACGAAAAGTATGTAGACTACAATGAAACACGTATCAGAGAATTATATGCTTACAAAGAAAGTCTTGATTCGATGAAACAGTTTGTAACGGAGAATGACAAAGAAACGCTGGCACAGGTATTTACTGACGTAAGATACAAAAAGAAGGATAATGAGTTCTTTTCAGAAAAAATGCTAAAAACATTGAAAGACCAGGGCTTCATGGAATAATAGTACTGTGCTGGTATTGTGATTGTTCAGCGGAGTCTGTATTAATCTATCCGGTTTATGCTTCGAAATACTGGCTTGTTTTCTGCTTTTTTGCTCCCCTACCTGTTAACTTATCCCAAAACTGTTTACATACTCCATAAACTGCTGCCGGTAACTATTACCCACAGGAAGTCGTTTTTTGTTGATAATGATTGAATTGCCTTCCACTAATTCCAGTTTGTCGATTGAAATGATGTACGATTTGTGGATACGAAAGAATTCTTCTGATGGGAGAATTTCCATCATTTTTTTCATGGAAAGGTTGGCAATAATCTTCTGGCTTTTTAAGTGAATTTGGATGTAATCTCCCAATCCTTCCACAAAATAAATTTCATGAAAGTTAACCTTATATGTCTTTTTGTTTGATTTGATAAATAAAAAATCCTTCTCCTCTGGTATTTCCTTATTCCGGTTTTGGTCGGCCTCTTTCAATCGAAGTAGCTCCTCCGCTTTAAAAAAGGCCTTGCAAAATCTTTCGAAAGAGAATGGTTTTTTCAGGTAATCTACAGCATCTAATTCAAAGCCTTCCAGGGCATACTCGGAATAAGCAGTCGTAAAAATTACCAATGGCGCGTCTTTTAGGTTTTTTAAAAATGAAATGCCTGAAAGTTTAGGCATATTGATATCAAGAAAAATTAAATCCACTTTTTTCTCTTGCAAAACCTGATGTGCGCATATGGCATCACTGCATTTTGCAATCAACAGCAGATTTGGTAATTTTTTGGCGTATTGGTCAATTACATTTTGAGCCAGGGGTTCATCGTCCACAATCATCGCTTTTACTTCCATGTCATTTCAATTTTAACTGGAGAGTTACGGTATGTATATGGTTTTCATGTATTATTTTAAGACGGTAATCAGAGGCAGAATATAGATGGTTCAGCCTTTGTTTTACATTGGCAATTCCAATTCCGCTTTCTTTTTTTTGTATGGGTTCTTCCAGCCATTCATAATTATTTTCAATGTGGAAATGTAGCCATCCCGGGCTGTCAAAGTTGAAAGATATAAGGATATAATCCTTTCCGTTGGTGCCGGGTAGTCCGTGCTTAAAAGCATTGTCGATAAAGGGTTCAAACAAAAGTGGCGCAATTTTGGAGGGAGGAATGTCTCCTGATATCTCGTAGGATATGCGAACGTTATCTGCCGCACGGATTCTTTGTAGGGCAATAAAATTCGTAACAAATTCAATTTCTTTTTCGATTGGGATAAAATTCTCACGTGAATCATAAATGATGTGTCGCATCAGATCAGATAGTTTTAGGATGAGATCAGGTACCTTTTCTGATTGCATAAGTGAGAGCGAGTAAATATTGTTGAGCGAATTAAACAGGAAATGAGGGTTTAGTTGTCCTTTAAGTGTTTTTAGCTCCGCTTCCAGTTTTTGTCGTTCAATTCTTGCCAGTTTTAGGTTCAGATCCTGCAATGCGAGCCAGTCCTTAATAAATTTCAGAAACGAAGTGATTACTACATACAGTAAGGTGGCTGAAAAGTATGCTGCGTGCAGGTTGGTATCAAATGATCGAAATCTGTCTCCAACATTAAGCACATTCCGAAGTGGAAAAATAAGAAGGAACTGAATAAAAAGACTTGAGAAAGATAGCAGTGCCACTAGCCAGAAAATGTAGAATACATAGTTTTTCTGCTTCAGAAACCGGGGGATAAGAACCCAAAGGTTGATATATACCGCCAAAGCAAAACTTAGATTTGTAACCAGGGCTTTAATCAGAATAACAAGATCGAAGTGAACTCTTTTTTCATTATAATAAAAAAGGAAGAGCATGACACCGAGACTCACCATCCAGAAACACAGGTGGGCTAGCACTTTTAAATGATTGTATCGTTTGAGATAAGCCATCAGATACGGTCGCGTTGGTGGATCAATTTTTTTATGTAGTATAACAAAGGATTACTGTATTTAAGTTGTTTCCATGGCCGGCTCGAATGGGGCAGGTGTAATACCTCAATTCCTTTTGCAAGGTAATTTCGAAAACCCAGTTTTCTCGCCTGATGACTAATGGTGACATCAAACCAGTCCTTTTTCTGCGATAATTCCTCAAAATTAAATGCCTCAAGGAACGGGAGCGACAACAAAGTGCAGCAAAAACTCAGGCTGCGCGAAGTATCGATTACCTGGGTGTTTTTGCTTTTTTCGAAGTTGTATGGGAAGTTATATTTTCCGTCCTGATCTACGGTTATGGCCCCTACAAGTCCTGCATCCGGTTTTGTTTTTACAATTTCTAAA
Organism: Mariniphaga sediminis; assembly: GCF_003573545.1. GTDB lineage: Bacteria > Bacteroidota > Bacteroidia > Bacteroidales > Prolixibacteraceae > Mariniphaga > Mariniphaga sediminis. The sequence goes on along the minus strand of NZ_QWET01000004.1, from coordinate 348,201 downwards.
AGTTGCCGGAAGGTATTGGGGTGCACGATGACATCCGATTCCACAATAGCGAGTGGCTTGCCGTGTTTAATGGCCGTTTTTTGCGCCTCTTGCAAAACCAGTTTGTAATTGGGAGAAGGCTTGTTGGTGAGGTCTTCCATATGAATGAGGTGAAATCCCCATTTTTTTTGAGCGTCAATTAATAACTCTTTGGTTTCTTTGCCACTGAAATCGTCGTAAACGAAGTACTCTGCAGCACAGTCAGACTGGCACACAGCTTCAATTGTTTTTTCGGTAGTAGCGGGTGAATCTTTTACCGGTGTTATAATTATTATTTCTGACATGTTTTTTGTTCGTGCTTGCAAAGTTAGGGTTTTTTCCTGTTAAAATCGCGCGAAAAGGCCTGGTCGGTCGGCATCACTAAAACGTCATCGATGTTCACATGTCGGGGCCGGCTTACTACAAAAAGGATGGTTTCAGCAACATCATGGGCATCAAGCGGGGTAAATCCTTCATATACCTTTTCTGCCTGTCCCTCGTTGCCTTTGAAACGTACAAGGGAGAATTCGGTGTTAACAGCACCAGGACAAACTGAAGATACCTTAATACCGTGTTTGAGAAAGTCGAGGCGCATTCCCTGGGTAAGCGATTGCACGGCATGTTTGGTCGCGCAGTAAACATTGCCCATAGGGTATGTTTCTTTTCCCGCAATGGAAGAGATATTCACAATATGTCCTTCGCCTTTCTCCACCATTTTGTCCGATACAAGACGGGTAATATAAAGCAGCCCTTTAATGTTGGTGTCAATCATTCGTTCCCAGTCGTCCAAAACCCCGTTGTTTACACCGCTTAATCCAACAGCCAGGCCAGCATTGTTTATCAGAATGTCAATTTTCTGCCATTTATTGGGTAAACTTTTTATCGCATGTTCCGTTTGATCCGGGTTCCGGATATCGAAATGGAGAAGGTAAACCTCGGCAGATGTTTCGTTTTCAATTTTTTCTTTCAGGATATTTAGTCTGTCCTGTCGTCGGCCGGTAATAATAAGGTTAAAATTATTTTCGGCCAGTAGCATGGCGGTTGCCTCACCAATTCCCGATGTAGCGCCTGTAATCAGTACTATTTTTTTCATGTTCTGCGTTTTTTCATTCCTCCCCGAAATTAAAAAAAATAGCTAATTTTATGGAAAAGTCGCTTACTTAATTACCTTTGTTTTTGCTTTAATTACCAGAAAAACCGGATAATATGAGAGACATTATGCAGCGGGAAACGGAATTTACTCTTGATTCTGTTCCGGAACCAACCGACATTGAGAATGTTATTTTTTCTCTTATGGTCAACCCTAACCTTTCGAGTATTAATTATTTCAATGATTTTAGTGAGATACCTATCTCGCCTGATTCAATTGGTGAAGGTGACAATGACGAAATAGGTCTGTTTGATATTGACAGCACCGGTGCCAGTTTAGCCATGAGTACTCACGCATTTCATCATCATTTGCAAAACGATCCGCAAAAGGCTACTGAAATTCTTATTTCAAGAGCCACACGTAAAATGTTATGTCTGGGGGCAAAACCTGTTGCTGTTAGTGCCTTCTTGTATCATATTGATTTTGCCGATCCTAAGGGACAGTACATTGCTTCAGGTGCCAAAAAGGGGTTGGAAAATGCTGCTGTAACTTTTGATTTAAAAATTTCGGACAGAAAAATCAGGTTCGATCATTTCTCCGGACACGGTCCTGTTCCGCCAACTATTATTATAAGTATGGTAGGAGCAGTGGAGGATAAGAACACCTTAACAACCCATGCATTTAAAGAAAAGGGCGGTAATATTTTTTTGATTGGGCGTTCGTTAGACGATGTCAGCTCTTCAGAGTATCTTGAGTTTTATCATGGCATTTCGGATTCCCCACTTCCAGTTTTTTATATAGAAGATGAATTAAATATTCAGAATGCGCTACGAGAACTGCACAAACTAAAAATGCTTCGGAGCGCAAGTCCCGTAGGAAAAGGCGGTCTTTTCTTTACCTTGTTGCGCGCAGCTGTTCCCAACGGATTAGGGTTTGATATTACCACAGATGCGGAAAGGCGCCTGGATGCATTCCTTTTTGGGGAGGCGATGGGAAGGGTAATCCTTGAAGTAGCCCCGGAACACGAAGATGATTTTGTGGATTTTATGACCGAACAAAAGATTCCGTTTTTTACCTTGGGGCACATCACGAAAGGGGAAATTAGGATTGATGACAGGTCGATGGGATATATCGACAAAATGACTTCCGGAGCATAATAAGGTTGTCTGATTTTTTTCAAATAGGTTTTTCTATATTTTTATGGCAGCAGTTCCTTACAAAGACTCAAACCTAAGCAAAAAGGGACAGGTGGAAGAGATGTTTGACCAGATTTCTCCCCGGTATGATTTATTGAACCATTTGCTTTCTGTAAACATTGATAAGATTTGGAGAAGGCGGGCCATTGGGTTACTCCGGCAACATAAGCCCGGTAGTTTGCTCGATATTGCTACCGGAACCGCTGATTTTGCGGTTGCTGCATCCCGTCTGAAACCAAAAAAAATAACCGGGATCGATCTTTCGGAAGGAATGCTGAAAATTGGTCGGAAAAAAATCGCGGCGAAAGGATTGGAACAACTCATCGAACTACGAAAAGCCGATTCTGAATCCCTTCCGTTTGACAAAGACACCTTTGATGCAGTTACTGTAGGATTTGGAGTTCGGAATTTCGAAAATCTGGAGAAAGGTTTAACGGAGATTTTCAGAGTGCTGCGGCCAGGCGGAGTGTTCATTGTGTTGGAGTTTTCCCAACCACGAAATAGGTTCTTCAGAGGATTGTATTTTTTCTATTTTACCAGGATATTGCCCTGGCTTGGGCGAATTGTATCCAAAGATAACAGGGCGTATACTTATTTACCTGAATCGGTGCGTGAATTTCCCGATGGCGATGATTTTATCGGGATTCTAAAAAATATCGGATTCGAAAGATGTAAGTGGCATCCGCAAACGATGGGAATTGCTACTATTTACGAAGCGCAAAAACCCAAAAAACCAAGCTGAATACAATAAAAAATCACTTTATTTGTTTGAAAATTGAACGGAATGAACGAAGTCAGGTGAAAAATTTTTTTATTACCATATTGTTGTTACTCATTGTCCTGTCGGTTTTTGCCCAAAAGCAAAAGGTGAACCACATGACTACGTTCGACGATAAGCTGATTCATTTTGGTTTTTCTCTTGGTGTAAATACGCTTGATTTTGGATTGGCGCATTACAATCCTATTGGGAATAATCCTGATTTTGTTCCTACTGTATGGCAACTTGATAAAGAACAAATTACAGGCGACCATTACGTCCGGGCTGATGTGGCTGAACTCATTCCTGGCTTTACAGTTGGAATTGTTTCCAGCCTGCGGCTGACAAAGGATTTAAATCTGCGCTTTCTGCCGGGACTTTCATTTGGTGAGCGCCAGTTATTATATAATATTCCGGTTTGGGAAACCGATTACTACCAGCCGCTTCAATATTATTCCATCAAATCTACTTTTCTTGATTTTCCGTTGCTCATAAAATACAAAGCACGCCGGATTAATAATGACCGTCCTTACATTATTTTCGGACCTGCTTACCGGCATGATATCAGCCGGACAGGAAAGGAAGATTTAGTGAGATTAAAAAACGGGGGTTTTTATGCCGAAGTGGGAGCTGGCTGGGATCATTACTTTGCTTTTTTCCGATTTTCGGTAGAAGCTAAAATGAGCTTTGGTATTAACAACCTGATAAACGATCCTCCGTTAGAACAAAGGCAATATTATTCGAATGCAATCAGGGAGCTGCGCTCCAATATCTTTACCCTTAGTTTTCATTTTGAGTGAGTTTTAAATTCACTGCAAATAATCCCGGCCGCTACCGCAACATTGAGTGATTCAGCTCGGCGGCTGTTATGGTTAAAGGAAGGAATATTCAGCTTGAAATCAATTCTTTCTTCTATTTCAGCGCGTATTCCACGGCCTTCGTTTCCCAAAACAATTAATGCGCTAACTGGAAAATTTTCGGTATAAAGATTTTTCCCTTCCAAAAAAGTTCCGTAAACCGGAATCTGTGTCTGGTTAAACAGACCGGCAAGAGTGTCAAACGGAGTGTAAACTGTTTTTATCCGGCAAAACGATCCCATGCTGGCTTGGATTACTTTTGGATTAAAAACATCGGCTGTGTCGGGCGAGCAAAACAGGTATTCCATGCCAAACCAGTCGCAGGTCCGGATGATAGTTCCCAAATTGCCCGGGTCCTGAATTCCGTCAAGAAAGAGTGAAAGTCCTTCCGGTTTTTGCGGTAACTCTCCGGCAGGAGGAATTTCGCAAATGGCTAAACAATTTTGAGGTTGTTTCAGCAGGCTGGCTTTTTTTATTTCTTCCTGGGTTGCTTCATTTACTTGTTTCGCCCCGGACAAGCTTCCCGTATGAGCTGTTAGAAAAGTTTCAGTGGCATAAAGTTCCTGCACACGGATGGGTGAGTGCAATACTTCCAGTACATTTTTGTCGCCTTCCACCAGGAACAATTGTTCTTTTTGCCTGAATTTCTTCAGGGAGAGAGATTTTATCTGTTTCAGTTTATTTTTGCTAATCATAAAAATGATTGAATTCCCAGTAATAAATGTTCCAAATTTACTGTTTCCTTCTAAAACACTTCATTATTTTTGCTGAAATTAAAACAAGCGTCTTGGGTAATAAAGCGATACGATATTTATCAGTCTTCGTGCAATGGATTGTCTTTGCCACGATTGTTTCTTTTTTTTCCTGTTCGCCGGTGAAGTTCGTTCCCGAAAACCGCTACCTGCTGAATAAAGTAGAGGTGGAAGTCGATAATCAGTTAATAAATAAGGACGAAGCAAAGGTGCACATCAGGCAGAAAGAAAACTATAAAATCCTGGGATTTGCCAAGTTCCATTTGTGGCTGTATAATTTGTCTTCGAAAAAGAATACAAATAGTTGGCTGAAACGGATTGGCGAACCTCCCGAGGTTTTTGATGAAACTCTGGTTGACGCCTCAGAAAACCAGTTGAAACAGTATTTAGGAAACAAAGGATTTTTTAGAGCCACGGTTGATACGGAGGTAAACTTTAAAGACAAGAAACAGAAAGCAAATATCAGGTATAAAATCAAGACGGGGGATCAGTATAAAATCAGCAAAATTAATTACCATTTTGGCGACTCTGCTCTTGAAACTCTTTTCTTTAGAGACTCCACCAAAGCTTTTATCAGGCCGGGTACATCATTCGATTTTGACAGGCTTGAGAAACAGCGGTCAAACATTGTGGATTTATATAAAAACAAAGGATATTTTTATTTTACAAAAGATGACGTAAGCTACCTTGCAGACAGTACCAGGGTAGATAAAGAAATCTTGCTGGATCTTTATATAGGAAGCAATCCCGGTCAGGAAGAGCCACGGAAGTTTTTGCCACACTATCTGAATCATTTTTATATTTCGGTTTTGCCCGGTTCTGTCCCGGTATCTTCTCCTCAAAGTAGTTTCGGGCATTTTTCAGACACGCTAAGATGGGAAGATCACACGTTGTATTTAAGTCCCGAGATTCGTTACCGTCCCAACCTGTTCCGAAACCTTCTGCGGATGGGAAGCGATTCATTGTACCGGCTGGATGACGCCCGTTATACTTTCGATGCATTTAACCGTTTGCGACAGTTCCGCTTCATTGATATTCAGTTTGTCAAATCCGATATGCTGAGAGATACGAATTTACTTGACTGTCACATTCGTCTGGCACCTCTGGACAAGCAGGGCGTTTCATTTGATATTGAGGGAACAAATACTTCCGGAAATTTTGGTGTGGCGGGTAATGTGAATTATCGGCACCGGAACATGTTTCGCGGCGCTGAAGTATTGCAGCTGAATTTGAAAGGGGCCATGGAGCGCCAACAGAGGATGGCTGATAATGCGCCGGAGTATTTTAATACCCGTGAAATTGGCACGGAGGCGACACTTTCCTTTCCTAAAATACTGGGGCCAAGACAGGCAGTAAGCGCCTTTCGTAATTTTTTACCTAAAACCGTGTTTACGCTGGGCTACAATTACCAAAGGCGCCCTGAATATACCCGTACTATCTCGAATATCAAGTTTGGTTACGACTGGATGACTTCTGAATACCGGAAACATACCTGGAATCTACTGGATTTTAATATGGTTGATCTTTACCAGTTCGATCCCGGTTTTATTGAACTTATCAAAGATTTATATATTAAAAGTAGTTTTACCGACCACCTTATTTTGGCAACCAACTATTCATTTATTTACAACACCCAAAAAATAGGTAGCCTTCAAAATTATAAGTACCTCCGTTTCAATGTAGAGTCAGCAGGTAATTTACTTTATTTACTGTCGGAGACTTTAAACAGGCCTGTTCATCAGGTAGTTGATACTATCGGACTGGGGTTCTCAGAATATTATAAGGTGTTGAATACGCGATTTGCTCAATATATAAAGTCTGATTTGGAATTCCGGTACGGATATATTATCGATAAATATAATGCTTTGGTGGGGAGAGCGTTTTTGGGAGTTGGTTTCCCTTATGGTAATTTTGATGTTTTACCGTTTGAGAAGAAATATTTTACAGGAGGTGCCAATGGTATCCGGGCATGGCAGGTACGTTCGCTGGGACCCGGGACATACCGGGGGCCGGCCAATGCTTATCCCAACCAGTCGTCTGATATCAAACTGGAGGCAAATTTGGAATACCGCTTTAAGCTGATCAGCTTTTTGGAGGGGGCTCTTTTTGCGGATGCAGGAAATGTTTGGGCAATCAATGAGAAAGACAATCGTCCGGGGGCACAATTTGAGTTCGATAAATTTTACCGGCAGCTGGCCCTGGGAACCGGTGTCGGGTTTCGGTTCGATTTTAATTATTTTATCTTCCGGCTTGACGTAGGTATGAAGTTACGCGACCCTTCTCAAAGCGCTCATAACGGATGGATAATAGGGCACCGGAAATATACCGGCGATGATTTTAATGTGTCTTTTGCCATTGGTTATCCGTTTTAAAACCAAACACTTTTTAGTCAAATACTCATAAAGGTTGAATTATTTTTTGCATTTTTAGCCCCGTTTTTATGATAGATTAAAAGAAAAACAGAGCATTTGTAAATAATTTAACACTGGCTACTTATGTCTAATATTCCTTCTGAGCGCGACTCTTTTGGTTCCAGGTTTGGCGTCATTGCAGCTACTGCCGGTTCGGCTATCGGGTTGGGTAATATCTGGCGCTTTCCATATGTTGCCGGCGAAAACGGAGGAGCTGCTTTTTTAATTATTTATCTCGGATTTGTTCTGTTAATAGGCATTCCGGTGATGCTTTCTGAATTTACTATTGGGCGCAGTGCTCAGCGTAATGTTTTTGGCTCGTTCCGAAAACTGGCACCCGGCAGGCCCTGGTATCTTATTGGAATAATGGGGGTTGTGGCAGCTTTTATGATTTTGGCTTTTTATACTGCTGTGGCAGGCTGGACCCTTGAGTATATTTTTCAGTCAATTATAAATGGATTTGAAGGATTGTCTTCGGGGCAGTTAAATGACATGTATTTCTCTTTTATAGGAAGTCCCTGGCGCCCGTTATTATGGTTTTTTGTTTTTATGAGTTTCACGGCACTAATTATAATGTCAGGTGTTCAAAAGGGAATCGAGAAATATACCAAAATTTTAATGCCGGTACTATTGCTTTTGTTAATTGTTTTGGTAGTGAGAGCCGTAACTCTTCCGGGGGCATCAGGAGGAATATCTTTTCTTTTTAAACCCGACTTTAGTAAAATAACTACCTCTACCATCCTTGAAGCGTTGGGGCAGGCTTTTTTTTCACTGAGTATTGGGATGGGGACGTTGGTGACGTATGGTTCATATATTCAAAAAAAGGATAACCTCGGATCAACGGCTGTTTCGGTTGCTTTTGCCGATACATTCATTGCCATTCTTGCCGGCCTGGCTATATTTCCTGCGGTTTTCGCTTTTAATATTGAACCCGGATCTGGTGAAGGATTAGTTTATATTACCCTTCCAAACATTTTCCAGCAAATGCCAGGCGGCTATTTTTTCTCCCTTATGTTTTTTATTTTGCTGGGAGTAGCTGCACTCACTTCTACCATTTCTGTATTGGAGGTGATTGTGGCCTTTTTTGTTGAAGAGTTAAGACTTGGAAGAAAAGCAGCTACCTTGCTGGCAACATCTTCAGTGTCTATTTTGGGAGTTATGTGCGTGCTTTCAACCAGTTCAATGGCCGATGTAAAACTATTCGGTTTTACTGTTTTTGGTCTTATGAATTTTACTTCTGCAAATATTTTGTTACCGCTGGGCGGATTTTTTATCGTTATTTTCGTCGCATGGTATTATGGACGGGAGAAGGCAGGTAATGAGTTGTCTAATGGCGGGAAATTAAAAACGCGATATTTACCGTTCTATATGTTTGTTATTAAATATATGGCTCCGTTAGCCATTGCTTTCATTTTTCTTCAGGGAGTGGGATTGATAAAACTTTCATAAAAAACAATGCGTATGGAGAAACCCTTCAGGCAATTGTTTAAAGAGTATTTTAATTTTTCGAGAAAAGACCGGAATGCAGTAATTATTTTGGGAGTTTTAATTGGTTTGGTTTTCATTGCCCATTTTGTAGTGGATCATATTGAAATTAAAACACCCAATGATTTTTCCGGGTTTGAGCAGGCGCTTGAAAAATGGGAAGGTCAAAATTCTGACATACCTGAATTTTATTCATTATTTGAATTCAACCCCAATACTGTCTCCAAAGAAAAGCTTGACTCGCTGAGCATCCCGTCTTTTGTGAAAAGGAACCTGTTGAGTTACCGTGCAGCCGGTGGGCAATTTGAAAAGCCTTCCGATGTGAGGAAACTATATGGAATGAACGACAGTATTTTTTCCCTGATTGAACCATTTATTGCGATTCCTGAAAAAAATGCTCCGTCAGTGGTTAAAAAAGAGCAGGCAGATCCTGTAATTATTAGCGGGACTTTTGACCCAAACGAGGCAAATGCAGAGGAGTTGTTACGTTTTGGATTTGATCGTTTTCAAGTTTCTAACCTTTTGAAATACCGGGAAAAGGGTGGGGATTTTTCCCGTCCCGAAGATTTAATGAAAATCTATGGTATCGACTCAGCGATTTTTGCATTGGTTAAACCTCATATCCTGATCCGGGAAAAACCGGAGGAAATTGCATTGGAAGAAGAGAACTCCTCGCCACCATTACTTATAGAATTGAATTCTGCTGACTCGTTGCAACTGATCTGTTTAAAGGGAGTAGGTCCTGTTTTTGCCTCCCGAATTTTGAAATACCGCGAATTACTTGGTGGATATTATTCTGTAAGCCAGTTGATGGAGGTGTATGGTTTCCCGGAGGAAACATTTCTTTCGATAAAAGAGAACATTTTTACCGACACAATGAAGGTAGAAAAAATACGAATAAATTTTGTGGATTTCCCCGGGTTGTTGCGCCATCCTTATCTTAATAAGGTTCATGTGGAGGCCATTTTGAATTACCGGCAAAAGAACGGACCGTTTATTTCCAATGATCAGGTACTCAAAGCCGGGCTCATTGATACAGCCACTTTTGTAAATTTGTTGCCCTATCTTACCTGTCGTTAAAAATCTTTAAAACGAACAAGGCCGGTAGGAATTATTATTTTTTTCTTTTAAATTTGATTTGCTGTGAATAATTTCTAAATTTGCGCCTCAATTTTTAAAACCGTGTAGAAAATGATTGTTATTCCGGTAAAAGAGGGCGAAAATATTGAAAGGGCTCTAAAGAGGTTCAAAAGGAAATTTGAAAAAACAGGCGTTATTAAGGAATTACGTGAACGTCAGAAGTTTACAAAACCTTCGATTAAAAGAAGGGAAGAGGTTAAAAAGGCGGCTTATATAGAGAAGTTACAACGCCAGGAAGACTAAGAAGGTTTTTTGGTTCCTGGTGGAGTTAGTTAAGAAGGTGAATGAATTATCAGGAATCGTTTATTAACTATTTAAAGTATGAGAAGAGAAACTCTTCGCATACGGTTATAGCGTACAAGAAAGACCTCGATCAATTCGTGTTATTTTGCACAGAAATGGTCGGGGAATTTGATGTTAAGAGGGTAGATACCAAGCTGGTTCGAAATTGGATTGTGAGTTTAATGGAGAGAGGATATACTCCCAGGTCGGTAAACCGAAAAGTTTCTACCATTAAAGCATATTTCAGGTTCTTGATGAAAAACGCTGAAACCAGTGGAGTAGAAACGAATCCTGCTATCAATCTTCCCCTTCCCAAAATCAGAAAGAAATTACCCGGTTTTGTGGAGGAAAACAACCTGCACCATTTGCTTGATGACGGTTTCTTCTCGGATGATTTTAGAGGGGTAAGAGATAAGTTGATTATAACCTTATTATATGGTACGGGAATCAGGCTGGCAGAATTATTAAAACTGAAAGAAAGTAGTTTTGATATGAAAGGATACCTGATTAAGGTATTGGGTAAGCGGCAAAAAGAAAGGATTATTCCTTATCCAAGAAGCATTAATCCGTTGTTGCAACAGTATCTTGAAATAAGGAACAGGGAAGTTGGATATACCCCCGATGCATTACTTGTAACTGAAAAAGGAGAGCCGGTTTACGAAAAATTAATATACCGGGTTGTAAAAAGAAGTCTGGAGATGGTTACATCGCTTGAAAAGAAGAGCCCACATGTATTGCGGCATTCTTATGCTACTCATCTGCTTAATAAAGGCGCTGATCTGAATGCAGTAAAAGAATTACTTGGACATTCCAGTTTATCGGCTACACAGATTTACACCCACACAACGTTTGAGAAATTGCATGATATATACAAACAAGCCCATCCAAGGGGTTAACTAAAAAGTGTTACTATGGAAATTATTATTAATTCAGTTCATTTCACAGCCGATAAAAGGCTGGAGGATTTTGTGAATAAAAAAGTGAATAAGCTCGATACCTTTTTTGATGGTATCATTAATGCTGAAGTAACATTGAGAGTTTTGAAACCCGAAACTGCGCGGAACAAAATTTCAGAAATAAAAGTATCGATACCGGGCAATGGGTATTTATTTGCGAAAAAGCAGGCTGATACTTTTGAGGAAGCTACTGATTTGGCTATTGATGCCATTCGTAAACAGCTCGGAAAGTTTAAAGAAAAACTCAAGAACAAATAAATATTAATTTTTACAAGTAGTTTTTTAGATTTTTAAAATAATATTTTTACATTTGCACACCCTTTTTAGGGGCGTTTCAGAAACATCTGAATTTAAAGTAGTTTAACACGTTACGCCACTTTTTATTTATTTTTTGAAATGATGAGAGGCCGGTTTTTTATCTGTTTTGCTCTTTGAATTTCGGGATGGTAAAAAAGATTGTCAGCTGTTTTTGATTAAATTTTGTAATTTTGCAGCGCATTTTGCGTGAAATATATTGCGGGAGTAGCTCAGTCGATAGAGCATTAGCCTTCCAAGCTAAGGGTCGCGGGTTTGAATCCCGTCTCCCGCTCAAAACGAGATTGGAGTTTTAAGCGTAGCTTTTAACTCCGGTCTCTTTGTGTGCTTAAAAAGCCGGAGTAGCTCAGGGGTAGAGCGCATCCTTGGTAAGGATGAGGTCACGAGTTCAATTCTCGTCTTCGGCTCGATTAATTTAGATAATAATTAAAATTTGGAGTTATGGCTAAACAAACATTCGTAAGGGATAAAGACCATGTCAACATTGGTACTATTGGCCACGTCGACCATGGCAAAACTACCCTGACAGCAGCTATTACAATGGTATTGGCCAAAAAAGGCCTTTCCGAAATCAAATCATTCGATTCTATTGACAATGCTCCTGAGGAAAAAGAAAGGGGTATTACAATTAACACTGCTCACGTTGAGTATCAGACTGCTTCAAGGCACTATGCTCACGTTGACTGTCCCGGTCACGCCGACTACGTGAAAAACATGGTTACGGGTGCGGCTCAGATGGACGGCGCTATTATTGTAGTAGCCGCAACTGATGGCCCGATGCCCCAAACCCGTGAACATATCCTTTTGGCTCGCCAGGTAAACGTACCGAAATTGGTCGTTTTCATGAACAAAGTTGATATGGTTGACGACGAAGAATTACTGGAACTCGTTGAGATGGAAATTCGGGAATTACTCGATTTTTATGAATTCGACGGTGATAATACTCCTGTAATTAAGGGATCTGCACTTGGTGCAATGAACGGTGAACCTGAATGGGAAGAAAAAATTATGGAATTGATGGATGCAGTTGACAGCTGGATTCCACTTCCTCCTCGTGAAGTTGACAAACCATTCCTGATGCCGGTTGAAGATGTATTTTCAATTACCGGACGTGGAACAGTTGCAACCGGTCGTATTGAAACAGGTATGGTTCATACTGGCGACGAACTGCAGTTGATTGGTTTAGGCGCAGAAGGACGTAAGACTGTTTGTACAGGGGTTGAAATGTTCCGTAAGATACTTGATGACGGACAGGCTGGTGATAACGTAGGGCTGTTGCTTCGTGGGGTTGACAAAAAAGAGATCAAACGCGGACAGATTTTGGCTAAACCCGGATCTATTACTCCTCACACCAAGTTTAAAGCTGAGGTGTATGTATTGAAAAAAGAAGAAGGTGGACGCCATACTCCGTTCCACAACAAATACCGTCCGCAGTTTTATTTGAGGACCCTTGATGTTACCGGCGAAATTCACCTTCCAGAAGGACGTGAAATGGTAATGCCCGGTGACAACGTGTCAATTCAGGTAGAACTGATTTACCCGGTTGCTCTCAACATAGGTTTGCGTTTTGCAATTCGCGAAGGTGGACGTACTGTTGGTGCAGGTCAGGTTACGGAAATTGTTGAATAACAGGCATTATCTGTTAAAAATATAACAGTCCCGGGCTGCGGTCCGGGATTGTTTACGGAAGAAGCTCAGTCTGGGAGTTTTTGTTTTTTAGTAAGTTCGATTCTTACCTTCCGTACAGAAATAACTACAAACTAAAATGAAGTTAAAAGTATATTTACAGGATGCCTACGATGAACTTGTTCACAAAGTTACGTGGCCTACTTGGAAAGAACTGCAAAGCAGTGCATTGGTTGTAATGGTTGCTTCCTTTATTATATCACTCTTAGTATTCGTTATGGACCTGTCATTCAGGAACGTAATGAGTTTTGTTTATGGATTGTTTTATTAATCGAAATCCTTAGATCATAATGAGCGACACAACAAATAAATGGTATGTTCTTCGTGCGATAGGAGGTAAGGAGAAAAAGGTGAAAGAATATATCGAAAACGAAATCGCTAATGGAGATTTGAAGGGTTTTGTTGAACAGGTTTTAATACCTACGGAAAAGGTTTATCAAATCCGGAACGGTAAAAAAATCAGTAAAGAGCGAAACTTTTTCCCTGGCTATGTTCTTATTGAAGCTACATTGGTTGGTGAAGTGGCACACATACTTAGAAATGTGCCTAATGTAATTGGGTTTCTTGGCGACACCAAAGGTGGGGACCCTGTACCAATGAGGACCAATGAGGTGAACAGAATTTTGGGAAGAGTGGATGAACTTGCTGAAACCGGAGAGGAATTGAATATTCCGTTCGTAGTGGGAGAAACCGTAAAAGTAATCGATGGACCATTCAACGGCTTTAACGGAACCATTGAGGTAATCAATGAAGAGAAGAAAAAGCTGCAAGTGATGGTGAAGATTTTTGGACGTAAAACTCCTTTAGAACTTAGCTTCATGCAGGTTGAGAAGGAATAGTAACGCTTTTATTAATTTATTATGGCGAAAGAAGTTGCTGGATTAATTAAATTGCAAATCAAAGGTGGGGCGGCCAATCCGTCACCACCGGTGGGACCAGCATTAGGTGCCAAGGGAGTTAATATAATGCAGTTTTGTAAACAGTTTAATGGTCGAACACAAGACCAGGCCGGTAAATTGTTACCGGTTATTATTACTGTTTACAGCGATAAGTCGTTCGACTTCATTATAAAACAACCTCCCGTAGCCGTCCAGTTGATCGAATCAGCAAAAGTAAAAAAAGGTTCATCAGAACCACATGTCAGTAAAGTTGGCGCTGTTACCTGGGATCAGGTAAAACAAATCGCTGAAGTAAAAATGTCTGACTTGAATTGTTTTACTATTGAATCGGCAATGAAAATGGTGGCTGGAACTGCCAGAAGTATGGGAATTACCGTAAAAGGTGCTTCACCATTCAAATAACAAAAATAAAATCTTTTAAGGATGGGCAGAATTACGAAAAATAAAAAGGCTTCTCTTGATAAACTCGAAAAGGGAAAATCTTATTCCATCGAAGAAGCAGCTCAGTTGGTGAAGGATATTACCTTCACTAAATTTGATGCATCCGTCGATATTGATGTAAGATTGGGAGTGGACCCAAGAAAAGCTAACCAGATGGTTAGAGGCGTAGTTTCGTTACCCCATGGAACCGGAAAAGAGATTCGGGTGCTTGCTTTGGTTACTCCTGACAAAGAGGACGAAGCCAAAGAGGCCGGAGCGGATTATGTTGGATTAGACGATTATATTGATAAAATCAAAGGCGGATGGACCGACGTTGACGTAGTAATTACTATGCCTCCAGTAATGGGGAAAGTTGGTCAGTTAGGGCGTATTCTTGGCCCTCGTGGTCTGATGCCAAACCCTAAAAGCGGAACTGTTACCATGGAGATTGGTAAAGCAGTGAGCGAAGTAAAACAGGGGAAGATTGATTTTAAAGTAGACAAATTTGGTATTGTACACACCTCTATTGGTAAAACTTCTTTTACTCCCGAAAAGATAAAAGAAAATGCTGTAGAGTTTATCAATACCATTATTAAGTTGAAACCAACAGCCGCTAAAGGTTCTTATATCAAAAGCATCTATCTCTCCAGTACCATGAGTCCTGGTATTAAAGTTGAACCCAAGTCAGTCGCTGACTAAAACAAAGGAGAAATGAAGAGTACAGAAAAGAAAGTTATTATTGATAACCTAAAGAATCAGATCGATTCGTACAACCATTTTTACCTGACTGACATTAGTGGTTTAAATGCTGCTGATACCAGCGATTTAAGGAGACTATGCTTTAAACAAGATGTAAAACTGGTTGTTGCGAAAAACACTCTGTTACGTAAAGCCCTCGAAAGTTCGGAAAAGAATACCGAAGAGCTTTACGATGCACTCAAGGGGAATACCTCGGTAATGTTCGCTGAGAACGGAAATGTTCCTGCAAAACTGATTAAAGAATTCCAGAAAAAGCATAAAAAGCCTTTATTGAAGGCCGCATTTGTGGAAGAATCAGTTTATATGGGAGAGAACCAACTCGACGCGCTGATAGCAGTAAAATCGAAAAACGAGTTGATTGCCGATGTTGTAGCCCTCTTAAAATCACCGATGCAAACAGTACTCTCACAATTGCAGTCGGGTGGTAATACAATTCACGGTGTTCTTGAAACACTGAAAGAGAGAGAATAATTTTTTTAGAAATCTTTAATAAAAACAAATAAAAATGGCAGATTTAAAACAGCTTGCAGAAGAGTTGGTAAACTTGACTGTTAAAGAGGTTAACGAATTAGCTGGAATCCTGAAAGACGAATATGGCATTGAGCCAGCTGCAGCAGCAGTTGCAGTTGCTGGCCCTGCTGTCGGTGGAGCAGAAGGAGAAGCCGCAGCAGAACAAACTGAATTCGACGTGATTCTGAAAGCAGCCGGTCAATCAAAACTGGCAGTTGTTAAACTCGTTAAAGAACTTACTGGTCTTGGTTTGAAAGAAGCCAAAGCAGTAGTTGATGAAGCTCCGAAAGCAATTAAAGAAAAAGTATCCAAAGATGAGGCAGAAGCCCTTAAAAATCAGTTGGAAGAAGCAGGAGCTGAAGTTGAAGTTAAATAATCGCAATCAAGACCTTTTTAAAAGGTTGTATGGTTTAGAATCTTGCAAAGCAGGATTCTAAACCTTTTTGTGTATTTATATTTTATATATTAAACCTGTATAAATACATGGCAGTTAATACAAAAATCGAGAGGATTAATTTCTCCTCAACACAAACCAGGTTTGATTACCCTGACTTTTTAGAAGTACAAATTAAATCGTTTAAAGATTTTTTCCAGTTAAACACCACGCCTGAAAAGCGGAAGGAGGAAGGATTGAGCCGTGTATTCGAGGAAAATTTCCCGATTACGGATACTCGGAACAATTTTGTCCTGGAGTTTCTTGACTATCAGGTTGATCCGCCCCGATATTCTATTTACGAATGTATTGAGCGTGGTTTAACGTACAGTGTGCCGGTGAAAGCCAGGCTAAAGCTGTATTGTACAGATCCGGAACACGAAGATTTCGATACCGTGGTTCAGGATGTGTACCTTGGAACAGTGCCGTACATGACCGAAAAGGGAACGTTTATCATTAATGGTGCCGAAAGGGTGATTGTTTCGCAATTGCACAGGTCGCCGGGCGTTTTCTTTGGCCAAAGCTTACATGCTAACGGTACAAAACTTTATTCGGCCCGTATTATCCCCTTCAAAGGATCGTGGATCGAGTTTGCAACCGATATCAACAGCGTGATGTTCGCTTACATCGACAGGAAAAAGAAATTGCCTGTCACCACGCTTTTGAGGGCTATCGGTTACGAAAGTGATAAAGATATTCTCGAAATCTTCGATTTGGCCGATGAAGTGAAAGTTTCCAAAACCGGCTTGAAAAAAGTAGTAGGAAGGAAACTGGCTGCCCGTGTATTGAAATCATGGGTTGAAGATTTTGTAGATGAAGACACCGGTGAAGTAGTTTCTATTGAACGGAATGAGGTAATCATCGATCGGGAAACGGTCCTTGAAGATGATCACATCGATGAAATTATTGAATCAGGTGTAAAAACGATTTTGTTGCACAAAGATGACCAGCGGCAGCAGGATTTTGCTATCATTTACAATACATTGCAGAAAGATCCCTGTAACTCTGAAAAAGAGGCCGTATTGCACATTTACCGGCAGTTGCGGAATGCCGAACCGCCGGATGAAGCTACGGCACGGGATGTAATTGATAAATTATTTTTCTCTGATAAAAGGTATGACCTTGGTGAAGTGGGTCGCTACAGGATCAATAAAAAGTTGGGACTGAATGTCGATTCAGACATCCGGGTGTTAACCAAAGAGGATATAATAGAGATTATCCGGTACCTCATTCAATTGGTAAATTCGAAAACCGATGTGGATGATATTGACCACCTGAGTAACCGCCGTGTGCGTACGGTTGGCGAGCAGATGTATAACCAGTTTGGAATTGGGTTGGCCCGTATGGCCCGTACTATTCGTGAGAGAATGAATGTACGCGATAACGAGGTGTTTACGCCTATCGATTTGATAAACTCGAAAACCCTTTCATCAGTTATCAACTCTTTCTTTGGTACCAATGCACTCTCGCAGTTTATGGATCAGACGAACCCTCTTGCCGAGATGACCCACAAACGTCGTATGTCGGCTTTGGGGCCTGGCGGTTTATCAAGGGAAAGAGCTGGTTTTGAGGTGCGGGATGTGCACTACACACACTACGGAAGGCTTTGTCCGATTGAAACTCCGGAAGGACCTAATATTGGTTTGATCTCTTCCTTATGTGTTTTTGCCAAAATTACTGATCTCGGCTTTATTTCTACTCCATACAGAAAAGTAGAAAATGGTAAAGTGGACCTCTCAGATGAAGGTGCTGTTTACCTTACTGCCGAAGAAGAAGAAGATAAGATAATTGCTCAGGCAAACGCACCCATTGATGCTGACGGGCATTTTGTAAACTCCAAAGTGAAATCCAGGCTCGACGGTGATTATCCACTTGTCGACAAAGAAGAAGTGCAGTTGATGGACGTTGGGCCAAACCAGATCGCATCGGTTGCCGCTTCCCTTATTTCCTTTCTGGAACACGATGATGCCAACCGGGCACTGATGGGATCCAACATGATGCGTCAGGCAGTTCCGTTGCTCCGCCCCGAGTCACCGATTGTAGGTACCGGTTTGGAAGCCAGGGCTGCTGCTGATTCACGAATACTTGTTCAGGCCGAGGGTGACGGTATTATTGAATATGTAGATGCTACTACAATAATTGTCCGTTATGACGTGACTGATGACGACCGTTTCGTTAGTTTCGATCCTGAAGTAGTCACCTATGTGATGCCGAAATATACTAAAACCAACCAGGGGACCACTGTTGATCAGAAGCCGATTGTGCATAAAGGTGAAAGGATTACAAAAGGTCAGATTCTTTCTGAGGGATATGCCACCGAACAAGGAGAACTGGCGCTCGGACGAAATCTTATGGTTGCTTTTATGCCCTGGCAGGGATATAACTACGAGGACGCCATTGTAATTTCAGAACGTATTGTTCGCGAAGATGTTTTTACATCGGTTCATGTGGATGAATACAGTCTTGAAGTACGAGATACAAAACGGGGACTCGAAGAGTTTACATCAGACATTCCAAACGTAAGTGAAGAGGCTACCAAAAACCTCGATGAAAACGGTTTAATCCGAATTGGAGCTGATGTGAGACCGGGAGACATTCTTATCGGAAAAATTACACCGAAAGGAGAGTCTGACCCGTCGCCTGAAGAAAAACTCTTGCGTGCTATTTTTGGAGACAAGGCAGGAGATGTGAAAGATGCTTCGCTAAAGGCATCCCCTTCGCTCTCGGGTATTGTTATTGACAAAAAATTATTCTCACGCGTTGCCAAAGACAAAAAAGGCAAAACAGCTACCAAAACGTTACTCGATCAGATAGATGAAAATTTTGATCGTGAAATTGCTGCTCTGCGGACCCGTTTAGAAGACAAGCTGTTTACCCTGGTAAGTGGAAAAACTTCTCAGGGAGTAAAAGATTACTACGGTACTGAAGTCATTTCCAAAGGAATGAAGTTTACATTGAAACAACTTCAGGAAATCGATTATTTGTCGGTGAATCCTTCGAAATGGACAACAGATAAGCAGAAGAACGATTTGATCTTCAAGGTAATCAATAATTATATCATGAAGCACAAAGAAGCGGAAGCTTTTGCGCGGCGTGAAAGATATAATGTGACCATTGGAGACGAATTGCCAGCTGGTATTATTCAGTTAGCCAAAATATTTATTGCCAAGAAGCGGAAGCTGCAGATCGGGGATAAAATGGCAGGTCGACACGGGAACAAAGGGATTGTTTCGCGGGTGGTTCGCCAGGAAGATATGCCGTTTCTAGCTGACGGTACTCCGGTTGATATTGTTCTTAATCCACTGGGGGTTCCTTCAAGGATGAACCTCGGACAGATTTATGAAACAGTGCTTGGTTGGGCAGGAAAAGAGTTGGGAGTCAAGTTTGCGACACCTATTTTTGACGGCGCTTCCCTTGAAGAAATATCTGAATATACCGATAAAGCCGGCTTGCCGCGTTTTGGGAAAACGAATCTTCATGACGGGGAAACCGGTGAACCTTTCGACCAGCAGGCAACAGTGGGAGTTATTTATATGATGAAGCTGGGGCACATGGTGGAAGACAAAATGCATGCCCGTTCTATTGGCCCTTATTCTCTCATTACCCAGCAGCCGTTGGGTGGTAAAGCACAATTTGGTGGACAGAGATTTGGGGAAATGGAAGTTTGGGCGCTGGAAGCATTTGGTGCATCGCACATACTCCAGGAAATCCTTACCGTTAAGTCAGATGATGTGATGGGAAGGGCAAAAGCTTACGAATCCATTGTGAAAGGAGAGCCAATGCCACAACCGGGTATTCCGGAATCGCTTAATGTGTTGCTACACGAACTTAGAGGTTTGGGACTCAGCATAAAGATGGAATAGTCGTCTTTCTTCATGTGATTTTGGTTCTGTTATAATGATTTTTAATTAGAATTATGGCATTCAGAAAAGATAACAAAGCAAAAGGTGGTTTCTCGAAAATTTCAATCAGCCTCTCTTCTCCCGAAGAGATTCTGGAAAGATCGTATGGTGAAGTTTTGAAACCCGAAACAATAAACTACAGAACTTATAAGCCAGAACGGGACGGTTTGTTTTGCGAACGTATTTTTGGTCCCGTGAAAGATTACGAGTGCCATTGCGGGAAATACAAGCGTATCCGGTATAAAGGAATTGTTTGTGACCGCTGTGGAGTTGAGGTAACTGAGAAAAAGGTTCGCCGCGAAAGAATGGGGCACATTGCCCTGGTGGTTCCTGTAGCACATATATGGTACTTCCGTTCGTTGCCGAATAAAATAGGTTACCTCCTCGGCTTGCCAACAAAAAAACTGGATTCAATTATTTACTACGAAAGGTATGTGGTAATTAATCCAGGGGTAAAGTCCATTGACGGGATTAAAGAACTTGACTTCCTTACAGAAGAAGAGTATCTCGATATTATTGATAGCTTGCCTAAAGACAATCAGTTCCTTGACGATGAGGATCCCAATAAATTCATCGCAAAAATGGGGGCTGAAGCTTTGTACGAAATTTTGAGCAGGCTTGATTTGGATGATTTGTCTTATACTTTAAGGCATAAGGCAAATACTGAAACGTCGCAACAAAGGAAAAACGAAGCGCTAAAACGCCTTCAGGTGGTAGAAGCTTTCAGGGCAAGTAAAAGCCTGAACCGTCCGGAATGGATGATTGTAAAAGTTGTTCCGGTTATTCCGCCTGATTTGAGGCCACTTGTACCGCTTGATGGCGGACGTTTTGCCACATCCGATTTGAATGACCTTTACCGCAGGGTGATTATTCGTAACAACCGGTTAAAAAGGTTGATTGAAATTAAAGCACCTGAGGTAATCCTCAGAAATGAAAAAAGGATGTTGCAGGAGGCTGTTGATTCGCTTTTCGATAATTCACGGAAATCGAATGCCGTTAAAACTGAAAATAACAGGGCGCTGAAATCACTTTCCGATAGCCTGAAAGGGAAACAGGGGCGTTTCCGTCAGAACCTGTTGGGAAAACGTGTGGATTATTCAGCCCGTTCAGTTATTGTGGTAGGCCCCAAGTTGAAAATACATGAATGCGGTTTGCCGAAAGATATGGCTGCCGAATTATACAAACCCTTTGTAATCAGGAAGCTGATTGAAAGAGGAATTGTGAAAACGGTGAAGTCTGCCAAAAAAATCGTGGATCGTAAAGACCCGGTAGTTTGGGAGATTCTTGAAAATGTATTGAAGGGACATCCGGTTCTCCTGAACCGTGCGCCCACTCTGCACCGTTTATCAATCCAGGCTTTTCAGCCGGTGATGATTGAGGGAAAAGCTATTCAGTTGCACCCGCTGGTTTGTACCGGATTTAATGCCGACTTCGACGGCGACCAGATGGCTGTTCACCTCCCGTTGGGAAATGCGGCTATTTTGGAAGCGCAATTGTTGATGCTGGCTTCACATAACCTGCTGAACCCGGCTAATGGCGCGCCCATCCAGGTACCCTCCCAGGATATGGTTCTTGGATTGTATTACATGACCAAACCACGTGAGGGATCACAAGGGGAAGGAATGACTTTCTATTCTCCGGAAGAAGTGATGATTGCATACGCCGAAAGGGCCATCGGACTTCATTCTATCATCAAGGTGAAAGTAGAAGACGTGGATGAAAACGGCGATTACTTTAAGCATATAATTGAAACGACAGTCGGACGGGTACTGTTTAATGAGTACGTTCCCCGTAAAGTGGGATATATTAACCAGTTACTTACAAAAAAATCGCTCCGTTCAATTATTTCCGATGTGTTCAAAAGATGTGGAAATGCTGAAACTGTGGCTTTCCTCGATGCAATTAAGGATCTCGGATATCATATGGCATACCGTGGTGGTTTGTCTTTCAATGTCGATGATGTTATTATTCCTGAAGATAAGGAAACAATCGTTGGTGGTGGCTACGAAGAGGTAGAGGAAGTGATTTCCAACTATAACATGGGATTCATTACCAACAACGAACGTTACAATCAGGTAATCGATATTTGGACACATGCTAACTCACGGCTTACCCAGTCGGTAATGAAAACACTCAGTACCGATAAGCAAGGGTTCAATTCCATTTATATGATGCTCGACTCCGGCGCCCGTGGTTCGAAAGAACAGATTCGCCAGTTGTGCGGAATGAGGGGATTGATGGCAAAGCCACAAAAGTCTGGCTCTACCGGGTCTCAAATTATAGAGAACCCGATTCTGGCTAACTTTAAGGAAGGGTTGTCGGTACTGGAATATTTTATTTCAACTCACGGAGCCCGTAAAGGGTTGGCTGATACGGCACTTAAAACAGCCGATGCCGGGTATCTTACCCGGCGTTTGGTGGATGTGGCTCAGGATGTTATTATTTCGGAAGAAGACTGCGGAACATTGCGTGGTATTGTGGCTGCAGCCATTAAAAATAATGAGGAAATAGTGGCTTCACTTTTCGACAGAATTGTGGGGCGGACTTCGGTACACGATATATATCACCCGCTTAATGGCGACCTTATCATCAGATCGGGAGATAAAATAACAGAGGATATTGCTCAAAAGATAGAAGATTCTCCCATCGAAAGTATTGAAATTCGTTCGGTACTAACCTGCGAATCGAAAGTCGGTGTTTGTGCAAAATGTTACGGACGTAACCTTGCCTCAGGCGAAATGGTGCAGAAAGGTGAAGCAGTAGGGGTTATTGCAGCACAGTCAATCGGTGAGCCGGGAACACAGTTAACATTGCGTACCTTCCACGTTGGGGGTATTGCCGGGAATATTTCGGCACAATCTACTGTTGAAGCCCGCTACGATGGTTATGTTGAAATCGAAGAACTGCGGTCTGTTGAGTTAAAAGGGGAAGACGGCAACCCTATCAATATAGTGGTCAGTCGTTTGGCAGAGCTTAAAGTAATAGATAAAAACACTAAAATTCCACTGTCAACACATGCCATTCCTTACGGTTCGAAACTGTATGTGAAAAATGGAGAAGAAGTAAGGAAAGGGAAGTTGATTTGCGAGTGGGATCCGTTTAATGGTGTGATTATTACTGAATTCGATGGTAAAATTGAATTTGAAAACCTGATTGAAGGTATCACTTTCCGTGAAGAGTCGGATGAGCAGACTGGTTACAGTGAGAAAGTAATTATCGAAACCCGGGATAAAACCAAGAATCCTACCCTGAAGATTATGGATAAAGACGGATCAATGATTCGTTCGTATAACCTTCCTGTAGGTGGTCATATTGCTGTATCGAAAGGACAAGCAGTAAAAGCTGGGACAATTTTGGTGAAAATACCAAGGGCTGCTGGTAAAGCAGGCGATATCACTGGTGGTTTGCCACGTGTAACAGAGCTTTTCGAAGCACGTAACCCTTCTAACCCGGCAGTGGTTTCTGAAATTGACGGTGAAGTTTCTCTCGGAAAGATCAAACGCGGTAACCGTGAAATCATTATCACTTCGAAAACAGGTGATGTGAAAAAGTATCTTGTCCCGCTTTCAAAACAAATCCTGGTACAGGAAAATGACTATATCAGGGCGGGAACTTCACTTTCCGATGGAGCAACCACACCTTCCGATATTCTAGGGATTAAAGGCCCCACAGCAGTGCAGGAATATATTCTGAATGAAGTACAGGATGTTTACCGAATGCAGGGGGTAAAAATCAACGATAAACACTTTGAGGTGATTATTCGTCAGATGATGCGTAAGGTTGAGATTGATGATCCGGGTGATACCCGTTTCCTTGAGAAACAGATTGTCGATAAAAACGAGTTTATTTCGGAGAATGACTGGATTTGGAATAAGAAAGTGGTTATTGAACCGGGTGATGCCGAAGGTTTGAAGGCCGGTCAGATTATTTCCGCCCGTAGGATGAGAGATGAAAATTCTCAGCTGAGAAGGAAGGATAAAAAACTGGTTGAAGCAAGGGATGCTATTTCCGCAACATCGAGCCAGATTTTGCAAGGAATCACAAGAGCTGCATTGCAAACCCGGAGTTGGTTGTCGGCAGCGTCGTTCCAGGAAACAACGAAAGTATTGAATGAGGCGGCGATTAACGGTAAAACCGATTATCTTGACGGTCTGAAGGAAAATGTGATTTGTGGTCATCTTATTCCTGCAGGCACCGGTCTGAAAGAATACAAAAATCTGATTGTGGGTTCCAAAGAGGAATATGATCGGTTGATTGATATGAAAAAGAACGATTAACAGAGTAATGTTATGGATGAAAAAAAGCAAAAACAGCAACAATTGAATATTGAATTGAGTGAAGAAGTGGCCCAGGGTATTTATTCCAACCTTGCGGTTATAACCCATTCCAGTTCAGAATTTGTAGTTGATTTTGTACGTATTATGCCCGGAATTCCCAAGGCGAACGTTAAGTCGCGGGTAATTCTGACACCGGAACATGCCAAACGATTGTTGCTTGCCTTGCAGGATAACATTAAAAAGTTTGAAGCTGTTCACGGGCCGATTAAAAACATCAAATCAGGTCCGGATCATGGTGGCATGCCTCCGATGAATTTTGGCGGGCCAACAGCTCAGGCATAATTTCATAACATAAAAGAAATAAAAAAGGGGCGGCTGATTATCAGCCGCCCCTTTTTACTGGAACTTATCTTGTTCTATTTATTGTTCAGGACAAGCTTTTTAACAATTTCCTTTCCCTGCATATTGAGTTTAACAAAGTACATTCCCGAAACATGCTCTTTCATGCTGAAAGAGATCCGCCGGTTGTCTGTATAGTTTCTTTGTAAAATCCGTTTTCCGTCCATGGTGAAAACCGATATTTCAGCAGGGCCTGAAATGCTGTTCTGCACTTCAATGTTTACCCTGTCCCTGGTTGGATTAGGATAGAGGGTAACATTCAGGGCCGCTGCATCCACTGCAGGAGAGCTTACCGGGTATCCGTCCACGCAGAGTTGGAATGTGTCTGCAGCAGCTGCACCGTCGGGGTCGGTAGCTTTAACTATAATGGAAACACAACCAGTATCTGCAATAAGCGGGGTAAATACCAGTGAATCATCCACCATTTCCGCCCAAGCCGGCAGCGGGTCCCCGTTTTCGAGCATGGCGCTGATTGTCAGTTCATCCCCGTCAACATCATCGAATACTTCACCCAACTCCGGTCTGACCGGTACTTTGAGTACATAGGAAGCATTGACAGCCTGGTCGGCAATGGGGTTTACCAGTACCGGCGGGCTGTTGACCGGTGTAACAGTCACGGTAAATGTAAGGGTCATGCTGTTCCCGGCTGGATCGCTGGCAGCCCAGGTTTCAGTTGTGGTACCAACGGGAAATACCCCATCGGGACCCAAACCCTCTGTAAGCTCCAGAGTAACGGAGCAGTTGTCTGTCACTACAATATTCGGATAATCAATAGTTGTTTCGGTGATATTCGTTTCTACTTCCACAACTATGTCAGCCACCGGTTCAAATACTGGCGGAAAGGTATCTTTTACTGTAACAATTGCAGTGCAGGAGCCGGTGTTACCACCGTGGTCAGTAACAGAAAGGACTACATTATTCTCTCCTGTATCTTCACAGCCAAAAGCCATTTTATCCAGTTCGAGTGACGCAATACCACATGCGTCGTAGCTTCCACCTTCTCCACTTACATTTATTTCTTCAGGTGTAATGGAAGCTTCCCCATTTTCATCCAGATACACTTCAATGTTTTGGCAAACAACAGTTGGTGGAATAATATCAACTACGGTGACTGAGGTCCATTTTTTGTCACTGTTCCCACTTTCATCTTCTACCGTTAGTCTTACGTTTATTTCTTCACCCACATTTTCGCAAGCAAATGTTGTTGGGAAAGCGCTAAATTTCAGATTGTCGAAAGATGTGCCGTTGTCAGTTGTACCTTCAGCCATTTCCTTCAGATCTTCCAGGGTCAATTCATAATTTCCGGTATTATCCAGAGCTACTTCGATTGGTTGAACAACAATGTCAGGAGGATTATTGTCAAAAACCTGAACTGTCGCTGTACACGTAGAACTATTTCCTGCTTCATCAATAACTGTTAAAACCACGGTGTTTTCTCCCAGCATGCTGTCATCAAAAGTATTCGTATCTAATTCATACGTTGCAATAGCATGATTATCGGTACTCCCACCGTCCACATCGGATCCCTCAATTGTGACCTGTCCGTTTTCATCGAGAACAACAGAAATATTTTTACAAATAGCAACAGGAGGGTCAATATCTTCCACTGTAACGGTGAAGTTGCATGTAGAAGTGTTCCCCGCTTCATCGGTAGCATTTAGTGTAACAGATGTGGAACCTATCGGATAATATCCGGAGGGGGAAGTAGATGCATTAAAATTATTGGAAAATTCCACGGGGCCGCAATTGTCGTAGGCAATGGGTGCACCGGCAACCCATAGAATGGCGTTGGCCATAATTAAATCGCCATCAGTATTTACATCCCAGGGGACCCTTCCATGATCGGTTACGGTAGGGGGAAAGAAGTTGAGGTCTACGCGCCGGGCATTGGATGCACCAACATTTTCTTTTGCAGCTATTAACGGATTCCCGTCGGTCCAGTCTGCTACCCTGTAGGAACCTGGAGTAATGGCATTGGAGATCGACCTGTAACTCAGGAGGCCACCGTCGAAAGATGTGATGCTGTTCATTAACGGGTGACTGGTAAGATGGACATCTCCCAGGTATGCTTGTCCCCCGTATTGAATGTAACCCGGAACAATAACTCCGTATTCATCTGTCTCAAATGCCCCTGCCAGGTAAGATATATCGGAGAGGGCATTGCCGGCCATAACCAATCCTCTTCCTGCATCCACAAACCCGGCTAAAACATTGCCCAGCGCTTCCGGATCAGGGAAGGATCCATTTCTCCACAGCATAATTACATCAAATTCCAGCAAGCCTTCTAACTCAGGAACTCTGCTACTTATATTAAAAGTATGCACAGTTGAGAAATTTCCCGTTCCCAGCAATTTGGCTTTAACATCCTGGGCATACGAATCATAGTCAGCATACAAGAGAAGCACATCAACAGTCTCTGTTACTGCCGGATTGTTATGATACGGAACAGGGATGGTTACTTCAGCCCCGGCCTCGCCCGGATCATTGTTAACTGAAATGTTTTGGCAGCTAAGCAAAGGCGCTTCAGTATCGTTTACCGTAACGGTAAAACTGCATGTATCTTTTCCTCCTATGCCGTAATCAAGTTCATATTCCTGAAGGGTTTCTCCGACAGGAAACTGGTCGCCGCTGGTGAGGCCACTTTCGTCAATCTGGGTAACGGTGGCTCCTGCCGGAGAAGGCGCGGCATAATCTACGACGGCTCCGCAGATGCCTGGATCGTTGTTAACCACGATATCTCCGGGGCAGTCTTGTGCCATGAGAGCGGAGGAATAAATCATGATTAATAAAAGCAGGTAAATCTTTCTCATAATAATGTTATAAAAGGTTATAAATTTTAATTGTTTGATATATTATTGTTAATAAAAGTGGCTTTGTAAAAGATTTGTGGCTGTGTACATCCTAGAAAGTTTGAATTTGTTTTTTATTCTGTATAAAGGTAAAACAAATTGAAAGATAAATTGTTCCGCGCGTTTGGAATGATTCGCACATTTTTTTGGGGAATAGATCAAAGAGGATTATATAAAAAAAGGGCGACCTGTAATCACAGGCCACCCTTTCGATATTAAAAATTTACTTGTTTTTGCTATTTGTTCAGGACAAGCTTTTTAACAATATCCTTTCCCTGGATATTGAGTTTAACAAAGTACATTCCCGACACCTGCTCTTTCATATTGAAAGAGATACGTCGGTTGTCTGTATAGTTTCTCTGTAAAACCAGTTTCCCATCCATGGTGAAAACCGATACTTCGGCAGGGCCTGAAATGCTGTTCTGCACTTCAATGGTTACCCTGTCCCTGGTTGGATTAGGATAGAGGGTAACATTCAGGGCCGCTGCATCCACAGCAGGAGAGCTTACCGGGTATCCGTCCACGCAGAGTTGGAATGTGTCTGCAGCAGCTGCACCGTCGGGGTCGGTAGCTTTAACTATAATGGAAACACAACCGGTGTCTGCAATAAGCGGGTTAAATACCAGCGAGTCATCCACCATTTCCGCCCAAGCCGGCAGTGGATCCCCGTTTTCAAGCATGGCGCTGATTGTCAGTTCATCCCCGTCAACATCATCGAACACTTCACCCAACTCCGGTCTGACCGGCACTTTGAGTACATAGGAAGCATTGACAACCTGGTCGGCAATGGGGTTTACCAGTACCGGCGGGCTGTTGATTGCAGTTACCGTTACGGTAAAGGAAACGGTTGCCATGTTCCCTGCCGGATCGCTGGCAGCCCATGTTTCAGTAGTTGTACCAAGGGGGAACAACCCGTCTGGTCCGAGTCCTTCGGTAAGTTGGGGTTCCAGCGTACAGTTGTCGGTTACCACAATGTCGGGATAGTTGATGGCTGTTTCGGTAACACCTGCCTCAACTTCCAGTTGAATGTCAGCTACCGGTTCAAATACCGGCGGGAAGGTATCTTTTACCGTAACAACAGCGGTACAGGTACCTGTATTTCCACTTGGATCGGTCACGGTAATGGTCACATTGTTCGGGCCGGCATCGGCACACCCGAAGGTTTGTTTGTCCAGTTCCAGTGAAACAATACCACAGGCATCGTAGCTGCCATCCTCCCCGGAAACAGCAACGTCTTCAGGGGTAATGGATGCTTCCCCGTTTTCGTCGAGGTACACTTCGATATCCTGGCAAAGGGCCACAGGGGGAAGGGTGTCGAGCACTGTAACAGTAGTCCACTGCCAGTCGGTATTTCCGTTTTCGTCCTCTACGGTCAGTCGCACGTGCATTGTTTCGCCCACGTTATCGCAAACAAATATTTTGGGATAGGCGCTTAGTTTCAGGTCACCGGAAGCAGTATAATTATCCGTTGATCCCTGTGCCATTTCTTCGAGGTCTTCGGGAGTGAGAGTGTATTTCCCGGTTTCGTCAAGCACTACTTCTATTGGGTTGGCAACAGCAACAGGGGGATCGATGTCTACCACTGTTACCGTAAAACTACAGGTAGCCATGTTTCCTGATGCATCGGTAGCGGTTAAAGTGACCACTGTTTCCCCGAATGGGAAGAAGGAGCCATTTTCGTGATCGGCTTCGATGGTTGCCCCGGGGCAATTATCGCTGACATCAATATTGTTGCTGTCAAAACTGAAGCTGACCATCGTTGAGGTTCCCGGTCCCATTCCATCGTCAGTTGTTTGGACTACAAAAGCAAATACGTCGCCCTGGTTTAAAGGAATGGAAATGGAGCCGTTTTGTGTATCACTTCCATTGTCCGCTGTCAACTGAGTGAACACGCCATTTATGCTGTATCCGAATGGGTCATAGTAGGGACCGTCTACATCAAAAGTTAAATAGTCCCAGTCGAACGACATCGTCCCATCAGTGGGGATAGTAATTTTGTATTCGGTATCCGGTGAGGATGCCCCGCTATCGTTGGAACCCCACAATGTAATCTGTGTTGGGGCGGCTGAAAGATCGATATACCCGTTACCTCCATTGGTTGCCAGATCCCAGTTCTCAGGAGCAAAAGGACCTGTAAAGTTTTGTGTGGATGCGTACCAAACAAGGGCTCCGTCCTCGCCCGGGTCATTTCCTGTAGTGACATTTGCCGGGCAGGTTGGCACCGGTGGTTCCACGTCATTTACCGTTACGGTGAAACTGCAGGTGTCTTTTCCACCTTCGCCAAAGTCGAGTTCATACTCCTGTACAGTCTCCCCTACGGGGAAAAGGTCTCCGCTGGTAAGGCCGCTGTTATCAACCTGGGTAACAATGGCGCCTCCCGGTGCAGGGGCATCATAGGTTACAACGGCTCCGCAGGTACCGGGGTCGTTATCGGCTACAATGTCTGGGCAAGTAGGTTGCCCCGGAGATATGCTTCCGAAGGTAATATCATCAAATCCACACTGATTGGCAACTCCTTCAAAAATAACAGATTTTCCAACTCCGTTGAAAGGTACTCCTACAGGCTCCCAATTTGCAAAATCGCCGGTAGGGTCGCCTGCCCCTATGCCATTATTAGAAGCAAAAGTGTATGAGCCTATCAAATTCCCTGTGCCATTCAAATCATCATAGATTTCTACCACGCCATTAGCGGCAGAGCAGTAGTAAAAGGAAAAACCCGTCGTAAACCCGGCAGGTAAATTCAGTATTGGATCACTATTTACAAAAAACATAATGGTACTTGGACTGGGTTCATTGGCAAAATTTCCCGAACCTCCATTATCTGCATCTATAATGGCAAGCGCATCAGCAGTAAATGAGATTCCATAATCTGTCCCGGTGTTTCCACTCCCGCTGGTTCCGCCGTTGTAAAATTCATTTATTGGATCCATATTGTTCAGTCCTTCAAAATTAAGGACGATAGTTCCTGATGTAGAGGCTTTTGGGTTTGAATCTGGCACCTGAGGAATAACAGCACTTTTTTTGAGTGTTTTAATGCCCGGAATATAAATCCCCGGAGAATTCTCATTCTGACCAAATGCATTGTACAACAAAAATTGCACTGTAAGAAAAACAAGTAGAATTTTTTTCATTCTGTAATTTTTTAAAGGTTGTGAACTATTGATTTTTATTTGTCGCAATACGCTGAATGTGTGATGCCTATTGAGGAGGATAAAAAAATAATATTTTTTATGTTTTTCAAAGGAAAAGTTGATTTTTTTATTCTAAAAGTTTTCAACCATAGGTTTGATATAAAAAAAGGGGCACTGATAAAATGAGCCCGGACAAGAACAAAAAAAAGGGCGACCTGTAATCACAGGCCACCCTTTCGATATTAAAAATTTACTTGTTTTTGCTATTTGTTCAGGACAAGCTTTTTGACAATATCCTTTCCCTGCAGATTGATTTTAACAAAGTACATCCCCGAAACATGCTCTCTCATGCTGAAAGAGATCCGCCGGTTGTCTGTATAGTTTCTTTGTAAAACCAGTTTCCCGTCCATGGTGAAAACCGATACTTCAGCAGGGCCTGAAATGCTGTTCTGCACTTCAATGGTTACCCTGTCCCTGGTTGGATTAGGATAGAGGGTAACATTCAGGGCCGCTGCATCCACAGCAGGAGAGCTTACCGGGTATCCGTCCACGCAGAGTTGGAATGTGTCTGCAGCAGCTGCACCGTCAGGGTCAGTAGCTTTAACTATAATGGAAACACAACCAGTATCCGCAATAAGCGGGGTAAATACCAGCGAGTCATCCACCATTTCCACCCAAGCCGGCAGCGGGTCCCCGTTTTCAAGCATGGCGCTGATTGTCAGTTCATCTCCGTCAACATCATCGAACACTTCACCCAACTCCGGTCTGACCGGTACTTTGAGTACATAGGAAGCATTGACAACCTGGTCGGCAATGGGGTTTACCAGTACCGGCGGGCTGTTAATTGCAGTTACCGTTACGGTAAAGGAAACGGTTGCCATGTTCCCTGCCGGATCGCTGGCAGCCCAGGTTTCAGTAGTTGTACCAAGGGGGAACAACCCGTCTGGTCCGAGTCCTTCGGTAAGTTGGGGTTCCAGCGTACAGTTGTCGGTTACCACAATGCCGGGATAGTTGATGGCTGTTTCGGTAACACCTGCCTCAACTTCCAGTTGAATGTCAGCTACCGGTTCAAATACCGGCGGGAAGGTATCTTTTACCGTAACAACAGCGGTACAGGTACCTGTGTTTCCACTTGGATCGGTCACGGTAATGGTTACATTGTTCGGGCCGGCATCGGCACACCCGAAGGTTTCTTTGTCCAGTTCCAATGATACAATACCACAGGCATCGTAGCTGCCATCCTCCCCGGAAACAGCAACGTCTTCAGGGGTAATGGATGCTTCCCCGTTTTCGTCGAGGTACACTTCGATATCCTGGCAAAGGGCCACAGGGGGAAGGGTATCAATCACTGTAACAGTAGTCCACTGCCAATCGGTATTCCCGTTTTCGTCCTCTACGGTCAGCCTTACGTGCATTGTTTCGCCCACGTTATCGCAAACAAACATTTTGGGGTAGGCGCTTAGTTTCAGGTCACCGGAAGCAGTATAATTATCCGTTGATCCCTGTGCCATTTCTTCGAGGTCTTCGGGAGTGAGTGTATATTTTCCGGTTTCGTCAAGTACTACTTCTATTGGATTGGCAACAGCAACGGGGGGATCGATGTCTACCACTGTTACTGTAAAACTACAGGTGGCCATGTTGCCTGATGCATCGGTAGCCGTTAAAGTGACCACTGTTTCCCCGAATGGGAAGAAGGAGCCATTTTCGTGATCGGCTTCGATGGTTGCCCCGGGGCAATTATCGCTGACATCAATATTGTTGCTGTCAAAACTAAAACTTACCATTGTTGAGGTCCCCGGACCTACAGCGTCATCCGTTGTTTGGACAACAAAAGCAAATACGTCGCCCTGGTTTAGAGGAATGGAAATGGAACCGTTTTGTGTACCACTCCCTGAATTGTCTGTCAACTGTGTGAATACACCATTTATGCTGTATCCGAATGGGTCATAGTTGGGCCCCCAATCGTAGGTGTAATAGTCCCAGTCGAATGACATCATACCATCAGAAGGGATAGTAATTTTGTATTCGGTATCCGGTGAGGATGCCCCACTACCGTCAGAACCCCACAATGTAATCTGTGTTGGGGCGCCAGAAAGATCGATGTGCCCATTACCTCCATTGGTTACCAGGTCCCAGTTCTCAGGAGCAAAAGGACCTGTAAAGTTTTGTGTGGATGCGTACCAAACAAGGGCTCCGTCCTCGCCCGGGTCATTTCCTGTAGTGACATTTGCCGGGCAGGTTGGCACGGGTAATTCCGCGTCATTTACCGTTACGGTGAAACTGCAGGTGTCTTTCCCCTCCGGGCCAAAGTCGAGTTCATACTCCTGTACAGTCTCTCCTATGGGGAAAAGGTCTCCGCTGGTAAGGCCGCTGTTATCAACCTGGGTAACAATGGCGCCTCCCGGTGCAGGGGCATCATAGGTTACAACGGCTCCGCAGGTACCGGGGTCGTTATCGGCTACAATGTCTGGGCAGTCACATTTTTGTGATGTCCAGAGCAAGGTATTGGCCATTAATAAATAGGCATTTGGGTCCTCAACATGGTATGGGTGTGGGAAAAAATTCAGATCGGCTGCGCGGGCGCTTCCTGTGCTAATATTCTCCCTTACAGCTATTGCCGGTTCGCCGTTGTTCCAATCAGCAATGATAGTTGCCTCAGGATTTAGGGGGGCGCCGTAGTAGTATGCATTATTACTTAAGGTAATGCTTGAAATTCCTTCCATTATAGGATGAGAACTGTCATGAATAGTCCCGAAAGACAGTGCGGAGAAGGTATAGCCTGGTGCTGTGCCAACCACGGCATAGCCGGGGTCGAGTTGTAAATTCCAACTTCCAAAGTTTGTAGCAACACACGTAACAACTCCTCCTCCTAAATCCATATAACCCTGAAGTGCTTGTTTAATAATACTGTAATTGGCTGGGTAATTAAAATATACAAGAACAGCATCGTAATTCTGAATATCGGCTAACGTTACATTTGGATTTAGGTTGAGATTAAACAAACCGACTGAATTGAACTTGCCGGTTGCCATTAAATTGGTTTGTAAAGTGGTAGCCTCATCGTCAGAAAAGAGAATTAGGGCATCAATAGTACAATTGGAGGTTTCTGCTGATTTTTGAATAACCTGAGAAGTTACTTCCAGAGAAGCACTCTTCAGAAGCGCATCTTTTTTGGGAAACAAATCCGATAGCGCTTTTTGCTGGGCATAGCCAAACAGGGCAAGCAACATCAAACTAAAAAAAACAAGTAAATTTTTTTTCATTCTGTAATTTTTAAAAGGTTATAAACTGTTGATTTTTATGTTTTTGTATCATTCTGAACGTATGGTACTTATTGCAGAATAATAAAAGAAGTAATAATTTTTATGTTTTTCAAAGAAAAAGTTAATTTTTTATTCTAAAAGTTTTCAACCATAAGTTTGGTTTTAAATGAGCCCGGACAAGAATAAAAAAAGGGCGACCTGTAATCACAGGCCACCCTTTCGATATTAAAAATTTACTTGTTTTTGCTATTTGTTCAGGACAAGCTTTTTAACAATATCCTTTCCCTGCAGATTGATTTTAACAAAGTACATTCCCGACACCTGCTCTTTCATGCTGAAAGAGATCCGCCGGTTGTCTGTATAGTTTCTTTGTAAAACCCGTTTCCCGTCCATGGTATAAACCGATATTTCAGCAGGGCCTGAAATGCTGTTCTGCACTTCAATGTTTACCCTGTCCCTGGTTGGATTAGGATAGAGAGTAACATTCAGGGCTGCTGCATCCACAGCAGGAGAGCTTACCGGATATCCGTCCACGCAGAGTTGGAATGTGTCTGCAGCAGCAGCTCCGTCGGGGTCGGTAGCTTTAACTATAATGGAAACACAACCAGTATCCGCAATAAGCGGGGTAAATACCAGCGAGTCATCCACCATTTCCGCCCAAGCCGGCAGCGGGTCCCCGTTTTCGAGCATGGCGCTGATTGTCAGTTCATCTCCGTCAACATCATCGAACACTTCACCCAACTCCGGTCTGACCGGTACTTTGAGTACATAGGAAGCATTGACAACCTGGTCGGCAATGGGGTTTACCAGTACCGGCGGGCTGTTAATTGCAGTTAC
Organism: Mariniphaga sediminis; assembly: GCF_003573545.1. Classification (GTDB taxonomy): domain Bacteria; phylum Bacteroidota; class Bacteroidia; order Bacteroidales; family Prolixibacteraceae; genus Mariniphaga; species Mariniphaga sediminis. Next base: position 313,577 of record NZ_QWET01000004.1, on the reverse strand, counting down.
CGTTACGGTAAAGGAAACGGTTGCCATGTTCCCTGCCGGATCGCTGGTAGCCCAGGTTTCAGTAGTTGTACCAAGGGGGAACAACCCGTCTGGTCCGAGTCCTTCGGTAAGTTGGGGTTCCAGCGTACAGTTGTCGGTTACCACAATGTCGGGATAGTTGATGGCTGTTTCGGTAACACCCGGCTCAACTTCCAGTTGAATGTCAGCTACCGGTTCAAATACCGGCGGGAAGGTATCTTTTACCGTAACAACAGCGGTACAGGTACCTGTATTTCCACTTGGGTCGGTCACGGTCACGGTCACATTGTTCGGGCCGGCATCGGCACACCCGAAAGTTTGTTTGTCCAGTTCCAATGAAACAATACCACAGGCATCGTAGCTGCCATCCTCCCCGGAAACAGCAACGTCTTCAGGAGTAATGGATGCTTCCCCGTTTTCGTCGAGGTATACTTCGATATCCTGACAAAGGGCCGCAGGAGGAAGGGTATCAAGCACTGTAACAGTAGTCCACTGCCTGTCGATATTTCCACTTTCATCTTCCACTGTCAGCCTTACATGCATTGTTTCACCAACGTTGTCACAAACAAATATTTTGGGATAGGCGGTCAGTTTTATATTTTCAAACGGAGTCGCATTGTCGGAGGTGCCTGCAGCCATTTCTTCGAGGTCTTCTTGATTAAGCACATACCTTCCGGTTTCGTCAAGAATCACTTCTATTGGATTGGCTACCGCAACGGGTGCAATGCTGTCGGCGATCATAACAATGGAGGTACAGAATGAGGAATTTCCTGCTTCGTCAGTAACCGTTAAAGTGACCTGCTGTTCTCCAATGTGGTTGTAATCAAAGTCGTACTGGTTGAGTTCCATTGATGCAATGCCGCAGTTGTCGGAGCTTCCTGCATCTATATCCTCCAGTGCTACTGATGTTTGTCCGTTTTCATCCAGATAAAAAATCAAATTTTGGTAGTTGGCAGCATTATCTGCAAGGTATTGCAGCATGTTAGTATGCAGGTTCTCGATTTCAGGATGAGGGCCCGAACCAAAACCGGGTTCCTGGAAAATGGGAAGGGTCATCCCTCCAAAAAGAACTGTGCCTTTGCCCCATTTGATTTCTGTCAGTACATCCTTTTGGCTTGAGGTGTTGACGATCAGCGAAGTATAGTTCTGTTCCGGGGGAGTAATAATGGCATGGGCAAAGGAATCTCCTGTCCACTGGGTGCCCACCGGAAGGTTGGGACCGTTAAAAATAGGATGGCCCGGATTGTTTGTTGTTGCCTCACCGGTGCTTTCCGGAAATGTCAGTTCAAAGCCTCCGAATCCGAAATTCATTCCATCGTCTACGTTAGGGGCAGAATTTAAAAATAAGGCACCTCCATCATTTACCCAGCTTTCCATCTGGGCTGTATTGGCATTGATGAAAGTTTCCATTGCTGCGGCTCCGTCATTACAGCCATCGATAAAAACGAAGCTGTATTCCTGGGAAAAGAGTATTCCGGGATCAACGGTTGAAAACCTCAAATCATCCCAGTTGCCTTCGCCAAATACCTTGTTCATTCCAATCACATTTCCGTTTTGCCATGGGTCAAAGTCAGAATTTCTTAGGTAAGCTGCTTTGCCCTCCTCTCCTTGTTCTTTGCATAATGCTACGGGTTCTTCAGTATCTTCTACCGTTACGGTAAAAATGCAGGTTGCTGTATTGCCTGCTGCATCGGATGCCGTTATGGTTACAGGAGTTGTGCCAATTGGGAAAAAACTACCCGATGGAATACTGGCTTCGGCCAGAACACCGGAACAATTATCAGATGCTACCGGGTCAGTATTACCTGAACCGCCATTAATAACCCGCAGGTGGTCGAAGATTATGGAATTTTCTCCTATGCAGGTATAATTGGAAAGTTTAATGCTAATTTTGTTAAAGTCTATGTTCTCTCCAATGGCTGAAAGATCCAGAATCATATCTCCTGTTGCAGAAGGAAGTTCTGTATAATTACCAGGATTTGTCAAAATATATGCGTTTAGAAAGAAACTTCCTACCATATCCTTTCCATAATAAACTTGTTGTCCAAGACTTTGATTATTCTCATCTAACAATTCTACAATAATATAAGGGAAATTATATGTAGTTAGATTTGAGGAAAATTCTAGATAGGCCTGAAGGTCAGTTGTTTCGGTGTTGCCGCTGGTGTTGTAGGTTTTTGTAAGAACTTTCGTTTCACACATCATAAGAGTATTTCCAACTACTCTGGTTCGAATTGCAGTAGTTTGGTCATAGGGAGAAACAATCTCGTCATAAGATAATGTTGGATTATACTGTTCATCTGTAATTTCCCAGTCAGAAAGACTGCCGGGAAGAACTTCATCCAGTAGAATTTCATCAGTCAGTGTACTAAAAGTAACAATCGCGCCACATTCGTCCAGATCGTTGGAAATTACAATGTTTTCGGGGCAATCCAATACCGGCGCTTCGGTGTCGTTAACGGTAACCGTAAAGCTGCAAGTTGTTTCAACCCCAAGAGAATCAGTTAACTCAAATGTGTTTGTCATTGTCCCTATCGGAAACTCACTGCCACCAGGTAATCCACCGGTTTGAACAATACTACCTTTTTCAGGTGCAGTAACCGAAAAGTTAACAATTGCTCCACAAATTCCCGGATCATTGTCAACCAAAATATCATCAGGGCAAGAATATCCCGGGACCGTATAGGTAATGTTAACGGGAATAGCTAGCCCTTGCCCGGATTCCACCACCACAACTCCTTCTTCATTTTTAATAACGTATTGACATTCCCCGATAAAGAAACCTCCAATAAAATCGGTAGTAATCGTGTCTCCCGGAACTACAGAAAAAGTATAGATTATTGGGCCATGGCCTGACGGGAGAGTTATATTATCCAGAATAACATTCCCATTTACTGCTACATCAATAATCCCTCCATTCCAGCCATCTCCGAAATAATCACTTAACTCAATGGAGTAAGTCAAATTTTGTCCGAAGAGGCTGGTTGCTGAAATTAGCATTGATAAAAAGAAAAGGTAAAATTTTTTCATAACAATTTGGTTTTAAATGGAATTGATAATTTGGTTATTGTATTTTTTATTGAAGTTGTCTTAAAAAAGTGTTAGGTACACTTTCCGGGTTATTCCTTTTCAATGAACTCTGGTCACTTAAGCCCCAATTTAAGCCGGAAATCGGTCAATCCTTGATGATTTGTTTCTGTTTAAAGGTTTTAGAGAATTAGAGCTAAAATTAGGAATTTTGGAAGGATGATAGATGTTCGATTTGTAAAATAATATATTCAAATCGTAAATTTTTTATCTTATGCCACCCAAAAAATGATGCCGGTATTCTTTCAGTATAGAATATTTATTTGGAGTTCAGCTTATCTACGATTAACTAGAAAGCAGTGAATAGATAGCAAAAGGTTAAGTGTAGTTTCAAAGTGTTTTTATTTAGAAAAAAAAAGGGCGACCTGTATTAACAGGCCACCCCTTCTATATTAAAAAATTTACTTGTTTTTTTTCTATTTGTTCAGGATAAGCTTTTTAACAATATCCTTTCCCTGCAGATTGATTTTAACAAAGTACATTCCCGAAACATGTTCTTTCATGCTGAAAGAGATCCGCCGGTTGTCTGTATAGTTTCTTTGTAAAATCCGTTTTCCGTCCATGGTGAAAACCGATATTTCAGCAGGGCCTGAAATGCTGTTCTGCACTTCAATGTTTACCCTGTCCCTGGTTGGATTAGGATAGAGGGTAACATTCAGGGCCGCTGCATCCACAGCAGGAGAGCTTACCGGGTATCCGTCCACGCAGAGTTGGAATGTGTCTGCAGCAGCTGCACCGTCAGGGTCAGTAGCTTTAACAATAATGGAAACACAACCGGTGTCTGCAATAAGCGGGGTAAATACCAGAGAGTCATTCACCATTTCCGCCCAAGCCGGCAGCGGGTCCCCGTTTTCGAGCATGGCGCTGATTGTCAGTTCATCCCCGTCAACATCATCGAACACTTCACCCAACTCCGGTCTGACCGGTACTTTGAGTACATAGGAAGCATTGACAGCCTGGTCTGCTATGGGATTTACCAGTACCGGCGGGCTGTTGATTACAGCTACTGTTACGGTAAAGGAAACGGTTGCCATGTTCCCGGCCGGATCGCTGGCAACCCAGGTTTCAGTGGTTGTTCCAAGGGGGAACAAACCGTCTGGCCCGAGTCCTTCAGAAAGTTGCGGTTCCAGCGTACAGTTGTCGGTCACCACAATGCCGGGATAGTTGATGGCTGTTTCGGTAACACCCGGCTCAACTTCCAGTTGAATGTCGGCTACCGGTTCAAATACCGGCGGGAAGGTATCTTTTACCGTAACAACAGCGGTACAGGTACCTGTATTTCCACTTGGATCGGTCACGGTAATGGTTACATTGTTCGGGCCGGCATCGGCACACCCGAAGGTTTGTTTGTCCAGTTCCAATGATACAATACCACAGGCATCATAGCTGCCATCCTCCCCGGAAACAGCAACGTCTTCAGGAGTAATGGATGCTTCCCCGTTTTCGTCGAGGTACACTTCGATATCCTGGCAAAGGGCCGCAGGAGGAAGGGTGTCGAGCACTGTAACAGTAGTCCATGCACGCGAAATATTTCCATCAGCATCTTCAACAGTAAGCCGGGTGTGAATAACTTCTCCAATATTGTCACACTCAAAAATTTTAGGATATGCAGAAAGGTCAAGTTCTTCGAAAGGCGTGAGGTTATCGGTGGTGCCCTCTGCCATTACTTCCAAATCTTCGTGATTCAGTACATACTTTCCTGTTTCATCTAAATAAACTTCCAGTGAATTGGCAACCACTTGGGGGGCAGTAACGTAATCTGCCTTAATGATAATGGTGGAAGTACAAGACGATGAGTTTCCGGCGTTATCGGTAACGGTAAGCGTAACCAGTTGTTCGCCCACATCATCAATTCCAAATTGTGAAGGACTTACCTCCATGGATGCAATATCGACATTGTCAGAACTTCCTCCATCAATATCAGCAGGAGTAATGGTAACAGATTTATTTTTATCCAATTGGAAATCAAGTTGTGTTCTTGAAAGGAAGTCAATCATATTTGCACGCAAATTTGTTGCTTCGGGTTGTGGGGAATGGAAGTTTGTAGTGGTCATTCCACCAAAAAATACCAGTCCTGAACCCCATTCAGCATAAGATAATATTTGCTTATTAGGATTGCCTACTTCCTGAATTAACACAACAACATTTAATTCTTCAGGAATACTTGCATGAGAATATGAAGAGCCTGAATAAGGTCCGGTAATAACAGGAGTAAAGGGCCCTGCAAAAATAGGATGCTCGGGAGCAGCTGCCTCTGCCGAGCCTGAAGAAGAGGGGTAATTTAGTTCTACTCCCCAGAATCCCCAATTCATTCCGTCGCCTTCATTGGGAGCAGCATTTAAAAAGAGATGTCCGCCATTGGCGACCCATGTTTCCAAAGCTGAAATATTCGCATCAACGAACGTTTCCATTTCATTGGCGTTATCATCTCCTCCTTCCATGAAAATAAAATCATAGGCATTTGATAGCAATGTGCCCGGATCAAGTGTTTCGTAATACAGCTGATCCCAGTTTCCACTTCCGAAAACCATATCCATGGCCTGTTCATTTGTATTTTGACCCCAGGGAGCACCACTTGTTGAGATGATATATGCCGCATTGCCTATTCCCGATTCCTTACAAACTGCCACTGGCGCTTCATTGTCTTCAACAGTAACGGTGAAACTACAAGTATCTTTTCCTTCCGGGCCAAAGTCGAATTCATACTCCTGTACAGTCTCTCCCACTGGGAAAATGTCTCCGCTGGTAAGGCCACTGTCATCAATCTGGGTAACAATGGCGCCTTCAGCTGCCGGGGCATCATAGGTTACAACAGCCCCACTGGTGCCGGGATCGTTATTGGTTACAATGTCTGGACATCTGGAGATTGAAGCGTCATACATGTATTGCAGTATGTTTGAGTACAGGTTTGAGACTTCGGGTTCAGGAGTCCAGTACTCATGGTCTCCAATGAAATCCAGGGTTAATCCGCCAAACATTATTTTGCCGGCTCCGAGATCTTTTTCTGCCAATATTGGATTTGTATGCAAGCCGGTCATAATCACATATAAGTCAGGTCCTGAAAGATAATCGTGACTCCAGGAACTTCCGTAATAAGGATTGGCCAATACAGGGGTTTTGGGCCCCACGAAAACAGGATGTGTATTGTCTGCAGGATAGCCCACGCCACTTGATCCGTCATTTAAAGATATTCCTGCCATCATTTCGAAGGTTCCGGAGCATTCATTTCTGGCAGCATTTAAAAATAAAGATCCTCCGTTTGTAACCCAATCCTCAAAATCCGTTCTGTAGGCATTTAAAAAGGTTATAAACTCGCATGTGCCACAATCAGATCCGTCCATAAAAATGAATCTTACCTCACTGGCCAGCAATGCCCCTACATCAACGGTCTCAAATTCCATGGCAGTCCAGTTTCCGGAACCAAATGTTGCGTCTAATGCCATAACATTGCCGTCAACAGACCAGTAATCACAGGTGTTTGTTTTTAGGTAAACCACTTCGCCGGCAACGGCAGACAATTGTACGGGCACATCAGTGTTGATCTCCTGGGATTTTAACCCGATCCCGGCGTTATCTTCAATCGTCCGGTGTGAAATCTGTCCATAGCAGAACACGGATGTACTCATTATTGTCAAAAACAACAAGTAAATTTTTCTCATAGTATATTAAAATTTAAGATTAATAATAGTTTTTCTAAAAATGGAGACAAGGTACAAACAATCGGTCTAAAATCAAATAATATATTTTATGAGAATAAGAAAATTTTGGAATAAATTTGGGACTTGCACAATCATTAATATATGGCTTGGAAATCAAAAACTTTTACCTATTTTTGCGCCCGGTAATTTTAAGCCGTTGTTATTGAAGGCGATGCTGCGGTTTAAATATGGTATAATTTAAAATTTTAAAAATGTATTTAACACCGGAAAAAAAACAGGAATTTTTTGCCCAGTATGGCAAGGATGAGAAAGATACTGGCAGCGCCGAAGGGCAGATTGCGTTATTTACCTTCAGGATTATTCACCTGACCGAACACCTGAAACAAAACAAAAAAGATTTTAGTACCCGCAGGGCGCTGATTAAATTGGTAGGAAAGCGTCGTCGTCTGCTCGATTATTTAAAGGAAAAGGATATTGGACGTTATCGCGCCATTATTGAAAAATTGAATTTACGTAAGTAAAAAAATATCAGAAAGGCAATAGTATATTGCCTTTCTTTTTTATATATTGCAAAGCCTCACCACCCATTGTAATTAAGATAATATTTGAATTTTTAAGAAAAATTATGGTAAATGCAACAACAAAAACAATCGAACTTGCCGATGGCAGGTCGATTACCATAGAAACCGGTAAGCTGGCTAAACAAGCCGATGGTTCAGTAGTGGTACGAATGGGTGAAACCATGGTGCTGGCCACCGTTGTGTCAGCACAGGAAGCAAAAGAGAATGTGGATTTTATGCCACTTTCGGTTGATTACCGCGAGAAATTTTCGGCAGCAGGTCGTTTCCCGGGTGGATTTTTGAAACGCGAAAGCAGGCCTTCTGATGAGGAAATTTTGGTAGCACGTTTGGTTGACCGCGCGTTACGTCCTCTTTTCCCCGAAGATTACCATGCTGAAACTGCAGTGATGATATCTTTGATTTCGGCTAACAAGGAAGATTTGCCTGATGCATTGGCCGGGCTGGCAGCTTCAGCAGCCATTGCTGTTTCCGATGTTCCGTTTGAAACACCTATTTCCGAAGTACGCGTGGGACGTATAAATGGTGAATTTGTGATTAACCCCACTCATGCACAGCTGGAACAGGCTGATATCGATATTATGGTGGGTGCCTCTTTCGACAATATCATGATGGTTGAGGGCGAAATGCAGGAGGTTTCAGAAGAAGAAATGCTGGAAGCTATTAAGTTTGCCCACGAGGAGATAAAAAAACACTGTAAGGCGCAGGAAGAACTGGCTGCCGAACTGGGTGTAGTAAAAAGGGAATACAGCCATGAAGTAAACGACGAAGAGCTGCGTGAAAAAGTGAAGACCGACCTGTATCAGAAATGTTATGATTTGGCTAAACAGCAAATCAACAACAAACAGGAACGTATGGGGGCATTTGATGCCATCCGCGATGAGTTTATCGAAGCATACAAAGAGGCCAACGCGGAAAATGGGGAAATAGACCTCGACGTTCAGGAAATGCTGATTAAAACATATTTCCACGATGTGGAAAAAGAGGCTATGCGTCGAATGATTCTTGATGATAAAATCAGGCTCGATGGGCGGAAAACAGATGAAATCAGGTCAATTTGGGGTGAGGTAGACTACCTGCCCGGCGCTCACGGTTCGGCCCTCTTTACCAGGGGCGAAACCCAGTCGCTGACTTCGATAACTCTGGGTACCAAAATGGATGAAAAGATTATCGATAATGTAACAGTGCAAGGGAAAGAAAAATTCCTGCTCCATTATAATTTCCCACCGTTTTGTGTAGGTGAGCCGCGTACGCCGAGAGGACTTAGCCGTCGTGAAATAGGACATGGTAACCTGGCGCACCGGGCGCTGAAAAAGATGATTCCGCAGGACTTCCCGTATATCGTTCGTGTGGTTTCTGACATCCTGGAATCAAACGGTTCTTCTTCCATGGCAACTGTGTGTGCCGGAACGATGGCCATGATGGACTCGGGTATGAAGATGAAAAAGCCGGTTTCAGGGATAGCGATGGGATTGATTACAGACAAAGAATCGGATAAATATGCCATCCTTTCTGACATCCTGGGAGACGAGGATCATCTTGGTGATATGGACTTTAAAGTGGCTGGTACTGAAAACGGGATCACGGCTACCCAAATGGACATCAAGGTAGACGGACTTTCATACGAAGTGCTTTCGCAGGCGTTGAGTCAGGCCAAAGAAGGAAGGCTCCACATTCTGGGTAAAATGCTTGAAGTAATTCCCGAACCACGGGCAGACTTTAAACCCAATGTGCCACGGATAGAAAAGATTGAGATTCCGAAGGATATGATTGGCGCCGTTATTGGCCCCGGAGGTAAAATCATTCAGGCAATACAGGAGGAAACCGAAACGGTCATCGTTATTGAAGAAAACGAAGATAAGGGTATTGTTGAAATTTCAGGAGCAGGTATTGAGGCAATAGAAGCTGCCAAAAAACGGATTAAAGCTATTATTGCCCTGCCCGAAGTGGGAGAAGTGTATAAAGGGAAAGTAAAATCTGTTGTTTCTTTTGGTGCATTTGTCGAAGTTATTCCTGGAAAAGACGGACTTCTTCATGTTTCTGAAATGGCCTGGGAACGGGTGGAATCTGCCGAAGATTTTATTAAGGAAGGGGAAGAAATTGAAGTGAAGCTTATCGGTATTGATGAAAAAACCGGTAAACTGAAGCTTTCGCGCAAAGTACTGCTTCCAAAACCTGAGGGGTATGTTGAGCGTCCGCCAAGAGGTGATCGTCCCCCGAGAAGAGACAACCGCCACGACAACCGCCACGACAACCGCCACGATAATCGCAGGGATAACCGACGCGACAACAGGGATCGCAGAGATTATCGTAATCCGCGACATGATAATTAGTCAATAAAATACTTAAAGAGATAAGGCCGTTCGGTATTTTACCGAACGGCTTTTCTTTTTTTATTGCTAAATTTGATTCAATATAATTTTGAGATTATGGAAAAGTGGGCAACTGAATTGATTTCTCAGCTCGATGAGAAACTGCAAGGTACCAGGAAGCGTGATCTGCAGTTTTTCAGGGTAGAAGAGTTTAAACGAAATGTTGAGCGGGTAGGGGCTTTTTCCAAAGATTGCCCTGTTTGTGAAAAAGAAAAACTGAACATTGCCGAAATTTCCCGGAAAATGGATGAAGCGATTCAGATTCCCGGAAAGTCACGCCGCGAATACGACCGGCTCATTAACCGCCTGTCTTCTCACATGCAAAAATTCCACGGTTATTTTCCACCTTTTTATTTTACGTACCTGTTTTCCTTTTTTGGAATGATTGCCGGATTGTTACTGGGCTACTTGCTGATGAAACTATTCCCTGAAGAGGACTGGGTTATGCTGTCGGCAGGTTTCTCCATAGGGTTGATTACCGGTTACTTTTGGGGAAGTAAAAAAGACAGGAAAGTGAGAATGGACAAAAAACTAATGTAAGGTTATTGGACAAAGCATGCGGTTTTTAGTGATTGAAGGAAATATAGGAGTAGGTAAAACTACCCTGGCGAAAATGCTTGCGCAAGACTTAAATGCCAAATTTATTACAGAACAGTTTGATGACAATCCTTTTCTGCCAAAGTTTTACAAAGATAAGGACCGGTATGCCTTTCCTCTTGAACTTTCATTTCTGGCCAACCGGTACACTCAGGTGAAGCAGGAGATAATGAGTCCGGATCTTTCCCGGCCCCAGTTTGTAGCCGATTATCATTTTTCCAAAACAGCTGTTTTTGCCCGACATACGTTGAACTCTGATGAATATCAGTTGTTCCGGCAGATTTATGATATCGTTTCCGATGGCATACCAAACCCTGATTTATATGTGTTTCTGCATGCCGAAACACCCAGGTTGCTCGAAAATATAAAAATGCGGGGAAGAGATTATGAACAGGGAATTACAGCCGGTTATCTCCGCAAGGTACAGGAAGGATATATTAGTCATTTAAAACAGGTTGATACATTCCCGGTGCTTATGGTGGATATAAGCCAGATTGATTTTGTGAAAAATTTGGAGCACTACCAGCTTCTGAAAAACATTATAAGTAAAAGTGATTACAAATTAGGAATAAATCGGGTGATTTTGTCATAAAATTCCCGGCTAACTCTTTCTGAAATGAAAAAGCTTGCTATTTTTGTGTGCGGAGGGAAATAATGTTTAAATCAATTAAATAATACGGTATGTTATGAAAAATTTCAAATTTAAATCTTTACTCTTCTTGGCGTTAGCTGCTGTACTTTTTTCGGGTTGTGCGGGGCTGAAAAAGATGAAAAAGAATGCTGATCAGATTCAATTTAAAGTGACACCCGAGGTACTTGAAGCCCATGCAGGGGAAGTTGATGTAGTTATCGATGGCAGGTTCCCGGTAAAATATTTCAACAAGAAGGCCACTTTAACGGCCACTCCTGTGTTGAAATACGAAGGAGGCGAAAAGGCTTTGGGGCCGGTTACGCTTCAGGGAGAAAAGGTTCAGGGTAACAACAGGGTGATTAGCTACAATGCCGGAGGAACTTTTAGTTATAAAGATGCTGCAGAATTTGTAGAAGCCATGAGGAGATCACAACTTATCGTAAACATGACTGCCTCAAAAGGGGCTAAAACACTTGATTTTGATCCCATTAAAATAGCTGATGGCGTAGTTGCTACCAGCACAATGGTTGCGAATGCACCGAAAGCCATTTTAGGCGTTCGTCGCGAAGCAAACAACACAGGTAAATACGATCCGAATATCGATCCGTTTCAAAGAATTGTTCCGGATGAAATGCTTGCAGATATTCATTATCTGATTAACCGTGCCAACTTGCGGAATGAAGAAATTACCGCCGAAGATATTAAGGCTTATTTGGAGTACACCCAAAAAGCCAATGAGGAAGAACGTATTGATTTGAAAAATGTAGAGGTTTCTGCGTATGCTTCACCAGACGGAACCATCGATTTCAATACTGAACTGGCTGGCAAACGTAAAAATACATCTTCCGAATTTCTTTCGAAAAAATTGAAAGAAGTAGGTGTAAATATCGACCTGCAAACCAAATATACCCCGGAAGACTGGGATGGTTTCAAAGAAAAACTGGAAGCTTCTAATATTCAGGATAAAGAGTTGATTTTGAGAGTTCTTTCTATGTACAGCGATCCTGAAGTACGTGAGCGTGAAATCAGGAACTTGTCTGAAACTTTCACCGAACTGGCAGAAACCGTTCTTCCTGAATTGCGTCGTGCCAAGCTGCTCACCAGTGTTGAACTCATTGGTAAGACTGATGAAGAGCTGAAGGCGCTGGCCAAATCAGATCCTGCTTCGTTGAATCCTGCCGAGTTGCTTTATGCGGCTACCTTGTTCGACAGCCTGGATGAACAACTCGCCATTTATAATTCATTCATCAAAGTTTATCCGAATGACTGGCGTGGACCAAACAATGCAGGTTATATTCTGGTTAAACAAATGAATTATGACGATGCAAAACCACTGTTTGAAAAAGCTGAAAGGTTGAAAAACGATGAGCCTATCATTAAAAATAATCTTGGTGCAATCGCTCTTTATGAAGGAAGCGTGGATGCGGCAGAAACATTATTTGGAGCTGCTTCAGGCGCTGGCGACGAGGTAGATTACAACCAGGGTATGGTTAATATCAAAAAAGCAAATTACGATCAGGCTGTAAGATACATGAGTGATTTCAAAGATGAAAACAGCGCTCTGGCAAAAATATTGAGTGGCGACAACAACGGCGCTCTCAGAGATTTGGAAGCTGATGAAAGTGAATCGGCTCTGAATGAATACCTGAAAGCTGTTATCGGCGCACGCACAGCAAGAGAAAACCTGCTGCTCGAAAGTCTCCAGTCAGCATGTAGCATGGATCCTGCTATGAAAGGGAAAGCAAAAACCGATGTGGAATTTGCAAAGTATTTCAACAATGCTAAATTTCAGCAAATTGTGAACTAGCGTTTAAAGATATATGAATGACTGAAAGGGCAGCCGCTAACAGGTTGCCCTTTTTTTATGACATTTTGCTTTTCTTATTCAAAGAGAAAACTGTATTTTTTCCGAATTATATTTTTTACTGAAATTTTCAAAAAAAATAAATTATGGAAACCATCAATAATTACATTGAAGCAAACAAAGACCGGTTTTTGGATGAATTGTTCGGACTGATGCGTATTCAATCAATCAGTTCCATTAAAGAACATAAACCTGATATGTATAAAGCTGCCAAATATTGGAAAGAGCTTTTGCTGGAGTCAGGAGTGGATAAAGCTGAAGTTTTTGAGACCGAAGGGAACCCGGTTACTTATGCTGAAAAAATTATTAACCCGGACTTACCAACTGTTTTGGTTTATTCCCACATGGATGTAATGCCAGTTGATCCCATTGAAAAGTGGGATACCGACCCGTTTGAACCGCAGGTTCGTGAAGGAAAAATCTGGGGTCGCGGTGCCGACGATGATAAAGGGCAGGGCATGATGCATGCCAAAGCATTTGAAATGATGGTAAAAACCGGTACGCTTCCCTGCAATGTGAAGTTTATGATTGAAGGAGAGGAAGAGATTGGGTCGCCCAACCTTGGCAAGTGGTGCGAAAACCACAAGGAGATGTTGCAGGCCGATGTGATTCTGGTTTCCGACACAGCTATGATTTCTGCCGACACGCCGTCTATTACCACCGGTTTGCGTGGACTGGCCTACTGGCAGGTGGAGGTTACCGGTCCCAACCGCGATTTGCATTCCGGTTTGTTTGGGGGTGCAGTGGCCAATCCGATAAATGTACTTTGTTCCATGATCGATCAAATGGTGGATGAAAAAGGAAAAGTAACCATCCCCGGGTTTTACGACGATGTGTTGACGGTGTCTTCTGAAGAACGTGAACTGTTGGGGCGGGCGCCATTTAGCAAGGAAGCTTATAAGAAGGCGATTGATGTGGATGAGTTGGCCGGTGAGGAAGGATTTACAACCACCGAACGTACCGGCATCCGTCCTTCGTTTGATGTGTGCGGAATATGGGGAGGCTATACCGGCGAAGGTGCCAAAACCGTTTTGCCGTCGAAAGCTTTTGCCAAAATATCCACCCGGCTGGTTCCCAATCAGGACTACCAAATAATTTCTGAATTGTTCAAAAATTATTTTGAGAATATCGCGCCTGCATCTGTTAAAGTGGAGGTAACTCCGTTGCATGGCGGCCAGGGATATGTGTGTCCTATCGACATTCCTGCCTACCAGGCAGCAGAAAAAGCATACTCCGATGTGTATGGTAAACGTCCGGTTCCAGTGCGTTCGGGAGGCAGTATCCCTATTATTTCAACGTTCGAAGAGGTGTTGGGAATAAAAACGGTTTTGATGGGATTTGGCCTCGAGTCGGATGCCATTCACTCACCCAACGAGAATTATCCGCTGGAGCAGTTTTTCAACGGAATAAAAACGATTCCGCTGTTTTACAAGTATTTTGCGGAGATGAGTAAATAATGTACTAATTGTCATTTGAGTTGAACTTTTAAATTCGTTTCGCTCTTTCAGTTGATTAAATGTCAGTACTAGGCCAACGTTTTTAGAGTTCAATCGTACATCAAATGAATATAACATGAAGCAATTATTCAGCGGGCAACTCTGGGTCGCTCGCTGAATAATACGAATTAAATCTGACGAAACAGTCAAATATTATAGATGTCCGGAACTAAACTGTTGGTTTTCATCTTTATCCCAATCCTTTGGTTTTCCTGCTCCCGGGAAAAGCAGCCGCCCAACTTTGTTTTTATTCTGGTGGATGATTTGGGCTGGGCCGATGTAAAATGTAACTACCCGGAAAGTTTTTATGACACACCGAACATCGACCGGCTTGCTGAAAACGGGGTAAGGTTTACCCAGGCTTACGCAGCAAATCCGGTATGCAGTCCTACCCGTGCGGCGCTAATGACAGGAAAACATCCGAACCGGGTGAATATTACCGACTGGATTCCCGGGCTCGATCCTAAAAACCGTCTTTTGTTGGGCCCGCAGGATAAGAATGAACTGGCTTTGGAGGAGGTTACCCTGGCTGAAAAGCTCAAAGAAGCCGGGTATAAAACCTGCTTCATTGGGAAATGGCATTTAGGCGATGAAGGTTTCTTTCCGGAAGATCAGGGGTTTGATATCAATATTGGCGGTCACCACCGGGGCAGCCCACCTGGAGGATACTACTCACCCTACAAAAATCCGAAGCTGGAAGACGGGCCCGAAGGTGAATACCTAACCGACCGGCTGACGAATGAAAGTATCCGGTTTATCCGGGAAAGCAACGGCCATCCGTTTTTGCTGTACCTTGCATTTTATACCGTGCACACTCCGATTCAGGCATCAAAAAAACACATCGGCAAATACCGGCTAAAAAGGGAAAATTTGGCGCTTGATTCGGTTCTGCATAAAAAAGAAGGCGATGGTTGGACGAAGCTGGTGCAGGAGAATGCCGATTTTGCTTCCATGGTGGCAGCGATGGATGAAAACGTGGGGAGAGTTATGGAAGCCCTCAGAAATCAGGAGCTGGATAAAAATACATGGGTCATTTTTACCAGCGACAATGGCGGACTTTCCACGCTTACAAGGGAAAATGCCCCAACCAGCAATGGTCCGTTGCGCGCCGGGAAAGGCTGGTGTTACGAGGGAGGAATCCGGGTGCCGTTGATTATTGCCGGGCCGGATATTGAGGAAAACGGCAAGGTTGCAGAGCAACCCGTTATCAGCATGGATTTTTATACAACGATTTTAGATCTTGCAGGTATTGAACATGAAAAATATGATGGAGAAAGTCTACTGCCAGTTCTGACCCAAAATGGAAATATCGGGCGCGATGTACTTTTCTGGCATTTTCCACATTACCACGGCAGCGCCTGGAAACCGGGTTCCGCATTACGAGAAGGAGACTGGAAGCTGGTAGTTTATTACGAGGACAGCCGTATGGAATTATTTAACCTGGCTGCTGATCCGGGAGAAACAACAGATTTGTCAGCAAAACTTCCCCAAAAAACAAGGGAACTCAAAAAGGTACTTGATAACAAGCTTTTGGAATCAGGGGCTCAATTTCCCGTTTCAAATCCAGCTTATCAGGTTGAACAGTGATTTGACCCTGCTTTACGAGTGATTTAATCATTTACTTCCAACTGGCACTGTCATGATTTTTATCATGAATATTAAATCTTCATTCCAATGCATCTGATTTTTATTGCTTCCAGTCCGTTCAATTTGTTCCTGAAGTAAATTTGGATCGAATAACTATCAGAGATTATTATGAGCAAGTCAGAGATTTCTTCCGTTGTAAAATATTTATCCGGGTCAGTGGAAAACGTTTCAAAAATAGAACCTTCTCTTTTTGAAAAATTTAATGTGAAACGTGGGCTTCGCAATGCGGACCATTCGGGAGTTTTAGTAGGCCTTACCAATATTGGTGATGTGGTCGGGTACCAGCGCGAGGGAGACATTCTGGTTCCTACTGGCGGAAAATTGATCTACCGCGGGATAGATGTGGAGGAATTGGTACATGGTGCCGCAGAGCAGAAGCGTCATGGGTTTGACGAAGTGGTTTACCTGTTACTTTCCGGGAAATTACCTACGGCAACAGAGCTCAGTGAGTTCGTGAAGTACATGGGGGAATTGCGCAAACTTCCCGATGATTTTACCAACAGTATGATTTTGGCCAACAAAGGGCAAAACATTATGAATGTTTTGGCAAGAACTGTTCTTGCCTTATATACTCTTGATGATAATGCAGAAGACATTTCAACCGAGAATCTGATTGACCAGTCGTTGAATTTGATTGCCAAATTCCCGACCATCATTGCATATTCCTATCATTCCATGCGTCATTATTATCAGAAAAGAACGCTGTCAATCCGGCATCCCGATCCGGAGTTGAGCACTGCTGAGAACTTTCTGATGATGATGAAAGGGGCAGGTAAATATTCCCGGCTGGAAGCTGATATTCTTGACCTTGCACTGATTCTTCATGCAGAACATGGCGGAGGTAACAACTCAACATTTACGATCAGGGTAACCAGTTCAACTTTGACTGATACCTATTCGGCGGTGGCTTCGGCACTTGGCTCGCTAAAGGGGCCTTTGCACGGCGGCGCAAACCACGAAGTCCTTTGTATGATGGACAATATTAAGAAGAATGTAAAACAATGGGATAACAAGGGTGAAGTTTCCGATTACCTGAAAAAAATACTAAACCGGCAGGCCAACGATTTTTCCGGAAAGATATACGGGATTGGCCATGCGGTTTACACCATCTCCGATCCCCGGGCAAAGTTGCTGAAAAACCAAGCCCGCGAACTGGCCAGGGAAAAAGGCCGTCTCGAAGAATATGAACTCTACGAGATGATTGAAAACCTGGCCCCTCAGATATTCTATGAATATAAAGGAGACAAAGTGGCCAAACGGGTATGTGCCAATGTCGATTTCTATTCGGGTTTCGTATATAATTGTATCGGCATTAAGGAACCTTTGTACACCCCGTTATTTGCCATGTCACGAATTGCAGGATGGTGTGCACACCGCCTGGAAGAGCTTACGTTTGGCTCCGGGAGGATTATCCGTCCTGCCTATAAAAATGTATTTCCTCAACAAAATTATATTACACTGGATGAAAGAGTGTAATGGTTGAAAAGGGCCGGAAGAAAGCTTTTGGGTTACATGGTTGCGCCAGCTTCTACCTTGTTTGTAAGTGAAGCGTCTTCCATTATTACATCGTAAAAGTAACCGGCCCCAAAGTCTTTTTCAAGCGTGATTACACCCTTAAAAGTTACTTCGTCGTTTACCTGGGCCAAATCCTGCGAGGTAATGGTTAAGTCGAATTTGCCATCGCTGCTGGTTCCGTCCTGAATATGGATCCAGTTTCGGCCCATTATTTCCTTGTTTACCTTCACCACCACCCCTCTGATTTCAATTCCTTTGCCACTGTATTTATCGCGGTTGGCAAATACCTCTGCAATGGTCATTTCACTGTTGCTTTTTTCTAGCTTGATGGTGCTCTTCTGTTTTGTCTCAATTTTACCGGAGTGTTTCGGCTCAGCCGGTCCGCCCATGTTTTCCAGCTTGTCCATCATCGAAGGCTTTTTGCTGATTTGGCTTATGAAATAGACTTCTTCAAATGTTCTGTCTAAATCCTTACTATGAAAATTGGTCATTTGTAATGCTCCTTCATAATAATACACATCACCAACCCGGATGTCCTGTTTGGTAACAGCCATCCATTTTTCATCTGAATTTTCCTTTACTTTCAGATAGGTGTAACTACTTGCCTGAATCACTTCCGCGACCTCAAAAACTTTTTCATTTGTAGTTTCTGTTCCCTGAACTGATTGCCCGTTTTTATTTCTTACGCACGAGGCCACCCCTAACGCTAAAATCAATATTAAGAAGATTCTCATTTTTTTAATTAATTATATCATTCAAAATGTAATATACTCTTTTGCCCAACCTGGCTTCTTTTTTATCAGAAATTGTATTTTGTACTAAAATACAATCGATTATAAAAATCATTTTTTGATTCAGTAATTTCAAAGTTAACAGACCAATACCACTTTTTGTTGAGACGGTAAGAAAAGTCTATTTCCGCAATGTTTTGTTTCAGGCTTGATTTTGAATATTTAAATTCGGCGTGCCGGTAGTGCAACATGGAAAATATTTTTCCCGGGATAATGTCCTTCGTGAAGCGCACCCCGTAAATATGGCCATCGAGGTAACCGGTTTGCATGAGTGAGCCAGATATGCTAACCGAGGTATTTATGCCTGGAATCCGGGTACAGGAACCGTACCCATTTAATGTTTTTGTCGGCCGTGGATCTTCTTTTTTGAAGCGTGTTCCTGCATTTATACCAAATGTGAGGTAATTCACCGGGCGGTAATTTACTCGAAAACGGATTCCCTGCCGGCTGGCTTGTTGCAATACTTCGTCAGCGTAGTTTCGGAATGTTTCGTAGTAAATGACGTTTTTGCGGTTGTCATATAAACCAGATAGCGATATCCGTCTGGAAATCCGGTAGCTTACAGAAAAATATAAACTGATAAGGTTCAGTGTGTTTTTGGGTTGGTTGTTTTCCAGTTTATATAAGTCCAATTCAATGGAAGAAAAAAGATGTAAGTTTTTGACAGCTGAATTTGTATGCTGAAAATAAGCAAATCGCCGATCGACCTGAGCGTTGTTTCTTTGTTCGAATACAGCCAGCGATGTTTGTACAAAACCATTTTTTACTTTCAGTTTCTGTCCGAAATAGCCACCGTATTCGAACAAGTTGAAATTATACCCGTAATCTTCGAAATCGGGTCGCGAACCTGCCACAATACCTGTAAATATTTTACCGAAATTATATTCGAACTGTAATCCGTCGATTGCGCCTACGTTGGCAATGACAGGGTTGATTTTCCGCCCGGCCCAAAGTGTGGCCGATTTGTTCCATTCGTATTTTAGAGCCAGGTTATATATTTTCAGGGCATTGTTGAGATTTTCCCTTACCAAATTCCACTGGCCCTGCTTATGTGTGAAAGAAATGTAAGTTTCAGCGGAAAGGTTCGAATTTGAGATATTATCGGCTTTTGAGGAGAAAGTATAACGGAACCGGTGCGCGTCAGCAGAAGATGTATTTGCAAAATTGGAATAAGATGAGAAGGAAAGCCTTCCGCTGAAGTTCTCCTCCCTCTCTTTTTCCTGCGAAGTCAGGACGTGTTCGCTTATGTCTTTTTCAGGAACACTTTCCGGGGGCGTTTCCTGCAAACTATTTTTTTTTGTTCTTTTCTTTTTAACGAAAATTATATCAGCAATTTGAAATGTATGGTTTTCGAGGGGCATACAGAGGCAAGAGATGGAAGAATGGTGCTGGACCACAAGGGCAGGAACCAAAACCTCATTTTGTAAAATAAAAAGTGTGTCCCCATTTTCAATCGCTTCAGTAGATTCAAATTTCACATAAATATTCTGGCTGGTGATGTATGAGATGTTTCCTTGAGACGTGCCTGGAAGATTTTGTGCGGAAATCTGCAACGCAGCACTCAAAATAGAAGTGAAAAAAAGAGCCGGGATCCTGTATGTTTTTTTTCTAATCATCCTCTGCAATTCCGGTTGGGTGACATGTGTAGCAACTGGTGTTTGAATAAACATATCCGGATACATCTGTATGCCTGCTATCTGTTTCCGGTTGGTTGTGTTCGTGACAAATAATACAGGAGAATACGGAATAATTGGTAGGTTCGGTGTGGCAGTCGACACATGTATTCCATTCGCCCTGATGCCTTCCACTGTAGATAGGGAAGAACTGCCCGTCGTGGTTAAAGGTTGACGGAGACCAGGCAGCTTCATTATGACAAGATATGCAGTCTGTAGGAAACTGTGCAGGTGCATGTGCCGGGTTTGTGGTATTGTTGTAATCTGTTGAATGACACCCGTAGCAACTGTTTGGCGTATTGGCGTAATTTCCTTCATGACACAGGAAACAATTGTTTGCAACGGATGCATGCGCGTCATTTAATGCATAAAAATCTCCATGAATGGGAAACAAAGCCGGTTCCCATCCGGGATTGGTGGTGTGACAATCTTCGCAGTTTGTAGGAATTGCCAGCGATTGATGATTCGGATTTGTACTTTCATTGAAATTGTTTGTATGACATGAACCACACAACATGGAAGTGCCTGCGTAACCAGTGGTATGGCAGTCGGCACATTCAGTAGTCAGGTGGGCGCCGGTTAGCGGAAATTCTGTAGCACCATGGTTGAAAGCGCCTTCTTTGTTGCCAGTGGGATGACAGGCAAAGCAGGATAAACTATTGTAGGAATATCCGCTGATTCCCTGATGTTCATTATCCATTTCATTTTGATTGTGTGCGTGGCAATTAATACAACTAAAAACTAAATAATTTTCTGGCTGGGTGTGGCAATCGGTGCAGCTTTCCCATTCACCTCGGTGTTCGCCTGAGTAGATTGGGAAGTAAAAGGCATCGTGAGTTTCGAATTTTGCAGGCTGCCAGCCCGGGTCAGTAGTATGACAATCGATGCAGTTTGTGGTAAATCCCTCCTGCTGGTGAGACGGATTAATGGCTGTAGCAAAGTTTTGTTGATGACAACTGTAGCAATCTGTGGATAAAGGCTCTTGTAACCCTGAGGTGTGACAGGCTGCACAGTTGCTTGTTTCATGCCCTTTGGTTAAAGGGAAAAAGTCGTGGTTTAATCCCTCTGTTGTCCATGTAAAAGCATCTATTTTGTGACATTCTATACAATCGGTGGAAAATTCGGACTGAATATGATTCGGAGTGGTGGTTGCCAGGTATTCCTTTCGGTGGCAGTCAATACATTCAACTCCCAAAGGTTGAAATTCAAGAAAGGAAACAGATGTGTGGCACGATGCACAATCCGCAGTATTATGGGCTCCCAGTAACGGGAAACGGCTCATTTGGTGAATTTCAGATATGTTTTGTACCAACCATGATTTGGAGTCGTGGCACCGGGCGCAATCAAAACCAACCGTATTGTTATGCATATCGGTGTGGCAATCCACGCAGTTGGTTGTGGTTTTGGAAAAAACCAGTGAGGTGTGGCATGCCTTACAATCGGTATAAGCATGCTGACCTTCCAGTTTGAACCGGGTGGAATCGTGACTGAAAACTGCCGCTGATGCAGAAAAAGTCCATCCTTCAGTAGAGTGGCATTTGGCACAGTCGATTTTCAGAGCATCGCCGTGTGGGTTTTGCTGAAATAATCCTGCGTTAATAGTTTGGAACAGCCCTGCTCCAACAAGCATTAAGAATCCGGTAGCTAGTGGCAACTTGCGCATGATATATCTTCAAATTTGTAAACGATGAAATTCCGGGGTAAATCGCCTGTTGTTTTGTGGCATTGTTTGCATGCCAGTCCTGCATGTTTCCCGTCAAGTTTAAATTGAGTATCGTCATGATTAAATTTTTCCGGTAGCCAGTCATTAAATGCATGGCACCGTTGGCATTCATTCTTTTTCTGCACTTCAAATTGATTGAAATGTACATCTTCATGACAATTTTCGCAGCTTTCAGCAAGGTGTGCAAACTTTTGGTTTATCATTCCGCTGGTTTCCCTGAAATGACAGTCACGGCAGGTAACCTGAGCATGTTTACCCAAAAGCTGAAAATTAGTTACACTATGGTCAAATGAAATTTTATCCCAGGAGAAAGTCGAATGGCAATTTTTGCAATTGTTATTTGGAATATATTTTTCATTTAATACATTCTTATGAATGTTTTCATGGCAATCAATACAGTCAGTTGCCGGATTGGCAAAATTCCATTTTTCTTCTTGAAAATGACAGGCAAAACAAGGAGTTGCCAGATGCGCGCCTTCCAGTGCAAATTCCGATTGGTTGTGTCTTTCAATCCCGAAGGAAGAAGGGGAGAAACCATTTACCGAGTGGCACACGGCACAGTCGGGTGAAGCACCGTTTTTTTGGAATTGGTTCTCATGGTAATCGCTGTGGCAGTCTGAACAGTGGTTGTGTGCTACCGGCTGTGTGTAGCTTCCCGAGTGGCATGATTTACAATTGACGGCCTGGTGCATCCCGCGTAGCGGAAAATCTGTCCGGTTGTGGTTGAAGGCGCTCAGGCTTTTTATCTCATGAAATGAAAATTCGTTGTGGCATTTCCGGCAATCGTTCCCGAATTTGTTCCGGTGCACGTCCTGGTGACAACTGGTACAATTGGAAAAATCCACACCTGCAAACCGCTGGAATTCCTTCCCGTTTACTTGTTCAACAGCGTGGCATTTTGCGCAATCCACCAATTTATGTTTGCCAATTAATGGGAATCCGGTTTTCTGATGATCGAATCCGGTTGCCGGAAGAAAGGTATCCTGGTTGTGGCACGAAAGGCAATTGGCAGAAAGGGTGTTCTGGTGATAGTCATCGTGACAACTCAGGCATTCGGTTCCCAGTCCCAGGAAGGTATTGTCTTTTTTCTGCGAAATGCTTTTTTGGATAAGTTCGCCGTTATGGCAGTCGGCACATTCTATTTTGCTGTGTCTGCCTTCTAATTTGTATCCGGTAAGATTATGATCGAACGAATTTTCATCGAACCGAATCACCTTAAACTTTCGGCCGAAATGTTCCCCGTGACACTGTGCGCATTCCTTCCCTTTTACTTCGGCAGATGCATGATACCCTTTATTTTGAAGTACTAAAGACTGTATTTCTTTGTGGCATGCCAGGCATTTTGATGTTGTTTCCTTTTCACCCAGAATGTGGCATTGGGTACAATTGGCCAGTCCCTCCAGATGGGCGTGGGCATGAGACAACTCTCCCGGAGAAAGCTGTGCAAGAGCCCGGTTTCCCAAAAACAATAAGGTAAAAACCCAAAATCCGGTTTTAAGTTTTATATGCATCCGGATAAATTAGTTTGTATTGATATTTTTAGTGTTTTAAAATTGCTTCTCCAAATTTACGGGTAATTTCAATCCCTGCGTTTTTCAGAAATTCCGTAGGTAATTCCCCTCCGGCAAAGATGTAAACCAGGTCATTTACCAACTGAATGGGTTGTTCTTCCCCGTCTGTTTTTATGGTCACCCTGTTTTCTTCAATGGCCATCAAATTTGAGTTGAACAGAACTTCCAGTTTGCCGGAAGCCATGGCTTCTTTTATTTTCTGGTTGTTTTTAAGTTTTAATCTCGAAAAGGTATCTTTCCGGTAGGATAAAGTTACCTCATTTTGTTCCGCTAAAAGCAAAGCAGATTCGACTGCCGAATCTCCGCCACCAATCACTACAATTTTTTTATGGTGGATGAACTCAGGTTCCAACAACCGATAAAAAACTTTTGGAAGCTCTTCTCCCGGAATATTCAGTTTTCGAGGAGAGCCCCTTCTTCCAATAGTCAGCAAAACACGTTGCGTAGTATACTGGCTCCCATCAGCCGTATTGACAATAAACCCTCCGTTTTGACGAATAATTTTTTCTGCTTTTTTATATTCCAGAATTTCAATCTCATTCTTGCTGAGTACCGAAGTCCAGAGTTTCAGCAAGGTGGTTTTATTGGTTTCAAATAATTTTACCTTCCCGTGAAGCGGTAAATCCATGGGGGAGGTCATTACAATTTTGGTACGGGGAAAAGAAAAGACGGTTCCTCCGAGCGAATCTTGTTCAAGTGTTATGGTGTTTAGTTTATGCTTTTTTGCTTCGAGGGTAGCTGATATCCCTGCCGGACCGGCTCCAATAATAATCAGATCATAGACATTCCTTTCTCTGATTTTCAGGGAACGAATAATATTGTCCACAGCCTGACGACCCTGTTCAACAGCATTTTTGATTAGGCCCATTCCTCCCATTTCTCCCGCAATAAAAATTCCTTTCACATTCGATTCAAAATACGGGTTGACATGTGGAAGATCAACGCCGCGTTTTTCAGTGCCTATGCACAGGGTAATTGCCTGGGTAGGGCAGGCATGAAAACAAGCCCCGTGTCCAACACAGCGGCTGGCATTAATAACCATCGCCCTTCCGTTTTTAATGCCAATTATATCCTCTTCGGGACAAGCTTTTATGCAAGCTCCGCTTTGAATACAGGAATTGGGATTGATAACCGGGTGAAGGGAAACCGGTTCGTACAATCCTTCCTCTTTTGCCAGCCTTATTTTATCGTCTACAATTTTAGATTCTCTACGTAGCTTCCTTATGTAAAGATAGATGACAGCGATCAGGAGAATTCCTGCCGCTCCGTATATGATTATTTTTTCTGTTAGGACTGTCATCAGAATATCCAGTTATACCCAAAAAGTATGGCTACAATGATATGAACAACCATTATGGCCAGCATAACGAATGCGAATGGTAAATGTGCCACATGCCAGTAACGGAATATGCGTTGCATAAACCACAACCAATCGATTTTTCGGGTCAGAACAATTTCCCGTTTTATGGTTTTGTTGACCCCTTTAAAATCCGATGATGGGATCTTATGTGCTTTTAGCTTCACTTTCATCTCTTTTAGCAATCGTTTTTCTGACCTCAAGCGTTGGTAGAGCCTAATGATTGGATTCCTTTCCGGGTAAATGGTTTTTTGCGTCAGTGCATCGCTTAAAAAAGCTACCATTTCCACATCCAGGTTATATTTGTTTGTCAGGTCAGCCAATAAACCCGTTTTTAATGTGTTTAATTCTTCCCGGCTTAATTCGCGCCC
Organism: Mariniphaga sediminis; assembly: GCF_003573545.1. Classification (GTDB taxonomy): domain Bacteria; phylum Bacteroidota; class Bacteroidia; order Bacteroidales; family Prolixibacteraceae; genus Mariniphaga; species Mariniphaga sediminis. The sequence goes on along the minus strand of NZ_QWET01000004.1, from coordinate 288,627 downwards.
TCCAATGGAACGGGGTATTTGCAAATAGATAAAACGCCCAATGACGCCGCTGGCCACTACGGCGGCCATGCTCCAGAAACTGGCAGCAACCAACCCGCCAAATTTAAAGGAGGTGTGAAATAAAATCAGTACCGGTCCTAATGTGCAAAGGAAAATATGAAATTCGAGCCAGTATTTTAGTAATCCTACTTTTGAAAAACGGCGAATTCTTTTCCTGACCATATAACTGAAAACCCCAAATAGTATAAAAAAGGAACCGAGAATCCCAAGCCCATGCCCGATTAACCCTGTCGGTTTTAGTAGTTCGTGTTGTTCATGAAAGTACCTTTCATCAATTTGTGTAGAGTAATAGTTCGCGCCATAAAGTATCAATCCCCCCAAAGTACCGAGTATAATTAGAACATAAAAGGAGATGTATATTCTGTGGATTGACTGACGCATAAAAAATATCTGTATTAAAGGAAATTTGTGAATAAAGATACTGATTTCCTGTTAATCGTATTATTTTTACTATACAGATAAATAACAGAGTAAACTGGATTGTATTGTGCCAGCCCTCATATTAAAATGAGTCAAATAAAGTGTAGCGGTTTTTAAGGGCGAAGTGAATAAATTGAATGTTTGTTCACAAAGTATGGGGTTACTGTATTGATGATGCACTGCCCCCGGTCTGATTGGTTCCGGCCAACACACCGGGTTCCCAGTCAATTTTTTGCAATTCGGTCATCAGCGAATCTTTCAATGCAATGTATTCCGGCATTTTTTCTTTGTCTACCGGCTCAACGGGTGGTGCTTCCACTCTAAGCGGATCGACTGGCGACCCATTTTTATATACGCGAAAATCGAGGTGAGGGCCGGTAGATAAGCCGGTTGACCCGACAAAACCAATCACCTGTCCCTGTTTTACCCGGGCCCCCTGAACGACTCCTTTTGCAAATCCTGAAAGGTGCATGTAAACGGTGGTGTAAACCGAGTTATGCTTTATTTTGAGGTAGTTCCCGCCACCACCTCTTTGATAGGCACGGGTAATAACGGTTCCGTCGCCAATACTTTTAACCGGGGTACCTTTGGGGGCAGCATAATCTACCCCATGGTGCGGACGGCGGATACGTAACACCGGGTGCATCCGGCTGTGGGAGAACCGGGAACTGATCCGAAAAAAATCAAGCGGCGCTTTCAGGAATGCTTTCCGAAGACTTTGACCTTCATCGTCGAAATAATCATACCGTTCGTCCTGGTAGAAACGAAACGCATAATTTTCATCGCCATAATGATCAAACTGTGCCGCATAAATTTCACCAATACCAATAGATACGGAGTCCACAAATAATTCATCATAGATTACCCGGAAACGATCGCCTTTTTGGATGGCAAAAAAATCAATACTCCAGGCATAAATATCATTCAATCGTAGCGCCATCATAGGGTCTATCCCGTTGTCAGCCATGGCGTTCCAAAGGGAAGATTCAATTTCTCCGTGGGCAGTACGAAGCCGGGTTTCGATTTCCTTCTCTCCCCGGTAAACACGTAGTGAATCGAATAACTCGAAGACGTAGTAATCTGTAGCTGAGTTTTCATATACAAAATAACGGGCCTCAGCCAGTGAGTCGGATGTTTGAAAAATAGTGTAGCTGTTTCCGCCCTTTATTTTCCGTACGTCGAAAACATTTTTTGATTGCTTTGCAATGCGGTCGATCGTTCCCATATTCACCCCATAACTTCCAAGGATATGGCTCAGGTGCTGGTTGGGGCGTATTGTGCCGTCTTCCAAAATAAACGAATCTACCGGGAGGCCATATTTTAATACAGGTGGCGGTAACGGCGTAATTGTATCCAATTCAATTTGTGTCGTTTTTTTATTTTTTTTCGTTTGCCGGCACGAAAAAGACCATCCTGCAAAAGTTAGTAACACAATAACTGATAATATTAGGCGAATATTTCTACCCATCAAGATTTCTGTTTATAGTTTTATTTTATCAAATCCTTTCCCGTAAACGCCCATCACACTTGCCATAGTTATAAACGCTTCCGGGTCTATCTCTTTTATTTTTCTGAATATCAGACTGGTTTCTTTTTTGCGCACAACCGACATAATTATTTTGGAATTTTCGCGGGTGTACCAGCCTGTTCCGTCCAATATAGTAACGCCTCTTATGGCCTCATTATTGATAAAATCTGCAATTTTTTCGTATTTTTTTGACACAATAAACATTTGTGCGGAACGGTTCGCGCCGCTCAAGAACGAATCAAGTGAATAGGATACCACCCACATGGAAACATATCCGTAAACCAGTTTTTCCGGAGACTGAAATACAAAATACGACGAAGCTATAATAATGGCATCACAATAAAGAATAATCCGTCCCGGGCTAATGTTGCGGTATTTATTTACAATCATGGCAAAAATGTCGGTCCCACCCGTGCTGCCGCCCTGCGAAAAAACCACTCCAAGCCCGATTCCGCAGGCCATGCCACCCAATACCGCCGAAAGAAACATGTCGTCAACAATGGGCTCTTTAACAAGTCCCTGGAACAGTGCAAAAAACAGAGACAGTGTCAGGATACTGTAAATGGTTTTTACACCGAAGTTGGCGCCCAGAATTTTAATTGCAATCAGTACCAAAATCACGTTGATGGAAAGGTAAGTTGCACTGACCGGAATTTTGGCCGCAAAATAAAGGACGGCGCCCACACCGCTAATCCCTCCACCCGTAATTTCGGAAGGAATGAGAAATACTAACCACCCTAATGCAAACAGTAACAGCCCAAAGGTGATAAAGATGTAATCCTTTAAAGCACTTGCCTGTTTCTTGTTCATATTCTGTTTTTCCGATAAGTTCTGCAAAATAAATGATTTTCAGTTAAAACGGGGACAAAAAAACAAATCGAAAGCAGAATAAATGATGAGGTTTATCAGATAAAAAGGAGTTTGACAGAGATTCAAAACAGGATAATTTGTTCCAATCTCTGTTTCAGGAGGGAGCGAAATTTGGTTTCTTACGAAACCCCGGAAAGGCCGTTATCTTTTAGTTAAAATTTCGAATGGTAGTAAGAATTTTATTCCCATTTAATATTGTAAATCCCGGATTCTTTCTACTAATGTGTCGTGTATTTCAGGCCGGGCAACAATCAGGAAACTATTATCACCGTTCCACGGGTTCCCCTGCCAGTCGGTGAATTTGCAACCTGATTCTGTTGCAATCACAACGCCTGCTGCAAAATCCCAAAGGGAATCTCCCGAACAAATAAAACCATCGGATGAGCCGGATGCCACATAACACAACTCAAGGGCAGTAGTGCCAAGTTTCAATATGTCGTGAGAGATGGCAAGCCGGTTAACTAACTCTCTGAACTTGGTTCTGTCGGGTTCTCCATATCCATGATTAAGAAAAATACCCGGTTTAAAATCAGCGGGTAAAACAGGCAGCGATATTTTTTGACCATTACAAAAAGCCCCACCTCCTTTGGTGGCATAGTACTCGTTTTGTGAAATGGGATCGACAATAACCCCCGCAAGAAAATCATTGTTTTCCATTAAGCCGATAGATACGGCAAAAAGCGAAATATTTCGGGCAAAGTTGGTGGTTCCGTCCAGCGGGTCGACTACCCATTTTCTTCCGGGTTCTTTTCTAAGCCAACCACTCTCCTCACTTAGGATATTGTAAGATGAATTTCTTTTTAATACCTCAAAAATAGCCCTTTCGGCAGCCAAATCAGTATCGGTCACCAAACCCTGGGCTTCCCCCTTTATTCGGGCATTTGACGAATCGCCAAATTTTTGGCGGATAACTTCAGCGCCCGCGCGGGCCGCTTCAAGTGCAATGGTTAATTCCGGAGTGAGGTTGTTCATAATTCGTTTTTTTTGGATAAACGATAATAAGAAAAATTCCCTGGTTCATTCCCTTATTATTCGTTTAATTTTTTTGTCAGAGTCTGATTCATGGTTCCATACTGTGTTGCCCTGAATCTTTTTCCCATTCTTTACTTTGGGAAATTTTTTTCAGACTAATATTGAATGATGCTTGTTCTTACTCAAACAATTTTCCCCATCGTTTTATAAACTGCTACAAACCAGAGCATACTATTATAAAGAGCCTTTGACCGTTTGATATTCCTGTCTCACTACGAAATAAAAATCCTGCAGTGAGACGGGAATATTATCCGTATTTAAATTTCAGGAGCGTTCTCCAGTAAATATTTTTCTGCTTCCAGGTTCCACAGTCCTTTGGTTTTGCTTACCAAATTTGCCAGGTCAGCATAAAACGGGTCGTTTTTCCCTTTTTCCGCAAAATCATCAATCGCCGTGAGAGGCAGTTTTTTATGCGTGTAAATCAGTTTTTTTCCACCAGGAATGTTGGGCAGGTTAAGGGTCGTTTCGGCTACAGCATTCAGTCCGCCGATATGGGTGATCAGTCCGGCTGGATCAAGGCCTTTGCTCAGGCAATCCAAGGCTTCTGCCATATCATCTTTGTTCCCACCCGAGGTACCGGTTATGTGAGTTGCCGCATAATGGACATTGTAAAAGTTCAGTTTGGCTGAAAAATCAGGGTTGGTAGGGCCGGCAAAAAAGTTGAGACAACCGTCGAATGCCAGAATGGCGTCAGCCTGTTCAATAACCGGAGCTACCGGTGCAAATGCAAACACATCGTTATATCCTGTTCCTCCTGATATTTCTTTCAGTTTCTCTACCGGATTTTCAACCCCGGCAGTATTGAGGTAAACCAGTTCAATGCCATTCTCTTTAGCCCACTCTACTGTAAAGATATCGGCTGCACGTTGCAGGCGGACATCGTCAATATCCGTTACCACTAATAACGAAGGCTTCCGGTCTTTACGGTTTACTACATAGTTGATAGCTGCCAATCCCATGGGACCTACCCCGGCGAGGATTGCCATTTTGCCGCCATCTACAATCTCCATCTGGTGCATGTATGAGCCGGGCTTGGTGTGGTAGTTGGCATGCATGGCACCAATTACACAACTTAGCGGTTCAGCCATTGATGCCGGATAAAAACCGGGGCCGTCGTAAGTCAGCAGGCAATCTTGTACCAATACATCCCTGGGAATGACAACATAAGTTGCATCACCACCAATATTCGGATAAGTATAACCTGGTGCGCTCAATACTCCAAGTGGCCCATCTTCGTAATAAAGGGCTGTTTGGATAGAATATTTTTGCCCTGGTTTGAATTTGTGTTGCCATTTGGCGCCTACTTCCAGAATCTCGCCAGCCATTTCATGGCCAATAATAACCGGATTTTCATTCACATTATCCGGAATCCGTTTGTGTTTTGGGCCTTGTTTGGCTGCTTTGTATGAAGACATACAAATACTGTCGGATACTACTTTGGCTAAAATTTCATCTTCTTTTATCTGCGGAAGTTCAAATTCCTCGAGCCTCAAATCTTCCTTGCCATATAGACGAACTGCTTTTGTTTTCATATTTTTTTAGATTTGAGTAGTGAGGTCTGAGTGTTGTGACAGATAACCCATCCATATTTCAGACTTAATTTTTCCTCACCACTTATTACTCCTTTTTACTGCTATTTCAACATATTTTGTCCCCCGGTTACAGGCACTGCCTGTCCGGTTTCGTATTGCTGGTCGATGACATAAAAAATGGCTTTTGCCACATCTTCGGGTGTACAGCCGCGCCCTGCCGGAACCTGTGCTTCATAAAACAGTTTTACGTCGGCAATAGTTTTGGCGCCCGGCACTTTTCCTGCATTCAGATACTGAACGAAGAGTCCCTTTTCGGGATCACTCCACAGCGGGCCATCGAAATAATTGCCCGGGCATATGGAATTTACCTTGATGTTGAATGGCATCAGTTCCAGCGCAAAGGACTGTGTTAGACCAATGCCGCCAAACTTTCCTCCCGCGTAAGCAAAATTTCTGTTGCTTCCTTTTAAACCCGATTTGGAATTAACCTGAATGATATCCATATAGAAATCCTGTTTGTACCGGTGCTGGATTTTCATCACCCTTTGTGCATATTTGGCGCACAGGAAATAACCGGTATAGTTCACTTTTGTCATCAGCTCAAAAGTGGAAGGCTCCATTTCGTCGAGGCCGCCGGCACGTAAAATTCCGGCGTTGGAAATCAGTACATCCAGCCCACCAAACCGGAGTACTGCCTTACGTACCATTTCATCCACTGATGCAGCTTCAGAAACGTTCACTGAAACAAATTCAGCGCTGTTTTTTGTTCCTTTGGAATTGAGTTGCCGGGCAAATTCTTTTCCCTTTTCTTCATTGAGGTCGGCAACCACTATGTTAGCTCCCTGGTTAAAAAGTATTTCAGCTATACCTGCACCAAAACCCTGTGCAGCGCCGGTAACCACTACCGTTTTATTTTCCAGTCGACCCTGCGCTTTTCCGCCCAGCGAAACCTTTTTGCGGTAATTTTCGACCTCCCAGTTTTCGATAAATGCAACCTGGGCTGGTGTGAGCGGATGCTGGCCGCCAAAATTCTCAGAAAGGATACTTATCTGGCAGAAGTCGTTTACCATATCTTTTAAATAACCTACAGAAACGGCCGATTCTTCAGCAGCAATAACCCCTTCGTTCTGAATGAATATAATTTTGGGCATCATGCCCCGCCGGTTCCGGAATTCTTCTATTTTGGTTTGAGCCTCCAGAATTATTTTTTCGGCGGTATCGGAGTGCTCAACAAAAAGGTATTCTGAAAGACAGTACACCATCTGGTCGGGATTAAACGGCCGGGCAAGTCCTTTTTCGAATGTGTCTTTTTGGGTAATAAAGTTGGCAACCCAGGAACTGTTGAATGCCGTGGCAACTTTCAGCTTTTCTTCGGAAAGTAACATGCGCACAGCGGGCAATATTTCTGCCATTTTTTCGGAAACAGGTATTTCCACTGATTCAGGAAAAACAGCAAATGTGCTTTTCAGTTTTGTTTCAATACCGGCATAAATGCCTTTTATTTCGTCGACAGTATTGGCAGCTACAAAAATACCGTGATTCTGAATCAGCACAATTTGCGGATCCCGGTGGAATTTTTGGTTGTATTCATCTATTTTATCTGCAATAATTTTAAAAAGAATATATCCGGGATCAGAGTAAGGTACATAAAGAACTTCCTCTCCGAAGATTTCCAGGGTTTTTTGTTCGGCCTGGTTGCTGCACATTAGTCCGTTTACCAGTGTGGAGTGTGTATGCACCACAAATTTGTAGCTGAACAGGTTATGTAGCGATGTTTCTACCGAAGGGCGCAGTCCGGAACCGGGATCCACCCGGCTGTTGAGCAGGGCGTTTTTTACCTCCTCTTCCCGTTGTACCGTGTCGGTCGAAAACTGCTGGTTGGGAATCGCATTCAGTTTGGCACGGTCGAGTACGCAAAATCCGCTCTCACTGATATTCCCTAAATTGATTCCGCTGGCTTTTATCCAAAGATGCTGATCATTTTTAAAAGAAGTATTTCCGCCACCGGCAATCACGTAAGACTTGTTCTGCCCGTAGTATCTCGAAACTTCAATGAGATCTTGTATTTCCTGGTTCATGATTTTTTTGATTTTTATAAGTGGTTTAAACCTTAAAAGTTTTTAAAACCTTCAAGGTTTCTGGAAATATGCAATCACTGCTTTTCCTAACTCAATAAAACTTTCTTTTTCAGCAATTTTGGCTTTTCTTCCATCCAGATACCCCTCCATACCTTTACTGAGGAAATATTGGTGAGCAGCAATAATGGCTGCGCCTTCGTAATTGATTTTTTTCAGTTCATCATCCAGCTCAACTCCTCCCCGGCAGCTGACCTTCAGCGGGTCCAGTTGGGGGGTGTTATGTTCGGTACCGAAAGTAATTACAAATCCGTTCTTGTGAAAGAAGGTGACAAAATCTTTGAGGATTTTGAAGTTGTTCCGGCCCGGAATCAGTTCGATGGAATACACGTCGTTCTCAACCAGCGCCTGGAGCAGTGCATTTTTATCCGCTTCGTAATCGGTGAAATTTCCCTTGGGGTCATCCAGTAAAACGGGGTAGCAGGGAATTCCGCCTGCGTCAGTAATAACGTCAATTACTTCTTCCAAAGAAAGGAAAGCTTTCGGATCTTCGGGAACAAATGCTGCACCCCCTGACTTCAGCAGGTTTCCCCTGATTTCGTTTTCTATCTTGGCAATATTTTTCAATGGCGATTGTAACTCCTTCCCAGAAAAGATTTTTTGAAAAAGTAACTTTCTTCCGTCATCTGTAGTTTCTTTCGCAAGAACGGCCTGGCGAATGGCCTGGGCAATGTGCCGTTCACGAAAGAGATTTTTAGCCAATTCCTTTTGTATGGTGGCGGCATCAAAATGAAGGTCAATGTTGTTTTCAACAAAAAAAGCATTCAGTTTTTCCACCATTTGATAAGTTTGGCGGTTGCTTTCCTGCTGTAATTCTTCCACTTTTTCCTGCGAGCCGGCACTCATTTTTACCGGGAAACGTAATCCTTTCCCACTGAAATATGTACGTCCCGGATTGTTGGGGTCGTTCACCCGAATTCCGGCGTCCTGCAAGTCGTGCTGCAGTGCCATAAATTCAATGTTGAATAATGGAAAAACGTTGAACTTTGTTGCCAGGCTGGCAAATTCTGTGTAACCCTCTGTGGTGTAAAAATCATTGATGCCCAACACGCTGATGCCTTCGGTTTGAGCCATCTGAAAAGCCTGTTCTATATTCGAAAAGGCACTGAACGAGTGAGGGGTATGAATATGCCCGTTGATCTCCGGAATTGGGTGTGTTTTTTGTTGTTTATACCATTCCAGTAAATCTGCTGTTTCAGGGAATGTGCTGAAAATACTATTCTTATTTTCCATTTTTTGCGATTTTTTATCCGTGCAAAATTAGGAAAGCGGGGAGAATTGGCTGTCCTTTGGTATCCTGTTTTTGAAATAAAAGGTTGAGGCTTTTATTTTTTTAACTGAATTTTATGCCCAAGCCCACTTCATAAGCCTATCAAACATCCGGTTTCCAATTTTGTTAATGTCATTACAAAATTCAAAGAAATGGCTAAAACAATTTTAATGACCGCTTCGGTACTTCTGGCACTGGCGGTTGCCTTGGGTGCGTTTGGAGCACATGGATTAAAATCGCAACTTTCAACCGACATGCTTCAAACGTATAAAACCGGTGTGGAATACCATTTTTATCACGCATTGGGATTGCTGCTCATTGGAATCCTGGCTGTGATGTACCCGTCAGGGCTCTTAAAATGGTCGGCCATTCTGTTGACGGCAGGAATTATTGTGTTTTCGGGAAGTTTGTATGTGCTGGCAGTGTCAGGCATAAAATGGCTGGGAGCGATAACTCCGTTGGGCGGGTTGAGTTTTATTGCCGGATGGGTCGTTTTGTTTCTGGCGGTTTGGAAGAAAATTTAAAAAGAAAGGCTCTCACCTTTTCGGGAATGAGAACCTTCCCTTACAACAATTGGATATTTTACAACTGGTAGTAATACAGTCCCGCCAGCGTCTGACTCAATTCGTTTTGGATGGAAAGAATATTATCCACGGTGCCGTAATACAGCGAAAGTTCCATCAGGTAATCAATCAAAGAAATCTCACCGGCATCCAGTGCTTTTTTCAGTAGTTCTGTTGAATTGACTGATTCAAGCACCTGGGTATAGTCCTTTAATGTTTCCTGAAGTTGTTGCGCTTTCTCGTAATGGCTTTTCAGCCGGTTGTAGCTCTGAACCTGTTCATCGGCGGCTATTTCTTCGGCCACTTTTTGTTGCAACTCCGCCAGCTTAACCGTATTCTTGTTCTGCCAGAGTGGAATGGTAACTCCCAGGGCAATCCCTTTAAAAGCTTCCCCTTCAACGGATTCGGACATGTATCCTGTTGAAAACTTAGGTAAATTCAACGCTTTGGTCAGTTTTAGCTGTTTTTCACGAATGTCAATTTTGTTGGAAACCATTTGCAGCAGCAGGTTCTGTTCGCGGTTTTCTTCAAACCAGGAATCAAAATTCTCTGGAAGTTCAGCAGGGGCAAATTCACTTTGTGTAAAACGAATTTCTTTCCCGCCGTTGAGACGTTTGAGGTCAGCCAGTAAAACGTTTTGTTGTGTTTCGTTTTCACGGATGGCCTTTTGGGCGTTCAGCAGGTTTAAACGCGTTTTATTTTTTTCAATAATATTGGTTTCGCCGTTTTTAAATTTGGCTTCGTACGCTTCAAAAATATCCCGGGCATTCTGTTCCCGTTTTTTTAACTCCTCGTGCATTGCATTCAGGTAAGTTAACCCGATGCAAACGGTTTTTGCCCGGAACAACACCTCACTTCGCTTCATCCGGAAATCCAAATCAGCCTGTTCGTTTTGTACACCGGCAATTTTTTTCTTTAATCCGTAAGAAGTCGGAAAATCGAATGATTGTGTAACGGTAACATCCTGTCTTTTTCCAATTATCATTGGATTGCCCCACAAATAGTGATATTCAACTTCCGGGTTTTCCAGGTAAATCCCCGTTTGGTTTTCCATTTTTTGTGCTTCATTTACATTGTGATAAGCTTCCAGTGTGGTGTTGTTTTTTTCAATTTCTGAAAGGATCCGGCTTGTTTCAGTCTGGGCCGAAATTCCAAACGAAATCAAAAACAAACTAGTTAATAACAATATTTTTCTCATGAACTTTTCTTTTTTAGATAAAAACTGTACACAATAGGTACAATATAAATGTTGAGCAGTGTGGAAGTAAGCAGTCCGCCAAGAATAACTTTTGCCATCGGGCTTTGAATCTCATTTCCGGTGGCATCACCGTTGAAGGCAAGCGGAATAAGTGCCAACGCTGCAGTCAGCGCCGTCATCAGAATAGGATTCAGCCGGTCAACAGAACCTTTGATGATGGTTTCCCGGGGTGAAATTCCTTTCGATTGTAAATGATTATAATTTGAAACCAGCAGGATTCCGTTACGGGTGGCAATCCCAAACAGGGTAATAAAACCGATGATTACAGGAATACTAATGATTCCGGTGGTGAAAAATATGGTGAACACGCCGCCAATGAGTGCCAGCGGAAGGTTGAGTAAAATAATTCCGGAAAGTTTGGCATCCCTGAATTCCTGAAAAAGGATCAGGAAAATCAGCATAATCGCCACAATGAATGCAAGAAGCAATGTTTGCGATGCACGGGCTTCACTCTCGAACTGCCCGCCATATTGAATCCGGTAACCTTCCGGAAGTTCAATGTTGGCATTGATTTGCTCCTTGATTTCATTTACCACGCTAAGCAAATCACGTCCGGAAACATTAGCGGAAACTACAATTTTACGCTGTACATTTTCGCGACTAATGGAACTGGGACCCGATGCTGAAACAATTTCAGCTACCTGGTTGAGCGGAACTTTTTTCCCATCAGCGGTTTCAATCAGTGCGTTTTTTATTCCCTCCATACTTTCAGTGTAGTCTTTATTCAGTCGCACAATTAAATCGAAACTTTTTTGGCCCTCGTAAATATCAGCCACTTTTTCTCCTGCAAAAGCAGCATCAACATAGCTGTTAAACCGGCTGACCGGTATTCCGTAGCTTGCCAGCATGTCGCGTTTGGCGCGAAGTTGAATTTGTGGAATTTCCACCTGCTGTTCCACATTCACATCCACGAGTCCTTCAATACCTGTGATCGAATTTTTTATGCGGTTCCCCAGGTTGAACATTTTGTTGAGATCGGTACCAAAAAGTTTGATGGCAATGTTTGCCCGGGTTCCTGACAGCATGTGGTCGATTCGGTGCCCCAGTGGCTGACCTACAGTAGCTGCAATTCCCGGAATAGAAGCAAGCGTTTGCCTGACATCTGCCAGGAATGCTTCATTTTCCCTCTTATCCAGTTCATAATTGACGTCGATTTCGGCGCTGTTGGTGGTTTGCGAATGTTCATCCAGTTCGCCCCGTCCTGTTCTTCTTGCGGTAGTGCTTACTTCCGGGATTTTCAGTAGTTCCTCCTCGATGAGGTTCCCAAGTTTATTCGACTCTTCCAGCGAAATGCCTGGCTTGCTAATGGCCGAAATGGTGAGTGCGCCTTCATTAAATTCAGGAAGGAAACTCCTTCCCATGGTTGTTAGTGTGAGTAATGCGGCAACAAACAACCCGAGGGTGGTAGCAATGGCAACCGTTTTATGATTCAAAATCCAACTCAGCGATTTACTGTAGCCTGCGTTTAACTTCCGGGTTAGCCAGGCTTCTTTTTGTTTTCGCGAAAGGTATTTTTCTGTTGAAAGTAAAATTTTACACAACTGCGGTGTTACGGTCAACGCCACAATCAGTGATGCAAACAGCGAAACGATGTAAGCAATCCCCAGCGGTTTCAGCATTCTGCCTTCCATTCCCGAGAGAAAAAACAAAGGCATAAACGCGACAATAATAATGAGAGTAGCATTTAAAATGGAGGCCCTGATTTCTTTTGATGCTTCAAAAACCACTTTAAATGCCGATTTTCTTTTTTCTTTCGGTTTTTGATGGTTTTGGCGTAATCGTTTGTACACATTCTCTACATCGATAATCGCATCATCCACCAGCGAACCAATGGCAATGGTCATCCCGCCGAGGCTCATCGTGTTGATCGTAATTCCCATCAGTTTGAAAACCAGAATGGCTACCAGTAACGATAAGGGGATGGAAACAACCGAAATAATGGTGGTACGGAAGCTGCCCAGAAAAAGGAACAGGATTATAACCACAAATACGGCCCCTTCGATGAGTGCCTTTTGCACGTTACCCACTGATTTTTCAATAAAATCAGCCTGGCGAAAAATTTTTGTATCGAGGTTCACATCGGGTGGAAGCGTTTTTTCTAATTCGGCCAGATTGGCTTCAATATTTTCGGTGAGTTTTAATGTATTTACATTGGGTTGTTTCGAAACCGAAAGGATAATGGCAGGGGTGGCATTTTGTGATGCGTATCCCTGCTTTACTGCACTGCCTATAATTACTTCAGCTACATCGTTCACCCTTATGGGAGCACCATTAATCTGTTTGATAAACGAGTTTCCGAGTTCTTCGATGTTGGATGTACGTGCCACGCCCCGCACAGTGTATTCGTTTCCGTATTGCCGGACCACACCGCCTGTTGAATTTTGTGAAATTCCCGCGCAGGTTTCAGCCAACTCGTTCAGAGAAACACCGTAATATTTCATTTTTTGTGGATCGGCCAGTACTTTGTATTGCTTGTAATCTCCGCCAATAATCGTTACCTGCGAAACCCCGCCGGTTGCCAATAGCACCGGTTTTACGTTCCATTCGGCAAAAGTCCGTAAATCCATCATGCTGGTGGAATCGGCCTGCATGCCGATAAACAAAATTTCGCCCATTACGGAAGATTGCGGTGCAAGTACCGGCGGACTCACTCCAATGGGCATTTCGTTGGCTACCGTAACCAGTTTTTCGCTTACAATCTGGCGCGCCTGGTAAATGTCTGTCCCCCAGTCAAATTCCACCCAAACGAAAGAAAAACCAAGCGAAGAACTGGATCGTACCCGCCTCACGTCAGTGGCTCCGTTTACGGCAGTTTCAATCGGAAAAGTAACCAGCCGCTCCACTTCCTCGGCCGCCATTCCATGGGCATCGGTCATTACAACCACTGTAGGGGCCGTTAAGTCCGGAAATACGTCCACATCCATGTTCGGGGCAACGTATAAACCACCCAGCATTACAACTCCCGCCGTAACCAGCACCAACAGTTTATTTTTTAGTGAAAACTTTATAATATTGTCTAACATTGTTTTTTGTTTTTAATGAACGTGCCCTGCGTGTGGATCGAGGGTATTGGAAACGCCGGCAAGGTTCACAAGGGTGGCCCCTTTCAGTACAATGCGGTCATCCAAATTCAACCCACTTACGATCGTTGTTCTGATTCCATCCGTGCTGCCTGTTTTTACCTCCCGCTTTTCAAACTTTTCAGGAGACAGCTGAACCAGTACTGAAAAACTTCCCTGCTCTTCAATCAGCGATGCATTGGGTACGGTTAAAACTTCTGTGTCAGGCTGTGCTTTCAGGTAAATTTCAACAAAACTTCCGGGAATAAAACTGTTTCTGTTTTCTACCCTGATTGTTATCGGAATCAGGTAGTTTTCATCCGAGACATTCTTTCCGAATGAAATAATTTCACCATTAAGTTCTTTCAGCGTGAAAACGGCATCATCTGTGAGCGAATGAATAGTTGCCGTTTTAATAAAGGGCAAATTGTTGGCATAACTTTGCTGCAATTCAGCTTTAAGAAACAGGTTTTTATTTCGCGTGATACTCACAAGGGGCTCGCCTGCATTTACATACTGGCCGTTTGAAACGTAAAGGTGTTTGATGTACCCTTGTTGCGGGCTCCGGACGACTTGTCCGTTCTCATTAAAATTCTGCTGAAGGTTTTCAAAGACCAGGCGGACATTTTCAAAAGAATTGCGGGCATCGAGCAACGCTTTTTGCGAAACAATGTTTTCTTCAGCCAGCGCTGCCATTCGCTCGTAATTGGCTTTGGCCGTTTCATAATTATTTTTTGCCTGATTGTACCTTACCCGCATGTTGTCGTCAACCAGTTGGCTACCGGCGAGGTTAAACAATGTTTGGCCGTTTGATACCTGAATGCCTTCGGAAAGTATTTTTCTGTTGAAGTGAACCACTCCGTTGGTCTGGGCGGTTAAAATCATTTCTTCTCCCTGGGCCGGCTGTATCCGGGCTGTGGTTTTAATAACTTCGCCAAACGGAATCATTTGGGGCATTCCCGTAGCAAAATTAATTTTCCATGATTGCTCTTTGGTAAAGGTAATGGCGTTAGGATTACTGATGGCCACTTTTTCGGCTTCGTGAAAAGCATCGTGTTCATCAGCAAAAACAGTTACCCCGTTTATGGTTACGGAATAGGAGCTGTCGGGCGTTGCAATTTCAAAAAGTAACCTCCCGCTCCCGGTGACATCTGGTTGCAGGTTAAAAAGATAGATACCGTCCCGTGTCGGCTTTTCGAGTGTTTGTCTGATTCCTTTTGTGCCAACAATCAGGCTGGCCGTAACGGTTCCTTCTTTCAGGGGCGAAAAATCAGATAAATTAGTAATATGTGCAAGAATTTCTGATGTTTGACCTTTAATAAAAGGTTCTGTTTCCGCAAACACTTCCCACCCGGATTGGTATGCAGTAAACTGAAAACTGGCTTCCTCGCCGCTGTGGCCGTGTGCTTCTTCTTTGGTATGCTGATTCTGACAGGATGAAAAAAACAACCCCATCAAAACCATACTATAAAGTATTGCTTTCATTGTAGTATTGTAAAGTGAGTAATAACTTGTGCAAATCCCGGAGCAGATGATGAACAGGAGTTGCATCTGGCTTTTAATTTTTCGCTGTTAATGCTGGTGATCATGTTTCCCCTCATGTTCATGCATATAATCGTGATCATGTTGCTTTTTAACGGCATGTTGTTGTGTCGAATCGGCTTCCACTTCAAACGATTCCTGTTCGGGCATCGCCTTATATTCATGCGCATCGTTTCGGTGAACAGTGCCGTCTTCGTGCGTGTGGGTCTTCTCATTGTCTTTCTTCTTTTCGCTCCCGCAGGAGGTGAATACAAATATGACAATCGTTAAAATGAATGCTATCTTTTTCATGATTTACAATTTCTTCGTAATTAATAATAGGTTGAAAGTGTGGTTCGAAATGCTGTGGTATCACTTTTCATGTACAACACATCCGTAATTTCTGAATACAGAAATTCTCAATTGGAGTGCATTGAAAAACTAAAACATGGGAAAGTGACAAAATAGATAAATCATGAAACCAAAGGAGGCCCCCGAAGAAGAATGTGTCGTAAATTTGGATCAGAGCAGGAGTTAACAGTGTAGTTTGCGTAAAATACTTTTTCCCGCTGGTTTGAAAATTCTATTTCAACTGTTGAAGCTGGCAGGAATAGAATGGAGAAGTAGCCTGATTTTGTAAGAATGATTTTCTCATTGAAATCGCAATGTTGATGTTGGTGAGAGTCATGTTCGTGGTCAGAAACAGAAGAATGGCAGCAACTTCCCTTGTGCTGAACTTCTTCATGCTGACAATAAAACTCAGGATTTACGAAGTGATGATGATGTGGAACAACATTGTGGCCGAGAACGATTGAATAAACCGCAAGCAGAATGGTTGATATGATGTTCCTCATTTTCATTCGCTTCAAAAATAACAATTATCTGCACAGGCTAAAAAAATGACTGCCCGTTTTTAGGAAAATAATGTTCTCTGAAGCAAAAACACCTGAAGATTGGAGAATGTTTAGATTCAAAAGAAGTGGCCTGACATCAAATCAAATTGCAATCCATTGAAATTCATTTTAAAATATTTCTTATCCGGATGAAAAAAAGAGAGTTATGTTTTGGTAATTAAAAAAAAGAAAATACTTTTGCAGTCCCGATTATTGTCCGTACTTATAAATAGTATAAAAGATTGATTTCCTTTGGGTAACAGATTTCAGGGAAGCCCGAAAAACCTGAAAAAAACCACTGGATGCGGTTAAATGTTGAATAAAAATTTTAGTACGAGTGGATACATTAAGTTACAAAACCGTTTCGGTTAACAAGGCAACCGCAAATAAGGAGTGGGTGCTGATTGATGCCGAAAATATGGTGCTGGGCCGTTTGGCCAGCGAGGTTGCAAAAATCCTTAGGGGCAAGTACAAGCCCGAGTATACACCACACGTTGACTGTGGTGATAACGTAATTGTGATAAATGCTGAAAAAGTACAACTTACCGGAAAAAAGTTGACTGACAGGGTACATTTCCGCCACAGCGGTTTCCCGGGAGGACAGACTTCGCAAACGCCGAAACAGATTTTGGCCAAATATCCTGAAAGGCTGGTTGAAAAAGCCGTGAGGGGAATGTTGCCAAAAAATAAGTTGGGAAGGCAATTGTTCAGGAACCTACACGTAGTTGTTGGCGCTGAGCACAAATACGAGGCGCAGAAACCAAAAGTTGTCGATTTAAGTACGAATAATTAAGAAAAATGGAAGTAGTAAATACAATAGGTCGTAGAAAATCAGCAGTTGCACGTATTTACGTGAACGAAGGCAAAGGGAATATCACAGTCAACAAACGTGAGTTTAAAGAATATTTCCCAACTACAACTCTGCAGTATATTGTTACCCAGCCGTTAAATATTGCTGAAGCGGTGGAAAAATACGATATCAAAGTGAACCTCGACGGCGGTGGAATTAAAGGCCAAGCCGAAGCTTTGCGTCTGGCTATTACTCGCGCCCTGGTTAAAATTGACCCGGAAGCGAGGAAAGATTTGAAAGCGGCAGGATTCCTCACACGCGATCCGCGCGAAGTAGAACGTAAAAAGCCAGGTCGTCCGAAAGCAAGGAAACGGTTCCAGTTCTCAAAACGTTAATATTTTTTATTGTTAAATTATATGGATCTAAAACGGTTGAGACTTCCCGTAAGAAGGAACTACTCAACGGTTGCTTTTAGAATCATAAAAAAGTAAACAGATGCCAAAAGTATCATTTCAGGAATTATTGGATGCAGGCGCTCATTTTGGGCACCTCAAAAGAAAGTGGAACCCGAACATGGAGCCTTACATCTTCATGGAAAAAAACGGGATTCATATCATCGATTTACAAAAAACAATTGTAAAGATTGATGAAGCGGCAGCAGCCGTAAAACAGATTACCAAATCAGGTAGGAAAATTCTCTTTGTTGCCACGAAAAAACAGGCCAAAGAATTGGTTGCTGAACAGGTGAAGAGCGTGGGAATGCCCTACGTTACGGAACGTTGGCCAGGTGGAATGCTCACAAACTTTCCTACCATCCGGAAAGCTGTTAAAAAGATGATCTCGATCGATAAGCTGGCAAAAGATCCGAGTTGGGACAACCTGTCGAAAAGAGAGAAATTGCAGATTACACGTCAAAGAGCAAAACTCGAAAAAGTACTGGGAAGTATTGCTGATCTTACCCGCTTGCCGGCAGCATTGTTCATTGTAGACGTGATGAAGGAAAAAATTGCCGTTCGTGAAGCACAGCGTCTTGGCATACCGGTATTTGCCATTGTAGATACCAACTCGAACCCTGAAGGAATCGATTTTGTTATTCCTGCGAACGATGATGCTTCTCAATCTATAAAACTGATTGTGGGAGCTATGGTAGAATCCGTACGCGAAGGACTGAACGAGAGGAAAGCCGAGAGGAAAGATGAAGATGAAGCTCCGAAGAAGAAAAGCAGAAGAAAAATAAAGAAAGCTTCTGAACAAAAACCCGTTGAAAACGAGGACGTCGATGAGAATGAAGATATTGAGGAAAGCGACGACGATACCGGTGATGAAGAAGAATAGCGAACAGCAGCAGTATAACAAAAATTAAAAGTAAGTTTTATGTCATTTACAACAGCCGACGTAGTAAAACTAAGAAAAGTTACCGGAGCAGGGATGATGGATTGTAAAAATGCCCTGGCTGAAGCAGACGGTAATTTTGACAGGGCTCTCGAAATCATTCGCGAAAAAGGAAAATTAGTAGCCAGCAAACGTGCCGACAGGGAAGCATCGGAAGGTGCTGTTCTGGCTAAAATCACAGACGA
The DNA here is from genome assembly GCF_003573545.1 of Mariniphaga sediminis. GTDB lineage: Bacteria > Bacteroidota > Bacteroidia > Bacteroidales > Prolixibacteraceae > Mariniphaga > Mariniphaga sediminis. The sequence goes on along the minus strand of NZ_QWET01000004.1, from coordinate 270,119 downwards.
TAGAAAAGTTGGTGGATTGGTTGTTCTAAACTGTGAAACCGATTTTGTAGCAAAAAATGAAAATTTTGTGGCTTTTGCAGATAGCATCCTGAATGTTGCTTTGTCGCAAAAACCTGAAAACTTAGAAGCGCTGAAAGCACTTGAACTTGACGGGAGAGCCATTGAAGCGCAGGTGACAGAACAGACTGGTGTTATTGGTGAAAAACTCGATCTTTCTTATTTTGGAAAAATTGAAGCTGAAACAGTGGTAAGTTACATTCACCCTGGAAATAAACTGGCTACTTTGGTTGGTTTTAATAAAGCCGGTGTGGATGAGCAGATTGCCAAAGACATTGCCATGCAGGTAGCAGCTATGTCTCCTGTTTCTGTTGATACAGATTCTATTCCGCAGGAGGTAATTAATAAGGAACTGGAGATTGCCAAAGAAAAATTCCGTTTGGAAGGCAAACCGGAAGCAATGTTAGACAAAATTGCCCAGGGTTCGCTTAATAAATGGTACAAAGAAGTTACTTTGGTGAACCAGGCATTTATTAAAGACGGAAAAATTTCAGTGAAAGATTATCTGGCACAGAATGATAAAGATTTGAAAGTGACCGGATTTGAACGTTACTCGCTGGATATTTAATCGGTTCAAAAGAATTTTATATAACCGCTTTTTAAATGGCGGAACAGTATAAATGCAAAGTATTTAAATACTGAGCAGATACGATAAAAAAAGAGCTCTGAATGATTTCGGAGCTCTTTTTTTGATATAGCAGGGCAGAGAATGCGGTGACCGTGTTGTATTCTCCCGGATTTTTGACAGAGAATTACAAAGGAGAACTATAAGAATGAGGTCATCATTATTTTATTAAAAATTCACCCTTTTTAAAGATCCTTCTTGCCCAGTAAACAAACGGAGTATCGGCAGCAGCCACAATCCATTTCAGAAAATAGGTAGTAATAAAAATTTCGAGTAAGACCTCGCCTTCAAATACGGAGTAAAAAGCGATAAGCACAAATACAGAGCTGTCGATGAGTTGTGAAACCATCGTGCTGAGGTTATTGCGCAACCAAAGCTGGTTTTCTTTATGAAACCGTTTTTTCCAAAAGTCGAAGGCCCACACATCATGTTGCTGAGAAAGCAGGTAGGCTGCCAAACTGGCCAGCGCAATGCGCGGCATCAGCTTAAAAATGGTAGTAGTGGCTTCATGTGCGATAAATGAAAAATCATCGCCTTCGAGTGGTTTAAAGTACAAGGCAATATTCATCAGCAATGTCATTGAAATAAGACTAAAAAAGCCAATCCATATTGCTTTTTTCGCTTCCCGTTTTCCATAATTTTCGGACAGGATGTCGGTTACCAGAAACGAGGTAGCATACACTATGTTGCCAAGCGTGGCAGCCAGCCCAAACAGTTTTATCGTTTGAACAACCTGGATGTTGGCAACAATCACCGAAACGGGGATCCACATAATAAGACCCCATTTTCCAAATAGTTTGTAGGCTAAAATAATCAGCAGGAAATTTGCCAGCAGCATGGCTAGCCAAAGGATTTCATTATACATTTTTTTATTTTTTGCCGCAGGGTGATGGAACCTGCGGGAATTCTACTTCTTCAAATTTGCACTGGCAAAGTTATGCCTTTTCTTCGAAACTTTTAGCTTACTCAGCTCAAATCCACATCTCTTTTAATGTACACCTCGTAATCCTTCACAATAGGTTTGTAACTTTCGTGAAAGAGACTTGACGATACAATGAAGTCTGCAGTAGAACGGTTCGAAGCTGTCGGGATGTTATACAAAACGGCAATCCGTAGCAGTGCTTTTACGTCCACATCGTGGGGTTGGGGCTGCATAGGATCCCAAAAGAAAATCAGGATATCTACTTTCCCTTCAGAAATCAGGGCACCCAGTTGCTGGTCACCTCCCAGAGGTCCTGACATTAAACGTGTAACCAGAGGAGGGACCACCCCATTTTCGGCACATTTCTGCGCAATGGCTTCTTCGATGAGCTTGCCTGTTGTGCCGGTACATATCAGATTGTGTTGAACCAGCTCCTTCCAGTTGTAGGTAACCCATTCAATGATATCTTTTTTACGGTTGTCGTGTGCAACAAGACCGATATTTTTTTTCTTTTTCATGATTTTTAAATTGCTAATTTTTAATGGTGATAGAAGAGCCATAAGGCATCGTAAGGCAAAAGCCCGAATCCGGATAGCTGTCAGGATAAAAATTCGGCTGTGCCTGAAGATTTTCACTCATGGCTTTTTTCATTTCCATGGTTTTTTGAATTTTATTCCTCTAAAAGTAAGAGGATAAAATTACATTTACGGCGTAAATGTATATTTTATTCTTACCGGTTGATTCTATTCTCCTCAACCAAGCAGCGTTTCTTTATTCAAATTTAAAAATCAAAGAAAACTTTGAATATCGGCGATGATTCCTGAGGCCAGTTCACGCGCGGCGTTTTCAGATTTTGCTTCGGCATAAATCCGGATAATGGGTTCGGTATTTGATTTACGCAAGTGTACCCATGATTGCGGGAAGTCGATTTTTACGCCGTCAATGTCGGTTATTGTTTCCGACTGGTATTTTTCTTTTACCTTTTCCAGCAATGTATCTACATCGATTTCAGGAGTGAGTTCGATTTTATTTTTGGAAATAAAATAATCAGGATAGGATTTTCGAAGTTCGGAACATTTTAATCCGCTTTTGGCCAGGTGGGTTAGAAATAAGGCTGCTCCTACCAGTGCATCCCGGCCATAATGGCTGGCGGGGTAAATGACGCCACCGTTTCCTTCGCCGCCAATTACAGCATTTGTCTTTTTCATTTGTGCGACTACATTCACTTCGCCTACGGCAGCGGCCGTGTAGTTTTGGCCATGCTTTTCGGTTACATCACGCAAGGCACGGCTGGAAGAAAGGTTGGAAACGGTATTTCCAGGAGTGTTTTTTAAAATATAATCGGCGATGGCTACCAGCGTATATTCTTCATTAAACATGGAGCCATCTTCATTGATAACAACCAGCCTGTCTACATCGGGATCCACAACAAAGCCTATGTCCACATTGTTTTGCCTGATAATTTCCGAAGTTTCCGTTAAATTTTCGGGAATGGGCTCCGGGGTATGGGCAAAATGGCCGGTGGGGTCGCAGTTTATTTCAACTATATTTTTTACTCCAAGAGCCTTCAGCAATACCGGTACGGCAATGCCACCAACAGAATTGACCGCGTCAACCGCCACGGAAAAATTAGCTGCTTCAATGGCGGCTTTATCCACCAGTTTCAAATCCAGAACCTTTTGTACATGCACTAATGTGTAATCTTTTTCTACCACGGTTCCTAATTTATCTACTTCGGCAAAAACAAAATCTCCTGATTCTGCCCATTGAAGAACCTGTGCGCCTTCGTTGGCATCCAGAAACTCTCCATTATTATTCAGAAGTTTAAGGGCGTTCCATTGTTTGGGATTGTGACTGGCTGTAAGAATCAATCCGCCATCGGCCTGTTCTTCGGTTACGGCAATTTCAGTAGTAGGAGTGGTGGCGAGGCCAATATTCACGACATGGCATCCCATTCCGCTGAGCGTTGCTACTACCAGGGAACTAACCATTTCCCCTGAGATGCGGGCATCCCGGCCCACTACAATTTTTAGTTCCTCTTTTGCTGAATTTTGCCTGGCCCAGGTAGCATAAGCTGCTGTAAATTTTACTACGTCAAGCGGACTGAGTCCTTCTCCGGGTTTACCTCCAATTGTTCCGCGGATTCCGGAAATAGATTTTATTAATGCCATTTTTTTGAATGAATTTGAGAGGCAAAAATAATAACCCTTTTGGGAAAAGAGGAATGATAACAGGAATTAATTGTTACTGTTCAATTTCGTTTAGTTCCTGCAAGGCGTTTTTTAGTTTACTGATATAATTTCCGTAAAGACGCCGGAACCCCCAGCGCATAAGCAGGTAGATACCGCCGACGGTTAGAACCAAAACGGTCAGGCCTACAACCCCAGCCAACAGTAATTTGCCCAGCGGGATATCGGAAAAAAGAATGCCCTGATCTTCTATCCCAAGCGCCATGCCTGAGTACATGCCGGACACAAACTGCAGAATCATGGCAAGCGTTAAAATGAGCAGTGCCAGATAGAACAGTCTCTGATAGATACGGAGAATGCCGGTAATTTTTATCAGTGTTTCACGCAGGTTACAGGAAATATCACAGCTTCTTTTCACCCGGTAGTACTGCACAACAAAATAGATAAAAGTGGTAAAGATCAAAACGTTGCTGAAAATGCTCAGGAACACAAGCCATTCCGGAATTTCCACATTATTACCCACCTTTTTAATGAGCATGGGAGCAAAAACAAAGTCGTCGAGAATAAACAAGACAATCAGAATAAAAAGTGCCACAAACCCAATGCGAATGTTTCGATCGATCCGGTCGATTAAATTCCGGGTCTTCTTACGTAGCATTTCCCTGATTTGTTGTTCGTCCAGTTCCTTGTCTGGCGAGAGTTGTTCCCAGGTTTTTTTCAAATCTTTCAGTTCCATAACTCCCTATTCCTCCTTATCCATCAGTTTTTTCAGTTTTTTCTTTATCCTGTTCATTTTCACCCGTACGTAATTTTGTGTAATGCCCGTTATTTCGGCAATCTCTTCATATTTTTTATTTTCGAGATATAACAGGATAATCGACTTTTCAACGCCTGTTAGCTGGGCCACAGCGCTGTGAAGCAGCTTAATATTCTCTTCTGTCTCTGCTTCATAATTTTCATCAGCCATCTGAAAATTTTCATAGGACAGCCGGTTTTGGTCAGGCCTGCGTTTGTTTCTTTTAAAAGAAGTAATGGCAGTATTCAGTCCTACCCGGTACATCCATGTGGTTATTTTCGATTCGTTCCGGAAAGATGGAAACGACTTCCACAGTTGGGCAACAATTTCCTGGAAGAGATCATTCCGGTCTTCCTCTGTATCACAATATATGTTGCATACTTTGTAGATGATACCCTGGTTTTCCCTGATTATTTGTAAAAATTCCCTTTCCAAAACTGCTTTATTAGTCTTTCAGAGATAAAAATTATTACAACCGTTGTATTGTCATTCCACCATCCACCATCACAACCTGTCCGGTAGAGTAGGGCAGCAACCCGGTGGCCATTGCAGCAGCCACCTTTCCGACATCTTCGGGCAATCCCCATCGCTTTTGGATGCACAGGCCCTGCTCGAAAAGGCGGTCATATTTTCCGGTTACTCCGGAAGTCATGTCGGTAGCGATGACCCCCGGCTGTATTTCATACACCGGAATATCAAATTCTCCCAGCCTGGCAGCCCAAAGCCTGGTAGCCATGGCAATACCGGCTTTTGAGATACAATATTCGCCCCTGTTGGTTGATGCTACGGTTGCCGAAACCGACGAAACGTTGATAATGCAACAGGGAAAACCCGGATCTTTCTTTTTACTTTCCACCATGTGGCGGGCAAATAATTGAGTAAGGAAGTACGGCCCTTTCAGGTTGATTTGGAGTACTTCATCGAAAATGTCTTCGGAAGCTTCCAGGATATCTTTCCGTTCGCGGGGAGCTATTCCGGCATTATTTACCAATACATTCAGGTTTCCGAAACGATCTGTTACCGTTTGGAGTATCTGTTCCCTGTCCTCTGCTTTTGAAACGTCGCCTTTAACGTAAATCACATCTGTTCCCAATTCGCTGAGTTCATTCAACACCGGCTGAACAGACTCCTGATTCCTGACTCCGTTGATAGCCAGGTTGAAACCGGCTTTGGCCAATTCCCTGGCAATGCCCAGACCGATTCCCCGTGAACCTCCGGTAATGAGCGCTGTCTTATTCATTTTGCGTTTTATTTATTATGGGTTTTCAATTTTATGGGAATGACACTGTATCCTGAAAGCGTTTAAATAACGTCAGGTATCTCCACCCATGTTTTCTTTTCCCAACTTTCCAGCCCTTTTTCAGCCAGCTGAACTCCTTTGGCGCCTTCAATCAGGTTCCAGGGGAAAGGAGTATCTTTTACCACATGTTTCAGAAAAAGTTCCCATTGTGCTTTAAAAGCATTATCGTAATGCTCCTGCTCCGGCACTTTGCTCCAGCCCTCATAAAAATTAATGGGTTGCTGAATATCGGGGTTCCACACGGGTTTGGGCGTGTTTCCGTAATGCTGGGTCCAGCATTCCCGCAGGCCGGCCACTGCCGAACCTTTGGTGCCATCAACATGGAGGGTGAGCAGATCGTCGCGCCGCACACGGGTTACCCACGACGAGTTGAAATGGGCAATCACACCACCTTCCAGTTCGAATGTGGCATAAGCTGAATCGTCAGCGGTACATTTGTAAGGCTTACCCTGTTCATCCACCCTTTCCGGGATGTGGGTAGCTCCGAGGCAAAATACCCCTTTCACCTGGCCGAACAAATTGTCAAGTACGTATCGCCAGTGGCAGAGCATGTCCACAATGATGCCGCCGTCGTCTTCTTTCCGGTAATTCCAGCTTGGCCGCTGTGCCGGCACTGTGTCCCCTTCGAAAACCCAGTACCCGAATTCGCCCCTTACCGAGAGGATTTTTCCAAAGAAACCGTTTTCCATCAGGCGTTTCAACTTGATAAGGCCCGGCAGCCAAAGTTTGTCCTGTACCACGCCATGCTTGACTCCGGCATTTTTGCAAACCTTGTAAAGTTCCAGGGCTGTTTCTGTATCGGTTGCTACTGGTTTTTCGCAATAAACATGTTTCCCTGCCAGCGCGGCTTTTTTTACAGCATCAGCCCGCCTGCCGGTGGTTTGGGCATCAAAATAAATCTGATATGACGGGTCGTTCATTACCGAATCCAAGTCGGTGGTCCATTTTTCCACGCCCGACATTTTTGCCAGCTTTTCCAGCTTGATTTCATTTCGTCCCACCAGTATCGGGTCGGGCATAATAAACTCAGTAGCGCTTATTTGCACCCCTCCCTGTTTCATAATTTCAACAATGGAACGCATCAGGTGCTGGTTGGTACCCATCCGGCCAGTCACGCCGTTCATGATTATTCCTACTTTGTGTATCGTCATTTTCAGGTAAATTTTAAATATGCATTTTTTATTTTCTCAAGATACTCTTTTTGTTCTGTAGCCCAGTATTTATGGGAGAAGATTTCCACTTCATTGTAACCGGAAAATCCTGCATCTTCCACCCATCCCCTTATTTGGGGAACATCAATGCAGCCGTCGCCCATCAAGCCACGATCGTTTAAAAAGTCTTTCGTCGGCACATTCCAGTCGCATACATGAAAAGCAAGCAGGTTGCCGTTTTTTCCGCAGCGTAGAATCTCCTGTTGCAGGTTATTGTCCCACCACAAATGGTACACATCTACGGCTACTCCTACAAAATCGGAATTGATTTCTTCGGCCATTTGATTGGCCTGGGCCAGGGTGTTAATGGCGGAACGGTCTCCGGCATACATGGGGTGCAGAGGTTCGATGGCCAGTTTTACGCCAGCTGCTTTTGCTTCAGGAAGAATACGTATTATTCCTTCTTTAATCTGTTCACGCGACTTTTCAAGAGGTTGCCGGCCGTCAGCGCCGCAAACCAGGACAAGCACCGGCGCCCTGACAAGAAACGCCTGGTTGATGGCCCACAAGTTATCATCCATTGCAGCCTGCCGTTTTTTTTCCTCTACAGATGGGAAAAAACCACCGCGCGCGACAGAAACAACTTCCATGTTGTAATCGTCAAGCATCGTGCGGGCATCCCGCAGGTTTTGTCCTTCGAGCACATTACGCCAGATGGTGATGCCATGAATTCCTTTCGCACTGTAGTTTTTTATACATTGTTTCAAATCCCATGGTTTTGTGGTCATGGTATGAATGCACAGTTTCGAAAAATCAGTTAATGCTGTTGCCATTAAAATTTTTTTAGTATTGCCGGATTTTAGCTGTTGTTTTAAAGTACTATATTTTCAAATACTTAAAGAATGTATAATACTTTTCATTCTCAATTATCCGTTTCAAATAGAGCGCTGCTTCACGGGCATGGTAATCTCCCCACATCGACGATTCACCACAGGCAATTTTCTGGCCTGGCGGAATAAAATCCCAACCATTGGGTTGATGGTAAATACTATGCAAAATCAATCCCTGGTGTTGTGGATTAGTACTCAGGTAAGGATAATCGAGTAGTGAATTCATAACGGTTAAACCAGCCTGCCAGTATTTGTTGCCGGCATCCGGTTCATTGTTTTCCTTTAATAATTTGCCCAGTCTTAACAAACCCTGGGCGCCAATGGCTGCTGCGGAACTGTCAACCGGTTCCCATGCGTTGTACGGGTCAGCAGGTTTGTTCAGGTAGTCACCCAGTTTGTAAAGGTTTGGGGCTCCCGTATCCCAGTAAGGAATTCCATCAACCGGAGTGTTTTCGATATAAAAATCGCAGGTGGCACGGGCGGCTTTTAGCATCCTGTTTTCCGTTTCCTTTTTGCCACCAACATTTTTCAAATCTTCTTCGTTCAATTGCTGAAAAGCTTCCAGCTCTTCGGCAAATCCCAGCATAGCCCAGGCCAGACCACGTGTCCACGTGGAAAAGCCGGTGTAACCCTGCTGCGAGTTGGGGCACCGGAAATTGCCGTCGGTTACATTAAAAATACTTTCGTGGGCAGTACGTCCCCACACATCGTAGCTGTCGCGCCCTTCTCCGTAAAAAACAGAATATTGGGCTGTCGCTGAAATATGCTGAACCGCTCTTTCCAGAAGGGAGATTTTTTTGTCGTTCTCTCCTTGTAACACATGCCCGAGCAGGTGTGAAACAACTAAAATACGACATGAACGTATGGTGTCTACAAATAATGAATGCGGGCCGTTAAAGGAATGGATGAAGCCGCCGTCTTTGATTGGCGTCCAGCGACCGGCCTGTACTGAGCCTGAAATTTTCAGGGCCAGTTCATAAAAGCTTTTCTCCCACTCATTGAAAGGGATTTTTCCTTCCATCATCAGACGCAACAGGTTTCCGTAGGTACTCAGGTTATTAAATCCGTGGTCATGAACACCGGTGTGGCTTAGATGCGGCGCCATTTTTTCGAGAGTGGCTTTCCGCCCCGACTCCAGAAAATAATTATCCCCGGTAGCATCGAATTGGAGAATGGACGAACCAAACTGAAATCCCTGTGTCCATTCAGTCCAGCCACGCGTGGTATATTTCCCGTCAACTGTAAATACCGGCGAACCTTTGGAAGAATCGTACCGTTTGTCAATACGTCTAATTTTTTCTGCCGAAAGGTCCCAGAAAAGCGCTATCTTTTTCTGTAAATCTTCAGGCTGAATTTGAAAATCGATTTTAATCATAATACAGAAACTGAAATTCAGCACGTAAAATTAGCAGAAAGGATAAATAAGTTGAAGTAAATTCGGCTAAATTTGTAGGCTATCAGAAAACGTTGCTTTTTATTATGCCAAAAATTAAAACCTACGAAGAAATCAACCAAAAGTTAAAACAGGGGAAAGCCGTGGTACTCACAGCCGAGGAAGTAGCCCAAATGGCTCAGAGTGCCAGCCCTGCAGAAATTGCCGAAAAAGTAGATGTGGTAACTACCGCCACGTTTGGCGCCATGTGTTCATCGGGCGCCATTATCAATTTTGGGCATACCAGTCCGCCAATACGAATGGAAAAAATCAGGTTGAATGGTGTTCCCTGTTACGAAGGACTGGCAGCCGTTGATTCCTACATTGGGGCTACGGCTTGTGATCCTGAGAATCCTGCCTACGGTGGAGCACATGTCATTCAGGATTTGCTGGAAGGAAAAGATGTGGTGCTGGAAGCCTGGGGAAAGGGAACTGACTGCTATCCACGGAAACATGTCCGTACCAGGATAAACATCGACTCCATTAACGAATTTACGCTTTTTAACCCCCGGAATGCATATCAAAATTATAACGTGGCCGTGAATACCACGAAAAAAATGATTCATACCTACATGGGAACGTTGTTGCCAAATTTGCGGAATGCGACTTATTCCACTTCGGGAGAACTCAGCCCATTGCTGAATGACCCCGACCTCCGGACAATAGGCCTCGGCACACGTATTTTTCTTGGCGGCACCCAGGGTTTTGTGGTTTGGAACGGCACCCAGTTTCATACTACGCGTCCGAAAAACGAATATGGCGTCCCGGTTACCAATGCGGCAACCATAGCGGTTATCGGTAATTTGAAAGAGATGTCGCCGGAATACCTTCAGGCCGTTTATTACGAAAAGTACGGGGTAAGTATGTTTATCGGAATTGGTATTCCTATCCCCATCCTCGATGAAGATATGGCCCGAAGAGTTTCCATTAATAACCGGCAGATTGAAACATCGGTACTCGATTACGGAACGGTTGGAATGCCCAAGCTGGAACAGGTAAATTACGAGCAACTGCAATCAGGGTTCATTAAAGTGAAGGGGAAAAAGGTGCGCACTGCTCCCGTTTCCAGTCTGGCAAAGGCCCGAAAAATTGCCGGAGAATTAAAAGAATGGTTGGAAAAAGGGCAGTTTGAATTATCGAAACCGGTACAGATTTTCCCACAAAATACATCGCTTAACAGCTTAAAAGAAACGGAGGTGGAACATGATTAAAAAAAGGTACATATTGAATTTTCCTCCCCAAAGCGGTGACAAACCACTGAGCTACCAACTGGTGCGTGATTACGACATTCGGATAAATATTCTGAAGGCTGAGGTTTATCCGGGTAAACGCGGCAGTTTACTTCTTGAATTACAGGGGAAAAAGGAAAACATCGAGAAGGGGGTGAAATACCTTACCGAGCATCAGGTTATTTGTGAACCTTTGGATAAACGTATTCACTTTCAGGAAGAAAAGTGTATCGACTGTGGCAATTGTACGGCAGTGTGTTTTGCAGGCGCTCTTACCATGAGTAAAAAAAACTGGAAACTGGAATTTGACAAAAGTAAATGTGTGGTATGTGAGCTATGTATCCCGGCATGCCCGCTTCATTTGTTTGAAATTGATTTCAGGTAAAATCCGGGATAAAATTTTGTACCAAATGGTATAATACCAGAAGGTAAAAACAGCGGAAATTGAAAAACGACAGGCAATCTTACCGAAATAAATACAATAAAGAGCGTTTCAGAGAATTTCAGGTAAAATACCTCGAAACCGACCTTTGGATTGGTATTGATCCGGAATCTTTTCGAAAAGAGATAGAATATGAGGCCCTTGTTGCAATAGAACACCTGCGCCATAAACTGGATGCATACATTAAAACGGAACCGGCATTTGCCAAAAGCCTGACGCCTTTTTACCCGGGAATAGCTGCGCCCGGTGAAGCAAAAGAAATGGCGAATGCTTCTGCCAAAGCAGGAATTGGTCCCATGGCATCGGTGGCCGGAATGTTTGCCCGTGAAGTGGGGGAAGCCATTTTGCAAAACTTTTCTGTAAAGGAGATGGTTGTAGAGAATGGCGGTGATATTTTTTCCCTTTTGAACAATGAACTTGTTTTTTCCGTTTATGCAGGAAGTTCACCTCTCTCGGAAAAGCTTGGAATTGTTCTTCCTTCAGGAATGGGTAAAGTGGGAATTTGTACTTCAGCGGGTACGGTGGGGCCGTCACTGAGCTTTGGCAGGGCCGATGCTGTAGCAGTGGTTTGTAAAGATGTACTTTTGGCTGATGCTTTTGCTACTGCTCTGGGCAACAACGTGAAAGTGCCGGAAGATATTGAGGGAGTTTTGACGTTTTCTGAAAAATACACGGAAATACTTTCTGTTGTAATAGTTTGTGGAGATAAAGTGGGAGTTCGGGGAGAATTGGAGTTGAAAATTTTGAAGTAGTTTGTGAAACAGATAGTTTTAATGACAACAATGCCGGGCCAACATTTTAAAAAATATTATGAGAGGATATTCCTTTTACTTCAAGCGCCAACAAAAAATTATATGGTCGGTTTTTCAGTAAAGATTTAAAACGGCTCATAAAAATTGAAATTAAAATCAGATGACAAATAAAAAAGATATTCGAAAAGAACTACAGTCCCGGGTTTTGGTCATGGACGGAGCGATGGGGTCACTTTTGCAGGAATATAAGTTAACAGAAAAAGATTACCGCGGGCAACTGCTGAAGGATGTAAAATTCGATCAAAAGGGCAATAATGATGTGCTGTCTCTTACGTATCCGGAAGTTATTACCGAAATCCATAATAAATACCTGGATGCAGGAGCAGACATTATCCTCACCAATACATTCAATGCCAACCGAATTTCGCAGGCTGATTATAACTTACAGGATTTGGTGTATAAGATGAATAAAGCTTCGGCCCAAATAGCCAGCGAAGCCGCCAGAAAGTTTACAGAACAAAATCCGGAAAAGCCGCGTTTTGTGGCCGGGACGCTGGGGCCAACCAATAAAACGTTGTCCTTGTCGCCCGATGTAAATGACCCTGGTTACAGGGCTGTTACATTCGATGAAATAAAAACAGCATATCGTGAGCAGATAGAAGGCCTTATTGATGGAGGCATTGATTTGTTGCTCATCGAAACCATTTTCGACACGCTGAATGCCAAAGCGGCCATTTTTGCTGTTGAGGAAGCGCTGGAAGAACGGGGAGTTAGAATTCCTTTAATGATTTCTGGGACCATTACCGATGCCAGCGGACGTACGCTTTCCGGACAAACTCTGGAAGCTTTCCTGAATTCTGTTTCGCATATCGATCTGCTGAGTGTCGGACTGAATTGTTCGCTGGGGGCTACTGATTTGCGTCCGTATGTGAAAGAACTTTCGCAGAAAGCGCCGTTTCATGTCAGTGCACACCCGAACGCCGGCCTGCCTAACCAGTTTGGCGGCTACGACGAAACTCCCGAAATAATGGCGGGATACCTTAAAGATTACCTGGATAACAGCTTCGTAAATATTATTGGAGGATGCTGTGGCACTACTCCCGATCATATTCGTGCGTTTGCCCAAATAGCTGCTACCGCCAAACCACACCATCTTAACCCGAAAGATGACAACACCAGGCTGAGTGGTCTGGAGCCGGTTACCCTTACTGCGGAAACCAATTTTATGAATATTGGCGAACGGTGCAATGTATCCGGGTCGCGTAAGTTTGCGCGTCTTATTCGCGATAAAAAATATGAAGAGGCGCTGTCCATTGCCCGCAATCAGGTAGATGACGGGGCCCAGACCATTGACGTGAACATGGACGACGCCATGCTCGATGCTGAAAAAGAGATGGTCACCTTCCTGAACCTGATGATGGCCGAACCTGATATTGCCAAACTGCCGGTAATGGTGGATTCTTCCAAATGGAAAGTAATTGAGGCAGGATTGAAATGCCTGCAGGGGAAAGCCATTGTAAATTCCATCAGTTTAAAGGAAGGAGAAGAAATATTTATCGAACAGGCCAGAACAATTAAACGTTTTGGTGCGGCAGCGGTGGTGATGGCCTTCGACGAAACAGGGCAGGCAGACTCTTACCAGCGCCGTATTGAAATTTGCGAAAGGGCTTACAAGATTCTGACTGAAAAGGTAAACTTTCCTCCGCAGGACATTATTTTCGATCCCAATATCCTGACCATCGGTACCGGTATGGAGGAACACAGTAATTATGCCGTGGATTTTATTGAAACGATAAAATGGATTAAGCAGAACCTTCCCCATGCCAAAACCAGTGGCGGAATAAGTAACGTATCGTTTTCGTTCAGGGGAAATAATGTGGTGCGCGAAGCCATTCATTCGGTGTTCCTGTTTCATGCCATCCGCGCCGGACTTGATATGGGTATCGTAAATCCCGGGATGTTACAGATTTACGATGAAATACCCGAAGAACTTTTGAAAAGGACAGAGGATTTGGTGATGAACCGCCGGCCCGATGCCACTGAAAGGTTGCTGGAATTTGCTGAGGAGGTTAAAGAGGAGGGCAAAAAAGAAGAGAAAAAAGATGAATGGCGGAACCTTTCTCTGGAAAAACGGCTGGAACATGCCCTGGTAAAAGGAATTCCTGATTTTGTGGATGAAGACATGGCTGAAGCGCTTGAAAAATATCAGCCGGCGCTGAATATTATTGAAGGCCCGCTGATGGACGGGATGAACGTGGTGGGTGATTTGTTTGGCTCGGGAAAAATGTTTTTGCCGCAGGTAATAAAATCAGCCCGCGTAATGAAAAAAGCAGTGGCCTACCTGTTGCCATACATCGAGGCCGATAAAGCCAGAATGAAAGACGTCAGCAAACAAAAAAGAGTGTTGATGGCTACCGTGAAAGGGGATGTGCACGATATAGGTAAAAATATTGTGGGGGTTGTACTGGCGTGCAATAACTACGAAATTATCGATCTCGGGGTAATGGTTCCTACAGAAAAAATTCTGGATACCGCTCTGAAGGAGCAGGTCGATATTGTAGGACTGAGTGGATTGATAACCCCCTCGCTTGAAATTATGGTGGACATTGCCAAAGAGATGGAAAGGCGTAAAATGGATATCCCATTGCTGATTGGAGGCGCCACCACCTCGAAGATTCATACGGCAGTAAAAATCGAACCCGAATATTCGCACCCGGTGATTCATGTGAAAGATGCATCGCTGGCCGTGAATGTGGTTTCGAACCTTATCGCCAAAAATGAAAAATACATTCAGTCTGTAAAAGAGGATTATGAAGAGGTGCGTAAGTTCCAGGGGCAGCGCAAACCGAAAGAGTACCTGACGTTGGAGCAGGCACGCCGGAATAAACTCCGGATAGACTGGGATGACAGTCCGCTTTACAGGCCTCACGTGAAAGGGGTGCAACAACTTATTGATTATCCGCTGGAAGAGTTGAGGGAGTACATCGACTGGACCTTCTTTTTCCTGGCCTGGGGTCTGAAAGGGCACTATCCGCAGATTCTCGACGACGAAAAACAAGGTGAAGCGGCGCGAAAACTTTTTGCCGAAGCCAATGAATTTCTCGATGAGATTATTGAAAAGAAAATGTTGCAGGCCAATGCCGTGTTTGGTCTTTGGCCAGCCAATGCCGATGGCGATGATATTGTCCTTTATGAGAATGAACTGCGAAATAAAGAAATAGGAAGGTTTTATCATTTCCGGCAGCAGGAAAAGAAAAAGGACGGGGCGTCTAATTTGTGCCTTTCCGATTTTGTGGCGCCGCTGGAGTCTGGTAAAGCGGATTATTGCGGTGGTTTTGCCACCACTGCCGGAGTGGGTATTGAGCCTTGGAAGGAGATGTACAGGAAAGACCATAATGACTATAAGGCAATTATGCTGGAGGCGCTGGCCGACCGGTTGAGTGAGGCATTTGCTGAATTACTTCATGAAAAAGTCAGGATAGATTTTTGGGGGTATGCCCCGGATGAAGACCTCACACAGGAGGAACTTCAGCGCATAAAATACCAGGGAATCCGCCCTGCATTGGGTTACCCCGCTTGTCCCGAGCATTCGGAAAAGGAAACCCTTTTTAATTTACTGAAGGCAGAAGAAGTGGGGATAGAGCTTACAGAGCATTTTGCCATGTATCCCAATGCTTCGGTGTCAGGACAGTATTTTGCCCATCCGGAGTCGCGCTATTTCAGTCTCGAAAAAGTGGGGCGCGACCAGGTTGCCGATTATGCACGCCGCAAAGGAAAACCCGTAGAGTTTATCGAAAAATTTCTGCCCACCAATCTGAATTACAAGTAAAGGAATGAACAATAATGTTGGATAAAAGGGATGGAAATCCGGAATATGTAAAAAGCCAAAGCCAGACTTTGGCTTTTTACATTTATTTCGAACTCGATTTTTAACCCAATGCTTTAAAAAGTGCCGACAAATCTTTAATTTTAGCCGGTATTTTTAACCAAAAAGAATTTTACGAAACGAGCTATGGGAATAAATTTTACACACAGTAGGATTTTTATAATGGCGAGTTCCCTGTCTGACTGAGCAAGCCGGGCAGGCATAGTTTTCTATTGAAAATTAACACGTATAAAAACATGAAATATTTAGTTTATCTCATTCTGATTGCTTTTTCTTATGGAATGGCAGGTTGTGCACCTAAAGACACCGCAATTAATACCCTTACAAAAAAGGAAGTTGAAGAAGGTTGGGAGTTGCTTTTCGACGGGAAATCGCTTGAAAACTGGAAAACGTTTAATGGTGGAAAAGTAACCGGCTGGGAAATTGTGGACGGAGTTTTGAATAACTCCGGTGTTGGCTCCGATCACGGCGGAGACATCATCTCCAAAAAAGAATTTCAGGATTTTGAGTTGTACATGGAGTGGAAGGTTTCTCCGGAAAGTAACTCCGGGATTTTCTTTCATGTACAGGAAGGGATTGTAAATGCCATTTACGAATCAGGTCCGGAGTACCAGCTTATTGATGACAAAGGATGGCCCACTGAGTTAAAAGACAGCCAGTATTCCGGAGCAAACTACGACATGCACGCACCGCAAGAGGCTGAAGTGGTTCCAATTGACGAATGGAATAAGACCCGGCTGATTGTGAAAGGCCCACATGTAGAACACTGGCTGAACGGAAAGAAAGTAGTGGAGTACGAACTTTGGAGCGATGAGTGGTACGAGCTGAAAGAAAATAGTAAGTGGAAAGAGAGGGAGCATTACGGCATGGCAAAGAAAGGGCATATTGGGTTGCAGGACCATGGCGGATTAACG
The DNA here is from genome assembly GCF_003573545.1 of Mariniphaga sediminis. GTDB lineage: Bacteria > Bacteroidota > Bacteroidia > Bacteroidales > Prolixibacteraceae > Mariniphaga > Mariniphaga sediminis. The sequence continues at coordinate 253,534 of NZ_QWET01000004.1, read as the reverse complement.
ATGTTTAGGAATATTAAAATCAGGGAACTTTAAGAATGGTTTCTTCAGCCTTCAGGGAAATGAAACCGTTCCCGCAACTGATGTTTTCTGCCTTTGTTATCCTGGTGAGTTTTCTGGCGTTCCTGCTGGTTTCCACCATTGTTGTTATCCCGCTGTTTGGGATAGACTCTGTTTTGAGTATTCCCTCTGCGGGGAATTTCGATAATCCGGAAAACATCCGCATATTAAAATACTTTCAGGTAGTACAATCCATTGGGTTGTTTATAGTTCCTCCTTTTGTGCTTGCCCGGCTTTTTCATGGAAAAATGGCCCAATACCTTTTTATGGACAAAAAGGTTACAACCCTTTCCATTTTTCTGGTAGCGGTTTTGATTGTTATTATTCTTCCCGCAATTAATTTTATTGGTGAGTGGAATAGTCAGATGTACTTCCCGGAATGGCTTTCCGGAGTGGAACAATGGATGAAAAATGCCGAGGAAAATGCAGCTGAACTTACAGAAGCATTTTTGAAAGTGGAAACAACGGGTGGTTTGTTGTTTAACCTTTTTATGATTGCCTTTTTACCGGCTATTGGGGAGGAGTTGCTTTTTCGGGGGGTTATTCAGCGTATTTTTACTAACTGGACCAAAAGTTTTCACTGGGGAATCTGGGTTTCAGCTATTTTATTCAGCGCCTTGCATATTCAGTTTTACGGCTTTGTACCCCGCCTGTTGCTGGGGGTTCTTTTTGGCTATTTACTTGTGTGGAGCGGCTCCATCTGGCTGCCTGTTATCGCCCATTTTTTCAATAACGGGTTTGCCGTGGTTTCCATGTATTTAATAGACAAAAACATTCTTGACCCGCAGGTAGAAGAAATCGGGACTACTGCCGGAAGTTATTATGCAGTGTTACTCAGTCTGGCATTGACCGTATTTTTTATATGGATAATAAAAAGGGAGAACAATAAATACTCCCTTTCACTTAAATAAGATTATTTCGATACGGAATCAATAAGGTCAAAACCCGTGTAAGGCACCAACACTTTTGGGATTTTTATTCCTTCGTCCGTTTGATTGTTTTCGAGCAATGCTGCTACAATACGTGGCAATGCCAGGGCACTGCCATTGAGTGTATGTGCCGGCTGCGGTTTTTTGGAACCCTCGTCCCGGAAACGAAGTTTTAACCGGTTAGCCTGGAAAGATTCGAAGTTGGATACCGAACTTACTTCCAGCCACTTTTGCTGGGCAGCTGACCAAACTTCAAAATCGTAGGTGAGCGAAGAGGTAAAACCCAAATCGCCGCCGCACAGCCGAACAATACGGTATGGCAGTTCCATTTTTTTGAGCAGTCCGGCTACATGGTTTACCATTTCATTCAGTATATCGTAAGACTTTTCGGGGTGTGCAACCTGCACAATTTCTACTTTATCGAATTGGTGCAGCCGGTTCAGGCCACGTACGTCTTTCCCGTAGGAGCCTGCTTCACGGCGAAAGCAGGAGCTGTATGCCGTATTTTTTAATGGAAGGTCTTTGGCATCCAGAATGACATCGCGGTAAATGTTTGTCACCGGTACTTCGGCAGTAGGAATCAGGTAAAGGTTGTCTGCTGTAACATGGTACATTTGTCCTTCCTTGTCAGGCAACTGTCCTGTACCAAATCCTGAATCTTCATTTACTACCAGCGGCGGCTGAATCTCTTCGTAACCGGCATTTCGGTTTTCGTTCAGGAAAAAATTGATAAGTGCACGCTGCAGTTGAGCGCCTTTCCCGCGGTAAACAGGAAACCCGGCACCGGTAATTTTTACACCCAATTCAAAATCGATCAGATTGTATTTTTGTGCCAATTCCCAGTGAGGAAGTGCATTTTCTGTTAGTTGTGGAATTTCACCAGCCGAAGTAACCACTTCGTTATCTTCTTCTCCTTTTCCCAAAGGAACTGAGTCGTGTGGCAGGTTGGGCAGTTGCACCAGCAGATCGGTCACCATCCGTTCAATCTCCGTAAATTGCTGATCAAACTGTTTAATATTATCTTTTAATTCCGAAGTGCGTTCCTTTGCCGCATTCGCTTCTTCTTTTTTACCCTCGCGAAATAATATTCCTATTTCTTTCGAAATGCGGTTCATTTCAGATTTGGCCTGATCGGCCTGTCCCTGTAATTTGTTTTTTTTACGGTACAGCTCTGTTATACTTTCAACAACTTTTTCCGCATCAAAATTTCTTCTTTTCAGCTTTTCAACAACTAATTCCGGGTTGTCTTGAATGAATTTCAGGTTGAGCATGTTTTTGCCTTTAAATGAAGGTGCAAATTTAATAAATGTAACGGCACAACAGTACAATCATAAAAGGGAATTAAATTCTGGGTTAAAAAGGTTAACCTGTGCCAGAATAAATCTTTCTTTTCGATTCAACTGCTATTTTTTATCAGGTAGATAAATGAAGCGTTTCTATTTTTATGAGAAATATTACTTTTTTCATAAAAGATCATAAAAAAACTCCTGCCTTATCCGGCAAGAGTTTTACTATCTTTTATGGTGAATAAAAATCCGGTGATTTTTATTTCGCCAGTTCTTTTGCCTGTTCAATCCATGGAGCCGGGTCTTTTGAAGCGTAACGGCTTCCGGCGCCTTCAAGGATTTCTTTCAGTTTTTCAAGCGAAGTAGCTGCCAACCCTGCGTAAGTTGTAATTCCGGCTTCATTCAGAATTTCTTCCAGTTTTGGTCCAACACCTTCCAGCTTTTTCAGATCATCTGCGTCGCCTTTTTCCTCTTTCGTTTCGGCAACTTTTTCTTCTTTTGCCGGTTCTGCCTTTGCTGCCGGTACTTCTTTAACAGCCTGAGCCGGTGCTTCGGCAACAGCCACGTCTAAATCAATTACCGGTTCAACCGACACAAACGAGCGGTTTTTCTTTTTCTTTTTGAACATTACTGTGCCGTTGATTAAAGCAAAAAGGGTATGATCTTTTCCCATTCCCACATTATCGCCGGGGTAATGTTGTGTTCCACGCTGGCGAACTAAAATATTACCAGCTTTTGCATACTGACCCCCGTAAATTTTTACTCCAAGTCGTTTGCTTTCCGATTCGCGTCCGTTTTTCGAACTACCTACACCTTTCTTATGAGCCATGGTAATTTATTTTAATTATCCAACAATGTTTTCAATTTGAATCTGTGTGAACTGCTGGCGATGTCCATTCAGTTTTTTATAACCTTTTCTGCGTTTCTTTTTAAACACCAGCACTTTGTCGCCTTTAACGTGTTCCAGCACTTTGGCTGTTACTTTTGCACCTTTAACGGTGGGAGTACCAACGGCCACTTTGCCGTCGTTGTCAACAAGTAAAACCTTGTCAAAATCAACTGAGTCGCCTTCATTGGCCTCAAGCTGATGAACAAACAGTTTTTTGTCTGCTTCTACTCTAAACTGTTGCCCTGCAATTTCTACAATCGCGTACATAATTTCAACTTTTAATGTAATACCGGCAGGCGGGAATTCATTTGTTTTCCTCTTATCGGGCCTGAACGGTTCAAAATTTCGGACTGCAAAAGTAGTTATTTTTAGCACATTGGCAAATACTGAAAGAACTATTTTTCAAAAATATAGTCAATAAATACACTTTTTAGTAGTTCGAAAACAAACCAACAATTCTGAGCTAAACCAAAAATGATTGTTATATTTGTTTTTATCTTATTGAATAGTTTTGTTACACACGATATATCTGAAATCCATTCCGTAAAACCGGGCTGGGTTCACACTAAAAGCAGATTGGGAAGAGAATGCAAAAAATAAGACTGAATATTTTGGGGCTATCTGTAAGCCAGACACAGTCAGGGGCTTACGCATTGGTTTTGTCGGAAGAAAATGGGGATCGTAGGATTCCGATAATTATCGGGCCAGTTGAAGCACAGGCCATTGCCATTCAGCTTGAAGGGCTAAAACCTCCCCGCCCGCTGACACACGATTTGATCAAAAACCTTGCGTTGGCTTTTAATATTGTATTGCTTGAAGTGGTAATTCATAAACTCGAAGAGGGAATATTTTATTCTGAATTATTTTGCGAGATGGATGGCAGGGAAGTAAAAATCGACTCACGTACTTCCGATGCAGTGGCACTGGCCCTGCGGTTTCGTTGTCCTATTTACACAACAGAAGAAATTTTGTCGAAAGCAGGTATTGTGCTTGAAGCGGATGAGGGAAAGCAACCCGGGACTGCAAATGTTTCCGAAAAATCAGAACCGCCCGGTTCGTCACCCTTTTCGCGTTATACTTTGCAGGAACTGGAAGAGATGCTCAGTGAAGCGGTTCAAAACGAAGATTATGAAAAGGCATCTGTCCTGCGGGATGAAATCAATAACCGAAAGAAGAATTAACCTGGCAGGATGAAAAAGATCCTTGCCTTAGTGATTGTTTGCACCGGCATTTTCTTTTTTCAACCGGTTGTCGCCCAAACAACTGCTTTTGTTCAGTCTCCCAATGAACAACTTGATGCAAGGAAAAGTACTGCGGATAAATCCATTCTTTTATTGTCGAAAGAACATGAAAAAGGTTTCTCTTTTGTTACCCTGTTGCGGGGAATATTGGGAATGGGTGTGCTTGTTTTGATTGGCTTCTTGTCAAGTTCCAGTAGAAAAAACATTCCATGGCGCACTGTTATTGCAGGATTGACTGTACAGATATTGTTGGCCATTGGGGTGCTTTATGTTCCGTTTATCCGAACAGTTTTTGAGGTTTTAGGATATATTTTTGTCAAAATACTTGATTTTACAAAGGAGGGAAGTGAGTTTCTGTTGGGTGGTTTAATGGATGAAAATACCTATGGGTTTATTTTTCTTTTCCAGGTATTGCCGACAATTATCTTTTTTTCTGCGCTCACCAGCCTGCTGTTTTACTGGGGAATTATTCAAAAAATTGTTTGGGCGTTGGCCTGGGTTTTTACGCGTGCGTTAAAAATTTCGGGAGCCGAAGCGCTTTCGGTTGCAGGAAATATTTTTTTGGGTCAAACCGAATCTCCCCTAATGATAAAAGCTTATCTGGAAAAGATGAGCAAGTCGGAAATTTTGCTGGTAATGACGGGGGGAATGGCCACCTTGGCGGGCGGTGTACTTGCTGCATATATTGCGCTGTTGGGTGGAAATGATCCGCAATTGCGGCTGGAATTTGCCAAACACCTGCTGGCTGCATCCGTTATGGCAGCGCCGGCTGCTATTGTTTTTTCCAAAATGTTGGTGCCACCCACCGAAGCCATTAACAAACAAATTAAGGTGAGCCGTAGTAAGATTGGCAGTAATATGCTGGATGCCATTACTAATGGTACCGGCGACGGTATAAAGCTGGCTGTGAATGTTGGGGCCATGCTGCTGGTGTTTCTTGCATTCATTGCCATGTTTAATTTTGCCGTGGGAAAGATAGGGGAATGGACCACTTTAAACGATTTTATTAGGCAGGGAACAAACGGGCGTTATGACCAGCTTTCGTTACAGTTTATTCTGGGATATACCTTTGCCCCTGTTATGTGGCTCATTGGCGTGAGTGCTGAAGATATCATGGTGGTGGGCCGGTTGCTGGGCGAAAAAATAATTCTTACCGAGTTTGTTGGTTACATCAGCCTGGCAGAGTTGAAATCTGCCGGTGTTTTTGCCCATCCCAAATCCATTATTATGGCAACGTATATTTTGTGCGGATTTGCTAATTTTTCCTCAATCGGAATACAGATTGGAGGTATTGGTGCGCTGGCACCGGGACGCCGGGTGCTGCTTTCGAAATACGGTGTACCCGCTTTGGTGGCAGGCACACTGGCATCGCTGATGAGTGCAACGATTATCGGAATGATAATGGGGTGAAAGGAAATGGGAGACTGTGAAAAAAGGATTGTTTCATCCGCCGAACATTAAAAATCTATTGTTTCAGTTATTTTTTTATTTCCTTCTCTTCTTAGCCGGGTAATCTGTAACCATTCTGTCTGACAGAATATTCGACAGGCCAAATGTTAATGGCATACTTCAAAAACTTTAGAGGTATCATGCCAACTGTAAAAAAAAATCCTCCCCTACGCAACCCTTCGGCAAAATAGAGCATCAACTATAAGCGTTAGGTTTAGAAAGGGATTCTATCCGTCAGTTAACCGACGAATAGTTTTTTCAAAAAGAACACGATAACGAGAAAAATTGAAAAACGTAATTTATTAATCTATTTGAAAAATTAAAAAAATGAGAAAGAGAACAATGATTTGGAAGTTTTTTACAGCTTTTACGTTGGCTTCTGTTGTTTTGACATCATGTGTAGACGATCCGGAACCAGCAGCAGTGGATGCAGCGCCCGATGTTTTTGTGCAGAAGATGGTACAGGATGGTGAAGAAAAGTATGCTCTTGCTTTTTGGGTATTGGGTAACAAGGAGCTGGAATCGGTTACAGTAGAAGGCCCTGAGGATGGTTCCTGGACACTGGATCAAAGCGCAGAGAATAAACGCGTATTCAGCCTCTTCCCGGAAACAGAAAACTATAAAGACACTATGCCCGATACCGGCGACTATGTATTCACTGTGACCAGTACTCAGACGGACGAAGCCCCAATTGATGTAAAAGACGAATTGGAGGATGAAGAGTTGGGGATGATGGTTATTGATACCACCGAGTTTGACAATAGTAAGTTAAATATTACCTGGGAAAAGCTCAATGAGGCAGATGGATATTTCGTTAGATTGTTTGATGATTCAGACGATTTGATTTACATGAGTGCTAAAGTTGAAGATAGTAAAACCGAATTCTCATTCGGAACCTCAGACCAGGGATGGGTAGATAGTTCCAATAAAGCACAGGATGGTGAAACCTACCGGTTAGAGGTGCTTGGTATTCTTTATGAATCGGGAGCTACAGCTAATAAAGATTACAATGTTCAGTTTATTTCAATCGCTTCAACTGAAGTTGTTTGGGGCGACTAATAAGAAGTTTTTTTATCTTTTAGCCTGGGCGCTTCTCTTCGGGGAAGCGCCCATTTTTTTACAATATTTCTTCTACCGCTTCAGGAGGATTGGCCAGTACTGCCTTGTCTCCGTTAACTACAACCGGACGCTGCAGTAACTTTGGGTTTTCGGAGAGGATTTTTATCCACTCGTCATCCGACAATTCTTTTTCTTTGTAATTAGTTTTGTATTCTTCCTCCTGCGTGCGTACAAGCTCAAAAGGTTTTTTTCCTGTTTTTTGTATGATTTCCTTCAGTTCTGCCTCGGAGATACCTTCTTTCATGTATTTTTTTATCTCCAGGTCAAACCCTTTTTCTTCCAGATATTTCAATCCGGCCCGGCTTTTAGCACAGCGTGGATTGTGGTAAATTTTCATAACGATATGGTGTTTCTTTTTTATAAAATTATAGTAGTCTTCCTGCGCCCGGAAAGTAGATTCCGTGTTGCGCTTGTTGTATTGGTTTTGCAGCAGCGGATCGAGGATGCGGGCCTTTGTGTTGTCCCACAACTGAATGTTTAGCATCTCTTTCAATTCTTCCCTGATTTCTTCATCGTAAACAGGGCAGGCGACCTCTATTCTCCGGTTCAGGTTTCGCGGCATCCAGTCGGCAGAAGAGATGTATATTTTTTCATCCCCGTTGTTGCCAAAGAGGAATATGCGCGAGTGTTCAAGATACTTGTCCACAATACTGATGGCTGAAATATTTCCCCTGGCCTTTTTATGGTCGAGTTGCAGCCCAAAGATACCCCTTACAATCAGTTCTGTTTTTACTCCTGCTTCTGCCGCTTTGTATATTTTTTTCATCATGCCGGGATCAATCAGGCTGTTCATTTTTAAGATCATCCGTGCATTTTTCCCTTGTTTGGCCAGTTCAATTTCGCGATCGATGTGTTGAGAAAAGAAGTCGCGCATAAAAAAGGGACTGACAATAAGGTGTTCGTAATTGTAGTGGCGGTAATTCTGTTTAAAAAAACTAAAAATTTTTTCCACTTCATCAGCCAGACGGGGGTCGGCAGTCAGCAAACCATCGTCGGCATATACTTTAGCGGTTCCTTCATGAAAATTTCCGGTACCGATGTAGGCGTAGTTTTTATTTTTTTCATCCTCCAGGCGTTGTACCCAAGCCAGTTTAGAATGTACCTTCATTCCGGGGATGCCGTTTATTACGTTTGCCCCTTCTTCCTGCAGTTTATTCGACCAGTAAATGTTTGCCTCCTCATCGAAACGAGCCTGCAGTTCAATAACTACCGTTACATTTTTCCCGTTTCGAACAGCGTTCAGAAGGGCGTTAACAACCTTCGAATCGTCTGCTACCCGGTAAATGGTAATCCCGATTTCTTTTACCTGGGGATCGATGGCTGCTTCGCGCAAAAAGTCGATAAAGTGGTTGAATGTTTGATACGGGTAATGCAACATAACATCTTTCTGGCGTAATATACGCAGGATGCTGGTGTGTGGCGGCAGATCTTTGTGCCTGAAGGGTGGAAGTTTGGTGTAATAGTGACGCTTTTTCCCAATTTCCGGGAAATTCATAAAATCCTTGTGATTATGGTATCTTCCTCCCGGAATGGTATTTTCCTCGTTGTCGAGTCTCATTTTTTTAAGAATGAAATCCAACAGGTCTTCAGGGATGTCACGATCGTAAATCAGTCTGACCGGTTTGCCTTTTTTCCTTTTTTTCAGGCTACTGCTCATCTTTTCAATGAAGCTTTTGGAGATATCATCGTCTATGTCCAGCTCGGCATCACGTGTCATTTTGATGGTATACGCTTCGTAAACGTCGTAATCGAAATAGAAAAAAAGGTCGTCGAAACAATACCGGATCACATCATCGAGCATCATTACATACGTTTTTTTCTTCTCTTTGGGAAGTACCAGAAACCGCGGAACCGAAATGCCCGGGATGCGGATGAGTGAATAGGCAAAATCCTCCGGATCCGATTTTTTCGAAAGTTTTACAGCCAGATAAACGGAACGGTCGCGCAGGTAAGGGAATTTGTTTTTTTTGCTTAACATGATGGGGACCAGGTTGGGAAGTACCTTTTCATAAAAATATTTTTTTACAAAAATTCCCTGGCTGTGTTTCAGATCCTTCTCAGTTATTATAAAAATGTTGTTTTGGTTTAGTTCGAGCAGGAGATCTTTAAAGATTTGCTGCACCTTTCCCTGCTGTTCGTAAACAATTTCCTGAATTCGGTCGTGCAATTCACGGGGAGTGAAGTTGCCCAGCAGGTTCTCCTCATCTTTTCCCAGATCAACCATCCGGCGAACTGTTGCCACCCGTACACGGAAAAACTCATCGAGGTTGTTGGAGAAAATTCCGATAAAGCGGATGCGTTCAAACAACGGGGTGTTGGGGTCCTCTGCCTCCTGCAATACCCGTTCGTTAAACGATAGCCAGCTTATTTCCCTGTTTATGAAATTTTCATTTGAATACATACCGGAATCATTTTATAAAGGCAACTCTGTAAAATATATTATCTACTCAATACTCTTTTAAAAATATAAAAAAATACCGATCGACAAATTTTATTTGGTAGAATTACTGTCCTCCAAATTCCATGAGGTATGCTTTAATCAATCCGTCCAGGTCTCCATCAAGTACTGCATTCACATTGCCTGTTTCAAAGTTGGTGCGCAGATCCTTTACCATTTTGTATGGTTGCAACACGTACGAACGGATTTGGGAGCCCCATTCTATTTTCTTTTTCTTGGATTCGATTTCCATCTCTTTTTCGCGGCGTTTGCGGAGTTCTATTTCGTAGAGTTGTGATTTGAGCAGGCGTAACGCATTCTCTTTGTTTCCGCCCTGCGAACGGCTTTCCGTGTTTTCAATCACAATGCCGGTGGGAGCGTGGCGCAGTCGCACACCGGTTTCTACTTTGTTCACGTTTTGTCCTCCTGCACCGCTACTGCGGAAAGTTTCCCAGGTGATATCAGCCGGGTTGATCTCTATTTCAATGGTGTCGTCAACAAGCGGAGCTACATAAACAGAAGTGAAGGAAGTCATGCGTTTATTCTGTGCATTGAAAGGTGAAAGGCGCACCAGTCTGTGAACGCCGTTTTCGCTTTTCAGGTAACCATAAGCAAAATCGCCTTCTACTTCTACGGTGCAACTTTTTATTCCGGCTTCGTCTCCGGGCTGCATGTCGGCCACTTTTATTTTGTATCCTTTGTCTTCGCACCAGCGCGTGTACATGCGGAAAAGCATCTCGGCCCAGTCATTGCTTTCTGTACCGCCGGCACCGGCATTTATTTTCAGCACGGCTCCCAGATGGTCTTCTTCACTGCGAAGCATATTTTTAGTTTCCAGCTTTTCAACCAGGTTAATGGCTTCGGAGTAAGCCTTATCCACTTCCTCTTCGGAGGCCTCATCTGCTTCAAAAAACTCATACAATACCCCAAAATCTTCCACTGCCTGATTTGCTTTTTCAAAACCGGTAGTCCATTCCTTGATGGACTTAATGGCTTTCATCTGTTTTTCAGCTTCCTGGGGTACAGACCAAAAATCGGGATCCTGGGTTTTTAACTCTTCTTCTTTTAATTGTAGTAATTTGGCATCGTAGTCAAAGATGCCTCCTTAGCGCGTCCCGGCGCTCCAGGAGGTCTTTTACCTGGTCTTTTAAAATCATTCTTTCTTTTTTTGTGGTCTGCAAAGGTAGTAAGAATCTCATTCACTCTACAACTTCATTTAAATACCGGTGAATTAGTTCCGGCTCAAATCCGCGATTTTGGGCAAAACGAATGATCTGTCCCATCTTTTCAAACTTGTTCTTTTTTTTCACTTTACGCGCTTTCTCTTTTAATGTTTTTATCAAAACATTTTTATATTTCTCCTTGTCCAGTTCTTCCAACCCGTTTTGAATCAATTCTTCCTGAAGGCCTTTCATCGAAAGATAATGCCTTATTTTTATCCTGCCCCATTTATTAAATTTAAACTTATCGGAAACATAAGCCCGGATAAACCGCTCATCGTTAACAAATTTTTCAACTTTTAGTTTTTCGATAATGTCGTCTGCCTCGTTCTCGTCAAGTCCGGCCGCAACGATTTTTTTTCGGATATCGGTTGAACACTGTTCGGAGCGACTGCAAAGGGTGGCCATCCGGGTGAAAATTTCCTGTGCGGTTTTTTCTTTGTTTTCCATAGGAGGATGATTTAAATGGGAACGAAAGTTAAAAAAAATACGTCATTTGACAACTATTTGTTCAATAGTCTTAAAATCAGTAAGCAAATAGTTTGTGGTGTGTTATTCCAGAATGTCAGTCAAAACCACTCCGTTCTTAAATCGGTGAATTTCCCCTTCGGTATTAAAAATTTCCACCACTACCACGTAAACACCTATTGGCTGGCGGCTTCCAGTTTCGTCTTCTCCATTCCAAACAAACTCTCCGTTTGTTCCAAGGATTTCATTTTGGGCAAGGTACTGTACAAACCGGCCTGCAGCATCAAAAATTTTGATATTGCCTACATACCCCGGTGTGTTCAGTTCATACCGGATGAGGTATTCATCCTTATATCCGTCGTGGTTGGGGGAGAACGCTTCTGGCTCGAAAATGACTTTGGGCTTCCCCGAAAGTTCCTTCCCGGCCTGCGAATTCACATATCCGGGTGTGCCGTATCCTGCATCTCCGGAAGCTGAATGCCAGTTTCCCGGAGCATTTGCAGGTACAGAAAATGAAACCCGTTCCAGTGAAACACCTTCAACATCGGCTAAAAACGGAGAATGCATTTTTTCTGAATAATACAATTCATCCAGAATCTCCCGATTTTCATTCAGGAGAACCACGTAATCTTCATCGTTATTAAAGGAGGCCATTCTTGTAACTTGTTGAAAACAGGGACGGCATTTAATATAAAAAAATGGAAAAACCCCGCTGGTATCTTCGGTAATTGCCAGATAACTTTTGGGAGGCAGAAGATATTTTTTGCCGGACAAATCATGAAGCTGAGTAAGCTGTAAATCTTTATCGCGCGAAGCCAGAAACAGGGTTTTAACCGGAATTTCCCGCTCTGAATTATTGTAAATTTCGACGTAATCCTTACCGTCCGGAAGAGGATTAAAAAGGACTTCAGACAAAAGCAATTCGCCGGGTTCGGCAGGAGGATAATATTTTTCTTCTGCCATAACAATTACATCGTCCAAAATCACTTTATCTGCAGAATAATACGTTGACATATAGCAAACAATCTGCAGTGTATTTCCTTCCAGGCTTTTGCAGGCAGCTACAACCGAACCCCAGTTGCCGGCATTTTCGCTGTTTTCATGAAAAGGGATTTCGTCTCCTTCATCAAGTCTGTAGAAAACATTCAGGTATTTGGTTTCGGTATTGGCGCCGCTTCCTGTTTCGGCTACTGTCAGCGCAATATCTGTTTTTCCCATTCCGGAAATATCTATCCACTCAGAACGCCAAACCACTTCTCCATCGATATTGTGTGCCTCAAACCTTCCTCCCGAAGTAGAGATTGTTTTGGCATAACTCTCTGGGGTATTCAGGCTGAGTCCAGAATATTCGAGGGTCCAGTTTGTAATTCCGGAAAAATCAGATTCAATATTACCAGTTCCGTTTCCCCAGATTCCTTTTTCAGGGACCGAAAAACTTTCCTGCCAGATTTCCTGTGTTGAAGCACTAAAGGCGATCAGGGAAAAACTGAATGTTAAGATTTTCAGAATAATACGACCCATTTTTTAACAATTAATGGCAAAATAGTAATTTTACCGGGATAATTAATAATTAAAATTTTTGTTTAACAAAAAAGCTTAAGTAATGAAAGTTGCAATTGTAGGAGCAAGCGGGGCAGTAGGACAGGAATTTCTCCGCGTGCTTGAGGAGCGAAATTTTCCAATGGATGAATTGGTATTGTTCGGATCGGCCAGGAGCGCCGGAAAGCAATATGATTTTAAAGGGAAAAAACTGACTGTAAAGGAACTAAAGCACGGCGACGATTTTAAGGGAATCGATATTGCTTTAACTTCAGCCGGTGCGGGAATCTCAAAGGAATTTGCAACCACCATTACTAAACACGGCGCAATAATGATTGATAACTCAAGTGCGTTTCGTTACGACGACGATGTGCCGCTGGTTGTTCCGGAGGTGAATCCCGAAGATTCTAAAACACGGCCGAGAAACATTATTGCAAACCCGAACTGTTCTACCATTCAGATGGTGGTGGCTTTGAAGGCTATTGAAGATTTGTCGCAAATAAAAAGAGTACGTGTTGCCACATATCAGGCAGCCAGTGGTGCCGGAGCACAGGGAATTGCAGAATTGGAACAGCAGGTTAAAGAAGTGGCTGAAGGGAAAGAAGCTACTGTAGATAAATTTCAGTATCAGCTGGCCATGAATATTATTCCCCACATTGATGTTTTCCTTGAAAATGACTATACCAAGGAAGAGATGAAGATGAACTGGGAAACCAAAAAGATTATGCATACGGATGCCGAAGTGAGCGCCACTTGTGTGCGTATTCCGGTGGCCAGGGCACACTCCGAAGCTATTTGGGTTGAAACAGAGCAGCCTCTTTCAGTGGAACAAGTGAAGGATGCATTCCAAAAAACCGAAGGAATTACTGTACTTGACAATCCGGCAGAAAAACAATACCCCATGCCATTATTCGTTTCGGGGAAAGACGATGTTTATGTTGGCCGGATACGTAAAGACATTACCGATCCCAACAGCGTTACTTTCTGGTGTGTAGGCGATCAGATTAAAAAAGGCGCCGCGCTGAATGCTGTTCAAATTGCTGAATGGCTTATCAGGGAAGGTGAAGTTGGATAAACGAATCCTAATTTAATTAGATATCTAATGCCCGGTATTCCGGGCATTTTTTATTTTTACATAAATTAAACAGCGCTCAAATCATGGAAAGTATTGAAAAGGTTGAAGTACGGCAGCTCAACATTGATGATTACGAAGAGATGCACAAATCGTTGCAGGAGGCTTATCCAAACTGGCAGGAAGATTACTGGGAAAAAAAGGATATCCGAAAGCTGATGCGTATTTTTCCGGAAGGGCAATTGGCTGTGGTGGTCGACGATGTGGTAGTGGGCTCTGCCTTGTCTATTATTGTAAAATACGAACTGTTTGGGGATGATCATACTTATGAGGAAATCATCGGTAATTATACTTTTAATACCCACAACCCGAAAGGAAATACACTTTATGGAATAGATGTTTTCATTCGGCCCGAGTACCGGGGAATGCGTTTTGGACGCCGACTTTACGATGCACGAAAAGAACTGTGTGAGCAGCTAAACCTTAGAGCCATTGTCTTTGGCGGTCGGATACCTAATTTCCACAAATACGCCACGGAAATGTCTCCCAAAGAATATATTCAGAAAGTAAAATACCAGGAAATCGATGACCCGGTGCTTAACTTTCAGATATCTAATGATTTTCATGTGAAGAAGGTGTTGCAGGGGTATATGCCTGGAGACAAAGAATCAAAGGAATATGCGGTGCTTTTGCAGTGGGATAACATTTATTACCAGAAAATTTCGGATAAAACCGGTGGCTACAAATCGGTGGTGAGGCTCGGACTGATTCAATGGCAGATGAGGCTTTACAAAGATATTGACGAACTGTTTACCCAGGTCGAATATTTTGTGGATGCGGTGGCCAGTTACAATGGTGATTTTGTGTTGTTCCCGGAATATTTTAATGCACCGCTTATGGCTGACTATAATCACCTCAGCCATGCGGAAGCCATTCGGAAACTGGCAGAACATACTGAAGAGATTCGCGATCGTTTTATGAATTTGGCCATTACTTACAATATCAATATCGTTTCAGGCAGTTTCCCCCTGGTAAAAGACGATAAACTCTACAACACAGGGTATCTGTGCCACCGGAATGGTACGTATGAAACGTACGAAAAAATCCATGTAACTCCTGATGAAATAAGGACATGGGGGTTGTCCGGAGGTAGTGCGATTGAAGTATTCGAGACCGACTGTGGCCCGGTGGGAGTGCTGATTTGTTACGATGTGGAATTTCCTGAACTTTCGAGGATTTTAGCCCAGAAGGGGATGAATATTTTGTTTGTACCTTTCCTTACCGATACACAAAACGGTTATTCGAGAGTACGCTACTGTGCACGCTCCCGGGCTATTGAAAATGAATGCTATGTAGCCATTGCCGGGTCGGTTGGGAACCTGCCCAAAGTGGAAAATATGGATATTCAGTTTGCACAGTCTGTGGTTTTTACTCCCTGCGATTTTTCTTTCCCTACCACAGGGATTAAGGCCGAAGCTACCCCCAACACAGAAATGATACTGGTAGCAGATGTTGACATGGATCTGCTTAAAGAGTTAAATAATTTTGGTGCAGTACGAAATCTGAAAGATCGCCGGACCGACCTTTATTCTGTTTGCCTGAACTCTGAAAAAGTACCGGTTAATACAAAAAAGATCTGATTAACGTCAGTTCGAGTTAAGCTAACGTACAACTTTCCGTCTGGTTAATAACTTCTTCCATTTTTAGAGTAGGTTTTTAGGCAGAATAAATTTTGAAACTATCTTTTGGGAGTAATTCAAGAAAATCCCTGAAAGTTTTATAGACTTTGTCTGATATGTCAATGGTGATAGATTTCATAACCAGCTTGTTTTCTTCAAATGTAATAATTCTTCAAAAAAAGTGATTCGATATTGAATCGTGTGGAAAGAATCCTGGTCTTAAATCTGTAATCTGCGACTGTTTTTCCTCCTGAATGTGAAGCAGGGATACCGTCAATTTCACTCCCTGCTGGCCAGTTTCGATAGCAGCCTCAAAATTTCAAGATAAAGCCAGATGAGTGTGACCATTAAGCCGAATGCGCCATACCATTCCATGTATTTCGGGGCGCCTTGTTCTGCCGTCCGTTCGATAAAGGCAAAGTCGAGTACCAGGTTAAGTGCTGCCACGGCCACTACTACCAGGCTAAAACCGATACTGAAATTGCTGTTGCCATGTAAAAAGCCCAATTGAGCGCCAAACAATCCGGCAATAAAACTTACCAGGTAAACAAGTGCAATTCCGGCAGTAGCGGCAAGCACTCCCATCATAAATTTTTTGGTTACCTTGATGATTCCCGAACGGTAAAAGAAAAGCATGGCTGCAAAAACTGCCAGCGTTAGTGCAACGGCGCGCATGACAATGTTGCTATACATGGATTCGAAAACAGCCGATAAACCACCCAACATAAGCCCTTCCAGCACAGCATAGATGGGTGCTGAGATTCCGGAACTTTGCGGCCGAAAAACAGTTACCAGTGCGGCAATTAATCCGCCAATTCCTCCGATTGCCAGCCATGGTACCACTGCCGACATGCCTGCATCCGGGGTAGCTGCATTAAAAAACTTATTCCATGTGAACACTGCCGCGGCAATGACCAGCAAAAGCGACAAAGCCGTTTTATTTATTGTGCCGTTTACAGTCATCCCCTCCGAAGAGGCGTGGGTATATTCCCGGTTGAAAACCTTCTCACTTAAAGCAGGATTCGATGTCTTTGACAAATTAATCATTTCTTTTAAATTTATTTTTCAAGGCGTTTGAATAACAAAAAATCTGCCATCTTGGTTTACCTGACAGATTTTCGGGTGGGCTGTTTAAATAAAATGGTTTAATAATTAAAACACGAATGGATTAACATTTTTACTGCAACTGCTCTTTCAAAAAGTTGGTCATTCGTGTGTAAAGATGCATGGTGGTATTCCCTCCTCGAATTCCGTGACTCCGGTTCGTGTAAATTGCCATGTCAAATTGAACACCGGCCTGTACCAGCTTTTCTGTAAATTCGTAGGTGTTTTGAACATGCACATTATCGTCAGCTGAACCGTGTATAATCAGCAGCCTGCCTTTTATGTCGCCGGCATGGGAGAGGGGTGAATTGTCGTCGTAACCGTCCGGGTTTTCATTGGGCGTACGCATAAAACGTTCCGTGTAAACGGTGTCATAAAACCGCCAGTTGGTAACCGGTGCCACTGCAATTCCGGCTTTAAAAAGTTCTCCCCCTTTTTCCATGGAAAGGAGGGTCATAAAACCGCCATAGCTCCATCCGAAAATACCGATGTTTTTTGCATCTACATAAGGCAGGGTGCCCAGGTGTTTAGCTGTTTCCACCATATCGTCCGATTCGTATTTGCCCAGTTGCAGATAAGTTACCTTCCGGAAATCTTCACCACGGGCTGCCGTTCCCCGGGGATCGACCGAAACCACGAGAAATCCCTCCTGCGCCAGGTAATGATTCCAGTTGATTCCGCTCCATGAATTGGAAACACTCTGAGAATTGGGGCCGCTGTATTGTGTGATGAGTACCGGGTATTTTTTCGAAGAGTCAAACCCGGTCGGTTTTATCATGTAGCCATTCAGTTCTATTCCTTCGGAAGTGGTAAAAGCGAAAAATTCTTTTTTCGGGAGACGGTAAGTCTGCAATTTATTTTTCAGGAATGTGTTATCCTGAATCGTGTGTAAAAGCTTGTTCTTTTTGTCGTGTACCGTAACCAGTTGAGGAGTTTGGCTGCTACTGAAATAATTTACATAGTAGTTGAAATTTTTACTGAAATCAGCATGATTGGTTCCTTCAAGGGTTGATATTTTTCCCTTTTTTTTGCCGTCCACGCTGGCAAAATATACATCGCGCCGAAGAGGGGATTCGGCAGCAGCCTGGTAGTAAAATAGTTTTTCAGCAGGATCATACCCGTAAAATTTGGTTACGTCGAATTCTCCTTTGGTTAACTGTCCCTGTTCAAATCCCAGCCGATCGTAAAGGTACAGGTGCGACCATCCGTCTTTTTCACTGGTGATTATAAACCTTCCGTCATCGAGGTATGTGAAAGCATCCAGGAAATCTTCACTAATGTACCGTTCATTTTTTTCGGAAATAATGGGTTTTGATTCGCCGGTGAAAGGATTGGCATACAAGATGTCGAGTTGGTTTTGCCTACGATTCAGGCGCATTACCACAAGGTCTTTGGAATCGGGAGTCCATTTCAGCCTGGGGATGTAAATATCGGTGTCGTCTCCAATTTGCACATCAATAGTAAGACGGGAATAAAGTTCATAACTTTTGACTGAAACCGTGGAATTTTTTTCTCCGGCTTTGGGGTATCGGAAGGTTTTTTCACCCGGGTAGAGTCTGTTTTTTTCCAACGCAGGACTTTCTCCCGCATACATTTTCATGCTAAACTCCGGAACTTCTGTTTCATCAAAACGAAGAAAGGCGAGGAATTTACTGTCGGGCGACCACCAAAAGGCCTTGTTAAAACCGAATTCTTCTTCATAAACCCAATCGGGAGCGCCATAGATTATTTTATTCTTTTCACCGTCCCAGGTAATCTGACTTTCATTACCAAACTTCAGGTTTTTTATAAAAATATTATTGTCGCGCACAAAAGCCACCCGGTCACCATCAGGCGAAAACGTAGCCAGTTGCTGGATCCCGTTATCAGACAGCGGAGTCAATTTTTCATTCAGAACATTCCAAATGTAGTACTGCGCAGTGAAGGAGTGCCGGTAAATACGTTTTACATCAGTTGTGAGCAATATTTTTGTTTCGTCGGCACTAAATTCGTAATCAGAAAAGGACGATATGGGAGCATCCTCTACTTTGGAAATATCGAACAGAACCTCCACTATTTCCCCGGTTTTGTAACTGTATTTTATAATTTTTGTCCGGTTTTCGAATGTGGTGTAGTGTTCTCCGTCATTCATAGAACGCAATTCTTTTACCGAAACTTCCCTGAAAGTACCTTTTGTAAAAATATCTTCCAATGTGATTTGCTGGTCGGTTTGTGCATGCAGGGTAAAAATTATTAATCCTGTCAGTAATGTCAATCCTAACTTTTTCATATTTCTGTTTTTGAACTTTATCATGTCTTCAAATCCTGGAACTCGTTCATAATTTAAGGTTGCAAGGCAATTGTCGGGGAATTTGTTACATCCATTTCCCCACTTTTTTAAGCGGATTCCTTCTCAAAATTAAATTATTGAGATTCCTTTCTGTTTATCCTTAAAAGTTCAAAAATAATCAGAATTTAGTTTGTATTGAAATCAAATCGGATTAAACCAATTCCTCCACTTTCACCAGTTCGCCTTCCAGCGAGAAATCGGAAGCAGAAGTAATTCTGACATCAGCAAAATGCCCGGTTAAATCTTCGTTTTCAGCAGGAAATCGCACAATCAGTTTCCCTTCAGTAAGGGCAGAAAGGAATCCGTCTTTACGGTCAGCACCACGAACCAGAACGCGTACGGTTTTGCCCACAATATTGCGATTAAAAATGCGGTTGTGTTTGCGTAATTCTTCTGTTAGTGCATGCAGTCGTTCTTTTTTTATTTCCTGCGGCACGTCGTCTGCCCAACGATGGCTGGCAGCACCCGGGCGGGGGGAATAGATAGCCGTGTAAGCCATATTGAACTGGAATTCTTCCATTGCCTTTCGGGTATTTTCAAACTGCTCTTCTGTTTCCCCCGTGAAACCTACTATAATATCGGTAAACAATGTTGCCTGGGGCAAAATACGCCGGATGGTTTGCACAATGCCGCGGTACCTTTCCATGTTGTGTTTACGGTTCATACGAATAAGAACCTTGTCGTCGCCACTTTGCATCGGCAGGTGAATTTGTTTAGCAAGAACCGGGTAGCGGGCAATTACCTCAAAAACCTCATCGCTCATATCGCGCGGGTGAGGAGAGGTGAAATAAACCCAGAATTCCTTATTCATCCGGTTGCCGAGTTCACCCACCTGCTGGAGTAATTCAGGGAACGTAATTTCCTCCCCTTTTTTGTCGAGGCCGTAGGAGTTGACGTTTTGCCCCAATAGGGTGACCGATTTGTATCCCTGTGAAACCAGCAACGCCACTTCAGCCAGAATGTCTTTTGAAGGCCGGCTTACCTCACGGCCGCGTGTAAACGGCACTGCACAAAACGTACAGAATTTGTCGCAGCCATTCTGGATAGGGATATATGCTTCAAACTCCGACTGGTAGGAGGGTTTTACATTCCAGAATTCTTCTATATTTTTATTGTATGGGTCAATCCCGGGTTTTAAGTGGGCAGGTGTGGTAATGCCGTACCGGCTGATCATTTCAGGCAATTGGGGCAGATCCTTCATTTGAAAGGTAATATCAAAAAGTTTAAGGAACTTTTCATGATCGCTTGGCAGGATACACCCCGAAATAAAGGTAACCAGGTTTTTATGATTTTTCCACTTGTTCCATTTGTGGATGCGGGAATAAACTTTATCGATAGCTTTTTGCCTTACCGAGCAGGCCAGTATTCCAATCAGGCCAGCTTCTTCTTCATTATCTGTCCAGGTGTAACCGGCTTCATCAAGTACGGAAATTACCCGCTCGCTGTCGGAAAGGTTCATCTGGCATCCCAATGTGATTACATGGTACTTCATTGTTTTAAAAATAAACTTCTGTGTAAATGTTTTGAACCGGTATTCCTTTGCCGGTCAGAATATCGAATACTTCGTAAATCATTTCGCTGTTCCCGCATAAAAAACATTGCAGGTCAGGCGCTATATCCCGGGTGGCCAGGTAATCTGTCACCCTTCCGTTAAAATCACCGGTTTTATCGCCACTGGTGCAAAGCGTAACTTTTTGTTTGTCAAAATGGTCGTGTTCATAAGCCTCTTCCCCAAAACGCACTCCATGGATCAGTTGGTAGTCCAGGTCAGGATAGGTGTGAACAAAACTGTGGAATGGACTGATTCCTGTGCCTGTAGCCACAAACAGAAACTTTTGTGTGGAGAATGTTTGCGGTTGGAACCGGAAAAAACCAAATGGGCCGTCCACCTCAACTTTATCGCCGGGCCGCAGTTTTTTTAAGCGGGGCGATACCTGGCCGTCGGTTACTTCACGCACCAGTACTTCCAGCACATCCTCCTGTTCGCCGCTATAAACGGAATATTCGCGCTGGGCAATACTTCCGGGATGGCGCAAAATAACAAACTGCCCCGTTTGAAACGGCAGTTCCTTTCGCTCCATTTGAAGGATGAACGCAGAATCAGTCAGATTTCTAACCGCTGTTATCTGATGCATTTTAACTTTCTCCTGTTTTGTTTCTTTTAACAAAAGGACAAAAATACAAAATTATCCTTTTTGACAATTGAAAGCGTTTGATTGGAATGTTATCATTTACCGGAAGTGCCTTTATTCCCAGTCTTAATATTTTTTGAAGGCTGTATCAGTTGTGGGGTTGTCAGTAGTTATTTGGATGTTAAATATTTTATAGGGAAATCAGATAACTTGGGGATAAATTTCATATTGCCTCTTTATCCGAATACCTGAAGTCTTTTTTTATTTCTTCTATATCAGAGTTAAAAAGAGGATCCTTGGAAGCTTTTTTGAGCAGTTGGATTTTTTTACTTCTTTTATCATCAGCAACCTCAACAATAACACGAACTTTTTTAATTGATTCAAACTTTTTGGGAAGTTTGATTGTCAATTCATTGCTCTTTATTTCGTATGTTTTTTCGATTGTCATTGTTACATTTTTTTTTCAAAGTTACAAAAAAGATGATGAAGAAATCAAATCGTTTTTGGTGGCAAAGTTCTGAGTGTTTTGTGTGAATTTGATTATTCTGTATTTAGCTGGAACAGCTAAGTCAGCAGGTGAAATTTATCGGATTGATGAAAGGATTTTATATTTTCAGGTGGACTTCTCTCCATTCGAAATAACATAATAGGCCGCCGTCGTAAAAAAGTTCCGAAGCCAGGGAATGGTTCCAATCAGCCTGAATTGGGAACGCGGTTTCAGTCCGAATTTGGTTTCATAATTCGGATTAATTAAATAGAATGTACGTTTATCAATCGTGTAATTTTCATGCCTGAGAATCCGCTCAAAGCGTTCGATGGAAATGCCGGTTTTTTTTATAAAAAGCAGTCCTTCTATTCGTTGTTCATTTTTTTCAAAAAGGGTAAGGATGAATTTGTAGATACTTTTTGGCAGCAGATGAAAGTATGGCATTTTTGAGAGGATTTTACTTTGGCAGGTTTGCTGGTGTCCGCCAAACGGATTTTGCCAGGGAGGAAACGCCAGGAAGAATTTTCCACCGGGTTTCAGGAATTTTTTTACGTAACCCATAAATTTTTCCTGATCCGGAATGTGCTCGATGACATCGCGCATAACGATCAAATCGAAAGTTTTTCCCTGCAAGTCAGTTTTGTAAATATCCTCGCAAATAAGTTCAATATTATTTTTGTTCGGGTGACTGGCAAAAAATGTTTTGGCCAGTTCAATCCTTCCGCATGAAATATCGACCCCCGTGGCTTTGCAGCCCAAATCGAGAAAGGGTTTCAGGTTGCCGGCCTCGCCACAACCAATTTCAAGTACTTCAGTCTGCTCCGATACATCCAAAACCCCTGAAAGATAAGGGATAACATGTTTTTGGGTGGTAAGCGCCTGTTCTAAAAAGTACTGCTCCTTGTTTTTGTGCCGTTTCTGCATCAGATTAAATATTGGCTACCCGGTGTAGTCCTGCGATATCAAGGAATTTTATTTTGCGGCCTTGCAATTCAATCAACTTGTCTTGCTTAAATTCTGAAAGGAGCCGGATGACCGATTCGGTAGCTGTTCCCACCATGTTGGCCAATTCTTCACGGGTAAGTGAAATTTGAAGGGTATTTTGATTGTCGAGCTCAAAGTTTTCCTTTAACAGCAATAAAACCTCTGCGAGCCTTTCTCGTACTGTTTTTTGGGCAATGTCAGTAATGTAATCGTTGGACTCACGCAGTTCCCGGCAAACTATCTGGAGCATGTGGTGCGAAAACTGCCAGTTGTTTTTTATCAGGAAAAGCAGGGTTTGATAAGGAATGTGGCACAAAATTGCCTCGTCAATAACTTTTGCAGTAGAACATGCCAGTTCCTGGCTTAACAATGAGCGATAAGCGATAATCTCACCTCTTTTGGCAAACCGAATAATTTGTTCCTTCCCGTCGATTCCTGTTTTGAAAATTTTAATGATTCCCCGGGTGACACAAAAGAAGCCGGTAAGCCTGCTTCCTTCCCTGTAGATAACAGTGCCCTTCTTGTAAAGCGAACAGGTTTTTTCGTAGTTCAAACGGTTGAACTCATCTTCATTCAGTTTTTTAAAAAGTTGAAAGCCACTTAAATCAGTCTCCTCTTCGGTCGGTCTTTTTACTACATTTCTCATCTTGCTACTCAATATGTTATAATTAGCTGTTCCTTAGTTGCCTGCAAGTGAAAAGACTGGCAGGTTTAGTTACACACCCTAAATATACAATATTCGCTCAATATTTAAGAAACTATTTATGCAGATAGTTAGATATTGTATATTTGCGGTACAAATTTATTGAAAAACAAGAAAAATAGAAAAGTATGAAACATGTTGTTGATTTGGCCTGGACTGATAATGTCGCTTTTGAAACCGATATGGACGGACATAAGGTGGTGATAGATGCAGGTATTGATTCGGGAGGTAGTGATTTAGGCCCGCGACCAAAGAAGCTGATGTTAACCGCCCTGGCCGGTTGCACCGGAATTGATGTGATAATGATTCTGAAAAAAATGAAAGTGGAACCGGAAGCATTTAATGTGATTGTTGAGGCAGATGTAACCGATGAGCACCCGAAACATTACCATAAAATGAAGGTGATTTACCAGTTTAAGGGAAAAGGTTTACCGGTGGAAAAACTGGAGAAAGCAGTAAAGCTATCCGAAGATAAATATTGCGGGGTAACAGCTGTTTATAAGAAGGCGATGAATGTAGAATCTGAAGTAAGGGTGGTGGAGTAACCGTTTTTTAATCAGGATATTTTTTGGGAAGCAATGAAAATTCGTTGCTTTTTTTAGGCATGAACAAAATACATACTTTTTTGTCTTTTATTTTGTATTTTTAAAGTCAAAAGATTAAAAATTTTGTAACATGAAAACAAAAAGCAGATTATTCTATACAGTTATTTTTTCATTGGTGCTTGCATTACCAATGGTTGCTGCAGAATATGAGGTAGACAAGAAAAAGAGTAATGTCAAATGGAATGGGAAAAAAGTAACCGGTGAGCATTACGGAACAATTAAACTCAAAAGCGGAACCCTTGAGGTAGAGGACAACAAAATCGAGTCAGGGACTTTTCACATGGACATGACCTCCATTGTGAACGAGGATTTAAAAAGTAAATCAACCAATGCAAAATTGGTGGGGCACCTTAAATCGGATGATTTTTTCTCTGTTGACAAACATCCTGTTTCCACTCTTGTGCTAACAAATGTAAAACATAAAACAGGGAACGTATATGTATTCTCCGGAAACCTGACCATTAAGGGAATAACACATCCTGTTTCATTTGATGCGAGTGTAGATGTTGACAATGATAAATTAACAGCTAACGGGAAAATAGAAGTTGACAGGACGCTGTACGATATAAAATTCAGATCAGGGAAGTTTTTCCCCGATTTAGGCAATAAATTAATATACGACACATTCTCCCTCGACTTCAATATCGTAGCAACAGCCGGAGCGGGCACGGCCATGTTGATTACGAAATAGTTTTTTTAAACTTGAAAACGTATAAACCCCGGGAAATTTGAGCCCGGGATTTATATTAAAAATGAGAAAATGAAATACATTGTCCATAAGGCTTCCGAAAGGGGCTTTGCCGATCATGGCTGGTTGAAAGCTACTCATTCCTTTAGTTTTGCGAATTATTACGACAAAGAGAAAATTCACTTTGGCAGGTTAAGAGTGTTAAACGACGATATTGTGGCTCCTTCCAGGGGATTTGGCCTGCATCCGCATGAAGACATGGAGATTATCACCATTCCCCTTGCCGGTGCATTGAAACATGCTGATAATATGGGGAATGAGGCGGTGATTACCGCAGGGGAGGTACAGGTAATGTCAGCAGGGACAGGGGTTTACCATTCAGAATATAATGCTTCTGCAACTGAACCTGTAAACCTGTTTCAGATTTGGATTTTGACTGATCAAAAAGGGCATGAACCCCGCTACGATCAAAAGATGTTTTCTCCCGAAAAGCGTAGCGATAAATGGCAATTATTTGTTTCTCCTGATGGGAATGACGGTTCCCTTTGGATACATCAGAATGCTTTTATTTCAGCCTTCGATTCCAATACGTTGGATAAAACCACTTACCAGCAGAAGATGCAGGGAAATGGAGTTTACTTTATGGTTACTGAAGGTGCCGTTGAAATAGAAGGAATTGAACTTGGCAAACGCGATGCCGCCGGATTCTGGGATACCGGTGAACCGTTAAGTATCAGGTTTAAACAGCCTGCCTCTCTCCTCGCTATTGAAGTTCCCATGAATTAACGACACATTTTAAAAACCCGGTTTCACTTTTTTTCGTAGTAATTTTTATACTTTAGTTTTTTTAATAATTACTGCAATTATGATGAAATCGGTAAATCCGGCCACCGGTGAGGTAATCCAGACGTACGAAGCATATTCAGAAAAAGGGGTTGAGAAGATTATTAATTCGGTGGACAAACGCTGGCATCAGTGGCGGAATACATCTTATTTTCAACGCAGTCAGCTGATACAGAACCTGGCCAGTCTACTGAAGAGCAATAAAGAGAAGCTTGCCCGGCTGATGGCACTAGAAATGGGTAAAGTTTTGCGGGAAGGAGTGGGCGAAATTGAAAAGTGCGCCTGGGTATGCGATTATTATGCCGCCAATGCCGAGAGTTTCCTGGAGAGCGAAACAATACCTACAGACTTTTCCAAATCCTATGTTAGTTACCAGCCATTGGGAACTATTTTAGCTGTTATGCCTTGGAACTTTCCTTTCTGGCAGGTTTTTCGGTTTGCCGCGCCAACCATTATGGCCGGGAATACTGCGGTTTTAAAGCATGCCAGCAATGTGCCGGGATGTGCCCTGGCTATTGAAGATCTGTTTCGGGAAGCAGGGTTCCCCGAGAATGTATTCAGAACGCTTCTTATTGGCAGTGACAAGGTGGAAGCTGTTATCAGACATCAGGCCGTGAAAGCAGTCAGCCTTACCGGGAGTACTCCTGCAGGGAAAAGCGTGGCTTCTGTTGCGGGCGCCGGGCTAAAAAAATGCGTGCTTGAGCTGGGGGGTAGCGATCCTTATATCATTCTGGAAGATGCTGATCTTATAGCGGCCGCTAAAACCTGCACGGCCGGCCGGTTACTAAATGCCGGGCAGAGTTGTATTGGCGCCAAACGGTTTATTGTGGTCGATAAAGTGTATTCTGAATTTTTGGAATATTTTACCAACGAAATGATAAAGGCGACCTTTGGTGATCCCTGCGAACCGGAATCAACAATGGGACCGCTGGCCCGTGCCGATTTACGAAATGATTTGCATGAACAGGTTTCCGGGTCTGTTAAAAAAGGTGCCGAAATAGTAATCGGTGGCGAGAAACCCGTCAGGAAAGGGGCCTATTATCCGCCGACTATTCTTGAAAATGTGCAACCCGGAATGCCTGCTTACGATGAAGAATTGTTTGGGCCGGTAGCTTCTGTTATTCGTGTCAGGGATGAGAAAGAAGCTGTCAGTGTAGCAAATGATTCCATTTTTGGACTGGGTGCCGCTGTATTTACCCGGGATATTAAAAAAGGTGAAATGTTGGCTGAAACGAAGTTGCAGGCAGGCTGCTGTTTTGTAAATGATTTTGTAAAGTCAGACCCGCGGCTTCCTTTTGGAGGGATAAATGAAAGCGGCTTTGGAAGGGAACTTTCTAGCCACGGAATCAGGGAGTTTGTGAATGCAAAAACAGTGGTAATAAAATAACGGGGTTCCGTATGAATCCGAAACCCCGTTACTATTTATAAAACCAAACGTTATTTGCTTAAGTCCTTTATCCTGATATTCCTGAATTTTAACTCCGAACCATGACCGAGGAAACCAATATAACCTTTGTCACGTTTTAGTCCGGGATGATTTCTTCCGTCCCGGGTTCCGTTTTTACTTGCTTCGGCAATGTCGCCATCCAGAATAACGGTTCCGTTTAACGTAACCGTTATACGGGTACCTTTAACAATAACTTCCTGTTGGTTCCATTCGCCCACCGGTTTTTGAAAACCGCGTTTTGCCGCAATAGTTCCGTAAACCGAACCGTGGTATTGGTACTCTTTCAGGTTCGCATAAATGGGCGCAGAATTGTCAAGTATTTGCAGTTCCATTCCCATATAAGCAGCATCGCCTTCCAGCGGAGCCCTGATGCCAAGGCCGTTGTTGGCTCCGGGAGTAAGCTGAAATTCGAACCTGAAAATGAAGTCACTGTATTCCTTCTCTGTGAAGAGGTTGCCGTGTCCACCCCTTGAAGGCTGCACCACCAGTTCAGCATCTTGTGCAAAATAGTCAGTGGTATTTCCCTGCCAGCCATCCAGGTTTGTGCCATTAAATAACGACACAAACCCTTCTGCTTTCTCCTCTTCTGTTAACCCAATTTCGTCTGTGTTAATTTCTTTTACATAGATATCGCGGAAAGCCAGGTCGGTGCCATGGGCCTGCAATTCAATGGTGCCCTTTTCAAATATAGGCAGGCTGCGATCCCAGAAGTTTTCGAGCGGAATATTATCCACTACCAGTTCTCCATTGAGGTAAACCGTTACATTTGCCCCAATCATGGTAATGCGGAAAGTATTCCATTCGCCCACGGGGTTGTCGGCCACTTTCAGCGGTTTGCTTTCGTATTTTTTATTATTGTATAAACCACCGGAACCAACCTGGGCACCTACTTCAACACGCGAAGTATCCCAAACCTGTACTTGTGGAGTTCCGCGAAGATAAATGCCGCTGTCTCCTTCTTTGGTAATCCGCCAGTCGACAATCATTTCAAAGTCTCCATATTCTTTTGCTGAACAAAGATTGGCTCCTTTGCCACTGAAAACAATGGTATTGTCTTTGACACTCCAGTTTTCCAACATTTTTTTGTTGGCTTTCTCTTGTTCCTCTGCCCGTTCTTTCTCGCTCAATTCTGCGATTTTTATCGGGTTTCCGTTTAACAACATTCCCTGCCAGCCGTCCAGGTTTTTGCCATTAAACATGGAGACAAACCCTTTTTCTTTGGACATTTTATCCAGGTAATTGTTGATATTGATGATGTCGTAATCGCTTTCTTCTCCCTTTAAAACGGAAGCAACACGCTTCAACAGTGTCCGTACCTTTTCTCCGGAGAGCCCGTTTTCCCCATTGGAATCGGGCAGAGCAATTTTCATGATGGCACGTGCAGCGGTTTGTTGCAGTTCATTTTTGTCCAGAAACTGCTCTAAATAAATAAGCGACAGGAATGTTTTCAGGTTGCCAATGGCATTAATTACCTGCTTCTCATCTTCCGTCCCTGATGCAAAAGGCATAATTTTCCGGTATTGGAGCAGCTTTTGATCATCGGGAATATTGGCCGAACGTACCTGTTTTACAAAGCTGGCGAAAGCTTTAGCCTGGTATTCGCCTTTGGTTGACTGGCAAATGTCATAGAGTGAAGTAGCTGCATCATAGTCTTTCCAGCTAATGAGGGCTTCAAAAGCTGTTTCCTTCAGCGAGCCCGAAGAGCTGTTAAAATAGTTTACTACTGTTTGTAAAGCAACATCACCGCCAATGGCAGGTAAAATAGCGATAATCCGTTCCTTTTTGTTCGTTGTCTGCAATGCCTGTAACAGTTTCCCTTTTTCGGTTTGCTCTTCTTTAACGCCTTTGGCAGCCTGAATTACAGCCATTTGAACTTCGTTGATTTCGTTTTGTTCATCTACTGACAATAAACGTTGAATCAGGGCATCTATGTTTTCCTCTGTCGAAATACTCTTAAGTGCACTAAAAGCGGCTTTTCTTTCTTCCTGGTTTGAAGCGTTTGTCAAAGCAAGAATAGTGTTAAAATAACCATTGCCCGCTTTGCTTGCAATCAATTCTACAAATGCTGCTTTGGTTGCCCCTGATGTTTTTGGCAATTGAGCTGCTACCGGAGCCAGGTGTTCCTTGTCAGTCAGTTGCAGTAAGGCCGCTTTTGCCGCTTCCAGATCTTTCCCTTCGGCAAGGTGGTTGATAAGCAACGGAGTGGCCTCTTTCCCTGCCAGTTTTACCAGTGCGGCAATGGCTTCTTCCCTGACAATCTGTGAGGAAGCATTTAAATTTGCTTTTACAAAATCGCATGCAACAGGATCGCCCCGGCGTCCCAACATATCAATAATTTCAGCTTTGACTTCTTCCGAAACCGAACCGGCTTTTTCAATCCACTGCCGGGTGCCTGCAACACCGCCAATGTTTTCGGCAGTATTCAATGCAGCATAACGGAACTCCTTGTTATTACTGTCCATTGCTTTTTGCAGGAGTGGCATAACTTCGTATCCGAAATGTTTGGCATAAATAAACAGAGCGCCGCTATTATTATGTAGCTTATCGTCTGTTTGGCTTGCTTTGGAAATGCTTTTCAGTGCTTTTTTGCAAAGGTCAAGTTCGCCTTGTTCTCCCAGGCGGTCAGCATAGGTAAGGAAAGCCTCGGCAGCATTGGTTTGTTCGTATGCAAAATTTACTTCTTTGGCTGCATTAAACAACAACTTATATGACTCGGGGCTGCCAATATTCGCCAAAGCAGCAAGGGTCGCTTTTCTTAACGCTACATTTTCGGTGCCGGCAAAATGTGTTATTGCCCGTAACGCCGGGGTGTACCTGAGCTCTCCCAACGCTTTGGTCAGTGTTGCCTGGGCTGACTCACCTGCTTTGGGAAGCGCTTCGAATAAGGCTGCACTGGCAGAAACAGACCCAATTGACAGTAATGTTTGGGTAGCCGGTTCCACCAAATTTTCATCAGCAAGGTATTTTTTGATAGCGTTTACCGATTCATCGCTTCCCACCAGGTTTAACTGGTTTAACAAGAAAGTTTTTATTTCGGTATCAGAATGTTCTTCCAGCGCTTTTAACAGGTTTGTTTCCAGTGCCTCTCGTGCATCTTTCTTGCCAAAATCACTGGAATACCTTGCCAGGCTATTTATGGCAAAACGTACGGATGTATCGTCGCCTACCCCGGCAGGTGTCAGTAATTGCGAAAGTTTTTGAAAACCCTGAGGACCCAGCTCTGCCAGTTCACTCATTACCCGGTCGCGGTGAACCAAATCGCTGGTTGGCATTTGAGCAAGCACATCCGCCACCTTTGTGTCTAATGTCCGCCTGTCCTGTGCAAAAGTTCCCGTGGTAAAAAGGGCTAAGAGCAGAAAGGCAGTATATTGAAATATTTTTTTGTTCATTTTCCCAGATACTATATTATACATTCAAAAAAATTAGATTGTCCATGGCGCACGCATGGGTTGATTAATCATCCTGTTGGCTCCTTCATCGTCAATAAATTGAAGTTTCTCCGGATCGAAATTTAATGTGCGACCCAGCCTTACTGCAATTATCCCCAGGTTTACCAGGGTTGATGACCAGAAACCATTGGTTTCGTTCAGTGCAAACTTTTTCCGGGTTTTCACCGACTCGGAGAACAGGGAAACCTGTGGTTCCGGATCGGGTAGTGTTTTCAGAAATTCCTGCAAGTTAGGAATATCGGAGCGGAACCCGCGGAAAATTTTTCCGTTGGGGCCTTCAATATAAGCTGCGTCTTTGTCCCGGTTTTCCCCGTCAAGAATAATTTGGCAGCCATCGGCATAAGTATATTCAATCCGGCGCCATGAACCTACCGCATCGTAATGTTGCTGCGGCGCGTCCACTTCAATTTTTACCGGAGCAGTATCGTCTTTCCCGAGCATGTATTGTACCGGGTCGAGGTAGTGCTGGCCCATATCACCCAGCCCGCCGCCGTCATAATCCCAGTAGCCCCTGAATTTGGAGTGTACCCGTTCGGGGTTATAAGGCTTGTAGGGTGCCGGACCGAGCCACATATCGTAATCCAGGTTTTCAGGTACCGGCATCGGCTTAAGATTATGCTCGCCACTCCAATAGAACTTCCAGTTATAGCCGGTAATTCCACTCACGGTGAACTTCAGTGGCCAACCAAGTATCCCACTGTCAATAACTTTCTTAAGCGGCTTTACGTCGGTCCCCAATCCATAAAAATTGTCTTTAAAGCGGAACCAGGTATTCAGGCGGAACATACGCCCGTGGGCATTCACAGCTTCCATCACCTTTTTCCCTTCACCAATGGTGCGGGTCATGGGTTTTTCACACCAGATATCCTTCCCGGCTTTGGCTGCTTCAACTGACATAAGTCCATGCCAGTGAGGAGGCGTGGCAATATGAACGATATCTACTTCAGGTAGCTGAACTACATCCCTGAAATCGTGAAAAGTTTTCACCTCGTTATTAATCATACTTTTGGCCTTTTCCAAATGGAGGCGATCCACATCGCAAATGGCCACCACGCGGGTACCTTCGTAAGGGATGTGCCCACGGCCCATTCCACCCACGCCGATAATAGCTTTGGTCAACTGATCGGACGGCGGTACAAAACCATTGCCGCCTAAAACATGACGTGGTACAATGGTTAAACCGGCCCCGGCAACGAACGCACTTTTTAAAAATCTTCTTCGGGAAGTCGGACTTTTACTATTCATTATTTACTATTTAAATTAGGACAAATGATTTTTTGTTCTTTTACATTATGGAAATGTAATATCAGCTTTTTGTATTTAATTTCAAAGATAATGTTTGCTTTCTAAAAAAATAAGAAACTACAAAGTTAAAATTTCAAATAAATGGTACAAATCCGTCCATTCATATTTTTTTGCTTCGAAAGGTAGTAACTTTCTAAACAGATGAGGTGTGGAATGTTGATATATATTGAAATATGTCACACTCGTTTATTTTTTGAATTTACTGTTGAGGGGTATTAAAACGGAGTAGTGCCTGCTTGGTTATGAATGCGTATGGGGGGCACTTTGAAAATCCGGTGGAGTAAAAAAGTAATCACGCTTAACTTTCAATATTCATTTAACTTTTTCCCTGTACTGAAATAATAGTTGGAATTTACGCTCTGCTCTAACTTGAGCCAAAAACATAGCATCAGGAAGGTATTTCCAGGCCAAGGTTCACTTTTATCTTCACCCAGAATCTTTTCAAAACTAACTTTGAGGGAGTGATTGAATTTCAAGAAACAACGTGAGTTCTATTTAAAAAACTTTACTTTCAAAACAACAGACAGGTTATTCACTTGTTTGGGGCTTTGCCCCAATCCCCACTTCATTTTTCTCCTAGATGAGAAAAACGAAGCAAAAAGAATCATGTCAAAATTAACCTTTACGTTTTTTCAATGTTGCGAATTGGCCCGACTGACGGAATTTTGACAAAGCCCGCATCAAGTATCGCTCACTTATAAATCAAAGTTAGGAATTGAGAGAATAGGCTGGTCCACATACGAACATTTAGGGCTAAAATATAAAACACATCGGCACGATGGCCTCGGTCGGTGAGCCGGAAAACAAGTGAGCACGGCGTTAAAAATTACTGCTGTTTGAGGAGGTACGACGAGTTTCAGTAATTTTAGCCGGAAACACGTAGCTTTTCCGAGTGAAGCGAACGCAGCCTTGGGTTTTCTGTTTATCTTTTTGGGCTAAACCAAAGAGTAAAATCGGCCTGATAAGGCATGAAAATGTTGATGGAAAATGTATCTGAAAACAGACTAACCCACCGGATTTTTCGGGTGAGCCACGTATGGGACTGATTGAGAGTTACTTTTGAACTCAACAGAAGAATGGTTTACATAAGGAAGGAATTCAGATAGAACCATTCCCTAACTTGTGTCAGTGTAACTCCATTTCTGCAGTTACGGGCAAATGATCGGACAACTGAGTTTTGGGTACGGCAGCGTTTTTTACCGTCCAATTAGCAGAAGGAGTGTAGAAAATGTAGTCGATTTTTAATTCCGGATTATTTGAGGGGAAGGTGAAATCGGAATTGCATGCCCTGTTCCAGTTTTGCATTCCTGCATTTATTTCCGGCGAATCAGGCTTTCCGTTAAAATCACCGGCCACAATTAATGGGAGGGGGTTGTTGGTAAGCGCTTCATTCAGCGCTTCTATCTGGACTTTTCTTACATTCGAAGAAGAATGGTCGAGGTGGGTAGATACAAATGTAAACCGCTTTCCTCCGGGCAATTCCACATCAGCCAATAACATTGCCCGCTGTTCCCTGGAGCCTTCCGGAATGGGGAGCAGTACTTTTTGTGTTTTTTCAAACGGGTATTTTGATAAGATACCTATTCCGTAATATCCGCCTGAATAATCTATGGTTCGGGCATAGGCGGTGAGCATCCCGGTAAGGTAGCCCAATTCAGTGATAAAATCTTTTCCGTTTTGATGGGGTGCCTGCGCACGATGGGTTCTTACATCCATTTCCTGAAGGGCAACAACATCCGGATTTTCACTTTTAATGTACTCTGCCAGTTCTTCCAGCGTGGCCCGTTCGCCAAAGCGCAGGTTGTAACTCATCACTTTCAGCGGGTACCCATTGTCGTTTTTATTGTTTTGTCCGAAAGTGGAAGCAGGAATGAGCATAATCCCTGCAACTATTAGTAACAAGAACCATTTGTTGAAAGTACCCATATTAGACTCCCGTTTTTTTAATTAATATAATGCATTAAATTTTTTCTTCAGGATGGTTTTTACCTCCTCCATCTGAATCTCTTTGCCCAGTTCCTGCTGAATGGAAGTGACGCCGAAAGTCAGTCCGCAGGGATTGATATAGCTGAAATAGCGCATGTCTGTATTTACATTCAGGGCAAAGCCATGCATGGTGACATAGCGGCTCACACGCACGCCAATGGCACAAATTTTCCGGGCTCTTGACGGGTGGTCGTAATCGAGCCAAACACCTGTTGCGCCTTCTTTTCGACCGCCTTTCAAACCATATTCGGCAATGGTGGCAATAATGGCGTCTTCCATTTTTTCAATGAATTGGCGTACCCCGATTTTATAAAATTCCAGATCGATAATCGGGTACCCTACAATTTGTCCGGGCCCGTGGTAGGTGATGTCGCCCCCACGATTTATTTTATAAAAGGTGGCTTCAATTTTTTTCAGGAAGTCTTCGTGAGCCAGCAGATTTTTTTCGTCGCCACTTTTTCCCAGCGTGTAAACATGCGGGTGTTCTACCAGTAAAAAGTGATTTTGGGATGATGGTTTTTTTGTTTCTCTTTTGTCGGCCACTACTTCTGCCAGCAGTTGTTCCTGAAGGTCCCAGGCCTCTTTGTAGTCTTTCAGACCAATGTCGTTGTAATTAAATGTTGCCACCTGTATGGAAATTTTATAAAAATTCAGTCATAAATATACGAACGGAAATTCGCGTCACCCTTAGGCTTTTACATGCTCTTCGGCCCGGTACGAACTACGGACCAGCGGCGAGCTTTCCACAAACGAAAATCCTTTTTCAAGTCCGATTTTGCGGTATTCGGCAAACTGTGCGGGCTCAATGTATTCTTCCACCGGCATGTGGGTGGAGGTAGGCGCCAGGTACTGGCCGATGGTCATCACCTTGCAGCCTGCTTCGCGCAGGTCATCCATGGTTTGTAACACCTCGTCGCGTGTTTCGCCCAGGCCAAGCATAATTCCCGATTTGGCAATTGTGTAATGGTCGGCAATGTATTTTACCACTTCCAGGCTGCGCCGGTATTTTGACGCAAACCGTACAAAGGGTGTCAATCGTTCCACGGTTTCCAGGTTGTGCGAAACCACATCCGGCCCTGCATCAATTACTTGCTGAATCAATTCTCCTTTTCCCCTGAAATCGGGGATGAGCACTTCAATCTGGGTTTGCGGATTTACCCTTTTTACTTCTGTAATGGTGCGCGCCCAGATTTCGGCGCCCTGATCATCAAGGTCGTCGCGATCCACCGAGGTGATAACACAGTGTTTTACACCCATTATCCGTACCGACTCTGCCACCTTCCCGGGCTCCTTCAGGTCAGGGGCAAGGGGCCTGCCGCTTTTTACCGCACAGAACTTGCACCGGCGTGTGCAAATATCTCCCAGTATCATAAACGTAGCGGTTCCCCTGCTCCAGCAATCGCCGATGTTAGGGCAGTTCCCGCTTGTGCATATTGTGTGTAAGCCGTGCTTTTCAACCAGATTTTTTACTTTCGAATAGTTCTCGCCTTTAGGCATTTTCATCTTCATCCATCGTGGCAATCGTTGCCTTTCTTTCAACTCGTGGGCCATAATAAAAATCTTTGCTGCAAAAGTAATTCTAAATGTTCAAAGTAAAAAGTGATACATCAAACTGAAGTTCGGATTTACGTGTTATTTTTGTATCATAATGAAACAGGACATGAAACATATTGTTGTATCCCTGCTGTTGATTTTCAGTGTAAACATTGTTTTTGCCCAGAACCGGCAAAACGAAATTCAGACGACTTCCAAACTGGCTTTGTCCTATTATCATGCAAAAGATTATGAGAAAGCTGCTCCCTTGTTGCTGGAGGTTTACAATCTGTCGCGCAACAATTACTATTTCAGGTTACATCTCAATTCCATGATACAACTCCAGCGTTTTGAGGAAGTGGAAGACCTCATTCAGAAAGAACTGCAAAAACAACGAACACCCAATGCAGAATTATATGTTCACTGGGGCTACGTATTAAAAGCTCAAAATAAAGAGGAGGAAGCAGAAGAAAAATATTCTCAGGCACTTGATATAATTGCGGTTAATAAAGGCAGTTTGCTGGTGGCCGCCAACGCTTTTTTCCAGTGGCAGGAGTTTGAATGGACAAAAAAAGTGTACCTGAAAGGCCGGAAGGAGATTCCGCAGGAACAGTTTAATTACGAATTGGCGCGTGTGTATATGTATTTGCGCGATTACGAGAATATGATGGAAGAATACCTGAACTTACTGCGACTGGATGAAAACCAGCTTCGCCGGGTAGAGAGTTCCCTGTCGGCAGCCATGCGTCTTGATGTAGATGATGGCTTGCGGGATAGTTTCCGGAAGCAGGTATTAAAACGGATTCAGGCGGAGCCGAATGTAACAGGTTATAACCGGCTGCTCATCTGGTTTTTTTTACAGGAAAAACAATTTTCAGGAGCTTTGCGTCAGTCTGTTGCGCTCGACCGGCGCACCGGGGAAGAAGATGCCCGGATTTTTCAGTTGGGGCAAATGGCGCTCAACAATAAAAAGTACACGGATGCAGAACGCGCTTTCGATTACGTTATGAAGAAGGGAGAGGAAGGGCCTCTCTATATTCCGGCTTATGTGCAAAAAATCCAGACCTCTTATTTGCGGTACACCACCGAAAATTCTTCCGGTCGGGCTCAGGGAGAAGAACTGGCGCACCAGTTTGAAAACGGACTCGAAATGCTGGGCTATTCTGCCGGAACCCTCGACCTGATAAAAGATTATGCCCATTTGCTCGCTTTTTATCTGGATCAAACCGAAAAGGCTATTTTGGTTTTGGAAAAAGGCCTGGAGATTCCCCTTCTCAAGCCCGGAGAATCAGGGATGCTAAAAACAGAATTGGCCGATGTTTATGTGTATACCGGCGATCCCTGGGAAGCGACCCTGCTTTATTCGCAGGTGATAGACGCCAATAAGAACAACGCGCTTGGCGATCAGGTGAAACTGAAAAAAGCCAGGCTGGGATATTTTATGGGCAACTTTAGCTGGGCAAAGGCACAGTTGGATGTGCTGAAGGCAAGTACTTCCAAGCTTACTGCCAACGATGCCATGGAGCTTTCGATGCTTATTGGGAACAACATGGACCTTGATACCACCGCCGTTCCCCTGGAAATGTTTGCCCGTGCCGACCTGCTGTTTTTCCGGAATAAAGATTCGCTGGCACTGGCCACACTCGATTCCATTGCCGGAATGTACCCTTACCATTCTCTTACCGATAATATCCTGTTTCGCAAAGCAAAAATTGAAACAGACCGCAATAACTTTTCTACAGCAGCAGAATACCTTCAACAGATAACGGAAGATTTTAGTTACGGGCTGCTTGGCGACGATGCCCTTTTTATGCTGGCCCAATTGTATAATTATAATCTGGATGAAAAAGAAAAGGCCAAAGAGCTCTACCGGGAAATGCTGACCCGCTATCCGGGAAGTGTGTTTGTGGAAGAGTCGCGGGAAAGGTTCCGGGAACTTCGGGAGATTTATCCGGATGTGTTAACCAACCCCGAAGAGGAGTTTTTTATTCAGGATACAATCCCCAATGAATTCAACTAACAAATCCTATTTTTTTGCCGGAATATCCGTGCTTTTGTGGTCGACGGTAGCTACTTCTTTTAAAATCGGACTGCGTGAGCTGGATTTTATACAACTTATTTTTTATGCTTCGGCCGTTGCTGTTGTGATTCTTTTTGGCATCATCCTGATGCAGGGGAAAATGCAACTTCTCTACCGGCAGTCGGCGGGTCAGTTATTTTATTCCCTGTTTCTTGGCGCGTTTAATCCGTTGTTTTACTACCTCGTTT
Source organism: Mariniphaga sediminis (assembly GCF_003573545.1). Taxonomy (GTDB): domain Bacteria; phylum Bacteroidota; class Bacteroidia; order Bacteroidales; family Prolixibacteraceae; genus Mariniphaga; species Mariniphaga sediminis. The sequence continues at coordinate 216,286 of NZ_QWET01000004.1, read as the reverse complement.
TATTTAAAGCCTACTCCCTGCTACCTGCACAGCTGGCGCAACCGCTCAACATGGTATGGCCCATTGTTTTAACCTTACTGTCGGTTCCTTTTTTAGGACAGAAGATCGGGAAATGGAGTATCGTGGGGCTGTTTGTCAGTTTTACGGGAGTGGTATTTATTTCGTCGCAGGGCGGGTGGAGTGGTTTTCAAAATACCAGCATGTATGGGGTGCTGCTTGCCCTGGGAAGCTCTGTCATCTGGTCGCTTTACTGGATTCTCAACGTTCGCGACAAAAGGGATGCGGTCATTAAACTGTTTCTCAGTTTTTTCTTCGGACTGATATTTCTTACGGGTGTCATGTTTTTGTTCTCCGGGTTCCGGGTAGAAGCAGGCACCGGGATTCTGGCTGCCGTATATGTGGGCATTTTTGAGGTGGGTATCACCTATGTTTTTTGGATGAAAGCCCTGCAACATAGTACCAACAATGCCAAAACAGGAAATCTTATTTTTTTGACGCCTTTTCTGTCGCTCATTTTCATTCGTTTTATTTTGAAGGAGACCCTGTTCATCACTACCTTTATCGGATTAATTTTTATTGTTGCCGGCATTTTTGTGCAGCGACTGGATAAAAAAGCGCAAAGATTTTCATGAACCAAAAACCACTGAAAATATTGGGAATTGACCCCGGAACAACCGTCACGGGTTACGGGTTGGTTGAAATACGGAATAACCAGCCGGTCATTCTGAATATGGGAACCCTGGTGCCCGGCAGGTATTCCGACCACTACCAGCGCCTGAAGCATTTGCATGAAAGGGCGCTGCACCTCATTGAGGAGTACCGCCCGGATGTGATGGCCATTGAAGCGCCGTTTTACGGGAAAAATGTGCAGTCGATGCTGAAATTGGGACGCGGGCAGGGCGTAATTATGGCGGCAGCCCTCCACCATTCAGTTCCCATCCATGAGTATGCCCCGCTGCTGGTAAAACAATCCATTACCGGAATGGGACGTGCTTCCAAACAACAGGTAGCTTATTTTTTGCAGAAGGTGTATCATTTGGCCGATCTCGACCACGGCCTGGATGCCAGTGACGCTGTGGCCGTGGCTATTTGCCATTTTATCCAGCAGGGAAAACCGCAAAAAAACAAAGAGTACAAAAACTGGAGTGACTTTGTGAAAAAAAATCCGGGACGGGTGAAGTAAAAGGAGATTAGAAGATATGAAACGTTTTATTCAATTTGGCGAAGTAATAGTAGCTTCCATCGCACTGTTTTTGTTCCTTCCTGAAATTTCAAACTGGATTTCAACCGGCCATTTTAGCATCAGCATGAGGGAATTCAGAGAAGCCATTTTTTTGGGAATATTTACACCGGTTGTTGTCTGGCTTTCAAGAAAAATAAGGAACGATGCGGCGTTTGTGTTGTTTGTGGTATTGATTATTGTGTTGATTTTGGCAATTGTCCCGCATTTAAGGTGGTAATGAGTACGTTTGTTATGTACCTCCCTGCCCGCATTTACACTATGTGCCCCGTATTTTTATTCGCTGTAAACTCTTAAAGTATCTCCGGACACTTTGAGGTTTCGTTTGCTGGCCATTGACCTTTGAGTGTCTGAAAGACCTCAAAGCGTCTTCTGTTACACTGTTTAAACCAAACATTATGTTGCATAACATCTTGTTCCGGGGGTTACCTTTTACAGCTTTTCCGAATATATTTATAGTAACAAGTCCGCAATTCACAAAACAATAAAACCAAAAACAGGATGGACCTCAACCCCAAAAAATATTTCCTGCGCAACCTTTTGAAAACGCTAACCATCTACCATACAAGACCACTTAAAGAAACCACCAAAAATGAAACATGAACGATAAACAAACCCTAAAAATGACCGGACAGCAAGCAGGTTGATTTGCCCGGCACCTCAAACACAACCCGCTCTAAATGCTCTCCCACCTGGTATCTTCCGGTTACCTTGAATACAAAAAAGTACTCTGTGCTACTTGCTCACTACTAGGTACTTGAAAATAAAAAGAAGAGTGTTGACATTGAAAGGTAATTGATCAATTTATTAGTAGAATCCATTAATCATGAAAAAGAAAAGAATTTATTCATTTATTATGTTTTTTGCTTTTATCCTATTTACTGCAGGCAGTTGCGAAAAAGAAGATGAAGACCCCCAACTGCCACCAGTCACCCAAACAGGGGAAGATACTTTTGGATGTTTGGTAAATGGAGATATCTGGTTACCGGAATTAGTTATTGCGTTCCCTACCCAACCCAGGGTTTCAGCAAAACTGGTTAGGGAATTTGGATACCGAATGTGGGAAATTGGTGCAAATCAAGGAGCTGAAAGTAGTTTTTATTTTGGCATTCATGAAGACTCCTTAAAAGTAGGAAAGGTAAATATTTCAACCGATGAAGTGTATGGGAGAGGTATTGGGCTTCATTATTTCTCCAAAAACTATGAAATGACTTCATTTGCTTGGCAAAAAGGACTCCCGGTACAATTCACTATTACCAAACTTGATACTGTAAATAAAATTGTATCAGGGATCTTTAGCTTTGATGCAATAAACATGTCAAATGATACTGTAAAAATTACGGATGGCAGGTTCGACATAAAAATTGATCGGATTGATCCGATTCAATAATAATCTTAATAATCACTATAAAAATCATTAATTATGAAAAAACAAAGCGCATTTCTGTTAATAAACCTGCTAATCTTTATTCTTTTTGCTGCAGGCAGTTGTGAAAAAGAAAACGAAGAGCCCCAACTTCCTCCTATTACCCAAACAGGGGCAGGTACATTTGGTTGCCTTGTAAATGGAAAGGTATGGAATTCAGAACCATTGCTGTTTGGATCCCCACTTGGTGCATCAAATAATCAATGGGAGGATAGAAGATGGATCATTGACGCAGTAGGAAAAGGTTATACGATTATTTTGGAAATTTGCAGAGATTCCGTTATTAAAGGAGAATCGACATTGAAAGGTTCTTTTGAATCTGATGAAGATTGTTCTAATGGAATTGTCCACTTTAAAAATTATGCGTCACAAACAGCTTCCTTTCAAACAACTTATGATGATTTTGGAAAAATCTACATATCACGATTTGATACTATAAATCAAATAATATCCGGCACATTTTATTTTGATGCAGTCAACTCATCTGGAGAGAAAATTGAAATACGGGATGGACGTTTCGATGTCAAATTTATCAATTATGAACCTTAGCACAATTTTAAATTCACTTTAGTTAAAAAAAAACATTAATCATGAAAAAAGTAATTTTTATCTTCACTATATTTTGTTTGTTTTTTCAAAATGTATTGGCTCAAAGCACTGATTTCAGGAGCCAGATGAATACCATTTTCGAGGATGTCGATCTTTCCCAGGTACCGTCGGGCATCCTGTTTGATTACGGGCTAAACCTGGTGGACGATTCGCTTTACAACGGGACAGTGACCAACGATAATATTTTGTCTCCGCAAGTGTGGAAATCATTATATACTGACTTGTGGTCGTCGCAGATAACCACCACCGGTTCGATGCCCAATGTTGAGGATATTAATGCTGCGATAGATACCCATGCATCGGGAGAAGCCACGGTTATCCCGGTACTGTTTTATGAATATCACCGGATTTCTCCGCTGGCGCACATTTTTAATGTGTGGTGAAAATCCCCGTCTTGTTATGCCACGGAGAATGCCCCTGCATGAGGTCACACTCTGTTACATGCCTTTCCCGGACTATGTTGGCTGTGGAAAGCGGTTGGAAACACTCCCATGCCGACGACCTTGTTAACGGAAGAAAGAATTCCTGCGGTAGAGGAGTTACAGCTTAATTTTTTTGTTCTGAATAAATCTTCTTATCATATAAACGATTAACAATCCAACGGATAGAATAGTAACATTCAGAATGTTGAGCTCTATTACTTCGAAAATAGCGACACAAGCAATTATGGTTAGAATGGCATTGGTAAAATTTGTGGAATGCTCTATTCTTTGATTCGATAAGGTAGCCATAAAACTATAAACCTGCTCCCTTTTTTTGGTAAGTCTGTCCATGTGCTCATATTCCCCAAAAGCCTTTTTATACAGGTGGATCAGATGATAGTTAATCGGGTTATTGGTTATGGAGTATCCATCAAATTCTGCATACAGCTCCTCAATTTTAAGCAGGTATTTTTTCATTTTGTTATGCGAAGAGATGATAAATTTACCTTTTAAGGAGTTTTTACATGCATCTGACAAATCTCCTATTTCATTGGTAATGGCTCTTATTGTGGCCCAGTTAGCCAGAACATTAAAGAGGGGCAGTTTATATAATTTTTCGTAGTAGTTTCTTTTTATTGAGTCGCCAAACAAATAAAACGAATGCGTGTAACCGTATTTAATCTTTGTTTTATTTACTGAAGATTCTGTCATTTTCTCCATGCACTCCTCGTTTGCAAAAAATGTGTGGATATCTGAATCGTTGGAGTGTAATTCACTGTCAAAAATGAAGTGGTTGTAAATGGAAAAATTAAGGGTTTGGCATTTTATATGTGTCTCAAAAGAAGCATCCTGCAACGATTCTTCTTTCAATGTTACTTTGGTTGTATCCGCATAATACGTTTTCATAACACGGTAGTAGTCCGTGCAAAGTTCAACTACCAGATCTTTATACAAAAGCGGGAAACATGTATGCAGGGCCCTGCAAAGTTGTTGGTATTCATCGTACGATAAATCAAAGTCATCAAGCACTACAGAGGTAAGCACAACAGCATTGGCGCTATGAAGAAAAACCAGGTAGGTATCTTCAAATTTACATTTTTCCAGTTTTGCTGTTTGGGTATCCGTTATGTTGTCTTTTATATATTTATCTTCCAGTTTAACATGCAGAAAAATATCCCTGCATGCCATTTTCGAATATGAACTTGCTGAGATTGCAAAATCTTCATATTCTTTTTCGTCAAAATAGCCACTTTTAAACGGTCGTCCCTTTTCACTGAGTTTATCTGTTACCTTTTGTTTTGCTGCAAAATATTCGTTTTTTTCCTGAGGAAAAGTGTGGGAATTAATATAGACATCGGTAATAGATATGGCGCCTAATAAAAGAGTTGCTTTATTTATTCTGTTCATCTTCCAGGGTGAAAATGTAGTTTATTAATTTTGAGATTATTGTGGCTCCCAGTGTTGCCGTGCTTTCATTCACATCAAACCTGGGTGATATTTCTGCAATGTCGAAAGATATTACCTTCCCGGTTTGAACGATAAACCGAAAAACTTCGGCAAATTTGAAAAGGTCGATTCCAATACCACTTGGAGCGCTAACTCCCGGCGCTACATAAGAAGGAAAAACATCTGTACAGATAGTAATGTGTATTTTATTTTTACTCTGAATGAATTCATTCACCTGTTTTATAATGGTATTGGTTGGCTTAAAGTTAAAATCGTCGTCGTTAATATATTCAATTCCCGATAACTCGGCGTGAGTAAAAAGAGATTTTGTATTGGAGATTTCGGATATTCCAATAACCAGTGTTTGGATGTCAGTTGTTTCCGCTAACTGATTAAACGCTGTCCCGGATGTGCTTCTGTCTTCCTGCCGGTTGTCAAAATGGGCATCAAAACTAATAATACCAATATTTCCGGGTTGATTTTCGATACCTTTGGCGCTTCCGTAAAGAACATCGTGGCCACCCCCAATAACAATCGGAAAAATATTTAATTCGGTTAACCGCTTGATTACCATGGAGAGTTCCTTCTGCATCTCTTCCAGGTTGTTGTCTTCCTGAATAATACGGCCGCAATCATAAATATTTCCATCGTAATGAAAGGGTTTGGAGGCGAGGTGTTTTTTTACAAATTCAGGGCCTTCTTTTGTGCCTTCCCTTCCTTTGTTGCGTTTCACCCCTTCATCCACACAATATGAAACAATTCCAAAAGATCGTTTTTCCTGGATTTTTAAGGTTTTGTCAAACACATCAATATTTTTTATTTTTTGATGCAATCTGAATTTGCTGTTATCGTCCGTACTATCAATTCTGCCTGAAATGATGTTATCTGTTTTTTTATAATATCTCATCGTTTGTTTTTTAATCTTGCTGATTTGAAATGCGTTGCCGGAATTGTTGCCAAAACCAGCCGGAAGACTTCGTAAATTTTTCTTTTTGGAATACCCAAAAGTAGATTTTTTTCTTTTTTCCGAACGAAAATCTGAACGTTTTTTAGGGTGACATTCCGACGGGTTTGATTTCGCCGGGATGGACGAACCATATTTGTCCGGAGCATCACTAACCATTGAGAGGTTAAGCACTGGTCATATTACAAGAAAAAATGTTTCATTCATTTCTTAAACAGATTTTTATACTATCTTTGCGGCCACATTTTTCAAAATTAAAAAAGGAAATATGCCAGTAAAAATGAGATTAGCGCGGCACGGCCGCAAACGTTATGCTTTCTACCACATTGTGGTAGCAGATAGCAGGGCGCCACGAGATGGCAGGTACATTGAACGGATTGGCTTGTATAATCCGAATACGAATCCTGCTACGATAGATCTCGATTTTGACAAAGCTTATGACTGGCTTTTGAAAGGCGCTCAACCTACTGACACCGTTAGGACAATTTTGTCTTACAAGGGTGTGCTCTACAAAAAACACCTGATGGGTGGAGTTAAAAAAGGAGCTTTCACGGAAGAGGAAGCTGAAAAGAAACTGGAAAAATGGCTGACCGAGAAGGAAGCGAAAATCCAGGCAAAGAAAGAACGCATAGAAGGTGAAGCTGATGCAGTTGTTCAGAAACAACTTGAGGCTGAAACCAAACTGCGCGAAGCCAAAGAGGCTGCTATTGCGGCCAAAAATGCTGAATTAGCTGCAGAAGCAGCCGAAGAAGTGGAAGAAGCCGCAGCAGAAGAAGAAGTTGCTGAAGCTCCGGCCGCAGAAGAAGCTCCGGTAGCGGAAGTTGAAACGGCAGAAGCACCGGCAGAGGAGCAGGAAGCAGAGAAAGTGGAAGAAGCTCCCGTAGCGGAAGAAGCTAAGGAGGAAACTCCCGTAGCAGAAGAGGCTAAGGAGGAAGCTCCTGCAGCAGAAGCATCTGAAAAACCGGCAGAAGAAAAAGCGGAAGCTAAAGCGGAAGAAGTTCCGGCCGCCGAAGAAAAACCGGAAGAAAATGAAGAAGCTCCAAAAGAAAAGGGCGCCGATTCTTAACTGAAGTTTTTCAAACAAAGAATAAAGAACCACTTGTCTGCCAAAGACAGGTGGTTTTTTTTATGCTGAAAAAAGTTACAAACGACTGGTTTCGCGTTGCCGGCTAATTGTAGGTATGACAAGGAGCTTTCCAAGCTGCGATTTACTTATATTTGTACCCAATGGAAACAATACCAAAATCTGATTGCCAAAAAATTGGCTTCATCCGCAAAACTCATGGCGTTCATGGTGAATTAGTTCTGGAATTTGAGCCTGAATTTGAAGAATCAACAGCCGGCACCAGTCGGTATTTTCTGGAAATAGATGGGCTGCTGGTTCCGTTTTTTATTGCAGAAGGCGGTTTCCGGTTCCGTTCGACCAAGGCAGCGTTGGTTCAATTCGACTCGGTGGAGACAGAAAAATATGCCCGCAGGCTGGTGGGGAGTCCGGTTTATCTTTACAACAACGAAATCGTTGATGAACCCGAGGAGGATGCCGTAACTTCCCGGTTTCTGTCTTTCCGGCTACTGAATGAAAACGGGGACGAAGTGGGTGAAATCATTGCCGTTGATGATTATGCGGGGAATATTGTTTTTACGGTAGATGCCAAAGGCCAGGAAACCCTGGTGCCGTTTAATGAAGATTTTCTGCTGAAACTGGATGAATCCCAAAAAACCATTCAACTTCGGTTGCCGGAAGGTTTGATGGAGTAACAACCACTTACGCCACTAAGGATCGGCTCTTGGTGCTGGTATCTTTTTTTATCCTTTTCCTGAATGGAGTGAATAAAAAGCGATTTGATGGTTTTGTTTCATTTAAACACATCTTTTTAAAATCAAAAAGTTGATTTCTCATTGAATTAGTTAAATGGAGATGAGTGGAAAAGGTTACAGAAAATTTTACCGTTTGTGCAACTTTCGTCTGATTCGCGCGTCATTACTACATTGAAAAATGAAAAAAATACGATTAAAGGAAAATTTCATGAAAACAAAGATTTTATTTTACACATTACTCATTTCGGGACTTTTGTTGTCAACAGCAGCCAGGGCGGAAAAAGAAAACCGGGAAGTTCCTTCATTTTCAGAAATATCATTTCGAATATCCGGAAAACTATACCTTGAGCAAGGGAGTAGTCAAAGTGTTAGGGTTGTTGCCAAATCATCCACGCTCGATGAAATTATAAGCGAGGTAAAAGGACGTAGTTTAGTTATTCGTTTTCGCACCAATAACATTTTCCGGCAAACTTTTAATCCCGGGAAAGTGGAAGTTTATGTGACCGTCCCGGAAATAAATGCTCTTTCTGTTTCGGGGTCGGGAGACATTATTGCTGACAGCAAAATTCAGTCGCGTATTATTGATTTAATCGTAAGCGGCAGTGGCGATATCTCCCTGGAAGAACTTGATGCCGAGCGGGTAAAAGCTGCAGTTTCTGGTTCCGGTGATATTCTTATAGAAAAAGGGGGTGTTGCTGAAGATTTTTCGGTTGTCGTTTCAGGCTCCGGGAATGTAGAAACGTTAGGTTTTGAGGCCAAACATGTGGATGCAAAAGTGGCTGGATCAGGAAGTTGCACGGTACATGCCATCGAAACCCTGAAAGCGCGCGTAGCCGGCTCCGGCGGTGTCAGATATAAAGGAGATCCGCAAATCGACACATCGGTTTTGGGATCAGGAAAGGTGATAAAACTCTGATTCGTAGTTTATTTTCGAATGATGTCAATCCTGCCGTCGGGCCATAATTTGATAATACTGGAAGGCTGTGCAGGTGTTACATCATCTTGTCTGTATTCCACGATATAGTCCACCTGGTTTTTAATTTCTTCGGAAATTTCATCGAAAAAGGCCGGGGGTTTTTGCCCGCTGATATTGGCAGAGGTGGAAACGATTGGTCTGCGAAAACGCTGCAAAAGTTTGGAGGTAAATTCTTCTTTTGTAAAACGGATACCAATACTTCCGTCTTCAGCAATCAGGTTGGGGGCGAGGTTTTTAGCGCCCGGGTAAATTACTGTGAGAGGGGTGGTGGTAATTTCCACCAAATCCCAGGCAACCTCCGGAACATCATCAACGTAGCGTTCGAGTAGCGCAGGGTTTTCCATTAACACCAGCATACTTTTGGAATCTTCACGTTTTTTTATCCGGTAAATCCGGGCTACTGCCTCCGGGTTTGTAGCATCGCAGCCAATGCCCCAAATGGTATCTGTCGGGTACAAAATTACCCCGCCGTTTTTTAATATTTCCACTGCCTGTTTCAGATCGTCATGCATGTTTTTCCTCCCAAATTTTAGCGTATAAAGAAACTAAATTTTTGGCGTAATTCTCCGGGTGAAATTGCTCTGCCCGGACCCTGCCTTTTTGAATCAGTTCGTTACGCAATGGCTCATTTTGGAGCAATGATGCTATCTTTTGGGCAATTTCTTCAATAGCCGAAGGGTTGCATAAAATAGCTGCATCTCCGGCGGTTTCAGGTAAAACAGAAACAGTGGAAGTAAGAACCGGACAGCCGCTTGCCATCGCCTCAATTACAGGTAATCCAAATCCTTCAAATACTGAAATGTAAACCGAAAGAGTTGCACTTTGGTAAAGTCCGGCCAGATCTGTTTCAGGAACATGCGGTAAAAAAATTACCTGGTTTTCCATTTTCTTTTCAGAAAGGAAGTGTTGTATTTCAGAGGTATACGGGCGGGTTTGTTTCCCAACAAAAATAACCGGTATGCGTATTTTGGCCGAATGAAGAGCTTGTAATAAAGCCAGTTGATTTTTTCTGGGTTCCAGGGTGCCCACTGCCAGGATGAATCTTTCGGGAAGATGATACTTCTCCCGAACAGATTCGATATGTTGTTTTTCGAAAAATGCCGCTCCTACCGGCTGGTAAATCAGTTCGATTTTTTCCTTTGGAATATGAAAAAAGGTTTCAATATCATGTTTGGTCTGCTTACTGATAGCAATAATTTTATCGGCTACATGGCAGGCGTATTTTATTTTTTTGAAGTAGATTTTACGATCGATTGGCTTGTAAAATTCAGGGTAGCGCATAAAAATCAGATCGTGAACGGTAACCACCGAAGGAATGTTGCTTTTGTGGATTCCCTGGGGAATTTCGTTGCTTAACCCATGAAAAAGATCTACTCCGTGCCTTTTTAAATGAGGAACCAAAAAAAGGCTCCGCCACAACGATTTGAATTTTTTTGCAACCATGTTCCGGGGAGAAACTACCTTAAAACGCTGATAGTTATCGAAAAGCCTGTTTTTTACTTCGGGTGTAAACAATATGTATTGATTCTCCGGGAAAAACCGTTGAAGTGCATTCAGCGTATTCCGGCTGTAGTTGCCCAACCCGGAAGAATTAAGAAATGCCCGTTTTGCATCGAATCCGATTTTCATACGATTAATTTTTTTTGTTTCAACGGTATAGTATGCCTGACCGGCTTGCGCAGTCAGACAAGGAACTCGCATGTATTTTAATCATTTTTTGGGTGTAATTATATTACATGCTTGTTTCATGATTCGAAATTACAAAAAAGGCCGGGTTAAACCCCAGCCAATAGTTTAATTTTCTTTTATCAGTTTTTCTAGTTCAAAAAGAAAGCGCTTCATATTTTCCAGTTTTTCAATAACTTCTTCCTTTTCAAATTTTACAAAAATTCCATAATCTCCATCTGTCCGATCTTCAAATGCCTTATGTACAATTTTGCCAATTTTTCTGTCTATTCTTCCAGTTTTTACAAATTCCCGGTTAAACCAACCCAAAAGCTGATTATGTTTCGATGTTTTAAACCCATTTTTCAGAGCAAGTGCAAGCAACATGTAAAACATTCCGTAATAAATACGGTTAACTGCAATAACCAAAAAATTGTTTTCAATCTGAAATTCAACTTCTTTTATTGTTTCATTAGCTTGTTGAATCCTGTAATTTATCAAGTCCTGAAATTCAGTCTGCATATACCCCGGATTTTAAAGCATCTGTAATTAGAGGGTGCTTCCCCCAAAATTTAGTATCGATTTCCTCCTGGGAAATGATTTTTGAGTCAACCAGAATTTCATAATCAACCGAAATATCAAAGCAAATATCCCGAATGATATTTTTTTCTTTCCACGAAAAAATTTTGTCTGTGACAATTAAAACATCCAAATCAGAATATTCGTTTTCTTCATTTTTAATCCGGGAACCAAAAAGAATTACTTTTTGGATTCTATTGCCCAAAACTTCTTTTAGGTTCTTTTTTAACTGATTTAATATTTTGATTGGTTCAGACATAGAACAAATTTACAAAAAAGGTTGGGTAGGAGCCCACATTCCTATTTTCTTTTTAGATCAGGGATTCTTCATAATTATGAAAGAATTGCATATTTATGAGAATTGATGCTACAACTTTTTATAGCAACAGAGTGATGTTAAGCCTCTTTCCCTTAATTATTTAATGGGGTGTGACATCTCCGGAATGACAGCATCAACACATGTTACCAGCCATTGGATTGAAATTTTTTCCTGGAGTTTTTGTGACAGAAAACGCTTTTTCTGTAGCCGGAAAAACTACACTTCAAAATCTTTCAGCCCCTCAAAATCAAGAGTGATAAAATAATCTTCTATTGTTTCCGGACGGCGGATTTGAATCACTTCATCGTTTTCGCGCAGTAACAGTTCGGCCGATTTCAGTTTGCCGTTATAGTTGAATCCCATCGCATGTCCATGGGCCCCGGCGTCGTGAATTACCACAATGTCTCCGGGTTCAACCTCAGGTAACATGCGGTCAATGGCAAACTTATCGTTATTCTCACATAACGAACCTGTTACGTCATATTTCTGGTTGTGCGGTTCGTCTTCTTTCCCCGGAACAGAAATATGGTGGTAAGCTCCGTACATTCCGGGGCGCATGAGATTGGCCATGCTGGCGTCGAGCCCCGCAAATTGTTTGTAGGTTTTTTTTATGTGTAACACTTTCGACACCAGATATCCGTAGGGTCCGGTAATGGCACGGCCCGATTCAAAAAAGATTTTAAGGGGCGCCAAACCGTTTTCTTCAATTTTTTCTTCGTAAAGTTTTTTAATCCCGGCACTTACATATTCCAAATCCACTGCCTTTTCTCCGGGTCTGTACGGAATACCAATTCCTCCGCCCAGGTTGGCAAAACTGATTTTTACACCGGCTTTTTCGTTCACTTCGGCAATAAGGTTGAAAAGAATCTCGGCGGTTTCAATAAAATAGTCGGGGTCAAGTTCGTTTGACGCCACCATGGTGTGAACACCAAATTGTTTTACCCCTTTGCTTTTTAGAATGCGGTACCCCTCAATAATTTGCTCGTGGGTAAAACCATATTTGGCTTCTTCCGGGTGGCCGATGATCAGGTTTCCCTGTTTCAGGTCGCCGGGATTGTAGCGCATGCAGATGGTTTCAGGAAGCCCTACATTTTTTTCGAGGTATTCAATGTGCGATATGTCATCGAGGTTAATGATGGCGCCCATATTTTTTGCAGCGCGAAATTCGGAATCAGGCGTGTCGTTTGATGTGAGCATTATTTCTTCTCCGCTCATTCCAACCCGTTTGGCCAGTTCCAGTTCCGCTTCAGAGCTGCAGTCGATTCCGAACCCTTCTTCCCTCAAAATTTTCATCAGGTAAGGATTGGGGGCTGCTTTTATGGCAAAGTACTCTTTAAAACCTTCATTCCATTCAAATGCCTTTTTAAACCTGCGGGCATTTTCGCGAATGGCTTTTTCATCATAAATATGAAAAGGTGTGGGGTATTTTTCAATTATTTTTTCGATTTCATTTTTCGAAAACGGTAAATTCTTCTCTGCCATATTTTTAAAACTGATTAATTCAGTACAAATGTACTATTTGAAGAAATATAATAGAATTATTCTAAATAAAGAATTGATTATTTAGTGGAGAATTAATAATACCGGCTGATTAAGTCAGTTCTGACACCAGCTCGCGGCTTAAAACCCCGCTGGCTATTTCGCTTACCTTGCCGGTCATGCGCATGTTCCAGTTTTCGTCGGCTTCAATTTTTAGATCACCACCCGGCATTTTTATGGTTAAGTTGCGTTGGACCAGTCCTTTTTTTATGGTAACTGCAGCTACTGCGCAGGCCGAACTGCCAGAGGCCAGGGTCCAGCCGGCACCACGTTCCCAAATCATTGCTGCTACCTCGGTAGGTGAAATTACTTTGGCAAACTGCACGTTGATACGATTGGGGAAAAACGGGTCTGTTTCAATTTGCGGCCCGAACGTTTTGACCTCCTTCTCATCCAGGTTATCTGTCAGAATAACACAATGCGGGTTTCCAACTGAAACGCAGTTCACCGGGTAATCTTTATATTCCAGGTGAAGGATTTCGTCTATGCACTCTTCTTTTGGGCAATTTACCGGAATGTCGGGAGAGCTGAAAATGGCCTTGCCCATATCAACTTTTACGGCGGTTGCTTTTCCGTTTTTCTCTTCTATAATCTCAGCCTGAACAAGCCCGCCAAGTGTTTCAATAGTAAATTTCCGGGTTTTGGAAAATTGATAATCAAACAGGTATTTGGCAAAAATACGTAATCCGTTTCCACTTTTTTCGGCCTCCGAACCGTCGGGGTTCAGAATGCGTAAACCAAAATTGGCATTGAAACTGGGTACTTTCAGCAGGATACCATCCGAACCGATGCCGAAGTGTACATCACAAATTTTTTGTATCGCATTTTCATTCAGTTCAAACCCGATTTCATTCTGATTTAATACAATATAATCGTTTCCCAAACCATGGGATTTTACAAAGAAATTTTGCATAGCTCTTTTTTTAAACGTTGCAAAAGTATTAAACATCGAACAATTTTCTTCTTTAAAGCGAATGAATTCTTTGCCGGCGCGTATAATTATTGTATTGTCCTGAAATCTGGAAAAATTTTGCAGACCAATGAAACAAAAGCCTTACTGCCTTTTTATTCGAGTGATATTGATATACCTGATGTCTCCGCACTTTCTGTCGTGTTGCCAGTCAAGTTTCACGGCGACAGGAAAAGTTACGTCAGACAAATCAATACCCAATGAGGCTGGTATTGTATCAAAATTGTAGGTGGAGTCTTTTATTTCAATAAAATATCCTCCACAGCAAATACATTCCCTCAAATCCGGTCCGGTAATCAATGCGGTTGACTGGTATTTCTCTTCTTTTTTACAGGAAAGGATTGTAAAAAGAGAAAGGAGAGCAACGAAAATGATTTGTTTAAAATACATGTCTCTTTTTAGGTTTTATATACTAACAATTGGTAAATAATGTTTTACATTTTTTGCAATAAATATTTGGAAGGTGTTTTTTTCACCTGAAAGGGATAAAGAGAGTTGTGTATTTAGTTTAAATTAAAATAAGATTAAATGGAGTTTCGGGTGCAAAACCCAGATGAACTCAACGCTGATAATTTTATTTTTATCTTTGCAAAGGTGTATAAACTGTTTAAAAATTGTAAGAATAAAATATTATATAGAATGGGTTTATGTTTTATTGCACAAATTATGATATTGAAAATCAAAGCAATATAGTGCCATAGAATAAAATTTAAACAGTTTCGTATACAAAAGCGCAAATAATAGAAAAATAATATGGCAAAAATTAACGAAAATTACCTGAAACTTCAGGCGGGCTATCTCTTCCCGGAAATAGGGAGAAGGGTGAGCGAATTTGTGGCTGCAAACCCCGATAAAAAAGTGATAAAAATGGGCATTGGCGATGTTACCCAGCCGCTGGTGCCGAGTGTGGTAAAGGCATTCCATGAAGGAGTGGATGAAATGGCCAAAGGAGAAACATTTAAAGGATATGGCCCGGAACAGGGCTATGCTTTTTTACGTGAGGCCATTGCGAAAAACGCTTACCAGGATAACGGCATTGACATCTCAGCAGATGATATTTTTATTTCTGACGGTTCGAAATGCGACACCGGAAATATTCAGGAGATTTTTGGACACGATAACAAAATCGCCATTTGCGACCCGGTGTACCCGGTGTATGCCGATACAACCGTAATGTCGGGGAAAACAGGAAACTATAATTCAGGGTATTACGAAGGCATTATTTACATGCCTTGTACCAAAGAAAACGGATTTATTCCCAATCTGCCCACGGAAACCCCCGATCTGATCTTTTTATGCTATCCTAACAACCCAATGGGTACGGTAGCAACAAAAGAGGAGTTGAAAAAATGGGTGGATTATGCAGCTGAAAATAACAGTATTATTTTATATGATGCTGCCTACGAAGCCTTTATTACTGAGGAAGGAATCCCACATTCCATTTACGAAATCGAAGGGGCCAAAGAGGTAGCTATCGAATTTAGAAGCTTCTCCAAAACAGCCGGATTTACAGGTACACGCTGTGCTTTTACCGTGGTTCCGGATGAGTTGAAAGCTTTTGATTCTTCCGGGAAGTCAGTTGCGGTGAAACCGTTCTGGAATCGCCGGCAATCTACTAAGTTTAACGGCGTTTCGTACCCGGTTCAAAAAGCGGCGGCAGCAGTTTATACGGAAGAAGGTAAAAAAGAAGTAACTGAGGTTATTGCTTATTATCTGGAAAATGCCCGGATTATGAAAGAGAGTTTGACTGAAGCGGGCTACGAGGTTTTTGGTGGCGTAAATGCCCCTTATATTTGGGTAAAAACCAAAAACGGCATGAGTTCATGGGACTTCTTCGATAAAGTATTGAACGAAGCCAATGTGGTAGGTACCCCCGGTTCCGGATTCGGACCTGCGGGCGAAGGGTATTTTCGTTTTTCTGCTTTTGCTGATCGGGAAAGTACGATGGAAGCAATGGAGCGAATTAAAAATCTGAAATAATAGGCTGATTTGGGTCTGCTCTTTTTTTTGTGAGTGTTGACTGAGTCAGATGATAATTTTAAAGACCGTCTTTTTTTGAAAGGCGGTTTTTTTATCCAATTAAAGTTTTGGCATTTCTACCGGGTAGTTGGTTACAATAATCTCATTGATTGGCGTTCGTTTGGCAGCATTGGAATTGATGTTACGTCTTGCTGGAACTCTGACGATTGGAAATCCCTGGTATAAATCGTCGAAAAAATTGTCTTCCGGATTATGATTTTTCGGATCGGAGTTGCTAAGCATCTGGAGCGCTCCCTTTTTGTTCAGTTCCAGAAATAATGCAGCCAGCGCTTTTTGCTCCGGGTCTCCAAAGGTTTCCCTGCTGTAGGCGGTAAAGCTGGATGTCTGGTTTAACGGGCGATATGGCGGGTCGTAATAAATAAACGAACGTCCTTTCACCTTCTTTTGCAGTTCCCTGAAATCAACCCTTTTTATTTCGGCAATGGCCAGTAATTCAGAAACTTTTCTCAGGTTCTCTTCATTCAGTATCCGGGGGTTTTTGTATCTCCCTTCGGGAACATTAAACTCGCCTTTCGAATTAAACCGAAACAGGCCGTTAAAACAGGTGCGGTTTAAAAAAATAATCTGCGCCGCCCGTTCAATCCATTTTTTTGAAAAGCGGTTGTAATTAATTTCTGGCTGAAGGGCATTGAATTTTTCCCTGATTTTGTAGTAGAATTCGGTTCGTTTTATCTCGTCGCGTTTCAGGTATTGGTTTTTATTGCGTTCCATACAATCAATGAGGCCGTCCACATTTTTTTGTATCGTAAGGTAGGTCAAAATTAAATCCTGATTGTTATCATACAAAAATGCCGAACCAATGTTGAACCGTTGAGCAATGTCGAAAAAAACGGCGCCGCCCCCCACAAAAGGTTCGTAGTAATTTTCAATCTCACCCGCCCGGAGTTCTGCGGGGTAAAAATTCTGAAAAGTATCCAGCAACTGTCCTTTGCCGCCCGCCCATTTTAAAAAAGGTTTTGCCGGCAGATCAGCCCGTGTTTTTTTCTTTATGGATTTCTCTTGACTCATTTTTTAAACAGGCGATAAAAGTATTAAAATCTGGTTGCCGGAAAGAATAAAAAACAATCATTTTAGATAAATAATAAAACCCCGAAGTTTATACTTTTGTTACAAATATAAATACCTGTGATGAACGGAAAGAAGAACAATTTACCTCCTCCTATTTTTGTTGTTTCCGGTGGCCGGGGGCTGGCGGGAAATAACATGGTACAGTCGTTACTTATTCAATATCCTAACAATAAAATTCCTGTAATTATTGTTCCCGGGGTGAATACTGAAGAACAGCTACTTGAGGCAGTATTGAAGGCCAAAGCTGAAAACGGGCTGATTAGCCATACCATGGTCGATCCGAACCTGCGGGGAAAGATAAATAAGTTGTGCGAGGAGCATGGAGTTCGAAAAATTGATTTTATGGGAGAACTGGCCGGTTACCTCGATGAGCAACTCAATGTTGAGCCATTGCAGCATCCGGGCCTTTACCGTAAAATTAATCAGGAATATTTCGAACGGGTGGAGGCCATTGAGTTTACCCTTTCTCACGATGACGGGATGGGCCCCGAACGTTTGCATCGGGCAGAAATCATTTTAACCGGTGTGTCGCGTGTGGGTAAAACACCGCTAAGTGTGTACCTGGCCATGTTTGGATGGAAGGTTGCCAATGTGCCCCTGGTAAAAGATATTCAGCCTCCCAAAGAGCTGTTTGAGGTGGATCCGAAACGGGTATTCGGCCTGCATATAGGGGTTAATCAGCTTATCGCCCATCGTAAAAAACGACTGGAAAGCTGGAACAACCATCAGAATAACCTGTATATCGATGAGCAATCGGTTAAGGAGGAAGTTCGTCATGCCTTGTTTGTATTCGATCGGGGTAGTTTTTCAGTGCTGAATGTAACCAATAAACCCATTGAAAGCACTGCCAACGAGATTTTAAACCTGATGTCGGAACGCTTTGCATATCGGGGTAAAAAACTTGAATCGCCTTACCACGATAAGGAGTAGCGATATTTTAGACGCCTGCTGTCTTTTAAAAAAAATAAAGCGTTTCGCAAGTTTTTTTTTAATACCGTGTCTTATTCATAAATTTAGGGGAACCAAAGATTGAATGAGCGAGGCCGAAATCATAGATAAATTAAGAGAAGGAAGCGAAAAGGCGTTCAGGGAGCTGGTAGATCAATACCAGCAGCTTGTGGTAAATACATGCTTTGGGTTGCTTCATAATACCGAAGATGCCGAAGATGTCGCCCAGGATGTTTTTATTGAGGTTTTTCGATCGGTAGATAAATTCAGGGCCGACGCCAAAATTTCGACCTGGCTTTACCGGATTGCCGTGAACCGTTCGCTGAATTTTATCCGCGATAATAAACGCCGTAAGTGGTTTCAATCATTTGACGATTTGGTGGAGGCGAAAAAAAAATCACTGGGGGAGCTGGTTTCAGGAAATACAGAAAATCCGGAATTTGATTTGGAAAACAGCCAACGTTCCCTGCTGCTTCACGAAGCTATTGATGCGCTACCCGAAAATCAGCGGGTAGCTTTTACTCTGAATAAATATGAAGATTTGGCGTACAAAGAAATTGCGGAAGTGATGAAGCTTTCGGTTTCTTCGGTGGAGTCACTGATTCACCGCGCCAAAAAAAATCTTCAGAAAAAGTTGTATTACTGCTACAAAAAAAAGTGTATTTGAATGCAAGTTTTTTACCGATTATGTGTCAAACCAATAAATTCAATGCAGAAATGAAATGCAAAAAGGTACATAAAAAACTGATTTTCTATTTGGAAGGCGATTTGCCGGAAAAGGAAGCAGGAGAAGTGGCCGCACATTTGGCTCAATGTGTCGATTGCACTGCTTTTGCCAATGACATGAAAAGGACACTTGGAGTGTTGCAAATAGAAAAGTCACCGGAGGTCAATCCTTATTTTTATACCCGGCTAAAAGCCCGGATGGAAAACAGGGAAACAGCCCCGAAACAAATCATCGGCTATCCGGTGTGGAAAAAGGTTTTACAGCCTGCATTGTTTTCTGTTTTGTTGCTTGCAGGGGTTTATACGGGATTTAAAATCGGTGGGATGGCCAATGCCGAACAATCGGCACAGGCTTATGCCGAAACCGAGTTAGTTCCTTTTCTGAATGAAATGGAGTCCGAGCCAATTGAAACATTTTTAATGGAATAGACAATGGCACTACAAAATAAATACCGCATATTGATTTGGGTTGTTGTCATCCTGTTGGCTACCAACCTTTCGATGGGAGTTTCATTCCTGTACCATAAACAGCAGGACAAAAAAGTAACAGAAAAGGTTGAAAAAGCCAATATTGAAATGCCTGCCCAACAGCGCACCCGCTTTTTTCGGGAGCAATTGAATTTGGAACCCGGGCAACTGGAAGTTTTCAGGGAGTTGAACCGCGATTTCAACCGCACTGCCTGGCAGATTAACCGTCAATTGGAAAGTTTGAGAATTGAAATGGTGATGGAAATGGGGGAAAAGGATCCGGATAAACAAAAACTGGAGGCTATTTCCAAAGAAGTTGGTCAGTTGCATACGCAACTAAAAAATAAAACCATTGACTACTACCTGGAAATGAAGGGGGTTTGTACGGAAGAACAGCAACAAAAACTGAAAGAATTGTTTCTGTCCGTGTTACGGAAAAATGAAGATGTCAGGCTGCCTCAGCGCGGCAGAAGGTTAAGAGGAAACTGGTAATTTGAATTAGTGATAACAATTAAAATTTTAAGAAATGAAAAACGGAAAATTAGCTTTAATGATTATGACTCTGATGCTTAGCTCAACTGTTATTTTTGCTCAGGGTTGGAGAGATGGAGGCCGTCAGGGGTACGGCAATGGAAATGGTAACGGCTGTTATTATGGAGGAGCCGGTTCGGGGAGTTGTCTGAACCTTCTTTCAGACCTGACAGAAGAGCAGAAAACAAAAATTACGGAGCTCAGAGAGAATCACCTGGAAGCGATGGACGATTTACGCACAAAACGGCGTGCGGCTTTCGATCCTGTTGACAAAAATGAGATTCGTGGCGAGATGCTTAAAAAAGTTCAGGCTAACCGTAAGGAAATCAGAAACCTGTTAACAGAGGATCAGCAAAAACAGTTTGACCTTTTACAGGCACGTAACAACAACGGTTACAAAGGAAATGCTTCCGGAAGGAGAGGAGGCCGCGGTGCCTGTGCCGGACGTAGTGGTCGCGGGGGCCGTGGATCCGGAGGAAACTGGTAATGGCTTGAAAACAGAAAACCAGAACAAGAATAGGGTGTATTGAGATAAAAAATCATGATCTTTTTGAAAGTCGGCTTGCGGTAACAACCACCTGTAAATTAACTTTTGAGTTAATCCGTTACCTGCCAGGCCGGCTTTTGATACACCCCTTCTTCCTTAAAAAATGTAAAGCCAACCGAATATAATTCCGAACTAATGTTTATTTAGAAGCTTGCAGTTAACCTACTCTGCAATTTCAGTCCACCCATATTTATCCGGCTCATCGCCATACTGTATCGCACGCAGTTTATTGTAAAGTTTAACCGACCATTCTCCCGGCTCTTTACCATACCTGAACCACGTATCGTTGTCTGCATCGTAAATCCCTTTGATGGGTGAAATAACTGCGGCTGTTCCACATGCACCTATTTCTTCAAAAGATTCCAATTCTTCATAAGGCACTTTGCGGCGTTCTACTTTCAGCCCCATTTCTTCCGCCAGGGTCATCAGACTTTTATTTGTGATAGACGGCAAAATGGAATCCGAAAGTGGAGTAACGTAAGTATTGTTTTTTATTCCGAAAAAGTTGGCCGGGCCACACTCATCCACGTATTTTTTTTCGCGGCTGTCGAGATACAGCACGGCGGAGAATCCTTGCTCTTTGGCCAGCTTGCCGGCATCCATGCTGGCAGCATAGTTTCCACCTACTTTATATTTTCCGGTTCCCAGAGGAGCAGCCCGATCGTGATCACGCATAATCACAAGGTCGGTGGGTTTAAATCCTTCCGGGAAGTATGGTCCAACTGGCATTACAAATACAATAAACAGATATTCTTTGGCCGGTTTTACGCCAATCTCGGGTCCGGTGCCAATCAGCAGCGGGCGGATGTAAAGGGAAGCTCCACTATCATGAGGCGGAACAAAACGTTTATTCATTTTTACTGCCAGACGAACTGCTTCTGTAAACTTTTCTACCGGGAGTTGGGCCATTAAAATTCCTTTGGATGAGTTTTCCATCCGTTTGGCATTTTCATCCATCCTGAAGATGCGGATTTTTCCGTCTTTCCCTTTAAAAGCTTTTAATCCCTCAAACGCTTCCTGTCCGTAATGAAGGGCAGTAGCTGCCATGTGCATGTTGATTGTGTTGGATGAACTTATTTCCAGTTCTCCCCACTTCCCATTCCGGTAGTAACAGCGGATATTGTAATCAGAATCACGGTACCCGAAGCCTAAATTCTGCCAGTCTAAATTTTCCATTTATTGATCATATTTAATTGTTCTGTGCTGAAATGAACCGTTAAAACTCACTTCGGTCAACAAATTAAGCAAATTTTATTTTGTGTATTAAGAGAAATGTCAAGTTATCGGCAATTTTTGTAATCACATTTAAGATTTCCTCTTATTTCGGTTTTCAAACTCCGGCTTTTGAGGTTGAAATGTTTAGATAATATCCATTATGTTTTCTAATATTCAGGACGGTATTGTTTTCAAAGATTAAATATTGCCCCTTTATCCCTTTCAGGGTTTCAACAATATCCGGCGTTTTATCAAAACTCACACTTTTAACTTTTTGAGGAGGAACTGGCAACGGATAATCGATAGCGGTTATTTCATCGTCTTTGCAATAGTATTTTTGGAGTTCGACCGGAAGTAGCTGTAAGGCATTCTTTTTTTCTTCAAGCAGATCAATGTTTTTGTTTCCACTGCTTTTCAGCATGGCCTGCCAGTTGGTGCGGTCAGTAAAATGTTTTTTTAGGAATACTTCAATAATTCCGGCAATGTGGCGGTTAGGGGTTTGGGCAATTTTTAAGGCAAAGCTGGCGCCCTGGTCAATCCAGCGCGTTGGGATTTGGTGGCATCTGGTAACGCCCACCTTAAGCTCAGTGGCTACAGCGAGGTAAACAAAATGATCGATCAGGTCATGTTTCTCAGCCCACTCCATGTCGCGGGCAATACCAAAGTGCGATTTTGATAACTCCGGGCGCACCACCGACTCACTCGACTCAGGTGCGGTTTGCAAACAGGTATAACAAAACCCCTGGTTAAATGAGGTTTTGGTTGTTTTTCCACAGGAAATACAATTGATTTGACCCGAGAAATGCATTTTTATTTCTTTGCCAATCAGTTTGTTCATTTCAACTTCCTGCTCGCCAACTGGCAGAAAATAGTTTACCGGGGTGGCAAGTTCTGTCCGCATTTTAAAAATATTGCCTTCGAAATTCATCTTTATCTTGTTTTTGTAAAAACCAGAAAAATATAAAAGTTGTCTGTGTTTTGATTAAAATTCAGTGAAAATAATCAATTCATTGAATGTTTTGAGGTTTTGCTTCCAGGTAAATTGAGACTGGCGATAATCCGGCCCCTGGATTGTTCATGCCCTTTATGTGGATAAGGTGCTTTTTATTAGATTCTTAGCTGTATTAATGAGGGGAATATTCACCCTTTTGGTTCATAAAGATTGCAAAGGTTTTTGTCGCTTCAATCTTCTGTTAAATAGTTAACCGTACCTGATTTTTTTGAAAAGAATCCCAATAAATTTCTATCTTGCAAGTTGAAATAACAGACCAAAATTCAGAAAAAAATATTCGCTATGAAGAACGTTGTAACTTCTTTATTTGCTCTGGTTTCGGCTTTTTTACTGACAGCTTCGAACCCAGAAAAAAATTATTATGATGAACTGTACCGGCCCCAGTTTCATTTTACACCCGAAAAAAACTGGCACAATGATCCCAATGGACTGGTATATTATGATGGGGAATACCACCTTTTTTATCAGCATAACCCAAAAGGAAATGAATGGGGCTACATGCATTGGGGGCATGCCATAAGTACTGATTTGGTTCATTGGGAACACCTTCCTATTGCTATTTATCCTGACGAAAATTCAGAAGACAAAGTACGCTGTACCGCTTTTTCGGGATCCGCCATTGTGGATGAAAATAACTTATTGGGAAAACAGGAAGGGAATGTGAAAACATTGGTGGCATTTTACACTTCCCAGCATTGCGGACAACGTATTGCCTACAGCACAGATAAAGGACGCACCTGGGAAAAATTTGAGGGAAATCCCATTATCCCTTACGATGAAATCGACGATGCCCGCGATCCTAAAGTGGTCTGGCATGAGCCTTCCCAAAAATATGTGATGGCACTTTACCGTAAAACGACGGAAGGTGACAATTCAAAAGGCGTTTCATTTTATACTTCCGAAAATCTGACCGACTGGGAACATCAAAGTCATGTATTCGGTTTTTATGAATGCCCCGATCTCGTTCCTATGCAGGTGACAAACCGCCCGGAAGAAACCAAATGGGTGCTTTTTGACGGAGACGGGAGCTACCTGATTGGGAATTTTGACGGAACAAAGTTTTCTCCCGAAACGGCCAAAATGAAAAGCGATTTTGGAAAAAACTATTATGCGACGCAAACCTGGAGCAATATTCCGGAAGAAGATGGACGTGTAATTCAGATTGCCTGGATGCGCGGTGGTAGTTTTCCCGAAATGCCTTTTAACGGGCAGATGACTTTTCCCACGGAACTTGAGCTTACCAAGTTTAATTTCGGATATAAGGTAACCCGGAAGCCTGTCTCAGAAATTGAACTTCTGCACGACAAAGATTTTGAATGGAAAAATGAAAAATTGATTCCGGGTATTAATCAGAATATCGTAAAAAAAGTAAAAGGGGATTGTTTGCATATTATTGGCGAATTTGATCTGAAAAGCTGCAATAATTTTGGGTTTATGCTTCGGCATAACAAGAAAGAAACAGGGACTGAGCTTTTATACGATGTAAAACGCGGAACTTTATCCTTGCTCGGTACTACAGCTCCATTGCTGCCTGTTGACAATAAAATTACGCTGGAAATTCTGGTTGATCGTGCATCCATTGAGGTTTTTGCCAACGGAGGTCAAACGGTTATTTCCAATTGTTTTACGCCTGAAAAGGGCGCAGAAGACCTGGTGCTTTTTACGAATGGCGGTGAAATGATAGTGGAGAAGCTTGATATTTTCAGGGTGAAGTCTGCCTGGAGCGAATAAATCACAAGAACAGCGAAATGAGTTGCACAATAACGATAAGCAAAACCATGGCAACGGGGTAAACTGTTGCGTAAGCGATTGAGTGGGCATTTGTTTCGGTCATGGAATCGGCAGCCGCAAGGCCGGGCGTGCTGGTCATACTCCCGCTGATGGCTCCCAGCATGGATAGCAGGTTCATTTTAAATAGCCATTTTCCTCCCAGGGCCGCCAGAATCATTGGAACTAATGTAATGATCCCGCCAAAAATGAAGAGTTGGTAACCGTACTTTTCAAAAGTGCTTACTATTTCTGCTCCCGCACCGGTTCCGACAGCAGCCAGGAAGAAAATGAGTCCCAACTGACGGAGAAGCTGGTTGGCGGCTCCACTCATCGTCCAGAGGATTGGGCCGGTTTTTCCGATTCGGCTTACTACCAGCGCTACAATCAGTACCCCGCCGGTAAGACCCGGGCTAAAAGAGAAATTACCCAATGTAATGTTAATTTTGCCCACCAGAACACCCATGATAATTCCAAGGGCAACTGGCAGAATATCTGTATCAGAAAGACGTTTCTGGTCGTCGCCAAAAATGCGGGCAACCATTTCCATATTGGCCTTACTGCTGGCAATAATCAGCTTGTCGCCAAATTGCAGCCTGGAGTTTGGCGTGGGAGAAATGTTAATCCCCGACCTGCGAATGCGCGTGATGGTGGCATTATAAGTATTCAGCAGATTGATTTGGCCGATGGTTTTATTCACCACCTCCTTGTTGGTTACCAGAACCGTTCGAACATCGTAATTCGGGTCAAGTGGTATCTCTTCTTCTGTTGGGGGCCCAATAAGTAACCGGACCCTTTTCAGTGCCTCTTCTGTGCCAACAGCCCTTATCAGCGAATCTTTATGTAATATCGTTTCAGGTTTTGGGGTCACGGCAACTCCTTCATGCATCACCCGCGAAACAACGGCTTTTGTCATGTATCTGATCCGCAGTTCTCCAATGGATTTCCCAACTACATTTTCGTTTTCAACAATAAAGTTCCTGCGCACAATTTCCGGGAATTCTTCTTTTATTTTAGACTCGTATTCTTCTTCCGATTTTTTTAACGAAACTCCCAATATTTTGGGCAGAAACCGGATAAACAGAATAACGCCGATAACGCCAAACGGGTACCCAACACCATAACCGATAGAAGCCAACGGCGACCCGGTAAGATCAATGGCAGCCGCTAAACCCGGGGTGCTGGTTAGTGCCCCGGTAAATAAACCGATAGCTATATTTTTATCGATATTGAAAAAATAAACGGTTGCAACAGTTATAATGGCTGCCACAAGAATAAGTACCGTGGCAAAAGAGGCCAGCAGCCTTCCTTCTTTTTTAAAAGATTCAAAAAAACCAGGTCCTGCCTGTATCCCAATCGTAAAAATAAAGAGCACCAAGCCAAGGGATTGGAAATCCTGAGGGATAACTACGCCGAAATGACCAAATATCAGCGCAACAAAAATAACAGCTGAAACGTCAAGCGACAGCCCGAATACTTTTATCCGCCCCAGGATAAATCCCAAAGCCACAATTAAAAATAGTGCAAAATAACTGTTTGAAAGTAATTCCATTTTCTGTTTTGGTTTTCCGGTACAAAGGTAGTGAATAGTTCACCATTCCATCCAAACAGAAAAAAGAAGGTGCAAAATCAGGAATTTATTTTCTTTAGCTTAACAACTTTATGGTTTTGTAAAATCCGAATCATCGAAAGTAATTCCAAATTTGATTTCTTCAAAAATGATATTGGCTGTACCCATTGGCGATTTCGATTCAATGTTGGTTGCCATCATCACTCCGTCAAACTCCTTGTATTCACTCAGGTTTTGTTCTATTTCCATCTCCTGACCCTGAATGTTTGCTTTAACTTTTACTTTACGGATGAAATATTTTTCGGTATCAATAAAATAGTTTTTTACCGAGCCATCTTTCGCAGTTAGTTTGATGCTGAACATGGGAGTGCCTTCCACATTTACTTTTCCTGCAAATGCGGCAGAGGATCCTTTTTCTTCATAATTGTACAGTTCTCCGTCAATGTTGGCCTGCTCTTTTGCCTGCTCCAGTTGCGGCCCTGACAAACTTTGTGGCTCCGTGCCCATGCCCGGCATAATCATCCATCCATTTTCTCCATCGTAGGCCTGAATCATTTTTTGTCCCTGCATTTCCATTTCCATCCTGAATTTGTCCGGACGTTTCATTTTCATTGTCATCGGAATCTCCATTCCCATTTGTTTGACAGTGGCTTTTATCTCAAAAGACGTTTTTTGAAGCAGACTTTCCTGCCCGATCGCTTTAAAATGTTTATCGAGTACTTCCTGCAAACTTTGTGCTTGCACGTTGCTGGATACCGTTAAAAACAGAAGGATTAAAAAGGTTACAATTGAACTTTTCATTTGATTTTAATATTTGCTTTTTAAAAAAATAATCTGTGCGGTTTGTACATTCTGAAATGAAATTCACATGAATTTTAATAACACTCCGGGGAGAGGTAATTTTCTCATGTGCACTTTATTTACGTTAATTTCTTGTCGTGGCTTTTTTATAAATTTTGGCTGAAAATTACAAAATGATTAGAAGAATCCGGTATTCTCAGAAATAAATTTCAGCCATAATATTTGCGTAAGGAATACCTTTGGATATTAGCAGATCACGCACTTCTACCACCATCAGCGCTTTCCCACATAAATAATATTTTACGTCAGGCAGGCTCTCCTGGGTTGAAATATAATCCGTTACCCTTCCGGGGAAGGTGTCGCATGACGATTCGCGGGAACAGCAACGCACATAATTTTCGCCCATTGCCCAATCCAGTTCATCTTCAAAGTAGAACTGATTGAGGTAACTGACTCCGTGTATCAATTTTTTGTTTTCCCCCAACCCGGATTGGAACATGCTGTAAAACGGGGCGATTCCCGTTCCCGTGGCAATCCACCAGGCAGGTTCTGGTGTTCCGAGAAAACTGCCGTACGGTTCTGAAACCAATATTTTATCTCCCGGAATAAGTTTGGCCAGTTGTGGGGTGAGTAATCCGTCCTCTTTTACGTTGAACAGAATGCCTGCTTCTTTTTCCTGATTTCCACTGCACAGACTGTATATGCGGGGAGGATTTTTATCGTCAAGGCCTACCTTTACCACCTGTCCGGGAATAAAATCAAAGTTTTGGGAAAACCGGAGCAAATAAACACCGGGTGAAATTTCAAGGTTCCCGGTGAGCGGATATTCCTTTAGCGGGGCTACTTTTTTACCTTTTCCCATTCGTTAATCCATTTGTTTTGGGGGATTCAGTTATTGGCAAAAACGAATGTTATTACCAGGTTTTCAGTGGAACTGACCATTAGGTTTTTTACTTTATAAAAAACTTTTAACTCATTCATTCCGGCTATCTGTTCCGAGTTACCGTTTAACTCCAGCAGGGTAACGCGGTGTGCTTTCAGAGTAACTGACTCCGGTGCATCGAACCCAACTCCTGGTTGCACCAGTTCCAATTCGTAGTCCAGATCAGAACGGTTTTCAATTCCAATTTTTTTTGTTTCTCCAAGTTGAAGTTTGCCTGCCTGGTTATAAATTTTTAGCGAAGCAAAAAACAAGGGGTCCAGCAGTTCGGCTTTTCCTACAAGCGTGTTGTTATAAAGTGCGGCTGTTCGCCGGCTGAAAAGCGCTTCTTTAATGCCTCCTTCAGTACGGCTTCGGGCAAAAACCAGGGTCATGGGACGAAACCCGCGGGTCAGGTCATAAGCCATGCTTACTGGTTCATGTATGTCGGAGTTGGCAAATACTGACAGGTTTTTTTCACGCGCCCAATCAATCGCTTCAGGGTAGTGTTCGTTGTAGTTGAAAGCCTCAATCCCATGCAGCATGTCATTCTGCAACAGCCGGGTATGTTCTTCCCACCAAAGGGTAGAGTCGGGTTGTTGAGCTTTCCATCCGGGATGGTTCCAAAGGATAAATGCCCCCTGATCGCGCGCTTCTTTTATTGCTTCAAACACATCGTCGCGCTCCAGCAGGTTGGCATTCCTGATAAATAACGCATTTAAATGTCCCGGAGGCATGTTTCGGGTGATTTCGGCACCTCGTACGAGCAGGATATTCCGGTTTTTCGCCAGAGGTTCGGCAATTTCGTACGAACGGTTGTGGTCAGCCACCACGTCTTTTGAATGAGGCCGGTATTCAATATGATCCGTAATGGCAATGGCATCCAGCCCTTCCTGCCAGGCCTCCTCTACTCTTACAGTAGGCCAAACTGTTCCATCTGAAAAAACAGTGTGTATGTGAAAATCGCATTTTAATGTTTTGTATCCGGGAATGTCGGGAATGTGGATGATTTTTCTTGACTGCCCAGACGAATAGAGGGTTACAGAAAAGAAAAGAAGTACAACAACAGATATTTTTAATCGCATCTCAAAGTGGTTTTTACTTTCTTCAATTTGGTTCTTAAATATCTGCTTTTTTCATGAACCGACAATAATCACCTCCATTAAATATTTTTAATTTATTTATTAATGATTAATTTTATCAAAAACAGTGCGCTCTTTTTAAAAAAATTAAAAAGATGTTTGCTTTAATTGAAAAATATCCTGATCTTTGCTGAACAAATAAATTATGGAGAACCTTTTTAAAAATACAGGAAATCAAAGCCAGGGAGTAGAGCAGAAGAAGGTTTTACACAAAAAACAAATTTTGAGAATGCTCTATTTCAGGGGGGCGATGTCTAACTCTGAGTTATCGAAGCTTATCAAACTGAGTACACCTAAAATTAACAGCCTGTTGGTTGAGCTTATTGAAGAAGGACTGGTTGTGGAACTGGGCAGGGGTGATTCGAGCGGGGGCAGGCGTCCCAATATTTACGGTCTTGTGGAGGATGGGTTTTATGTGATAGGTATTACTATTAATATTAACCGCACCATTATTTCCGTTTTTAACAGCAACAATAAGGAAGTGGGTGAACCACAGTTTTCTCCAATAAAAGTGCAACCGGATTTTAAGATTTTCTCTCAGGTGAATGAAGAAATAGAGAAGATTCTTAAAAACAAGCATATTGAAAAAAGCAAGGTTTTGGCTGTTGGGATTGAACTTCCCGGCCTCATCAACCAAAAACAGGATGTAAACAAAACCTATTTCCCGACCATCAATAATTTATCGGGTGAATTGAAGCGAATTTTTGGCATGCCGGTATTTATTAGTCACGATTCGAAATTGCGGGCTTTTGCCGAGCAACAGTTTGGATTGGCTAAAAACCGGAAGAATGTATTATTGCTTCAGGTAGATTGGGGACTTGGACTTGGAATTATTCTTAACGGGAAACTTTATTCCGGCAAATCAGGTTATTCGGGCGAGTTTGGGCATTTGCCAATTGTCGATAACGGGGTGCTTTGCAGTTGCGGAAAGCAGGGCTGCCTGGAAACCATTGTTTCGGCAACTGCTATTGCGCGGATCGCAAAACAGGGAATTCAAAACGGCAAATCATCCTTAATCAAAGAGCTGGTTCATGATGATCTTGAAAAAATTGACATTTCCATAATTATCGAAGCGGCCAACCTTGGCGATCAGTTTGCCATTTCCATATTTTCGGATGTGGGCTACTGGCTGGGGAAAGGTATTGTGTACCTGATTCAGATTTTTAATCCTGAACTAATTGTTTTAGGGGGAAGGGTTGCCGAAGCGAGCCAGTTTGTTATTGCACCGATTCAACAGGCTATTTACACATTTAGTAATCGCGATATCAGTAATGATACAGAAATTGAATTTTCGGTACTTGGTCAAAAAGCCGGCCCACTTGGAGCGGCAGCCTATGCGCTTGACAGGATTGCTTCAAAGTAACATAGTTGTAACAGTAGAAAACGAAAAAGAAAAAGTAATATGGAGTTAAATTTATCAAAGGTAGAGCGGGAGTTTTTTAAGGAATCGAAATTACAGGAGATAACTACACGGATGCCTTATATTGCAGTGGACGGTTTCCCCAAGCTGGGATTACTGTCTTCTTTAAGCTTTCTGGAATGGGCATCAGAAAATCCGAACGGAGTAGTAAGTTTACCTACAGGGAAAACAGCGCAGTATTTCCTTCAGTTTACTCACTTGTTGCTTGATAACTGGGATAATAAAAAGGGAAAAGATATACGTGAGAAATACGGGTTGTCCGGAGTAAAAAAACCATCGTTAAAAGATTTGCAACTGGTGCAGCAGGGAGAATTCTACCCGATTAACTCTGAACAGCACAACAGCTTGTATAATTTTGTTCAGAACAGTTATCTTGAAGGCTTTGGTTTTGATCCGGCAAAAGCTTTGTTGATAAACTCCGAAGAGATTAAACTGGCCGAAGGGAAGCATTTTTCAGAAGTCTTTCCGGATTCCCAGATCGATCTGACCCTCCGGTACCGTGAAGCTAAAACACAGCAGGAGCAGTTGCAGCAACAGTCAATTTTTAATATTGACCATTGGTGTACGGAATATGAGAACCGGATTAGAGAAAAAGGAGGGATCGGCTTCTTCTTGGGAGGTATTGGTCCTGATGGGCACATTGCCTTTAACACGCGTGGCTCCGATCATTTTTCTTCCACCCGGTTAACACAAACCAATTTCGAAACGCAGGCAATGACGGCCACCGACCTCGGTGGAATTGAAGTGTCGAGTAAAAGGCTGGTCATTACAATTGGATTGGGAACTATCGGTTTTAATGCCGACAATAAAGCCATTATTTTTGCTGCAGGAGAGGCAATTGCTGATACCATCAGACATTCGTTGGAAAGTAAGCCCAGTGTGGTTTACCCGGCTACCTCGTTGCAAAAATTGAAAAATGCCCGTTTTTACCTGACAGATGGAGCTGCTGTAAAACTGGAAGATGCAGTTGATTGCTATTATTCGTGTACTCCCTGGAATCATCAGAAGACGGAGCGGGCGGTAATGGATCTGTGTAAAAAAATCAACAAGTTTGGCAGCAAGCTTACTTTGGATGATTTGAAAGCGGATAAATATTGCAGTCAGATTCCGGGACTGAATGAAAATACTGTGCAGTCGGTTATTGATTCAATAGAGGCAAAGATTCTGAAAGGGATGCAAAAGGAAGTCAACCAGGTGTATTACCACACCGGTCCGCATCACGATGATATTATGCTGGGTATTATGCCTGTTACCAACCGGCAGTCGCGCGATGCCAGCAACGAGCTTCATTTTTCGGTTTTAACTTCCGGATACACTGCGGTTACGAATCAGTTTCTTTCTGATCTGCTTTTGGATACGAAAGATCTGATCAGCAAAGGTAAAATTGAAATGATTGACTATCCTGATTTTTTCAGGGAAGGGTATAAATACAAATGGGATAAAGACGTTTATCATTATCTCGACAATATTGCGGCACAAAGCCCGGAAGAAAAGCGACGCGGAGTATGTCACAGGCTCGTCCGTGCCCTTGCTTCAATCTGGAATATTAAAGACAAAGAAGGGTTAATCGAAGTTATATATGAAGTGCTGGTTTCCCTGAAAAACAGTTACAGTGGCAGCAAGAATCCTCCCAAAACACAGAAGCTAAAAGGGATGATTCGGGAGTTTGAGGAAGAACTGGTTTGGGCGCATTACGGCATAATGGTAAAAAATGTACATCACCTTCGGCTCGGGTTCTATCAGAATAACGTGATGGGAAGTAAACCCGACATGGAGAAAGATGTATTGCCCATTTTAGAAGATTTCAGGAAATATAAACCTACGGTTATCAGCCTGGCTATGGATCCGCAAGGTAGCGGCCCAGATACGCATTATAAAGTATTACAGGCCATTGCAAGCGCCGTAGAAGAGTGGAACAAGGAAGAAGATTTGAGCAACTTGCGTATTGTGGGATACCGGAATGTGTGGTTCAGATATAACCCCTGGGATGTGGAAGTGATCGTACCTGTTTCTCTCAATGCTTTGGCTACGCTCGATAAATCATTTTCTGAGTGCTATGTAACACAGGTAAATGCTTCGTTCCCCAGTTATCAGCATGACGGGAAATTTAGTGAGCTAACCCAAAGAATATGGCTTGAACAGCATAAACAGATTCAGCTGTTGCTTGGTAAAAATTATTTTTATCAAAATGCCTCGCCTTTGTTAAGGGCAACGCATGGAATGGTTTATCTGCGCGAACTGAATGTGGAACAATTTCTGGAAGAAGCTTCCAATTTGGGTAAATCAATGGAGGGATTTTAATCGCTCCATTCATTTATTCGAATATTTCTCATTTTTTGCAAAAGGTTATCCGACAGGTTTTTATTGTCTGTCCTGAATCGTATTGTCTCAATTTTACAAAAAAGATAGAATCTTTCTAAATAGATGGATGATTTGTATTTCTGACCAAGATTTAATAAATTTAAAAAGATAATTCCGGAATAAGAATTTTTTTTAAAACATCATTCGGTCAATGTAAAAAAGTCGGAATCATGGAAAAAAAAGAAATTGAAAGCCGTATAAAAAAAGTAGTAGCTCATGTGTTAAAGCTGGATGAAGAAGAAATAACACAGGATGCTAATTTTATTTTTGACTTAGGGGCTGATTCGATGCAAAGCATGTTGTTGATTGCGGCTTTTGAAGAAGAATTTGATATCGAGATGGACGTCGAAAAAGCTCAGGAAGTACAAACCATTGGAGGAGCCGTTGATTTTATAGCTGAATACTTGTAGGTCAGGGAAATTTCGAAGATTTTCAAAATAAAAATATGAATCATCGGGGTGAACTTCACAGAAAGAACCTGCACACTGTTTTTTATCCGAGGTCGGTAGCGGTTATTGGAACCAATAAGGTAAGGGGGTCGGTGCCGGGAGATATTTTTGTTAATATTTTGCAATCTGGTTTCCAGGGTATTATTTATCCGGTAAGTCCCCGCGAAAAATCTATTGGTGGCCTGAAAGCCTACAAATATGTTATTGATATTCCGGATGAGGTCGACTTAGGCGTTATTGTTTTTCCAAGTTCCGTTTGTAAACTTGCACTCGAACAGTGCGGACAGAAAGGGATTAAATCAGTTATTATTATCTCGGCAGGTTTTCGCGAAGTAGGGGAAAAAGGACTGGCAAAAGAAAAGGAACTGCTTGAAATCGCAGAACAGTATGGTATTTCTTTTATTGGTCCCAATTGTCTTGGGGTAATAAATACCGATCCCATTTCCCGACTGAATGCTTCCTTTGCCCGAAAATACCCGGCGGAAGGGAATATTGCCTTCCTGTCGCAAAGTGGGGCGTTGTGTACTGCAGTGCTTGATTATGCGCGGGCTAAAAATATCGGATTTTCCAAGTTTGTAAGTTTTGGAAATAAAGCTGACATATCTGAAATCGAACTGCTTTATTATTTAATGGATGATCCTAAAACGAAAGTGATCCTGCTTTATCTTGAAGAAATTTCAGATGGTCCCGGACTCATGAGGGCAGCCAGGGATGTGATAATGAAAAGTCACAAGCCAGTGCTGATATTAAAATCAGGCAGAACAGAAGAAGGAGCTTCGGCTGCTGCATCACATACCGGTTCGCTGGCCGGGAAAGATGAAATTTGCGATGCAGCATTTAAGCAAGCAGGGATTATCCGCTGCGAGGATATTGAGGAGATGTTCAACATTGCCATTGCCTTTGTTTACCAGCCTTATCCGGAGTGGAAACGTGTGGCCATTGTTACCAATGCAGGAGGGCCGGGAGTTTTAACAACCGATGCTGTTGTAAAAGAAGGGTTGGAGCTCGCCCGGTTTAG
Source organism: Mariniphaga sediminis (assembly GCF_003573545.1). GTDB lineage: Bacteria > Bacteroidota > Bacteroidia > Bacteroidales > Prolixibacteraceae > Mariniphaga > Mariniphaga sediminis. The sequence continues at coordinate 182,311 of NZ_QWET01000004.1, read as the reverse complement.
CGAGAAAACCACTTTAAGCCTCAAAAAAAGTCTGCCCACTACAGCCAATATAAAAAATCCGGTTGATGTGATTGGAGATGCCCGGGCCGACAGATATGTTGCGGCTATCTCTGCCGTTTTTAAAGATGAGAATGTGGCCGGGGTCTTTGTCATACTCACTCCTCAATCAATGACCGATATCGATTCTATTGCCAAAGAAATTGCCCGGGTAGCAGATCAGTTTGACAAGCCTGTGTACACTTCCTTTATGGGTGAGGCAGATGTTGCGAGCGGAATAAAAATCCTGGAGCGCAATAATATCCCGCATTACATCTTACCGGAATCAATGTGTAAACCTTTTCATACCGTATATAATTTTAACCGGTTTATTCATAATGAGGAGCCTGAAGTTTTTGTTTCCGGTCATCCTCCAAATCTTGTTGCAAAGGAGTTGCTGGAAAAAGCAATTGAGGAGAATCGAAAGTATTTGAATGAATACGATGCTTCCCTGGTACTGGAAGCCTACCGGTTGCCGGTGGTTGAAAAAAGGATGGCAACGTCGGCAGGTGAAGCCGGCAAATTGGCTGCTGAAATGGGTTTTCCGGTGGTTCTGAAAGTGATTTCAGACGATGTGTTCCATAAGTTTGACGTGGGAGGAGTTGTATTGAACATTTCATCTGAAACAGAAGCAGAAGAATCATTCCGCACTATTACGGAGAGTGTAAAAGAAAAAATGCCCGGTGCAAAGATTAGGGGAGTTCAGGTGTCCAAACAAATTCAGAATGGAGTGGAGGTTATTCTGGGAATAAAAAAAGATCCTTCGTTTGGTTCTGTCATCATGTTTGGATTTGGTGGTATATTTGTCGAAATTTTCAGGGATGTAAGTTTCAGGGTTGCTCCGGTTGGCAAATCAACGGCCCTTCAAATGATACGGGAGATTAAATCATCTGAGCTTCTTTCCGGAGTACGCGGTACCCAATTGCGGGATGTTGATGCAATAGCAGAAGCCATTGTAAAACTGTCATTTCTTGCTATTGATTGCCCGCAAATTAAAGAGCTGGATATAAATCCTTTGATTGTGCTGGAAGAAGGTCGGGGATGTTATGTGGCTGATGCAAAGATAATTTTGGAAAACTAATATGTAAAATATAAAAGGATAAGTTATGAGAATTCTGATTCATGAAAATTACCAACAACTAAGCAAGTGGACGGCTTATCATATTGCAAACAAAATTGCAGCGTTTAATCCAACCCCTGAAAAACCTTTTGTTTTGGGTTTGCCAACTGGTTCTTCACCTGTTGGTGTGTACACTGAACTGATTGAACTTGTTAAGCAAGGAAGATTGTCATTTCAGAATGTAGTTACTTTTAATATGGATGAATATGTGGGTATTCCCGAAGACCATCCCCAGAGCTATCATTATTTTATGGACAAGCATCTGTTTAACCACATTGATATTCCGAGGGAAAACATCAATATTTTAAATGGTAATGCCCCGGATCTGGAGAAGGAATGTGAAGACTATGAAAAGAAAATTGAGAGCGTAGGAGGTATTCACCTTTTTATGGGGGGGATTGGCCCCGACGGGCATATTGCATTTAACGAGCCCGGTTCCTCACTGAAATCGAAAACACGTATTAAAACGTTAACATACGACACCATTCTTGCTAATTCACGGTTTTTTGACAACGACGTTAAGAAAGTTCCCAAAACAGCCCTTACTGTTGGTGTGGATACGGTAATGCAGGCAGATGAAGTGGTAATTATTATCAACGGTTACAACAAAGCCCGTGCACTGCAAAAAGTGGTAGAAGAAGGAATTAATCACATGTGGACGGTTTCAGTATTACAACTTCATCCCAAAGGAATGATTGTTTGTGACGAAGATGCTACACTCGAACTGAAAGTGGGAACCGTAAAATATTATAAAGACATTGAGAAAGAAGAATTAAAAAAAATACCAGAGTTTAAAGGGTAATGTACCGTTGTCTTTCCGACAAAGAAATTGAAATCCTCGAACTTCGGGGTTGTTCAGCGGACACGTGGAACACTGTTGAAGTAAAGGATACTTTTTTACCGGAACGGCTCAGAAATGTAAGATTTTCCGGGAAAATCAGGTTAGGTAAAAATAACGGAAAGACAGATTTTAACGGGACTTTTTTTAAACCGTCCGGGATTTTTAATTGTGACATCCGGAATTGTATTGTTGGGGACAACGTTTATTTGTCGAATATAGGGACCCTTGCCAACTATACAATTGAAGAGGATGTATTTATTGAAAATGTTGGTGTTCTTGTAGTTTCAGGAGTGTCAACCTTTGGAAACGGGCATGAAATAGAAATTTTGAATGAAGGGGGTGGTCGGGAATTGCCTGTTTTTGACCGGCTTTCTGCACAGCTGGCCTACCTGTTGGTAATTTACCGTCATAGCAGGAAATTCTCTGACACCCTTAAATCTATCATAGACCGTTATGTAAGAACCCGGGCGTCCGAAATCGGTACCATTGGGAAAGGTTCAAAAATACGGGATGTTAAAACGATTCATAATGTCCGAATCGGTGCCTTTGCCAATATCAGGGGCGCCTCCCTTTTGGAAGAAGGCACTGTGGGCAGTAACCAGTTGGCCCCGGTATTTATTGGCGAAGATGTTTCTGCTTCCCGTTTTATTGTTCTTTCGGGGTCGGTAATTAAAGATGGAGCCATTATTTCCTCCACTTTTGTGGGGCAAGGCGTTCAGATTGGCAGACAGTTCTCTGCTGAAAACTCTGCCTTTTTTGCCAATTGTGAGGCTTTTCACAGTGAGGCATGCAGTATTTTTGCCGGGCCTTACACCGTAACGCATCACCGATCGACACTGTTGATAGCCGGTTTGTTTTCGTTCTATAATGCCGGAAGCGGGACCAATCAAAGCAACCACATGTATAAACTGGGGCCTGTGCACCAGGGAATTATTGAAAGAGGAGCAAAAACCGGTTCGTTTTCTTATATGCTGTGGCCTTGCCGTGTGGGAGCGTTTTCAGTAGTAATGGACAAACATGCGGGAAATTTTGATACGACGGATTTGCCGTTTTCTTACATTTCTGTGGAAAATGGCAAAAGTGTATTAACGCCGGCCATGAACCTTTTTACGGTTGGGACAGCGCGCGACAGCGGGAAATGGCCGGCCCGCGACCGCCGGAAAGATACAGAGAAGCTGGACCTGATTCATTTTGATATCCTGAGTCCGTTTACGGCTCAGAAAATATTGAATGGAATTAAATTACTTGAACGGTTACATGCTGATACCCCTAAAAGTCGTGAATTTGTTTTGTATAAAGGTGTCTTTATTAACCGGTTGATGCTGCGAACTTCAAAGCGTTATTATGAGTTGGCATTGGTGGTTTATCTGACCGGACAGTTAGTAAAACGTTTGGAAACTGCGGAATTCAAATCATTGCCCGGAATAAAAAAGATATTACAGCCTCGTTTCACCCCGGTACAGGAAAAATGGGTTGACCTGGCCGGGATGTTTGCAGAGAAGAAAAGTGTGGAATATCTTATGGATTCAGTTGTTTCAGGGGAAATAACATCCCTTGATATTCTTGTCTCCCGGCTTCAGGCGATTTATGAGGAGTACGAGGAAAAATCATGGAGCTGGTGTTTGGCAATCTTAAAAGAGTGGAAAGATTTTGATTTGGAGAGCCTTTCCATTCCGTTGTTGCTTGAGGTTTTAGAAGAGTGGAAAAACAATTCATTAAAACTCAACAACATGATTTTAAAGGATGCCGAAAAAGAGTTTGATCAGCTCAGCCGGATTGGATTTGGCAATGACGGAGATGAAAAGGAACAATTGGACGATTTTGAAAACATCAGGGGGAAATATGAATCAAACAGTTTTGTTTTGGGGCTGAAACAAGAATCGGAAAAAACGGAGGCATTGTACAGCCGGTTATCCGGTCGCCTGAAGGAACTAACAGGAAAACAGGATGGAACCTTTACGGATTAGGTTCCGGCCAATCATTTAATTCGCTTATTGCAGCAGAAACATCACAAAGGGTTTATTTGTCAAAGGAGGCGGCTTTTATCGGTTTGACAACCACCTCTTCTCCGCATGAAGGGCAGTTGTATATTTCACATCCGGTGCAGGCAAAGCAGTTACTGCAAACCCTTTCGGCATCGAGGTTCGAGAAGATGAACCCACAGTTTTTACAGGGATATAATTTTTCCTTTTTTTTGCCCCCAATCATCTGAAAAATTGTTTATACAACCGAAGCAGTCCAAACATAACCACTAATGTGAATATGATGGTAGCGCCCGACGGAATATCCATAAAATAGGAAATGAACAATCCGGCCAGGGTTCCTATGAATGCAAAAACAGAAGAGAGGATGAGTAGGTGCTTAAAATCTTTGGTGAAAAGGTTGGCTGCGGCCTGGGGAATAGTTAAAAGTGAAAGGATTAAAATGATTCCCACCACGCGGATATTCAAAACTACTGTTAAAGCCACCAGGGTAATGGTGAGGTAATTAAAAAGGGAGACGGGCAGTCCTGCTGCGCGCGCAAATTCTTCATCGAAAGCAATGTACAGTATTTTACGAAAGAAAACGGAAAAGAACAAAATGACCACTACATTCAGGATGAACATCCACCAAAGCTCAGAAATAGTGACGGTGAGGATATTCCCGAACAAATAACTCATCAGGTTCGGTGTGTAGCCGGGAGTCATAAAAACGAAAATAATGCCGAGCGCCATGCCGAATGACCAGAAAATGGCAATGGAGGAGTCTTCACGGACCCGTGCCACTTTCGTGAAAAACTGGATTCCAAGGGCCGCTCCAACCGCAAAAATTACGGCGCCTACAAGGGGGTTAAAGCCCATCAAAAATGCCAGTCCGATACCGCCAAAGGAAGCGTGTGTAATTCCTCCGCTAATGAATACAATACGCCGTGCTACAATGTAGCTGCCAACAATTCCACATGAAATGCTGGCAAAAACAGCTGCAAGAAATGCCTTTTGAAAAAATGCGTAAGAAAAAAGGTCTATAAAGTTACTCATGTTGATGATGGTGTTTTAATACAGTGTGAGGAATTTCCCCGTGGGTAATGAGTTTGATGGGGCAATTGTAACTGTTCAGTTGATCCTGGGTAATAATATTATCGGGGTGGTAATGCAGTTCACCATTTACGCAGGCAATGGTTTTTACGTAGCTCGAAATAGTTCCCACATCGTGTGAAACCAGGATAATGGCTTTTTCTTTATTCAGCTGTTTTAGTTTCTCATATAATTCCCCTTCAAAATGATTGTCGACAAATGTATCGGGTTCATCAAGAATGAGGACTTTGGGATCGCTGAGCAATGCCCGGCATAAAAAAACCCGCTGCATTTGTCCTCCCGAAAGTTCTCCTATTGCTTTATTCCGGATGTGAGAGATTCCCATTTCAACGAGCAAATCTTCAACTCTTTTTCTGATTTCAGCGTTGGTAATATCAGCCGGGCTTTGCATGATGGCGCCCGAACGTACCACCTCGAATACGGTAATAGGAAAATTGCGATCGATGTGTTTTACCTGTGGAAGGTACCCGATTGGCTTTTTCTGTTTGTTGATGTCCTTTCTGAAAATTATTTTTCCACTCATGGGGGCTAGTAATCCCAGAACGGCTTTCAGCAGAGTCGTTTTCCCCCCACCGTTTGGCCCGATAACCCCGACAAAATCTTTTTCAAATATTTCCAGGTTTACCTTGTGTAACACCGGTTCCCTGTCGTATCCCAGGGTCAGGTCTTTTATTTTAATCAGTGGCTCCATTAAAAATTGTCGATAAAAAGGTTGGTTAGTTCCAGCAGGTTCGATTCCCAATCAGGATTGAGCGGCCAAATTTCAATTACCTCCCCTTTAATTTCTTCCGCAAACACGCGGGCATGCTCTTTGTCAAATTCATTTTGAATATACACAACACGGATATTTTTTTTGCGGGCTTTTTCAACCACTTCTGCCATGTGCTGCGGAGTGGGCTCTTTCCCTTCCAATTCAAGCGGGTATTGCACTAGCTCATAATCATGGGCAAAGTAGGAGAGGCTTGGGTGAAAAGTGATGAAGGTCCGGCCTTTGTAATCTTTTAACGCATTGCGGATTTTTATATCTAACTGATCGATCTCTTTCGTAAATTTCAGATAGTTGGCTTTGTATTCAGCGCTTTTTTCAGGATTCAGTCCTGTCAAAATATCTGTAATTCGTTCAGCCATTTGTTTCACCCGTTTGGGCGAGAGCCAGGTGTGCGGGTCGACTCCTCCCACATGCACATGGTCGCCATGTTGCTCCTCTTCACCAACAATTAATTCAAGTCCTTCTGAAAGATCGACAACCTGCATTTCGGGATTAAGTTCTTTCACTTTATTAATCCAGGATAATTCAAAGCCGATGTGCCCGATACGAAACCATACCGCTGAATGGGAAATTTTTTGTAGCTGGGAAGGAAGAAGGTTATAAGATTCAGGGCTTGCCCCCTGGGGTACCAGCACCTGTACATCAAAATCATCACCCGCAATTTTTTCCACGAAAGTCTTTTGAGGTAAAATACTTACCGTAATTACCGGCTTCTTCTGATTATCGTTTTTCTTTTTATTTGAGTTGCATGAAAACAGAAAAATCGCAACGGTAAAAATCACTAAAATCTTGTTCATGTTTTTATTTTCTAAACATTAATCTGCAAAATTAGTTTTATCCTTTCATTTTTTTTACTTTGATTTTATTTTTTGGCGGAACAGGATCGTACCCATGAGTTCCCCAGGGATGGCATTTCGAGATTCTCCGGGTGGCAAGCCAAAAGCCTTTGAAGGGGCCATGGATTTTTATGGCTTGTACAGCATATTCAGAACAAGAGGGTACATGCCGGCATGAAGCAGGTGTGAGAGGTGAAATGGCATACTTATAAAAATACACCGGCAAAAGCAAAATCCAACCGATTGCTTTTAGTAAATATTTAATTATCTGTCGTATCATATTTTATTCAAAAGCTTCTGTTTTCAGTAAAAGTAAGAATTATTACCTGTTATTATTTGGCTCCGTAATAAATTGAGCCAAAAATGAGTGAATTTCCGATAGAATTGCATAATATTTATAAATTTGCCATACCTGCATAGTAACAATAGTTAAGGTTGAATTTATTCAACCAGAACCAAATAATAATGGAAAAAAATAGTAACAATTTAGTGGTTGGTTTGGTCACTTTCAGTGCCCTTTTTTTTATTTGCAGTTTTGCAACCACGTTCATTATTCCATTAAGTGCCCCAGTAAAAGCTATTTTTAAAAGGTTAAATTTACCTTCCGGCGATAGTTTAATTGCATCCGGGCATTCATTGTCCCGGCATTGTAATGCTTCTATACTATATCCGGTGAAGAGGAAAGATACACGGGAGGGCATAAGTTTCGATACTATTAATTTTTAAAACATAAGAGAATGACGAAGAAAGTTGCAATCGGAGTGGATATCGGCGGTACGAATACGGCGATTGGAATTGTTGATCCCGAAGGGAATGTAATGGTAAAAGACAATATTCCTACTCCTTCGCACGGAGATATTGACAAGTATATTTCTGATTTGGCTCTGGCAATAGATGAGCTGATGAAATCAGTGAAACTTCTTAACAAAGATTTGGAATTTCCCGGCATCGGAATTGGTGCACCAAACGGGAATTATTACAGTGGGACAATTGAATATGCGCCAAACCTTTCTTTTAGAGGAGTGGTTCGCCTTGTGGAGTTGTTGCGCAATCATTTTCCAAAAATGGAAGCAATGGCTTTGACGAATGATGCCAATGCTGCCGCACTTGGCGAAATGATTTACGGAGGGGCTAAAGGCATGAAGAACTTTGTAATGTATACTCTTGGAACAGGTGTTGGAAGCGGGCTGATTGTTAATGGAGATTTGGTGTATGGAAGTGATGGCTTTGCCGGAGAATGCGGACATACTATTCTTATTCCCGACGGACGCAGATGTGGTTGCGGAGCGTTGGGGCATCTCGAAGCATACTGTTCGGCGCCTGGAATGAAGCGTACTGCTTTTGAACTACTGGCCCAATATAATGCCACCGATAGCTTGCTTGCCAGCAAATCATTCAATGAGTTGGACTCGAAAATGATCTACGAAGCAGCAGTGGAAGGCGATAAAATTGCATTGGAGGTATTTGAGAAAACGGGTGCATGGCTTGGACAGGGATTGGCAGACACTGTCCACTACCTTAGCCCGGAAGCTATTTTCCTTTTTGGTGGACCTACTGCAGCAGGTGATTACATTTTTAAACCAACAAAGGAGCACATGGAAAAACATTTGCTTCCCATTTATAAAGATAAGGTACCAATCTTACCATCCAAACTTAAAGCCGGCGATGCAGCCATTGTAGGAGCCAGTGCTCTGGTGTGGAAAGAACTGGGAAAGTAAAAATTTTATAATAGAGTTTTGAAAGAGCGGATTTTAAATACGGTCCGCTTTTTTTATTGTTGTAACTTTCCGGTGAAGAGAATTCATTGGTTTTTGCGATCTTTAGGTATTGAATCGGTTCGAATATTATTAGAGCCGGATATCAATTAAGTTTTTTTTTATGAGATGAATACGTTCGTTTGCAAAACTGACGAATGGATATTGAGTTGCCACATAAATTGTTTGTTTCTGTTAATACAAAAAAATGTACCTTAAAAGAATAATTCGGTTTGTTTTAATATCATTTTTTATTTCTGCCTTGCTTACGGAAGGTACAGCGCAGGAACCCGATATTTTTTTTGTGGATAAAATAGCAAAGGCTGAAGGCAGCCGCCTTCTAAAAAAAGCGGAGTTTACTGAATCCCCGGGCTATGCTTCATACGATTTGATTTACCAGCGCATGGAATGGGAAATCAACCCGGGTATAAAATACATTCGTGGTAAAATAACATCGTATATTAAAAGCAGAACCGATGGTTTGGAAGTCATTGAATTCGACCTGGAGCATTCCATGCAGGTCGATTCTGTGCGGCAGGGAAGTAGCAATATAAATTATACCAGAACGGAGGATAAACTTTCAATCCAATTGTCTCAATCGCTCGGCAATAATGGTATTGATTCGGTGTCTGTTTTTTATCAGGGCGAACCTACTGGGAGTGGATTTGGCTCTTTTTTCAAAGGGACGCATAACGGGGTGCCAGTTATCTGGACACTTTCCGAACCATACGGGGCTTTTGAATGGTGGCCCTGCAAGCAGTCGCTTTCTGACAAAATTGACTCCATAGATGTGATTGTTACTACCCCCGAAATTCACCGAACGGCCAGTAACGGAATTCTTGTTTCTGAAACAGTAACAGGAGGAGAACGGATCATGCATTGGAAACATCGCTATCCGATTGCAACATATCTGGTTGCCATTGCCGTTACAAATTATGTCGATTACTCCGATTTTTTGGAAATGGAAGATGGCCGTAAAATTGAAATTCTGAATTTTGTATATCCGGAGGATCTGGAGAGTGCCAGGGAAAACACTCCATTGACGGTGGAAGTGATGGCGTTGTATGATGATTTAATCGGGGAGTACCCATTCGCCGCAGAGAAATACGGGCATGCACAATTTGGGTGGAGAGGTGGAATGGAACACCAGACGATGAGTTTTATGGGGGGATTCAGTTTTGAGCTTATCGCACACGAACTGGCGCATCAGTGGTTTGGAAATCATATTACATTGGCTAGCTGGCAGCATATTTGGTTAAATGAAGGTTTTGCCACATACCTTACCGGCTTGTCTTATGAACATCTCCAGGAAGGAGTGTGGTGGCCCCGATGGAAACAATTGAATGTTCAAAGTATTATAAGCGAACCCGACGGGTCGGTTTTTGTGCCGGATACTACAAGTATTGCGAGGGTTTTTAATGGAAGGCTTTCATACTACAAAGGAGCCTACCTGTTGCACATGTTGCGTTGGGTTTTAGGAGACGAAGCTTTTTTCGAAGGACTGAGAAATTACTTCAAGGATCCTGAAGTTGCCAATGGTTTTGCCCGCCACGAACAGGTTGTCGCTCACTTTGAAGCAGCAGGCGACACCTCCCTTACTGAGTTTTTTAACGATTGGTATTATGGTGAAGGATACCCTGTTTACTCCCTCGAATTTATGCAGGCAGGCAATCAAATGATGAAAATTGTACTTTCCCAAACTACATCGCATTCTTCGGTTGGTTTTTTCGAGATGCCTGTTCCGGTCAGGGCCTATTCTGAAGGGAGAACTGATTCGGTCGATTTCAGGCTGGTTCACCTTCATAATAATCAGGAGTTTCTGGTTGACCCCGGATTTGATGTAGCTGAAATTAAAATCGACCCCGATTACCAAATTGTTTCTGAAACGGCCAAAACGGTTCAGGTTTCTTTTGTCCGGGACTTGAAGGAAGTTGCAGTATTTCCGAACCCTTTCACTGGCAGGTTAGCTGTTTCTGTTCCGGGATCGGAGACGTTACGCGAGGTGCGTTTATTTTCTTCTGAAGGCGTATTGTTACAGAGATTTCAGGGCGATCAAACTATTTTTAACTTTTCAGACCTTCCCGAAGGTTTTTATCTGATGGAAATCAGTACCTCCAAAAGAACAATAGTAAAGAAAATACAGAAAGGACATTCTTAATTTCTGATCTTTTCGTATCTTCGTGCCACGAATTTTTAAAAATGTGTCACAATGCCAGTCACCCGTTTTGGTGTTTCACTTGATGAAGAACTTTTACATGCTCTTGACGATTACGTTGCTGAAAACAGGTTTGCCAACCGTTCTCAGGCTATTCGCCATTTGATTGAAAAGAATCTGGTGGAAGAAAAATGGAAGTGCGACAATATTGTGGCGGGTGCGGTTGTGCTGGTTTTCAATCATGAGAAGGCCGATATTTTAAAAAAATCTTCCGAAATACAATTCGATTACAGGGATGTTGTACTCTCTTCCCAGGGGTTTTATCTGAACGAACAAAACTACCTTGAGATTGTCGCTGTGAAAGGTCCTTCCAAACGACTCACTGAAATCTCGGATCGGTTAATCAGTATTAAGGGAATCCAGCACGGAAAATTGGTTATGAGCAAAGCAGAATAAAATTTTTTTGCCTTAATGGTAACACGAAATATAGAATTAGTAACACAAAAGAAAAGTAGATGAGTCGTTTTAAAAACCTTTTAGCCGGAATATTTTTTTTCGCAATGATATTTTCCCCTTTTTGGGGTGTGGGGCAGGATGATATAGTTGATAGCCTGGAAATTGAAGAAGTAGTGGTGACAGGGTCGCCGGTCAGGGTGCACCGCAATAATGTTCCCATGGCTGTTTCGGTAATCAACAAAGCCCGGATTGAGGAGAGCGATGAGTCGGCGTTGCTTCCGGTTTTGAACGGAAAGGTTCCGGGGCTGTTTGTCACCGAGCGCGGGGTGACGGGATTTGGCGTGGCCGCAGGCTCGGCAGGGCAGATATCCATTCGGGGAATAGGAGGTTCTCCCACTACCGGTGTGCTAATGCTCATCGACGGGCATCCGCAGTTTATGGGAATTATGGGGCATCCGCTTCCGGATTCTTATGTGGCGTCAGATGCCGAAAGGGTGGAAATAATCCGTGGCCCGGCTTCCATTCTTTACGGCTCAAATGCCATGGGAGGTGTTATTAATATTATCACGAAAAAGCAAACAAATGAAGGGGTTAACGGGAACGCAAGGTTTACTTACGGCTCGTTCAATACCCAAAAATATATGGGGTCAGCTGGTTATAAAAAGGAAAAATTCAGCGCTTTTATTTCTGCAAACCACGATAATACTGACGGTCACCGCGAAGATTCTGAATTTAAAATCAGCAACGGTTATGCAAAACTGGCTTATGACATCAACCGAAATCTTCGTGTAAGCACCGATCTGAGCCTTGCTGTTTTTGACGCAGCTGACCCCGGCCCCGACACTTTGAATGCCTCTCCGGGAGAAAAGATTGACATTACCCGCGGCTACTGGGCATTTGCCGTTCAAAATGAATTTGAAAAACTAACGGGTTCCCTCCAGCTCTTTTACAATTTTGGAGAACATGATATTACCGATGGTTTTCATTCAAAAGATCATAACTACGGGCTAAACTTTTATGAGTCCCTTAAACTGTTTGAAGGAAATACCATTACCCTTGGCGTGGATCATATGAATTACGGGGGAATGGCAGAGAACCTGAAAGCCATGAACGGGAACGGGATTGTATTTGCTGATACAACTGTTAATGAAACAGGAGTATATGGTTTTACGCAGCAAACTTTTCGCGAAAAGCTGATACTCAACGCCGGGTTACGTTACCAGAATCACAGTGTTTACGGGGGGCATTGGGTGCCTTCGGCCGGTTTTGCGTGGCAGTTTGCTGGTTTGGCTACGTGGAAGGGAAACGTCTCAAAAGGGTTTCGCAGTCCCACTATTCGCGAGTTGTTTCTGTGGGGACCTAATCCGGCTTTAGACCCGGAAACCATTTTAAACTATGAAACGGGGATTTCTAACACCTTTTTTAATGGAATGATGAAGGCTGAAATGACCCTGTTTTCAGTAAAAGGTGATAACCTGATAATTACGATTCCAATGGAAGGTTTGCGAAATGCCGGGAAAATTGACAACAAAGGAATCGAAGTTTTAATGCATGTACACCCTTCCAGCAAACTTAGTTTGGAAGGAACTTACAGTTATATCAACATGAAAACTCCGGTATATGCCACCCCGGAACATCATGTGTACCTTAGTGCGCGCTATCAGTGGAAAAAATTTCAGCTAACCGGGAGTTTACAGCAAATCAGTAATTTGGATAACGATCCGTCGGCTATCGTAACCAGCGAAAATTATACGCTTCTGAAAGCGAAAGCTGTCTATACTATCAATAAGCACCTGAAATGGTATGTAAGTGGTGAAAACCTGCTGAATGAAGAATACCAGGTAAATCGTTATTATACCATGCCGGGAGCTACCGTTTTTTCCGGAATAAATATCGGTTTTTAAGGGCATTTGGCATTCTTTTTCTTAATTTCAGCCCCGTAGATAAAGTACATTAAGATATGATGTATTCAAGGAGGAATTTTATCAAAACAGGGGTGACAGGGATTGCAGCAACCGGGGTTTCGGGCAACGTTTTTGCCTCGGAATTATTTGGGACGAAATCGAAACCGGTTCGGCCAATCCATGTTTTTACAAAGTGTTTACAGTTTTTAAATTATCAGGAAATTGCAGAGTTACTGGCCATACACGGATTTGATGGCGCGGATTTAACCGTTCGCCCGGGAGGCCAGGTTTTGCCTGAAAACGTGGCGACTGATCTGCCGAAAGCGGTAAAAGCGTTGAGAGATGCCGGGGTCAATTCTTATATGATAACCACCAGCATTAACAATCCTGACGACAAGCTGACTCGCTCCATCCTGAAAACGATGGCTGAGTTGGGTATCAGATATTACAGAATGGGGTATCTGGACTATAATAACTCTAAAACCATTTCAGAAAACCTGGAGGCGCACAAATCTACTTTTGAGAAATTGGAGAAGGTAAACCGGGAATTCGGAGTGCATGGCGGTTATCAGAATCATTCAGGCCGAAGGGTAGGAGGGCCGGTCTGGGATTTATATACTTTGCTGAAAGACCGTGATCCTGAATTTATCGGAGTTCAGTACGATATTCGGCATGCAACAGTCGAAGGGGCCATTTCCTGGCCGATCGGGATGAAATTACTGGCACCCTGGATTAAAACCACCGATATCAAAGATTTTATATGGGAAAAGAATGAGAAAGGCACCTGGAAAATTAAAAATGTTCCCTTAGGCGAAGGAATGGTAGATTTTAAGGCCTATTTTGAATTATATAAATCGCTGGATATTGAGGCGCCGGTTTCCATTCATTACGAATACGATTTAGGGGGAGCTGAACATGGCCATCTGGATCCAAAAATGTCCCGCGAGGAAATTTTTTCCTGTCTGAAAAAGGATTTGCAGTTTCTAAAAAAACAATTTCAACAATTCAACTTATAAGAAGTGAAATGCCTTTTACGGCATCATTCTTATACATTTCAAGGGCGAACAGAAGGCTTTTTACTGTTTAGCCTGAAATCGATTTTAATACGTGAAAAATGGAAAATCAAAAACGAATAAAAATATCGGGAACAGATTCAAATTTTGAGCGACAGCCATTAATCCGTCCATTCGGTTTTAAAGGAGGATACATGCGGGAAATCTGGCAAACAGTGGCTATGCTGAAGTCGGCTTCCGGAAGTTATGGCACAGGCCTTTGCTCTCAAAGTGTATTATGGTCTGATGCTTCTATTTTCAACCGGTTTTCGGAGAGTGGCGGGAATGCGCTGATGTATGCCATAACTGAATTTGCCCTGATGCGAGCCAGGGAAATGGAATTCAGCACCCCGGTTGATTTGCTCGATAATATTCTTCAGGATGTATTCGACTATGGGAAAAAAGTAACCGGTAATCCAAATCTGCGGAAAACTTTTGCATTGAATGCGCTGGTTGGCGTGGATAATGCAGCCTGGGTGCTTTATGCGTGTGAAAATGGCCTGACTACTTTTGACGAAATGATACCGGAACAATATCGTAGTGCACTTTCTTACCGGCACGAAAAAATTGCCAGTATACCTTTAATGGCGTATTCCATTCCGGTTTCTGAAATAAAACAGGCGGTTGAAGATGGATACTTTTTTATGAAAATAAAGATTGGACAGCCGGGAACGCAGGAAGAGATGCTGGAAAAAGACAAAGCACGTTTAACCGAAATACACGGGGCCATAGGTCATTACCGTACAAAGCATTCGGAAGATGGGAAGTTGCCTTATTACTTTGATGCAAATGGACGATATGAGAAGAAGGAAACATTACTCCGGTTACTCGATCATGCAAAAAAAATTGGGGCATTTGATCAGATAGCTCTTATTGAAGAGCCATTCCCGGAGGAGATGGAAGTGGATGTTTCCGATATTCCGGTGAGGCTTGCAGCCGACGAAAGTGCACATACCGACACCGATGCCCTGGCCCGCATTCAAATGGGGTACCGCGCCATCGCGTTAAAGGCCATTGCAAAAACACTGAGTATGACACTGAAGATTGCCAGGGTGGCAGCTCAAATGGAGGTGCCTTGTTTTTGTGCCGACTTAACTGTTAATCCGATTCTTGTTGACTGGAACAAAAATGTGGCTGCGCGTCTCAGCCCTTTCCCGGGACTGGGAACCGGTTTGCTTGAGACAAATGGTCATCAGAACTACAAAAACTGGCATGAGATGGAATCCTGCCATCCGTTGGAAAATGCTCCCTGGCGTCAAACCAAAGGAGGGGTTTTTGACCTGGATTCTACTTTCTATTCTCAGAGCGGTGGAATATTAACAGAATCAGAACATTACGCAAAAATGTTCGACTTGTCATGAGGATAATTCCCGGTTACCTGTTGTGAAGCTCATTTTTAAAAGAGGTTCTGACACACCGGAATCCGATATATGATTTTGCAGAGTCCTGGTATTCGAAAGTGCGGGTAGAAGTGCGTATAAAATAAGCTATATCTTTCCAAGAGCCTCCCCGGATAACCTTCCTTTTCATAACGGGTGGGTCATCGGGCCGTGCATCGTATTCAATTTCAGGGTTCAGATCACTGACAATATCATAGGCTGCTTCGTAATAAGCGCTGCTTGTCCATTCTGCTATATTCCCTGCCATATCATATAATCCATAATTATTGGGGTCGAATGTGCCCGTTCTCATGGCAGTAGTAGTTGTAGGACTGTCGGCCACGTAGTTGCCCCTTAATGGTTTAAAATTGGCAACAAAACAACCCTGGTCACTTCGGGTGTAGTAGCTTCCCCACGGGTAGATTGTGTTATTGAGACCTCCCCGTGCTGCCAGCTCCCATTCTGTTTCAGTGGGTAACCGGTAGTCATGTGCGGCTGCTTCATTCAGGCGGCTGCTGAATTCCTTGTGAAGGTTGGTTCGCCAGTCGCAAAAAGCCCGGGCCTGTTTCCAGGTAATACCCACAACGGGATAATCATCAAATGCCACATGCGAGAAGTATTTCAAAGTGAAAGGTTCGTTGTAAGTGTAAGTAAAGTCACGTATCCAGCAGAGAGTATCCGGATAAACCGGAACCATTTCCTGCATCAGGAAAGAACTGCGGTTGGTAACCGGAACCGTCTCTCCCTGTTGGTTAACCACAGTCCCCTCGTATTTTTGGGTTTCGAAATTATATCTGTTTTTTCCCCGCGCAGCCTGCTTGTAATCAACCCATGAAAAATTATAAATAAGTTTTCGGGGATCCACTTCTTTACGGAATTTTTCCCGTTCTTCTTCCGGGATATAAAGTTCATCCATAGCCATTCGGTAGTCCGGGTCTTTCCATTCTATTTCTTCGCGCCAGTTTATAACGGGCTCATCTAATGGAGTGCCCCGGTTGTCTTCTGCAATTAAAAATTCAGGATAGGTTTGCCCTAACAGTTTTCGCGCAATGGAGTCGCGCACCCAGTAAACAAACTGACGGTATTCATTATTGGTAATCTCTGTATCATCCATCCAAAATGATTCTACCGAAACCCTTTTGGATTTCTCCCCGAATTTTGACACTTCCTCGTCGGAAGGGCCAACAACATAAGAACCACGCGGGATATAAACCATTCCGTATGGAGATGGCTCAAACCAGTTTTTTGAGTTCCGTTCACCTCCCGGAAGAAATTGTACGATTTCGTTTTTGCATGAATGGAAAAGCAAACCAGCGGCTACTATGATATAGATTGTTGCTTTTCTCATGCTTATTGAATCGATGTTTTTTGCGTTTCCAGAATATTGTGGTTAAATCAAAAACGGGGATGTATCAACACTTTTTTGATGCATCCCCCCGGAAATAGTTTTAAATGGGTCTAATATTCCCAAAGGTCTTGCTCAAAATTGAATATTTCGCTTTCAATTCTTTTCGATTCGAGCATCGCTTCTTTTCCACTTAAATAAGCGCTAATGTTTCGATTATTATAAACATTCGACTCTTTTACCACATAACTGTTGAAGAACCGTTTGATAAAAAGGTCATCAAAAGACATTGATTGTGCTTCATTGTATGGGTTCAATACGAGGTTTGTTGCCAGTAAATCACGCATTTCGGGATAATACACCCAAAATACTTGTTGGCGTTGTACCTGACCGGAAGTATCGTTCTCACGAACAAATTCGCGGATAGGGCAGATACCTATAATTCTTACATTTAATGTAGAGGCCTGTTTGTCGAAATACCATTCCTCTTTAATCATGTACTGTTTTATCTCTCCGGGTCTTATATCCCCCTGGATGGTAACTGTTTTACGTTCGCCTGTGTCAAAGTCGATGGTTTCTTCCGTACTTTCTTCAGCCCCAAAAGCTCCCTGTACCTGCTCATACGTCATCGGTATCTTGAAGTCATCGTCATAACGGGCATCGTAAGGTGTAATCTGCCCGTTTTTAATTCCTTCGAGCAAGAGGTTGATAAGGTTCGTTCTTCCCTCCAGATCGGTAGAAGGATAATAAAGCGGCAGGTTCATCTTTTCGCGTAAATCGATAATGCGCCAGATTGTCTTTGACCAGAATACATCTGCTTCCCTCACCGTAGGCAAAGGCATCGGTTTTTTCTGGTATTTATCGGTTGTTTGATACGCCCCGTTAATAATCTGCGCCTGCGTAATTTGACCTGAACCGGCCAAAACAAATATCACTATTCCGATATAGACGATTAATCTTTTCATTTTTATTGTATTTTGAATGTGATTGGATCAAGATCGCGCGTAGTGCCATCATCTCCAACCGCTTTAATATTTGCAATATAAATTAAACTATTCGGGTTAAGTCTTCTAAACTGTTCCTTTTGATCACTGGTGAACCGGTTAGAGTTACTTTCCCAGACATTCACGTACCCGCCTGGTCCTGAAATTTCTAGCCTAAACTGGGTCACGGTATATTTAAAATTGAAATCAAAATCTTCCAGAACAGCAAGAACCCCGTCCTCTATCATAAGACGTTCTTTTCGGATGTTTCCGCCGGATTGACCTGCAACCTGTGCAACAGGATCGGGTACCTTTTTTACACGCCAGTTGGTGGTGCCCAGTAAGCGCTTTTCACCCCCGATATTGGCATACACCGATACTTTGGTGCGGTTGCCCATTTCATCTAACTCATCGGGTTGAATGATAAAAGAATCTCCCTGTTTGGACACAGTTCCATTGGTCATTGTTATCTGAAGATTTTCCTTCGGAATACCCCCGCCACCTACATCAAACGGATTGTTGAGGCCACGGTAAAATACGTTCATCCGGGTTGCAGACATGGTAACGCTGGGTTGGGTTACCTGATATTCCTGTTTAAAAGGATAGTTTTTAATGACGCCTGCCGGTGTTTTGTATTTGATAAGGCCACTCCAGCTAAATATGCCCGGTTCCGAGGTTTTCACCCGGTAGGTGGCTTTACCATCATGAACAGAAGCCGGACGGTTATTAATAAAAATTTCGGGTTGTTGGGTAGTATCTTCAGCGGCCAGGAATACTTCTGCCACATATTCGTCTCCCTGCAATACCACACTGGAGTTCGGTATTACCCGTGCCCCGAGTTTATTGAAAAGGAATGAACCGGCATCAATCTGCGAAAAAAGATAGTTGATAACGTTCGCTTCCGAATTTTTGACATCAATCTGGATTTTTGAGAGAAGGGCTAAAACAGCGACCAGTGGTTTGTCGAGGAAACGTTCAGTTTCCCACGATTTGCTTTCGCCTCCCTCCTTCAGATCTACACGAGGATTGGAAGTGTCCAGCGCGCTGTTGATTGTAGCGCGTAAATCGACATCTGATTCATCGACCAAGGAAGTGAGCGTATCGCGAAATCCTGCTATTCTTTCCTTTAGTTCGGTGGCCCTTTTTTGCGTAATCATAAATTCTGAAGGAATATTCAGATCGTCAGCTTTTGGAATTTTCAGGGTATCTTCAGTGGGAGTTACAAAATAAAAGTCATCGGTAGTGAGTGGATCTTCTTCACTTACCGGGGTACCTCCTGTTCTTTTTACCATCTCTTCTTTTGTCGCGGTAATAAAGGCAATGAGGTTGTCAGTTTTTTCCCGAACAAGGTCTGCTTTCCCTTTCCATTCACCTACTCTGGTTTCGTTTTCGGCATAAGCCTGCTCAAATTGTGCATAAATCTGGGCATTTTTCATGTCCACTGTCCTGAAGGTTTCAAGCAGACTAATGTCTACTACTTTAAAAGCTTCGAGTACCTCTGCCGCAACGTTAAGTGCCAACATTGCGGTGAGGACAATGTACATCATGTTTATCATTTTTTGCCGCGGGGTTTCCGGACAATTTTTTGCACCCATAATTAGTTACTTCAGGTTTTTTACTTTTTGTAACTCAAAGCTCCCAACATGTTCCCGTAAATCGTATTGAGCGCTTCCAACTGTTTGTTCAACTGCTCGGCGTTTTCTTTATATTTTTGCAATTCAGAAACTGAGGATGCGAGCAATTCGTTCATCTGATTCAAATCAGTGCTGAACTTCCGGCTGGCTTCAAATTGAGTTTTGGTTCCTTGCAACTGGGATTCAAAACTCTCATTGAGTGCATTTATTTTAACATTCAGCTTTTCCAGGTTCCCGGAATATTCTTTGGAACTTGCGCCAATTGTTTGTAATTCCGAAGAGAAAGAACCGGCAGCTCCGTTAATCGTTTCGGCCAGTTTTTGCCCGGTTTCAGATAATTTTGCTGAAAATTCCTCACTGCTTTTGTTCAACTTTTCAATAGAACCTGCACCTGTTTCGGAAAGCTGATTTGAAGCATGTAAATAAGATTCTGCCAGCTTTTCAATGGAGGAGTTTACCGTTTCATTGGCCCGTTTGTTTACCTCTGCAAAAGTGTTCATTGACTCGGATGCGGAACTAAGGTTCTTTACGTACATATCGGTGGCAAGTGTTGCCGAAGAGATGTCGCTGATGCCACGTGCCGTCGATGATAAATCATTCAGGCTTTTCCCAACCTTGTCGAGCAACTCCGGAGTCAATTCGGAAGAAGCAAATAATGGATTCATCCCACTCCCTTTCCGGTTGTATTCGTCCAGTTCCATTACTTCGTAATCGTCACGAAGTTCAGGGTACACTTTTGCCCATTCAGGCATTTCAAGCGGCGGTTCAAAAGCAGATAAAAAGAAAATAAATGCTTCTGTGACCAGACCTATGGTTAGAAAAAGGCCGGAATACTGCCAATGCTGAAGTTTGAACAATGCACCCAGCATAACGATTGACGCACCCCATCCATAGACATATCCCATGAATGTTTTCCAGCGTTTTGTTTTAAATAATTCACCAATATTCATTGCTAAAAAGGTAAAAGATTAGTCATTTTTATTTAAACTCTTCACCAAAGGTTGACCGCACACAGCGAAACCCGATATAGGATTTGGTTGTATCCTGGTATTCAAAGTTCCGGGTAGAAACCTGGGTAAAGTAAGCGATATCTTTCCATGAGCCACCCCGAACCACTTTTCTTTTCATCACCGGTGGGTCATCGGGTTGGGCATTGTATGTAAAGGTTGGGTTTAAATCACTAAAATAATTGTACCCTGCTTCATCGTAAGCAGTTTCCGTCCATTCGGCCACATTCCCTGACATATCGTAAATTCCATATTCGTTGGGTTCATAACTTCCCACTTTCATGGTCGAGATGCCGCCATCTTCCACATAGTTTCCTCTTAAGGGTTTGAAATTGGCCAGGAATACTCCATCCTCATCGCGGGCATAATAACCTCCCCATGGATACATGGAGAAGTCTTTTCCTCCCCGGGCTGCATATTCCCATTCCACCTCGGTAGGGAGCCTGTATGACTGAAGAGAAGGTTGCCCTCTTTTAGTCAGGTAATCGGTCTGTATTTTTGTCCTCCAGTTGCAAAATGCCATGGCCTGTTTCCAGGTCACACCTATTACAGGGTATTCATCGAACCCGGGGTGCCAGAAATAACGTGTTGCCCAGGGCTCATTGTACGAATAGGTGAAGTCCCGTATCCATGTAAGGGTATCGGGGTATACATGCACCTGGTCGTTCATAATAAAATCCGACCTGTTTTCAATAGGCCTTAATTCGCCATTGCTGTCGTAAACGTTACCTTCGTAACGCTGAGTCTCATAATTATAGCTATTGGAGCGCTTGGCTGCCTGTTGTAAGTCAATCCACCAATATTCATAAACCAACTTCCTTGAATCGATCTCTTTTTTTCCAAAGAATCGTTCATTCTCAGGAACATATAAATCCTGCATGGCCATCTGAAAATCAGGATCACTCCAGTCAATTTTTTCACGCCAGTTAATCCTTGGGGGATCAATTGGAGTTCCTTCCCTGTCTTCTGTAATCAGAAACTCAGGATACTGGTCACCCAGCATTCTACGTGCAATGGAATCTCTCACCCAATGCACAAACTGGCGGTATTCGTTGTTTGTAATTTCAGTATCATCCATCCAAAAAGCTTCTTGTGAAACGGTTTTGGTAGGTATGGCGGCCATAGCCGGGTCCTGATCGCTGGGACCTATGTTAAAACTCCCCCTCCGGACATATACCATGCCGTAAGGTTGGGTTTCACGCCATTTGGGTCTGTCTTGCACACCTGTCAACTCTCCGTTCCCGGAGGTCTTACATCCGCTAAAGCTGAACAAGATTAGAAGCGTCGTCGCAATTAAAAGAAGTTTTTTCATAGCTCAAATATATGGCTTTCTTTATAAAAATCTTATACTTTTATATTTCTGGTTTCTGTTTCGTTCCAAATTTACTGAATAACTAACAAAAATTTCATGGGAGGCAAATCCATAATAACCAATGGCCGAGGTAACCAAATCGAACGAATATCCCACTTTTAACCCATTGACTAGTTCAAGCCCCATCAGGAGGGCAACAGCATCGTTTACCCTGTAGGAAATACCTCCCCAAAACCTGTCGTCAAATACCACATTAGTATTTATATCCACCTGCCATCCGGCAAGGTCCGATTTGAATAAGAACGAAGGCCGCAACTCAAATAACGGATCGGCTAATTTTATATTGTATCCTCCCATTAAATAATAATGTCTTGATAAATACGAACTTGCCTGTTCGTCGTATTCAATGACCGGTTCATTTATATGGGTTGCCGAGACTCCCAGAAAATAGTTGGGAGAAGAAAGATAAAGACCACCACCTATGTCAAAAGCCATTTGGCTTACCTCTCCTTGCGGAACAGATAGATCGGAGCCGGGAGGAGTATAGAGTGTCTGGTCATCAGGTGTCTTCCATTCCCCGTTAATGCTTTGATTATAAAAGCCCAGTGACACCCCGATTCCCAGGTTGCCAACACCTAAATCAATTTTGTAGGCATAATTAACATTGGCGAGTATGTTTTTTGCAAAACCCAACTGATCGCTGACTATATTTAACCCAACGCCGCCGGGAGCACCCAATGCATCTATTGCTGCATCCACACTAAACACCAGTGTTTTTGGAGCCCCTGTCATACCTTCCCATTGATAACGATTTAAAATTAGTCCGCTTAACGCATTTTCGGCACCTGCAAAACCAGGGTTTACTCCCAATTTATAATACATATTGTTTGTAAACTGCGGATCCTGCTGCCCAAAAGCCTCCATTATTATAATTAACAGCAAATATAGAAAAGAAATAACTTTTTTCATACTCCTATTTGGATGCGGCATAAAATTAATTTTCCAATCAAGGTTAAAGAAATAAAAAAATGTTGTTTGTAACAAACTTCTTCTGTTAACCTGGTATGCAAAGAACGCATGTCTTTTTTTATTATTTTGATAAGTCGTCCATTTCCTGAATAAATTTTAGCCACCGGCCGGGTATCTCATTTTCAGAAGCCTTTCGGTATTCCTCTTCGGAACAGGCAATTTCACAGACTTCACCTGAAACAGATTTCACCTTGAACCACCACCTGCCCGATTCCGGTTCATGCAGGAAAACTACCGGGTGATCCAATCCATCAATTTCCGCCTTGTACACGGTTCTTTCCCCCCAGGGTTTTCGGTGTAAAAGACCTTCGAGAAAATACCATGTAATTTCTGCCGCAAGGCTTGCCGAAATTGGATGTTCATTTCCTGTTTCAAAGAGTCCGAAAGTGCCTAATTGCGGGCTTAATCCGGCATAACGGGCCAGTTGGCAGGCTTCTTCGCCACGCAACCCGTTAGGGTTCTTTTGCCGGGAGGAAGGAGCTTCAGTATATTTTATCGACCCCATATCGAACGACAGTACATCGGAATTCCGGAGCAGAAACTCGGTTTGTGATATGTCGTCCCGCAACTGTCCCAGACGAAGGTGCTCGCTAATGCCGTTTGTTTTATGGATCAGTTTCTCGCCAACCAGATGATTTTGGTATCCAATCAGGCTAAAATGAAACAGGTTGGGTAAGTTTTTGAAAAGCCGGGTTAGATAGTTGGTTGAATCAAATGTTTCAGTCCCCTTTTTTACATCAAGCACGGCATCTACAACCGACAGCCAGAAAAACCGGTCATTCTTAAATGCTTCGGCTATTCCCAGGGTTAAATCCTGGCTCCCTCCCAAAATGATGGCAACTACTTTTAACTCACGCAGATATTCTACTACATCGCGTAAGGCCAGGTAAGTTCCTTTGGGGCTTGTTGCGGGTTTCAGGTTCCCTAAATCAGCAATGTTCAGGTTTTGGGCCAACGCCGCCAACCGGTATAACTCATTTCTGATTTTATCAGGTGCTGAAGTCCCTTTTTTCTGTGGTTTCCCGTTTTCAACAGGAACTCCCAGGATGACTGCGTCCAATTTTTGAAAGGCATCATCTGAAATTCTTTCGCTGCTTTTTTCAATAACCGGCCCCAGCGCATATTTCCCCAAAGGATTCCCGGTTGTGAAACGGGAAAAATCAACCGGTTCAAAGTAATCGGCCAGATTCATGTTGGTTTATTCGTTATTTCTTATTCCGTGCCCGTTTCGATTTTGGGTCCGGAGCATCGTCAATAATTTTTCTGCAATCTTCTAGTGAAAGCTCTTCCGCTTTCATTTTTTTAGGGATTTTATAGTTTTTCTTTTTATAGGAAATGTAAGGCCCCCATCTGCCGTTCAATACCCTTAATTCAGGCTCCTCCTCAAAAATTTGGATAACGGCTTTCCGGTCTTTTTCCCGTTTGGCTTCAATTAGTTCAACAGCACGGTCTAGGTCAACACTAAACGGATCTTCTTTCCCGAGCGATACAAATTTATTGTCGTGGCGCACGTAAGGACCAAAACGGCCAATACTCACAGTAACTTTTTTGTTTTCGTATTCGCCGAGTTCGCGTGGAAGCTTAAATAACTCAAGCGCCTCTTCGAGGGTAATGGTTTCCAAATGCTGTCCTGCCCGAAGGCTGGCGAACTGTGGCTTTTCACTGTTCTCTTCTGTCGATGCTTCGCCCAGTTGAGCCACCGGGCCGTAGCGGCCGATTTTTACAGAAACCTGTTTCCCGGTCTTGGGATCGTCTCCTAATATTCGTTCTCCTTTGGAACGTTCCGAATTTTCCAGAACATCTTCTACTTTCCCATGAAACGGCCGGTAGAATTTATCAATCATTTCATTCCAAACCTTTTCTCCGTCTGCAATATCATCAAATTCTTTTTCGACATTGGCCGTGAAATTGAAATCCATTATCTGATCAAAATTCGCCACTAAAAAATCATTCACTACCATTCCGACATCGGTGGGGAAAAGTTTTGATTTTTCAGTACCTGTCGTTTCGGTTTTTGTCTGTTCCGAAATTTTATTGTTTTTCAGGGTCACCATATCAAATTTCCGCTCAATACCGGGCCGATCCTCTTTTACCACATAGTTCCGGTTTTGAATAGTGGTAATGGTAGGCGCGTATGTGGATGGCCTGCCGATTCCCAGCTCTTCAAGTTTTTTTACCAGGGAGGCCTCCGTGTAACGGGGCGGGCGCTGGGAGAAACGTTGGGTAGCTACAATCGATGCCATTTCCAATACATCTTTTGCCTTCAACGGCGGAATAATCACCTGTCCCGAAGTGTTGTTCCCGTTTTCCTCATCGGTCGATTCCATGTAAACTTTAAGGAATCCGTCAAAGATGATCACTTCGCCCGATGCTGTGAATGCTTCGGCAGCAGTTGAAACGGAAATGGTTACTGTTGTTTTTTCGAGTTTTGCATCGGCCATCTGCGAAGCCATTGTGCGCTTCCAGATAAGTTCATACAGGCGTTGTTCCTGCGCGGATCCTTCCACCATTTCGGTATTCATGTATGTAGGCCTGATGGCTTCATGCGCCTCCTGAGCCCCTTTGGATTTGGTGTGGTATTTTCTGATTTTTACATATTCTTCACCGTGCAGTTCAATTATTTTTTGTTTGGCAGTATTGATGGCCAGCCCCGACAGGTTCACCGAGTCGGTACGCATGTAAGTAATTTTACCGCTTTCGTAAAGGCGTTGGGCAACAGCCATCGTTTGGGAAACTGAAAACCCCAGCTTCCGGCTGGCTTCCTGTTGTAGCGTCGATGTTGTGAAAGGTTGGGCCGGTGAGCGCTTGGCTGGTTTTTTTACTACATCAGCAACAGAGAATTCAGCCGAGCGGCATTTTTCTATAAAATCGGTCGCTTCTTTTTTTGTTGAAAAACGTTTGTTCAGTTCGGCTTTCAGTTCAGTAGGCTGTCCGTCTTCATCGGTCACTATAAATGTACCGTTAACGCGATACCAAGTTTCACCCTTGAAGTTGATAATTTCACGTTCGCGTTCCACAATCAGCCGAACGGCCACCGACTGTACCCTGCCTGCGGAAAGGGCCGGCTTGACTTTCTTCCATAACACCGGCGACACTTCAAAACCAACAATACGGTCGAGTACGCGCCTTGCCTGTTGAGCGTTCACCAGGTTTTCGTCGATCGAACGGGGGTTTTCGATGGCTTTTTGGATGGCTTCTTTTGTAATTTCATGAAAAACAATCCGCTTTGTTTTCTGGGGATCGAGTTTCAGTACTTCTTTCAGGTGCCAGGCAATGGCCTCTCCTTCACGGTCTTCATCGGATGCGAGCCAGACTGTTTGGGCTTCTTTTGCCAGTTTTTTCAGTTCGGTAACAATTTTTCTTTTATCCGGGGTTATTACGTATTTAGGCTGGTAATTTTTTTCCAGGTCGATTCCAAAATCTTTTTTCTGTAAATCGCGGATATGCCCCATACACGAGGTAACGGTGTATCCCTTCCCCAAAAATTTCTCAATCGTTTTTGCTTTTGCCGGCGACTCTACTA
Source organism: Mariniphaga sediminis (assembly GCF_003573545.1). Lineage (GTDB taxonomy): Bacteria > Bacteroidota > Bacteroidia > Bacteroidales > Prolixibacteraceae > Mariniphaga > Mariniphaga sediminis. The sequence goes on along the minus strand of NZ_QWET01000004.1, from coordinate 156,102 downwards.
TCACAAGGTTTTCCTGCATCTTTTTAACTTCCTTTTTTGAAAAAATTTTTGCAAATTAACGAAAATGAAACGCTAAGTTCAAAATTTAATTCGTTTATTTTTAATCTATATGTTTGAAAATGATTTATTTATTTTTAAAAAATAAAATATTACATGAGCATCAACCGTTTGTATAATTGTTGCCACCATGGAAACATATATCTTTGTCGCAATAATAAATCCTGTTTTTCATGACGGAAGAAAAGAATAAGAATTGGAAAAAATACATTATTGTCTTTTGGTCGTTATTCCTTTTGGGAATTGCCAGTGTAGTGCTGCTATTTGTACTGATAGCCAAAGGCAACCTTGGTTTTATGCCCACTTTTGAGGAGTTGGAGAATCCTCCTAATATTCTGGCTTCAGAAATTTTTTCGGAGGATGGAACCATTCTCGATAAATATTTTATCCGGGAAAATCGCACCTTCGTTAACTACGAAAATTTACCGCCTCATTTAATCGAAGCTTTGATTGCTACCGAAGATGTCCGGTTTTTTCGCCATTCGGGTATCGACCTCAGAGGCCTTGCCCGTGTGGCAAAAGGTATTGTTACCGGAGATACCAGTTCGGGTGGGGGGAGTACCATTAGTCAGCAGTTGGCAAAAATGCTTTTTCCGCGCGAGAATTTAGAGAGTAAGATGGAACTGGTACTTCGAAAATTCAAGGAATGGGTTATTGCTGTAAAGCTGGAGCGTAGTTATACCAAGGAAGAGATTCTTTTAATGTATTTGAATAAGTATGATTTTTTGAACCTTGCTGTGGGTATCAAGTCGGCTGCCGGTGTCTATTTCAGTATTCCGCCCGATTCACTTAAGCTGCATCAGTCTGCCATGCTGGTGGGAATGGCTAAGAATTCGTCGTTGTATAACCCGGTGCGACGTCCTGAACTGGTAATGCAGCGACGGAACGTAGTGCTGAATCAAATGGCAAAGTATGGTTACATCCCCCGGGAGGTGCGGGACTCTGTAAAGCAACTGCCTCTCGATCTTAATTTTCAGCGGGTGGATTATAAAAGTGGGCCGGCACCTTATTTGCGTGAGTATTTACGGCTTACGCTTACAGCGAAAAAACCCGAACGAAAGAATTACCCTTCCTGGCAAATGCAACAGTTTAAAGAAGACTCAGTGGATTGGGAAACCAACCCTTTGTATGGCTGGTGTAATAAAAATGTGAAACCCGACGGACAACATTACGATTTGTATACCGACGGGCTGCGGATTTTTACTACGATCGATTCCCGTATGCAGCGATATGCTGTGGAGTCGGTGGAGCATCACCTGAAAGATGATCTTCAGCCTGAGTTTGACGGGAGTATGAAGTACCTCAACAATCCTCCTTTTGCCAATAACATGACTCCGGATCAGACGGAGGATCTTCTTAACCGTGAAATCAGGCGCAGTGAGCGATACAGGGTACTGAACAATCAGGGAAAAACGTTTAGTCAGATCAAGGAAAATTTCAGGAAGCCGGTCGACATGACCATTTTTTCCTGGAAGGGTGAAATAGATACTGTTATGTCACCCATGGATTCAATAAAATGGTACCTCCGTTATTTCAGGTCTTCGTTTATGGCAATGGAAACTCATTCGGGGAAAGTGAAAGCGTATGTGGGCGGTCCTAATTATAAATATTTTATGTATGACATGGTGAAGGGAGGGAAACGCCAGGTGGGTTCTACCGTGAAGCCTTTCCTCTATACCCTGGCCATGCAAAACGGTCTGACACCTTGTACGAAAGTGCCCTATGTAAGCCAGCAATTTCAAATGCCTGACGGCACCATTTGGGAACCCAAAGATGCCGATTACGATGAAGAAAATGAAGGAAAGCTGGTGACCTTAAAATGGGGGCTTGCCCAATCGCGAAATAAAATCTCGGCCTGGGTAATGAAACAGTTCAACCCGCGTGCAGTTACCGAAGTGATGAAGCGTATGGGAGTGTATAGTCCGATCGACCCGGTGCCGTCATTGTTTTTGGGTACCTCCGATATTACTCTATACGAAATGGTAGGAGCGTTTAATACATATGCCAACCAGGGAGTATTTGTGAAACCTTATTTTGTCTCGCACATTGAGGATCGCTACGGAAATGTTATTGCAACCTTTCAACCTGAACGGCATGAGGCTTTTGACGAACAGACTGCCTACCTGATGGTTAACCTGCTGCAAGGGGTTATTGATTGGGGCACCGGAATCAGGTTACGCAACAGGGATGGTTACGGGAAATTTAAAATGCCTATTGCCGGTAAAACGGGAACAACACAGAACCACTCTGACGGTTGGTTTATCGGAGTTACACCCCGGCTTACAGCAGGTGTCTGGACCGGTGCCGACCTGCGAAGTATCCACTTTCGTACCATTGCTTCCGGTCAGGGTGCCAACATGGCGTTGCCCATCTGGGGCTATTTCTATAAGAAGGTACTGGCTGATCCTGCCTTGGGATACACCGAGGATATGAGTTTTAAAAAACCGGAGAATTTTAATATAAACCTTGACTGCGACGAGGAAGAGCAAAACACTCCTTCCAATTTTGAAGATTTTTTCTAGAAAAGGCACGAATCGGTAGAAATTAGGGATTTTTCTCTGACTTTTTATGCTGAAGTTCTCTTGTAAAATAGGGTAACAGGAGAGATACTATGTAACTGTGATAGTATTCTCCGGAGTTCAGAATTTGTTCATCCTGATTTTATCAAAAGGAAGATCCGTGAAAGGTTTGCCGGTCCGGGTAGTAGCAGGATATCCCACCGTAATGATACTGAGCACTCTGAAGTTTTCAGGGATATGCAGCAAATTCTGAATGTATTTCTCAGACGAAACTGTTTCGGAATATTTCCGGTTACGGATTTGAACCCAGCAACTTCCTAATCCCAGCGACTGGGCAGTGAGTTGTAGCAGAATGGAAGCAATGGAACAATCTTCAATCCACACATCGTTTTTGGTTTCGTCCGCACACACCACTATTGCCAGAGGGGCCGTTGACAAGGGAGCTGTTCCGTGCAGCTTACAATCTTTCAGCTTTCCAATAACTTCAGCATCCTCCACAAAAATGAATTCCCATGGATTGATGTTTTTGGATGAAGGAGAACGTAATGCTGCCTCTTTCAATAGCTCCAGCTTTTCCGGTTCAACTGGCTGTTCCGTATATTTTCGGATGCTTCTTCTGTCTCTGAGAATCTCAATCATTCTTTTTGGTTTTTATTTTTTGCAAAAGTAGAGAACTCCGCGGTTTTTAAGAAAATGTGAAGATAAAATGAACAGGTTGAAGATTTTTTTTATTTTCATCCCTGTGAATTAAAATATATTAAAATGAGAATACACTATTTCCTGCTTTTGGTTATGGCCTTTGCCATCATCTCCTGCCAAAATAACTATTACTCAATGGATGATTTTTCAAAAGTGGAAAAAATCGATGCACATTATCACATCTATTCTTCCACCGAAAATTCGTTGGAACAGGCGCAGAAAGATAATTTTAAGTTGCTGAATATTAATACCTACTCAGGTGGATGCGAACGGGTTATAGAAGCTCATCAGTTGTTAAAAACATTAAAGAAACAGCAGCCCGAAGTGATTGAATTTACCACTACTTTTTGTTTGGAGGGCTGGGATGAGCCGGGCTGGGTGGAAAATACCATCCAATGGATTGACCAGTGTGTGGCCGATGGCGCTATTGCTGTGAAGGTATGGAAAAATATAGGGATGGAAATTCGGGATAAAGACAGCCTGTTGATAATGATTGATGATGCTCAGTTTGATCCGGTTTTCCAGTATTTGGCCGAAAACGGGATTCCTGTAGTGGGCCATTTGGGTGAACCTAAAAATTGCTGGCTTCCTTTAGCTGAAATGACCACCAAAAATGACAGCGGATATTTTTCCCGGAACCCGCAGTATCACATGTACCTTCACCCTGAGTTTCCTTCTTATGAAGAACAAATGGCGGCCCGCGACCGGATGTTGGAGAAAAATCCGGAACTGGTTTTTATTGGTTGCCACCTGGCCAGTTTAGAATGGAGTGTGGATGAAATGGCCCGGTTCCTTGACCAGTTTCCCAATGCCTCTATGGATATGGCTGCGCGGATGGGACAGCTTTTCTATCAGACGGTGGAAAACCGTGAAAAAGTCCGTAACTTTTTTATTCAGTACCAGGATCGCCTGATGTATGGAACGGATATAATCGACCGGGGCAGTGAAAAGGAGTCTTTCCAAAACAGGTTACACGAAACCTGGCTGAATGACTGGGAGTATCTGGTTACAGATCATAAAATGACCAGCGCCCTGATTGATGGCGAATTCCGTGGGCTAAAATTACCCAAAGAAGTGGTGGATAAAATTTATGCCGCCAATGTGAAAAGATGGTACGGAGCGTATTAATCTTTTACAATTCGATGGGAACCCCGTTGTAAAAATCCAGTATTTTCGTACGAAAAATATATTCGTATTTAGCCTGCAGAAGTTCCGATTGTGCTACCGTGAGGTAATTTTTACTTTGGTTATATTCGACAGAGTTAATCATTCCTACATTGAATTTTTCTTCGGTATAGCGGAAGGCCTCTTCCGTTGATTTTACAGCTTTTTCGCTTGAAATAAATTTGTTGAGCGCTGCCAGGGCATTGGTGTATGCCTGTTCTATGTCTTTTCTCAACAGGTTTCTGGATGTTTGCAACTGGTATTCAAAATCCTGGATTTTCAGTGCGGCATTCGAAATCCCGTTTTTTACCTGAGACTTGTTGAAAATAGGTATGTCAAGGGAAAATCCCATTGCATAGCGCTGGTTATTGCTCAACTGGTCGTTGAAACTGATTTCTGTATCATTCATGTCCGCATACTTATTATTGTATAGGTTGTAGTAGCTTGCCCCGAAATTAAGACTCGGGAATCGGCTCCCTTTGGCAATGTCGAGTTGTCGCCGGGCGCTTTCCACCCTGAGCTGGGCCGCTTTGATCTCCGGGCGTACATTCATGGCATTTTTAAAAACGTCGAATGAGTTGGCCATGGTAACGTTGGCTTTAATTTCGGGAAGTTGAGGTTTTTCAATTTTGAAACTTTTTTCCACGGGCAGTTCCAGGAATTGAAACAGGCTGAGATAAGCCAGTTGTACCCGGTTCTGGTCATTTACCAGTTGCAATTCCTCACGGGCCAGTTGCGCTTCTATTTCGAGCAGGGAACCGCGGGCCAGACTCCCGGCATCCACCAGCTTTTTGGTACGTTCAATCTGTTGCCTGGTTACTTCTGTCTGCGCCTCGGCTATCAGCTCCAGTTCTTCGGCAAACAAAATTTCGAGGTATGCCGCAGCAATATTCAGAATGATATCATCTTTGGTTTTTTTCAAATCCTGAATGGCTGCCTGCAGATCAAGCTCGCGTTGACGAATGGTGTTGCTGAGAATGGATCCATTCCACAGGGTAATTTCGGTTCCAAGGTAGCCGTCTATTTGTGTAGAATTTACATTTTCATAAGTGTTCTCGTAGGTGAGCGATCTTCCGAAATTAAAACGGTTGGAAAGGCTTGCATTGAGGTTTGGCAACCGATCTGACTTTGCCTGGCTCACCTGGTTTTCATTGTATTGGGTGTTCAGCCCCTGTTGCTTTATCTGGATGTTGTTTTCCAGGGCATAATCAATGCATTTTTGCAGCGACCACGATTCCTGTGCCGGTGAAACAAATGCTGAAAGTATGAATATAATCCCTGTAAAAAGTGCAAATGTTTTCTTCATTTTATTTTGTTTTTATGCAGGCTAAATTAATAAACCAAACCAGACTAACCTGCATTATCCCTGACTGGTTTTACCTTCTTTTAATTTTTTGGGATCAATTTTTTCCCCTTTAACCTTATCGTCTTTGTTTAACCCGGAGGTGATTTCAATATTAATCCCGTCGGAAAGGCCTGTTTGAACGAACCTTTTTTCGAACTGTTGATCCATATCGGTTTGTACCTCAACAAACGATGAGTCGTGTTCAAATTTTAGCAGTCCTTCCGGAATGACCAGCACGCTATCTCTCCTGTCAAGGACTATGTTGGCATTGGCGCTGTATCCGGCGCGGATAAACTGGTCTTTCGTGAGTTGAACGCTGGCTTTTATCTCAAACTGAATAGCCCCGTTTTCTTCCAACCCTTTCGGAGATATATATTCCAGTATTGCGCTGAATTTCTCCTTTTCAATAGCACCTATTTCCAGTTCGATGGGCATTCCCGTCTCAATCTTTCCTACTTCTGTCTCATCTACTTTTCCTTCAAAAATCATATCATTCATATTGGCAACGGTAGCAATGGTGGTACCGTCGTTAAAAGTGTTCGACTGAATAACGGAGTTGCCCGCTTTCACTGGTACATCCAGCACCGTGCCGGTAATGGTTGAACGCACCAGTGTATTAGTAGTGGTTTCTGCCTTTTTTGTTACGCCGTTTTTTATTAGCTCAAGGTTATTCTCCGCAGCGTTTAGTTCTTCTTTCTGCGAATCGTACACCACTTTGGCATTTTTAAACTCTTCATAAGAGATCACATTTTTATCGAATAAACCTTGTTGCCGTTCATAATCGGTTTTGGCATCTTCAAAATTGATTTTTGCCCGGTTTAGGCGGGTTTCGGCAGCATTAAGCGTCACCATGTCTGGAATGATTTTAATCCGTGCCACCACCTGATTTTTTTCTACTTTATCTCCTGCTTCCACAAAAAGTTCGTCGATGATCCCTGAAACCTGCGGTTTGATTTCGATTTCAAACCGTGGAACCACTGAGCCGGTGGCTACTGTTTTGTTGATCACATCACTGACAAACGGGTTTTTGGTTTCAAATACATCCGGTTTCTTTTTCGATTTGTTATAAAGGAAAAACAGGGTTCCCCCGAATATCCCTGCTAAAATCACTATTCCTATGATCCTGAGTGCTTTCTTCATGGTCTTTTTTGTTTTCTGTTATAAAATGTTTTCTATTTTTCTTCTCTTATGGCATCAATTGGTTTAATCCTGACCGCCCGGCGGGCCGGAATCATTCCGGCAAAGACTCCGGAAAAAATCAGTACGGTAAGTGCCGAAATCGCCATCCTGAAACTTATTTCAGGCCGGCGAAAAAACACTTCGTCGCCGCCGGCCTCCAGCGCCATGTTAAGCGCCTCCAGTAATCCCACACCCAGTGCCAATCCTATGTAGCCGGCCAGCACGGTAAGAAAAACACTTTCGGCTACAATGTGCAGCATCACCTTTCCGGGAGTGGCGCCAATGGCCCGCTGGATTCCGATCTCCTGGGTGCGCTCCCTGATAATAACCATCATGATATTACTTACACCAATGATGCCGGCCAGCAGCGTACCAGTTCCTACAATCCAGGTTAGGATTTGGATGCCGTTAAACAGGGAGTTAAACTTTTTCCATTCCACCTCAATATTGAACGAGCCAACGGCCTGAAGATCGTCCGGGGCAATGTGGTGACGCCCTTTCAATAGTTCTTTTAGCCGCTCTTCAATTTTACTTACCGGAACACCCGGCACTGAAGTTACCGAGAAAAAATGCACCACATCGCCCATGTTGTAGGTTCGTTGCATAGTACTGAATGGTATCAGGATGGCTTCATTTTTTTCTCCCCCTCCAATATTGATGCGTGTTTCCGGATGAATAACTCCCACCACCTGGAAGTAAACGCCATTGATTTTCAGGTATTCCCCAATCGGATCTTCGCCTTCATCAAACATAACTTCGGCCACTCGTTCGCCAATGGTGCAAACCTTTCTGTTTTGAAGAATATCGATTTCGTTCAGCAGCCGCCCTTTTACGGGAGTCCATGGATCAATTTTGAAATAGTCAGGATAATCGCCATAAATGTTGAATGCTCCGGTTTTAATTCCTCTTATGGTATTGTCGCCACCGTAGGAGTTAGGGCCGAAAAGCCGTGGCGAAAGGTATTCCAGGTCGTTTAGGTTTGCCCTGATGTACTGGATGTCGGCATTTTTATAGTTCCATCGTCTGCCTCGCTGAAACCCTTCATAAGGTTTGCTGGTACGTTCGGTCCAGAAAAAGGCAGAGTTGGAAGCGAATGCTTTAATCCCGTCCATAATGCCGTTTTCGAGTGCCCTGCCTGCGCCTGACATAATGATGAGCATAAAAATCCCCCAAAAAACCCCAAAGGCAGTCATAAAACTGCGCATCCGGTTTTTTTTCAGTGCATCAATTATTTCTTTCCAAAGATCTAAATCAAACATTTCGGTTTAATTTTCGGGTTTCAGGTTCCTTTTATTTTTTTTTCAATTCACTTATTCATCACGCAACGCCTCAATAGGTTTAATCCGTGCAGCGCGCTTGGCAGGAATGTATCCGGCAATAGCCCCTGCAATAACTAGAAGCATGGTGGCCGTTGCAGCTACATTCAGACTTACTGTGGGGTTTCGGAAAATGATGTCGCCATTTCCGTTGTTGGAAGCTGCGGCAGTGGCGTATTGTTGTTCCACAAAAAAGTTGAGTCCTTCCATCAAACCGGTACCGAGTACCAGTCCGATGTAACCGGCAACGGTTGTGATCAGTATCGACTCCAGTAGAATAAGTCCGACCACCGAAGAAGGGCTTGCTCCAATGGCTTTGCGGATGCCAATTTCCTTGGTACGCTCTTTTACTACAATCAGCATGATGTTGCTGACTCCCACCACACCGGCAATCAACGTCCCGGTGCCAATAATCCAGATAAATATTTTTATCGCCTGGAAAATCCGCATGGTTTGCAGGTAGTTTTCCAGTTTGTTGTAGGAGCCCAATGCAGCACGGTCAGTAGGATCAAACTTATGTTTTCGCGCCAGTGCGGCTCTTACTTTCTCCTCCACGGCCTTGCTTTCTTCAATGGATTGGGCATTGATGGTAAGTGCAAAGTTGTGCAGCCGGTTGGCCCCGTTAAAAACTTTTTGGCCTGTGGAAACGGGAATGTAGGCATTCCTGTGGCGGGTGCCACCGCCTTCCCTACATATTCCCACAACTTTGAAGGGAACGTTGTTTATTTTAATGTATTCGCCAATGGCCTCCTGTTTTTTAAACAGGGCATCGTAAATATCCTGTCCGAGCACCACTGATTTTCGGGTTTGCAGAATATCCACCTCATTGATAAACCTTCCCTGAACCATTTCGATAGATTCCACTTCTTTTAACTCAGGATGGCAGGTGATGGCTGTGTATTCGCCGAATTCGTTACCGTAGGCAAGTCTGTTCCCGGAGATGTAGTACCTGCCCGAAGCGAACTCTGTTTCCGGTATTTTTTTGATCAGATCGTAGTCACTGTTTGTGAACCTGATTTGACGGTTTTCCTTCATTCCCTGGTAGGGGATGCTGGTGCGCCCGCTCCACATCCACATAGCGTTTACGGCATCGCGCATAAAATTCTGGGCCACACCGTTGCTGAGTCCGTTGCCCGATCCCAGTAAAATCATGAGCATAAAAATTCCCCATGCCACCGAAAATCCTGTGAGGAAGGTGCGCATTTTATTTTTTTTGATAGTGGCAATAATTTCCTGCCATTTGTCGATGTCGAACATTCTTTGTCGAAAGTTTTAAGTTCCCAAATCAACTGTTTACTGACTACTGTCAACTTCTTTATGCGATCTCCAGTTCTTTGCTGTATTGATGTTTCCACTGTTTCAGATCTCCGTTTTTTATGATTTCTGAAATGATTCCGTCTTTCAGGCGGATGATTTGCCGGGTCATGGCGGCAATGTCGTGCTCGTGCGTTACAATGACCACCGTGATTCCGTCTTCATTGATTTCTTTCAGAATTTCCATTACCTCGTAAGATGTGGAGGTATCGAGTGCGCCGGTGGGTTCGTCGGCCACAATAATCTTTGGCTGGGTAATAAGCGACCGGGCAATGGCCACGCGTTGTTTTTGTCCGCCCGAAAGTTCGTTGGGCATGTGCTCGGCCCAGGAAAGTAGCCCCAGTTTATCGAGGTATTCATGCGCTATTTTATTGCGTTTTTTTCGGCTCACACCCTGATAGTAGAGAGGAAGGGCCACATTCTCCATGGCGTTTTTAAAAGAGATGAGGTTAAACGACTGGAAAACAAATCCCAGCATTTCGTTTCGCAGTTGCGCCGCCTTTTTCTCCGACATTTCTTTCACCAGCATCCCGTTCAGGTAATACGACCCCTCGTCATAATTGTCGAGGATACCGAGGATATTGAGCAGAGTAGATTTTCCGGAGCCCGAGGAGCCCATAATGGAGACAAATCCGCCCTCTTCTATCTCCAGATTAATTCCTTTAAGCACATGAAGCGAATTGCTTCCTGTACCGTACGACTTGTGTACATTGTTTAAACGAATCATTGTTTTTCTGTTTTCACTGTTTGCGTGCCACCTGTTGGTGGAATTTTATATTCACTATAAAAATCTTGGTTTTTTGTGCTATCCTTTCATTTATTCGATCAACACCCTGATTTTTTATGTGAAATCAGGCTTTTTCCGTTCCTGTGCATCTCATCCGAAAGATGTTTCCGGGTCAATCTGATAGAAGTTAATCTTTCCAACGGAATTCGCTCTGTTATAACATGAGACGCTTGAATGACGGATTCGTTACAGTGATGAAACAATTTTGTTTCCAATCACAAAAAGGATGGCGGTTTTATGGGGTTTCGTAAAAAAGGACGGTCTGATAAAAACGTATATTTTAATAATGGAGGAGACTATCTTCTGCGTTCAATGCAGCAGATGTCACAGGTTATACAAAATTATAGTGGAGTTCCCGGAAGCAGGTTTTGCCCATAAGGCCACAATGTGGTAGCTGTATGTTAAAAGAGCTGGCGGATTCTGGTGATCATATCTGTTGTATCTGAGCCATTTATCTTCTGTCTCGTTTTTTACTTGTTTTTCTTCCGGATTTTGGGTTATCTTTGTTTTTTGTTGAAAAAGCTATGACAGAAAAACCTTTGATATTAGTTACTAACGATGACGGTATTCATGCTAAAGGTCTCCGCGAACTGGTGGAGGTGATGCATTTTTTTGGAGAGGTAGTGGTGATCTCATCCGAAGTTTCAATGTCGGGAAAAGCCTGTGGTATCACAGTCGATCAGCCGTTGCGTGTTACACCTGTGGAAAAAATTCATGGAGCGCCTACATGGAAGAGCAGCGGCACACCGGTAGATAGTGTAAAATTAAGCTTCAACAATCTGTTCGATCGTACCCCCGACTATGTGGTTTCGGGTATTAACCACGGCTCCAACTCCTCGATTAGTGTTATTTACAGCGGTACAATGGGTGCTGCTATTGAGGGGAGCCTGCATGGAGTACCTTCCGTTGGTTTTTCACTCGACGATTTTGATTCGGATGCTGATTTTTCAAAAGCAAAAATTGTGGCGGCCAAAGTTTTTCAGAGTGTTCTCGACAACGGCCTGGCCCCCTTCACCTGCCTCAATGTAAATATTCCCAAAGGGAAGCCCCGGGGGATAAAAGTTTGCCGACAAACCCACGGCAAGTGGATGGAAGAATTTGAAAAACGCACTGACCCGCACGGAAGAGAATACCATTGGCTGGCAGGTCATTTTAGAAACTTTGAAGAAAATTCGGATGAAACGGACATTCATGCCCTCCGGAATAATTTTGTTTCGGTGGTACCTGTTTCGGTTGACCTTACCTGTTACAAAACGCTGGATAAACTGAAAAACTGGACATTTTGAAGCAGCGAAAAAAAAGACATCCGCTTGATTCTCCGGGTATCGGATTTTTAACTGGTTTTTTAGTCCCGGTTTTGGTTTTCCTGGCAGTTTTCTACTTCGGAGAGCAGGGTGTTTCCTTTAATAACTATATAAAAAACCTTTGGCACCTGCAGGCGCTGGTAAAATTGGGCAGCCTGTGTGTATTTGCCAATTTGCTGGTATTTATGGGTTTCATTCGTTTAAAATACGACCAGTCGGCGCGGGGCGTACTGGGGGCTACAATCCTGTATGCCCTGGCTGTTTTAGTATCAAGAGCATTTTAGCATCATAACCGACCATGAATTATAGTTATTCATATAGAAGTACGATTCCAATTTTTTTGGAAGTTTTCTGTCTGGCTATGCAAGCCGGGCAGGCATCGAACGTCGATAAAAATTAACGATTATAATGAGATGAAGTATTACCTGATATCCGGAGAAGCCTCGGGCGATTTGCACGGCTCTAACCTGATGCGGGCGTTGAAAATAGCTGATCCGGAAGCCCGGTTTCGCTTTTTTGGTGGCGACCTGATGCAGGCAGAGGGCGGGACGTTGGTAAAGCATTACCGCGAAATGGCTTTTATGGGAATCCTGAATGTGGCGCTCAATTTGAAAACCATCGGACGAAACATGAAAATCTGTGAGCAGGATTTGCTGGAGTACCGGCCCGATGTGCTCATTTTGATAGACTATCCCGGTTTTAACCTGCGCATGGCCAAGTTTGCAAAGCGCCACAACATTCGCGTGTTTTACTACATTTCACCAAAAGTTTGGGCATGGAAAGAATACCGGGTAAAAAAAATTAAAGCATTTGTGGATGAAATGTTTACCATTCTTCCTTTTGAAACCCGTTTTTTTGAAAAGCATGGAATAAAGGTTCATTTCGTTGGAAACCCCTTGATGGATTCCATTGATTCTTTCAGAAAAAAAGCGGTACCGAAAGAACAATTTTTGCACGAAAACAATTTTGACGATCGTCCGATTGTGGCGCTTCTGTCCGGCAGCCGGAAACAGGAAATAAAAAATACATTGCCTGTAATGAAAAAAGCTGCCGCCTGCTATCCTGAATTTCAGTTTGTAGTAGCCGGTGTTTCTTCCATCGATCCGGGAATGTATGAAAAAATTCTTCAGGGTTTTCCTATTCCGGTGATTTACAATCAAACGTATGATATCCTGAACCATGCACATTCCGCCCTGGTTGCATCCGGAACTGCAACTCTTGAAACGGCTTTGTTTGGCGTTCCGCAAACTGTGTTGTACCGCGTGGAAGGAGGCTGGCTGACGCAGGTAATTATGAAAAAATTTTTCCTGAAAGTAGAATGGGCCTCATTGCCTAACCTTATTCTGAATAAAGAAGCGTTGAAAGAATATATTCAGGTGAACCTTACTTTTAAAAATGTAAAGAATGAGTTGCACCGGCTTCTGTACGAACAAGACTACCGGAGGAAAATAATGGACGATTATAACCGTTTAAATGAATTAATGGGAGAGCCGGGCACCTCGGAACGGGCAGCGCAAAAAATGGTAGACCTGCTTAAAGCCAGTTAGTTTTGTTCAGATCAGAAAATTTAATGAGGAGTATTCCCGGAGGGAAACCCCGGAACTTTAAACTTTAAACTGCAATGTACAGTTTATTCAAAAAAGAGATAAAAACATTTTTTGGTTCGTTGATTGGCTACCTGGCTATCCTTGTTTTTTTGCTGGTTGCGGGGCTTTTTTTATGGGTATTTCCTGGTAGTTATAACATTCCCGATAGCGGGTATGCTACGCTTGAAGGTTTTTTTGCCCTGGCTCCCTGGCTTTACCTGTTTTTGGTTCCGGCCATTACCATGCGTTTTTTTGCCGATGAAAAGCGCAGTGGGACCCTTGAAGTGCTGCTTACCCGTCCGCTTCCCGATTTACAACTCATTTTGGCCAAGTTTTTGGCCGGTATGGTGCTGGTAACGTTTTCACTTCTTCCCACCCTGCTTTGGTTTTTGTCGGTTTACCTGCTTGGAAATCCGGTAGGAAGTATTGATACCGGCGCTACGTGGGGCTCCTTTTTTGGCCTGTTCTTCCTGGCTGCCATTTATGTGGCCATCGGCATTTTTGCCTCATCGCTAACCGACAACCAAATCATTTCTTTCATTTTTGCCATGGTGTTGTCGTTTGTTTTTTACCTGGGATTTGGTTTTATCGCCAGCGCTGGAATTCCTTATCTGCTCGAACAGGTTCTTGACTGGATGAGTATCGACAGCCATTATTTGTCGGTATCGCGAGGCGTCATTGATCTGCGCGATCTTGTTTATTTTTTGGGAATGACATTCCTGTTTCTTTGGTTAACCCGCGGATTTCTTAGGAAGGGTCAATGGAAAAGGAGAAAAAGTATCCGGAAAACAATCGTTTTTTTTGTTTTGACTGTCGTTGTGTTCATTGCATCCGGGAATTTTCTGTACCGGTTCGACCTTACTTCAGACAAACGGTATTCACTCTCTTCGGTTAGTGCTGAAATAGCATCCGGATTGGAACATCCGGCGGAGGTAGAATTTTACCTCGCCGGAAAACTGGAGCCCGGCCTGCGAAAGTTACAACAGGAAGTATTTGAGAAAATTGCAGTTCTTAATGTTTATTCTCCCGAAAACATTCGGGTAAAAATAACGGACCCTTACAGTATTACCAATCCTGAAAAAAGAGAAGAATTTATTGATAAATTGGTTAACAAGGGTATCCGGCCCACCAGCTTCAGGCAGCAAACCGACCAGGGAGTGAGCAGCCGACTTATTTTTCCTGGAGCAACAATTCGCTATAATGGGAAAGAAACAGCGGTGAACTTTCTGAAATACAACCCCGATTTTTCGCACGAAACCAATTTTAATCATTCGGCTGAAAGCGTGGAATTTGAACTGGCAAATGCTTTTCAGAAGCTGATGCGCACCCGGCGTTCAACGGTAGCATTTCTTGAAGGACATGGCGAAGCGGGCCCTTTCGAGGTATACGATTTTGCTTCAGCCCTTTCCGAAGATTTCCGGGTGAAAAGAATCCCTTCCGATTCGCTGTTTGCCCACCCGGAAGAAACAGACATTTTAATTGTGGCCGACCCGGAAATCCCTTTTTCGGAGAAGGACAAATTTTATATCGACCAATATATTATGCAGGGCGGCAAGGTGCTTTGGCTTATCGATCCGGTTCAGGTAAGCCTCGATAGCCTTTCGAAAGGTCATTTGACCATGGCATTCCCGCGGGATTTGAATCTGAACGACCAGCTTTTTCGCTACGGTGTTCGGCTCAATTACGAATTGTTGCAAGACGTGGATTGTGCCCGCCTTCGGGTAAATACCTCCCTGCCCGGTAGCCCTCCTCAGTTTACGCTGCATCCGTGGTACTACTCTCCGCTGCTGGTGCCCTCCGACAGCCATCCGCTCAGCCGGAATTTGAACCGGGTATTTACGGAGTTTGTATCTTCCGTTGATACTGTTTCCGGAGATCCAAATGTAAAAAAGGAAGTTATTCTTTCTACCTCGCCTTTTGCCCGTACTGTAAAGTCACCTTCCACCGTCAGCTTGCGTAACATCGATAATCCGCCGGCACGTGAGTTGTTCAATCAATCGTTTATTCCGGTAGGAGTGCTGCTCGAAGGTTCATTCACTTCGGTGTTTAAAAACCGGATGCTTGAGGCGCTGGGTATTTCGGCCCGGCAGGTAATATCCGAAAGTCTGCCAACCCGGATGGTGGTAATTGCCGACGGCGGAATGATTACGAACGGGGTAGATTATTCGACGAGCCCGCCACGTGTGCAGGAGGTGGGATTCGACCGGGTTTCCGGTCAAACCTTTGGCAACAGGGAATTTTTACTGAATTCCGTTTATTACCTGAACGACGATCGGGGAATTATGCACCTGCGCAACCGTACTCAAAAGCTTAGGCTCCTCGACAAGGTCCGCCTGCGCGAACAAGAAATGTTCTGGCAATGGCTGAATGTGCTGCTGCCGCTGATTTTGGTAAGTCTGTGGGGAATGGTTTATAACTTCCTGCGCCAGCGTCGGTTTGCCCGTTCATAAAACCTTGAAAAAATCAAAGTTTTCAATACAGGGAAAAATGATTAAAGTTTGTATATTCGTTCCTGATTTTTCCTTTTTCACAAATGGCTGAATCAAACAAAAAGCAGGTATTTCCTGAACCGGAAAGGTATCTGTTCACATGAAAAAAACAAAATAAAATATTTACTATGAAGTTTGTTGTTTCAAGTACCGATTTACTGAGCCACCTGTCAGCTATCAGCAAGGTTATCAGCAGCAAAAGCACCATGCCTATTTTGGACAATTTTCTGTTCGGGTTAACCGATGCGGAACTGACCATTACGGCATCCGATCTCGAATCGACGTTAATCACCCACATGGAACTGGACAACACCGAAGGTGAGGGTGTCATCGCCGTTCCTGCAAAGTTGTTAATTGACACCCTGAAAGAATTTCCCGAACAGCCGTTGACCTTTCAAATTAACACCGATAATTTTAGTGTTGAAATTTTTTCCGATAATGGGAAGTATAGCATTGTAGGGCAAAGTGGTGAAGATTTTCCTGAACTCCCTGAAATGGGTGAGGAGGAAGCTACTTCGGTTACCATTGGTCCAAAAATTTTGCTGAACGGCATTGAAAAAACATTGTTTGCTACTGCCGATGATGAGTTGCGCCCGGTAATGAATGGTATTTTTGTAGAACTCACACCCGAAAGTATGGGGTTTGTGGCTTCAGATGCCCATAAACTGGTACGTTACCGCCGTTCGGATGCTGCCTCTGAGTTTGAGTCGTCGTTTATCCTTCCCAAAAAGCCGGCCAGCCTGCTGCGGAACCTGCTTCCAAAAGAGGAGTATGATGTGAAGCTGGAATTCGACAACAAAAATGCGATGTTTACCCTTACCAATTATAAACTCATTTGTCGCCTCGTGGAAGGAAATTATCCGAGTTACAACTCGGTGATTCCGAAGGATAATCCAAATAAAATGATTATAGACAGGCTGGCATTTTACAACACGGTTAAAAGGGTGTCGGTTTTCTCTAATCAGGCAAGCAACCTGGTAAAACTCAATATTAACGATAATCAGTTGGTGGTTTCGGCACAAGACATCGACTTTTCCATTTCTGCTGTTGAACGGCTGAGTTGTGAATACGACGGTGAAGAAATTGAAATCGGCTTCAAATCAACCTTCCTGTTGGAAATACTTTCCAATATTTCGGCCAGCGACGTGCGGATGGAAATGAGCGACCCGTCAAGGGCCGGCTTACTTTTGCCTGTCGAAACTGAAGAAGAGGCGGAAGATGTGCTTATGCTTTTGATGCCAATGATGATTAATGCCTAAAATTTTTTGATGCAGCTACAATTAAAAAACCCAGTCGTTTTTCTCGACCTTGAAACTACAGGGATAGACATCGTAAAAGATCGAATTGTAGAAATTGCGTTGTTGAAAGTACAGCTCGACGGTTCAGAAGAGGAGTTGCTCTATCGGGTGAATCCCGAAATTCCCATTTCAGCAGAAGCTACCCGTGTACATGGAATTACAAATGAAGATGTAGCCAACGAACCTAAATTCAAAGAAGTGGCTAAAAAGCTGGCAAAATTTATCGAAGGATGTGATTTGGCTGGTTTTAATTCCAATCGTTTTGATATTCCCCTGCTCGCGGAAGAATTTCTAAGGGCTGATATCGATATCGATATGAAAAAACGAAAGTTTATCGATGTGCAGGCTATTTTTCACAAAATGGAAAAACGTACGCTGGCAGCAGCTTACCTTTTCTATTGTAAAAAGCCATTAACGGATGCTCACAGCGCTTTGGCCGATACCCGCGCCACTTACGAAGTGTTGAAGTCTCAGTTGGAGACATACCAGGGAGTAGAGTACGAAGACAACAAGGGTAAAAAATCGACGCCTATCGTAAACGATGTGGAAAAGTTGAGCGAATTCTCGGCTTATGACCACAATGTGGACTTTGTCGGGCGGATTGTGTACAATGATAAAGGAGTGGAAGTATTCAACTTTGGCAAAAACAAAGGCGTTCCGGTTGAAAAGGTACTGGAAGAGCAGCCCGGTTATTTTGGTTGGATTATGAATAGCGAATTTCCGCTTTATACCAAGAAGGTACTGACGCAGATCAAGCTGCGTATGATGGAAAAATAGGGGATGGAGCCTGCCTGACCCATTCGGGCAGGGTTTTCAAACCGCTACTTCGGGAGGGGAAATTTTTCCGCTCGGCGGAAGGACTCCTTCAGTGAATAATACCATGGCGATTCGCCAGGATACAACATGAAAGGTTGACTTCAATGAAAATAATTTGCATTGGGAGAAACTACGTGGCACATGCAGAGGAACTGAATAATGAAGTTCCGGAAGAACCGGTGTTTTTTATGAAGCCCGATTCGGCTTTGCTGCGGAATAACGATCCGTTTTATATTCCGGAGTGGACGAAAGAGGTCCATCACGAGATTGAGCTGGTGCTTCGTATTTGCCGTCTTGGAAAAAATATAGAGAAGCGGTTTGCCCACCGGTATTATGACGAAATAGGGCTGGGAGTTGATTTTACAGCCCGCGACGTTCAGAATGAATTGAAAAAAAAGGGGCTGCCATGGGAAAAAGCAAAGGCCTTTGACCGGGCGGCTGTCATCAGCAGTACTTTTTTACCGGTTCCTGTTTTCCCGGATCCCGAAGCCATCAGGTTTAAGTTGAACATCAATAACAGAAGTGTGCAGGAAGGAAATTCAGGACTGATGATTTTTGGATTCGATGAGATTGTTTCGCATGTGTCAAAATATATGACCCTGAAAATCGGAGATTTGATTTACACGGGTACACCTGCCGGAGTGGGACAAGTAAAGATTGGCGACCACCTGGAAGGTTATCTTGAAGATAAAAAACTACTTGACTTTAAGATAAAATAAAAAATCATGGCAACTAAAACTATCATTTCACTGGACCAAATCCAGAATTTTCTTGCGCCCAAAAAACTGGCTGTGGCCGGAGCTTCCAGAAATCCTAAGAAATTTGGCGGCATGGTAATCAAAGAATTAAAAGAAAAGGGATTCGATGTTTATCCCGTCAATCCCAATGCAGAGGAAATTCAGGGAATTAGGTGTTTCAAATCGATCGCTGAATTACCGGATGAGGTAAAGCATTTGCTGATGTTAACACCAAAAGAAAGTACCTCTGATGTAGCTGCGCAAGCGGTGGAAAAAAAGATGGAAATGATTTGGATTCAGCAGATGTCGGACACACCCGAAGCGGTTAAAATGATTCAGGAGGCAAACATCCCGCTGATTCATCAAAAGTGTATCTTCATGTTTGTTGACCCGGTTAAAGGTCCGCATAATTTCCATCGGTTTTTCGTGAAATTATTTGGGAAGTACCCCAAAAAAGTGCGTGCCGGGGTTCCGGGGTAGATTTTTGCATTATAGGAATGCAGCGGGTTATTCGATAATTATTTCCGTATTTCGCTCCCTGGAAGAGCAGGCTCATTGGAGCCATTCTGTTTGTTATCGTTAGGGGCTTTGTGACGTCTTGGTCGCTTTTGGATGGAGGAATTCAGAAGGGTATGTCCTTTCAAATCCGCTAAATGTTAGTATAATATTCTGGCCCGGATGGTATGCGGAATAGCTTTCAGCTCCTTCAGTATTTTTTCGCAATTGGTGCATTCAGCATCAATAATCACGTACCCGATGTCGGCATCGGTTTGCAGGTATTGTGCCGCAATATTGATCCCTTTGTTGGTAAATACGAAGTTGATGTCTTTCAGCAGGCCCGGCATGTTTTGGTGAATATGCAGGAAACGTTGCTTGTCGCGGTTGGGCTGAATGGATACCTGCGGGAAGTTTACCGCTCCTACAGTTGAGCCGTTGTCGCTGTAGCGAATCAGTTTTTCCGATACTTCCAGTCCGATGTTTTCCTGGGCCTCCTGTGTACTTCCGCCAATATGAGGGGTTAGAATTACATTGTCGAACTGTTGGAGCGGCGAATTGAATTCTTCTGTGTTTGAAGCAGGTTCTTTGGGAAACACATCGGCTGCGGCACCAGCCAAATGCCCGCTGTTCAAAAATTCTGCCAGTGAATTGTAATCAACGACCGATCCTCTGGAGGCGTTAATTAGCAGGGAACCTTTTTTCATGAGCGCCAGTTGTTGACTGGAAATCATTTTTTGGGTGTCGGGTGTTTCCGGTACATGTAAGGTAACCACGTCCGATTTCCCAAGAAGCTCGCTAAGCGATTCACAGGGGAGCGCCTTTCCCAGACTGAGTTTTTTTTCTATGTCGAAATAGAGAACGTTCATCCCAAGCGCCTCTGCCAAAATGGAAACCTGGGAGCCGATGTGCCCGTAACCCACAATGCCCAGGTTCTTTCCCCTAACTTCAAATGAATTGCCAACCTTCTTTAGCCAGTCGCCCCGGTGGGCAGCTGCATTTTTGGAAGGTACTTCACGCATGAGCATAATGATTTCGGCAACGACCAGTTCTGCAACAGAGCGAGTATTGGAGAAAGGAGCATTAAAAACCGGAATTCCCATCTGTTTGCCGGCCATCAGTTCAACCTGGTTTGTCCCGATGCTGAAACAGCCCACAGCAAACAGCTTTTTTGCCTTTTTGAGCACTTGCGGAGTAAGTTGTGTCCGCGAGCGAATGCCTAACATGTGGACATCTTTTAGCTTTTGCTCCAGTTTTTCGCCATCAAGAGCTGTTTTAAGGTATTCAATATTGCTGTATCCGGCATTTTTGAAGCTATTCACAGCCGATGGATGGATTCCTTCAAGTAGCAGGACTTTAATGTACTTTTTGTCGAGAGAAAGTTTTTTTGACATATCACCAGGATTTTCCACAAAAATAGAGTTTTTATTAAAAATGCATTCTGAAATTTTAATATTTAGATAACAATGGGTAGTGTGTTGATAATGAGTATTTAGTGTGCTGCGCATTGCAAGGGGGGATAGATTTTTAGTCTGAAATTCATCTTTTATTCAAAATATAATAAATATACTTCTTTATTTAAAGAATTTTTTCTTTATTGCCGAATATTTGAAAGCAGTTCATCGAAAACCAAAGGTAGAAACAGGCAAGTGTTTTATGACGAAAGTGGTCGTTTGAAATGTCTCATTTAAAATGAAGGATCAAAGGTTTTTGGAGTTAAATGTCTGTATTGAAAGGGAAGTTGGTTGTTTTTGTGTAACAGGTCAGTACATCGTATAAACGTTTTTGGGTAGGCTTTCGGATATCGTTCAATATTGTTTTTTGGGAATAAGATGTGACGACCTTTAATAAAGAATTTTTTCTTTAAATAAGCAAAAGAGGGTATAATTCCATATTGAGGTTGGGTACAGAAAAAGAGTTTTAATGTTTGCAGCTACAGGATAACTATATAAAACAGGAAGATTGACATGAAAGCATCTGAAAAAATTGACCTCTTAAAAAAGAAAAGGGAAGAAGCTTTGGCTTTGGGAGGTGAAGAGAGAGTGGCCAACCAGCACCGTAAAGGGAAGCTAACGGCACGTGAACGGATTGATTTGTTGTTTGACAAAGGTACTTTCCGTGAAATTGATATGCTTGTAAAACACCGTTCGGTAAACTTTGGGATGGAAAAGGTTGACATCCCTTCTGATGGTGTTATTGTGGGGCATGGAAAGGTAAACGGCCGCACCGTATTTGCTTTCTCCCAGGATTTTACATCAAGGGGAGGATCGCTTGGAGAAATGCATGCTGCCAAAATCTGTAAAATCATGGACCTTGCCGTCAAAGCCGGAGCTCCTGTTGTTGGATTGAATGATTCGGGGGGAGCCCGTGTGGAAGAGGGGGTAGATGCCCTGAAGGGATATGGTGAAATATTTATGAGAAATTCCAGGGCTTCCGGAGTTATTCCGCAGATTTCAGCCATTATGGGGCCTTGTGCCGGAGGGGCTGTTTACTCTCCCGCCATGACCGATTTTGTTTTTATGGTCAAGAAAACAGGCCACATGTTTATTACCAGTCCGTATGTCATTAAAACGGTTACAGGAGAAGAAACTACATTTGAGGAACTGGGTGGTGCCATGGCGCACAATACCAAAAGCGGGAATGCGCATTTCGCCTGTGAAAACGATGAGGAAACCATTGAGTCAATCATTGAACTTTTGGGATACCTTCCGAACAACAATTTGGAGGATGCGCCGGTTCTGCCCATGGGCGACGATCCTTCGCGCATTTGTGAAGAACTCGACACCATTATTCCGGATGATGCTAAAACACCGTACGACATGAAAACTGTCATCGAGTCGGTGCTTGACCAACAGAGTTTTTATGAAGTGCACGAGCATTATGCAGAAAACAGCATTGTCGGGTTTGGACGTTTAAATAACCGGTCGGTGGGCATTATTGCTAACCAGCCTTTAGTGCAGGCCGGTTGTCTCGATATTGATGCTTCGGATAAAATCAGCCGCTTTGTCCGTACCTGCGATGCATTTAATATTCCTTTGATCACATTTGTGGATGTACCCGGTTATTTGCCCGGAGTCCAGCAGGAGCTGGGCGGAATTATCCGGCATGGTGCCAAATTACTTTGGAGTTATGCCGAAGCTACTGTTCCAAAATTTACGGTGGTGACACGCAAAGATTATGGGGGCGCGTACCTGGCCATGTGCTCAAAACAACTGGGTGCAGATATGGTATTTGCCTGGCCAACAGCTGAAATTGCGGTCATGGGGGCCAAGGGAGCCGTTGAAGTTATTTCGGCTTATCGCAAAGAAATCAATGAGGCCGAAGACAAAGCAGCCAAAACCCGGGAAAAAATAGATGAATACGAGGAAGCATTTAACATACCGTATCTGGCAGCTCAACGCGGGTACATCGATGCGGTTATTATTCCGAATGAAACCCGCATACGGTTAATTGATGCACTGGAAGCCATGAGAACGAAGACAGAAGTCCTTCCGGCTAAAAAACACGGTAATATTCCATTCTAAAATATACTGATATGACTACTTACGAAAAAAAGAAAAAGGCAGCGATAATAGCTGCAACCTATTACATCGAACAGGAGAAAGCAAACGCAACAGTACCGGAAAATAACATGACCAGTTTAAGCAAATGGTCGCGTACCGGAATTGAAATTGCCATGAACAAGCGCCAGGTAATTCAGCTCAGAGGGCGTGTTTTGCGCCGGGCGTAATGTAGGAATGAGTACACTTGGAAACAATTAAAAATGGGAACAAATGAAACGAGTATGTAAAATATTTACACCCAGGGTGATGATTAAAATACATGCGAGTTCCATATGATACCTTTGAAAATGAACAATTTTAATCATATGAAATACGATAAACACGGAGTTATAGAAATGACTTCCATGAATTTTGACGCTGACCGTCCAAAGGCCGGTAACCCGGTCAGGATAAACGATGTTAGCTTGCGCGACGGGCACCAGTCATTGTTTGCCACGCGAGGTCGTACGGAGGATATGATCCCGGTAGCTGAAATGATTGATGATGTTGGGTTCAACGCTGTGGAAACATGGGGGGGAGCCACTTTTGATACCATGCACCGCTATTTGGGGGAAGACCCCTGGGAGCGTCTTCGTGTTCTGAAAAAGTACATGCCGAAAACGCCGTTTTCCATGTTGCTGCGCGGACAAAACGTAGTGGGGTACCGGAATTATGCCGACGATGTGGTTGAGTCTTTTGTTCAGCGGGCCGTAGACAATGGAATGGATATTTTTCGCTGTTTCGATGCTTTAAACGATTTTCGTAATTTTGGAACGGCTGCAAAGGTTATCAAAGAGAATAAAAAGCATTTTCAGGGCGTGGTATGTTATACACTCGACCAACCCCGTTTGGGTGGGGAGGTGTACAATATGGAATATTATATCGGTAAAGTGAAGGAACTGGTTGCGTTTGGAGTCGATTCCATCTGCATTAAGGATATGGCAGGATTAATTGCCCCTTATGATATCTACAACCTGGTTCGTGAGATTAAAAAAATCACTGATATTCCGGTGAATTTGCATACACACTTTACCTCCGGAATGGGCGATCTTGCTATTTTCAAAGCCATAGAGGCTGGTGTCGATATTGTAGATACCTGCATCGGGCCTTATGCATACCGCACATCCCATGCGGCGGTGGAACCCATTATCATGTCGCTTTTGGGAACAAACCGCGACACGGGATTGGATATCAATAAAGTGAATGCCATTGCCAACGAGATGGAAAAATACATTCCGAAATACCGGCACCTCGATAATAATCCGAAGTATGCTGTTACTGATATCAATGTGTTGCTGCATCAAACCCCGGGCGGGATGCTTTCGAACCTTGTTAACCAGTTGAAAGCAATGGATGCCCTGGATAAACTGGAAGATGTATTCCGGTTGTTACCTAAAGTGCGGAAAGATTTGGGGAACATTCCTTTGGTAACGCCAACATCACAGATTGTAGGTGTACAAACGGTGAATAATGTACTTTTCGATTCTTATGAAGGTGAATATGCAAAGATTACCAAAGAGGTGAAGGACCTTTGTTATGGCCTGTATGGTAAAACTACGCAACCCATCAATCCTGAAGTACAAAAGAAAGCGCTGAAGGATTATCCGCGTGGGGAAGAACCAATTATGGTTCGCCCGGGCTCGATCCTTGAACCGGAAATGAAAGAGGTAAAAGAAAAATTCAGTGATCTGGCGAAAGACCATGATGATGAATTGATTTGCGCCTTATACCCCGTAACCGGGAAACGTTTTCTGAAATGGAAATACGGACTCGAAGAGATGCCGGATGAAGTGAAACCCAAAACCATGGAACAGGTTAAAAAAGAGGACGAACTTGTTCGTAAAGCGCTGGCAGGTGAATTAACTTCGAAAAAATCAACGGGCAACGGGCGTGAACTGGAGGTGACAGTTGACGGTGAAACCTTTACCGTTGAAATCAATGATCCGAATGGAACGCAAGCTCAGGCTGCTTTTCCAAACATCCGGCGCAAAAAGAAGACCGGGATCAAAGAGGTGGAAAAAACGGGTAGCTTAACTGCCCCGCTTCCGGGAATGATCGTTGAATATAAAAAGGCAGTGGGCGATAAAGTGAATGCCGGAGAAACGGTAGTAGTTATCGAAGCAATGAAAATGATGAACAATCTGGAGTCTTCTGTTGACGGCGTGGTAAAGGAAATCAAATTTGACGCCAGTGATTCGGTTTCGAAAGGAGATGTCCTGATGGTTATTGAGCCGGCTGATTCATAGCCTGAAACTTTTTCTGAAAGAATTGTGCAACAAAAATACCGGGAAAATCCCGGTATTTTTGTTTTCTATCCTTGAGGCAATTTTGTAACTTGAATGGAGGTTTTTGCATCTTCTTTATTCGTACGTATATGAGATGGGTGAATGGAAAATATCCGTTTCAAGGGTGGCTGGGACTGATGCTTGTGGTTGTCTTTTGGTTCCTGAATTGGGGAACAGGAGGTTTGCGCACGCACCTTACATTTTTTCCCCTCTGGCTGGGCTACATCCTGGCAGTTGACGGCCTGGTTTTTATGCGGAAGGGAACTTCGCTGCTGAGCAGGAGTCCCAAAGGATTTTTTTTTCTGTTTGTATTTTCTGTCCCTTTCTGGTGGTTATTTGAGCTTTTTAACAGTGTGTTGCAAAACTGGCAGTACCAAGGCAGGGAATATTTTAGCGATACAGCTTATATTTTGTACGCTTCACTGAATTTCAGTACAGTACTTCCTGCCGTATTTGAAACGGCAGAGCTTGTGGCAACCTTTATCCGCCAGAGTTTTCTGAAGCCTCGCTGGAAAACCGGGAGAAGTCTTCCGTTGATATTCTTTGTTTTGGGATGGGGTACGCTGGTAGCATTCCTGGTGTGGCCGGCGGTTTTTTTTCCGTTGGTCTGGGTCGCCATCTATTTTATTGTTGAGCCGATTAATTACAGGCTGGGCTTTAATACTTTTTTTCAATACACGGAAAAAGGGAATTGGCGGCCGGTATGGAACTTTTGGGGTGGGGTGCTGATATGTGGCTTTTTTTGGGAAATGTGGAATTATTATTCCTTTCCCAAATGGATTTACGAACTGCCATATCTTAACGAACCTAAACTTTTTGAAATGCCGCTTGCCGGATATCTGGGGTACCTGCCATTTTCACTGGAACTATTTGCGATGTATAATTTATTGACCGGCTTAATACGGATAAAAATTCTTAAGCACTATGTCCATCCGGAATAAATTTTTACAGAAAAATGCCATCGTTCTCCGGTTGATGCAAAAACGGTAGATTCAATCGAAACATTTCACCTTTCATAAAAATTCCTGAAATACCTTTTTAGCCGCCTCAATCTTTTATTTTATATTGAAGGGAAAATTTTCCCCTTTAGTATCTGACAGTATTCAAAACGCATCATCCAGTGTGCGAAAAGAAAACACATCTTCAAGTTTTTCTTCCGAAATACCGGTTTTCAGGTGAACGGTTGCCCGTCCTCCGGGAAGGAGGTCAAAATAATTGTCTGAGAAGAAGCCCTTTTCGTTGCCAATTTGCAGGTAAACATTTTTGGCCAGTTTGTCTGTTTTCAGGTGAATGTCGAAACCAGCATCTGTTTTTTCAAAGGTGTACTCTACATTGGGGTGGGGAACATCCAGTTCTTTAAACGGACGGAAGAAGATAATATTCCTGGAAATTATTTTACCGTTTTCTACTAGTTCGGCATAAAAAAGCAGGTTGCGGGTATTTTTTCGGTACAAAAATTCATATCTGTTTTCGTTGAAGTAATCGCCACTTGAGTTGGCCGGGATTTCTACCAGGGAAGCTTTTTCCCAAACTACCTGTCCCTCAAAATCCATTAGTTTGAGGTTAAGCTGTCCGTTTACTTTTTCCAGACGGTCGTTAATAATGCCTACTTTGAATTTCAGGTCGTCAACGTATGGGCTCACCAACACCGGTTCAAAGCCTTTTTTTACATAGTACTGAAGGGCTTTCCATTTTTGGAAGAAGTCAGTAGAACTCCACGAAGCCACCGGCCAGCAATCGTTCAATTGCCAGTAAAGGCTTCCCATACAGAATGGCATGGATCGGCGGTGCCCTTCCAGCCCAAACTTGATCCCTTCTGCCTGCAAAATATGGTTGACATACAGGAATGATTCAAAATTTTTGGGTTGTTTGTACTCCTTCAGCATGTAATATTCGATGGTTCCGTTGCCGATGGAAGACCGCTGGTGCGATTTCATCACATCCGAAAAGATATCAAAGTCTTCGGGCTCCGCATATTCCTGAACTGTAGAAAGTTCGGGAAATGACTGGAACCCGTATTCGCTCATAAAACGGGCCAGATGAGTGGCATAGGTTTCAAACGGTTGTTTGCCCCACCAAACTCCCCAGTAATGTTCATCGCCGTTCACCAAATCGGCCGGGACACCCAGGCCCGACGATGGGCTGGAACCC
The DNA here is from genome assembly GCF_003573545.1 of Mariniphaga sediminis. Lineage (GTDB taxonomy): Bacteria > Bacteroidota > Bacteroidia > Bacteroidales > Prolixibacteraceae > Mariniphaga > Mariniphaga sediminis. The sequence goes on along the minus strand of NZ_QWET01000004.1, from coordinate 129,019 downwards.
CAGTAACTGCGCCCCGGATCGTATTTCTCTACCATTTCGGGCAGGATTTTATGAAAGATATCTGTATATGCCTGCCAGATTTTACCGGCATTTTCTTTGTTTTTGGCTTCTTCCTGTTCTTTCCAGCCCCAGCTATACCAGGCCGCCAGAATTTCGTTATTCCCACACCACAGTGCAATACTCGGATGGTTTCGCAGCCGCTTTATATTGTCAATGGCTTCCTGTTTTACATTTTCGAGAAATGCAGTGTCGCCCGGAAACATGGCGCAGGCAAACATAAAATCCTGCCACACCAGAATGCCGTTTTCATCGCACAGGTCGTAAAAAGTGTCGTCTTCGTAAATTCCGCCGCCCCACACGCGCAGCATGTTCATATTCGACTCTTTTGCCGTTTCAATGGTAGTACGGTATTTCTCGGCTGTTACCCGGGGCAAAAATACATCGCCGGGAATAATGTTGGCGCCTTTCATAAAAACCGGATGTCCGTTCAGCTTGAAATAAAACGAGGTGCCTTGTTCGTCTTTTTCGCGCACCAGTTCGAGGGTGCGGATTCCAATTCGGGTTTCTTCGGAAAATGTTCGCTGCCCCGTTTTCAGCTCTCCTGTGATGTTGTAAAGATGTGCTTCTCCCAAACCATTTGTCCACCACAATTGCGGATTTTGTATCTTAAAATCGACCGGATATTTGTTCAGTCCCTTCTCCAGTTGTACTTTTTCGCTGGCAAGGATGGTTCCGTTATTTAAAACCGATAGGGTGGCTTTGCTGCGTTTTTCAGCTTCAATTTCAAAAACTGCGGTGAATGTGGCTTTCTCATTCGATACTTCGTGTTGTACAATTTGCAGGTTTTCGATGCAGGCTTTATCCCAGGCTTTCAGGTAAACCGGCCGCCAAATGCCGCTTGTAACCAGTCGGGGCCCCCAGTCCCATCCAAAATGGTAACCGGCTTTTCGGGTGTAAATACTTACTTTTTTGCCATCTTCCACCTGCCCGATTTTTGCCAGGTCATTGTCCGAAACGGGTATTTCAAACCCCTGTGAATCGTACTTTTTGATACCTTCTTTAATCGGAGAATGAAATACGATACGTAATTCGTTTGCGCCCTTTTTTACTAATTCTTTTACATCAGCCTTCCATTCACGGAACATGTTGTCGGTCTGTAAAATCTGGGTGCCGTTTACAAATACATCAGCATAAGTGTCAAGGCCCTTAAAGTCGAGTTGCACCCTGTCGTATAGCAAAACACTTTCATCTGTTTCAAACGTGGTTTTATATTCCCAGTCAGCTTTGTCAATCCATTGTACATCGTGTTCGTTAAGCCGGTAGAACGGGTTTTCGATTTTTCCGTTTTCCATTAAGTCGGTATGTACCGTTCCCGGTACTTTCGCCGGGAGCCATTCATCTTCACCCACCTGACGGAATGACCAGTTGTTATTTATTTCATGTTGGCTTTGTAGTTGGGGGTTTTTGTTTTTTGTCTGGCACGCCCATAAAAATAGCAGGGCGCTTGTCGTAATAAACAACATGCTAACTTTTGGCGACATTGTCTTTATTTTTTTGTGAAAATACAAAAATCAATTTATCTCCTAAAACCTTCATTTGGGAAATAATATTGTACCGGGGGTATTTAAAATGGATTCGATAGTTCTATAATTCTTCCTCCAGAATGGTACATGCTGTTTTGAGAAACAACGGACATCGGGTGGTAAACACCTCCTCTTCGTGTGCTTCAGAAGCGCCTTCCGGTGTGGAAATGTCAAAGCCGGTAAGCTCCTTGCAGATGAGGGAGCCGTGCTTTTCTTTAAATTTTTCGTTAAAGCGTTGTATCAGCATTTTTGTTCTTGCCTTTGCTTCGGGGTTGGGTGTGGAATGTCCGTGTTTCAATCCAATAACCATGTATGAGCCGGTTACGGCACCACAGGTTTCTGCACAGGCCATGCCTCCGCCGAACCCACTGGCAATTTTTAATGAGGTGGTCTCGTCCAGTCCCAGTTCATCGGCAAATAAACTGAAAACTGTTTGGGCACAATTGAAAGAAGGGAAACGTTTTTCGACTAAAGCTGATTTTTTGTTCATTTTTTGTTTAAAGGTAGGAATTTTTTGAGGATAGAAGACGTAACCAAAAAACCCGGAACTAAAGCCCCGGGTTTTTAAAGTATTATGTATTTTGTTTACTCTCCGCGAACAGCGGCTACTCCCGGCAAGGTTCTTCCTTCCAGGTACTCGAGCAAGGCACCGCCGGCAGTTGAAATGTACGACATGCCATCGGCAAGTTTGAATTTGTTTACACAGGCAACTGAGTCACCACCACCTACCAGTGAGAAAGCACCTTTTTGGGTAGCTTCAACAATGGCATCGCCAATGGCCTTTGAACCTGCTGCAAACTTGTCCATCTCAAATACACCTACCGGGCCGTTCCAAAGAATGGTAGCTGAGTTTTTAATTACTTCCTTGAATTTGGCAATGCTTTCGGGGCCGGCATCCAGTCCTTGCCATCCTTCCGGAATCTGGCTGGCCTGAACAGTCTGGGTGTTGGCGTTTTCACTAAAATCGTCAGCGGCCAAAACATCTGTTGCCATAATCAGGTTCACGCCCTTTTCTTTGGCCAGTTTTTCAATGTTTCTGGCTGTTTCCAAAAAGTCGGGTTCGCAGATAGAGTCACCTACTTCACCGCCGTTGGCTTTTACGAAAGTGTAGGTCATTCCGCCGCCCAGGATCAGGTTGTCGACCTTTCCCAGCAGGTTTTCAATAATTGTAATTTTGCTGGAAACCTTGGCGCCACCCATGATGGCAGTTAGCGGGCGTTTCGGATCTTTTACCACTTTGTCGAGGCTTTTTACTTCGCTTTCAATGAGGTACCCGAACATTTTATCGTTGGGGAAGAACTGGGCGATTACCGCTGTGGAAGCATGCGCACGGTGGGCTGTTCCAAAAGCATCGTTAATCCAGCAGTCACCGTTTTCGGCCAGTTGCTTGGCAAACTCCTCGTTTCCTTTTGTTTCTCCTTCGTGAAAACGCAGGTTTTCGAGCATCAGCACTTCGCCAGGTTTCAGTTCGGAAGCAATCTTTTTCACTTCATCTCCAATACAGTCAGGAGCCAGTTTTACCTCAACGCCCAGCAATTTGCTTAAATGATCTATCAGGTGGCGCATGGAAAATTTGTCTTCCGGTCCGCTTTTGGGCCTGCCGAAATGCGACATGATTACCGGAGATCCTCCGCCTTCCAATACTTTTTTGATGGTAGGAAGCGCAGCCCGTATACGGGTGTCGTCGGTAATTTCAAAATTTTCGTTTAACGGCACGTTAAAATCAACACGTATGAGTGCTTTTTTTCCTGAAAAATTGTAGTCGTGAATTGTTTGCATTTTATTCTTTATTAATGGATTCATTTAAAAATCAACCAAAGATAGAAAATAAATTTCGCAGGAAACGGAGGTGGCATCCTGAAAACTTCAAATTAAAAAATGTTTCACAAATGAAGGGAACTTCTGTCCGATAACCACCCAAAACCATTATTTTTGGGATATGTTTTTCAAAGATGTAGTTGGTCAGGAAAAGATAAAAGACAGGCTCGTCCGTTCGGTTAAGGAGCAACGGATAAGTCATGCTTTGATGTTGGCGGGCCCTGAAGGAACGGGGAAGCTGGCATTGGCTCTCGCATTTGCACAATATGTTTCCTGTAGGAACAGGGGCGAGACAGACTCGTGCGGCGAATGCCCTTCATGCCGTAAATACCAAAAGCTGGCACACCCTGATTTGCATTTTGTTTTTCCGGTATTTCCAACAAAGGAATTTAAAAAGCCCGTTTCCGATGATTTTCTTCCGAAATGGCGGGAAATGGTTAAAAAAACACCCTACTTCACCCTGAGCCAGTGGCTGGGTTTTGTGGAGAATGAAAACGCACAGGGCTTGATTTACGAGCGCGAGAGTGATTCTATTATGCGGAAACTGAACCTGAAATCTTTCGAGTCAGACTATAAGGTGATGATTATCTGGTTGCCGGAAAAAATGCATCAGGCATGTTCCAACAAGTTGTTAAAACTGATCGAGGAACCACCCAGTAAAACCCTTTTTTTGCTGATAACGGAAGATGAAGAGGCCGTTATTTCCACGATCCGATCGAGAGCGCAACGTATCAAGGTACCTTTTGTAGATAATGATTCTTTGCGCCTTGCCCTGAAAGCCAAAGGAGAACTTTCCCCGGAACAGGTGGCTGATGCGGTACGGCTGGCTAACGGAAATTTTATCCGGGCAGTGGAATATCTGAACCCCGATGAAAATACCGGTTATTTTTTTGTAAAGTTTCAGGAAATGATGCGATTTGCCTATAAGCGCGAAGTGTATGAATTAACACAATGGTCTGAAGAAATGGCCCGCCTGGGACGCGATCGCCAGAAAGCTTTTTTTTATCTGGCTTTGCGGCTGGTTCGCGAGTATTTTATTATGAATATGCGAAGACCGGAACTGGTCTACTTAAACGAAGACGAGAAAATGTGGGGTAAAAACTTTGCACCCTATATCAATGAAAGGAATATTATCCCGTTTGCCAAAGAGTTTGAACGGGGGATAAAACATATTTCAATGAACGGAAATCCAAGGATTATTTTCCTTGATACCGCGCTGCGGATGGTGCGTCTGATTAAAAGGTAAAATTCATTTTTGTGGCTGTTTCGCCATTAAATTGCTATTTATCATTATTTTTGTTCATTGCGACGCCAAAAGATTAATATACCTTTTCAGGTTTTAGCATTAAACTGAATTGTTGTTATGGAAAATGCGGATACAGTTGACAGGGGAGTTTGCACATGTAGCTGGGTAAGTTGCGCCAAGTTGCATGCTACCGATTGGTTAAGTGATGTTTCTGATGGTGGGGATGATTTTGGCATTGTTGAAGTTCGATTTAAAAATACCCGCAAAGATTTTTTCCGAAATGTAAACAACTTGAAGCTTGCTTCCGGAGATTTAGTGGCAGTTGAAGCCAATCCCGGCCATGATATTGGTATTGTATCGCTAACCGGAGAGTTGGTGGCCGAACAAATGAAAAAACACAAGGTGACCACTGTAAACGGTGACCTTCGGAAAGTTTACCGCCTGGCACGCCAGATGGATATCGACAAATGGAAAGAGGCCATTTCTCTGGAATATGAAACGATGCTTGAGTCCAGAAAGATTGCGAACGATCTGAATCTGGATATGAAAATTGGTGATGTAGAATACCAGGGGGACGGTACCAAAGCTATATTCTATTATATTGCTGACGGACGTGTCGATTTCAGGGAACTGATTAAAGTGCTTGCCGATACATTTCATATCCGCATTGAGATGAAACAGATTGGCGCCCGCCAGGAAGCCGGACGAATCGGGGGAATTGGTCCTTGCGGAAGAGAGCTTTGCTGCGCATCATGGATTTCCAACTTTGTTTCGGTGACTACAAATGCAGCCCGCTATCAGGAAATTTCCCTTAACCCTCAAAAACTGGCAGGTCAATGCGGTAAATTGAAATGCTGTCTTAACTTTGAAGTGGATTCCTACATTGATGCCCAAAAAGATTTTCCACCCAGCTACATTCCGCTGGAAACGGAATTTGGTACCTACCAGTTTTTTAAATCCGATATTTTTAAAGGAGTATACTGGTATTCCAAAAAAGGAGACGCTCCTTCGGGTCTGGTGGCGTTGCCGGTTAATACTGTGAAAAAAATACTTGCGATGAACCGTGCAGGCAAAAAGCCTGAGAAACTCGTTTCCGAAGAAGTTGATGTTTCGCAAAAAGGAGAAGATACATTCCTGAATATGGTAGGGCAGGATGATATTGATCGTTTCAATAAACCAACGGGAAAACATCGCAAAAAAAAGCGGCGAAAATCCGGTCGGACTTCCAATAAAAGAAACAGCCGGAATATAAAATTGAATAAAGGATGAAGCAGGCTGGAAATCTTTTTATTTTTCTGATTATTTTGCTTACCGGGTTTACATCGTGCGATTCAGGGCGCGTGTTTGATAAATACCTGGAAATTCCCGGAGCTGCCTGGCATAAAGATTCGCTGGTCGTTTTTGATGTTCCGGTAGAAGATACGTTACAGAACCATAATCTGCTCATTCAGATTCGGAATAAAACCAGTTACCCCTACAGTAATTTGTGGCTGTTCGTTGAAATTACCCAGCCCGGGGGAAAGGTTCAACGCGATACGTTCGAAATTGTTTTGGCCGATCCTGCGGGGAGATGGCTTGGCAAGGGATTTGGCGGCGTGAAAACATTGCAGTCGGTTTACAGACGGAATGTGTATTTCCCGATTTCGGGAGAATACAAAATTTCGCTGCAGCAGGGGATGCGGGACGATGTGTTGAAGGGAATTCATGATATAGGATTCAGAGTTGAAAAAGTAGTAGAACGTGGGAAAGAATAAGCTGGCAAAGTTTGAAGAAATGAAGGCCTTTGAACACGTGGTTCAGGCACCGTATAAAACCGTTAAACACCATGATTTCCATTTGAAAGGGAAATGGGCAAATGTCTTTTTTGGAAATGATAATCCACTGGTTGTGGAATTGGGATGCGGAAAAGGCGAATATTCGGTGGAACTTGCCGAAAAATATCCGGACAAGAATTTTTTGGGTGTGGATATTAAGGGAGCCCGGCTTTGGAAAGGCTCCAAAATTGCACTGGAAAAGGAGTTGAAAAATGTAGGTTTTTTGCGTACCAATATTGAAATTATCGACCAGTTTTTTGGGCCGAATGAAGTAGATGAAATCTGGCTCACTTTTCCTGATCCGCAAATGAAGAAATTCCGGAAACGGCTTACCTCCACTGTTTTTCTGAAAAGATACCAACCATTTCTGAAAGAAAATGGAATTATTCACCTGAAGACCGACAGTCGTTTCCAGTATTCGTATACCAGCGCCCTGGTGCATTTGAATGAATTTGATGTTATTGCGGAAACCGATAACCTTTACGAATCGGAAATTCTGGACGATACGTTACGTATCAAAACATTTTATGAGAAGCAGTGGCTGAGCCGGGGAATTAAGATTAAATACCTGGCTTTCCGTTTTGGCGAGAATAAAGGGGACTGGAAGGAACCGGAACATAAATTTGAAAAAGATGATTACCGGAGCTTTGGAAGAAGTGCCAGAGATATGCCTTAGTGATTAAATTGTTACATTCAGATACTCATTCCGGACAGTATAAAAATCTTTTTAATGAGCGATTTTTTCAGCAAGGTTTACGAAGTAGTTAAATTAATACCTCCCGGAAGGGTGACTTCTTACGGCGCGATAGCCAAATACCTGGGGACCACCGGATCGGCACGTATGGTTGGCTGGGCGATGAATGCCGCACACAGTCACTACGAATTCGTACCTGCCCACCGGGTGGTAAACCGGAACGGCCTGCTTACCGGTAAACATCACTTTGATACTCCCGACGCCATGAAAGAATTACTTGAAAATGAAGGAGTAAAAGTGAAAGGGGACAAGATCCTTCATTTTAAAAAGCATTTCTGGGACCCGGCAAAAGAGTTGGAGGGGATTAATTTTATCTTTTTACGTACTGCTTTTCGTAATATTTCTGGTAATCTCCCGAAGTTACATTGTTTAACCACTCCTTATTCTCCAGGTACCAATCGATGGTTTTTTGGATGCCTTCCTCAAATTGTAACGAAGGCTCCCAGCCGAGTTCGTTTTTCAGTTTGGAAGCATCAATAGCGTACCGCAAGTCGTGGCCGGCGCGATCCTTCACAAAGGTGATGAGCTTTTCCGATTCGCCCCCGGGCCTTCCCAGCTTTTCGTCCATTACCCGGCAAATCACCCGGATAAGGTCTATGTTTTTCCATTCGTTAAATCCGCCGATGTTGTATGTTTCGCCTATCCTTCCCTTGTGGAAAATAACATCGATGGCAGCAGCGTGGTCTTCGACCCACAGCCAGTCACGAATATTCTCCCCCTTTCCGTAAACGGGAAGCGGTTTTTTATTTTTGATATTATGAATAAAAAGCGGAATCAACTTCTCAGGGAACTGGTAGGAACCATAATTGTTGGAACAGTTGGAAATAATTGCCGGAAGCCCGAACGTGTCGTGGTATGCCCTGACAAAATGGTCGGAGCTGGCTTTCGATGCCGAGTAGGGGCTGTGCGGATCGTAGCGGGTCTCTTCGGTAAACATCCCTTCTTCTCCCAACGAACCGTAAACTTCGTCGGTGGAAATATGATAGAATTTTTTTTCTGAAATGGTATCTTTCCAGATATGTTTGGCGGCATTTAACAGATTTACCGTTCCTATGACGTTTGTAAAAACAAATTCAGTCGGATTTGAAATCGAACGGTCAACATGCGATTCTGCTGCAAGGTGGATTACCCCGTCAAACTGTTTCTCTTCAAATAATTTCAGAATCGTTTCTCCTTCAATAATATCACCTTTTACAAACTCATAATTGGGTTTGTTTTCAATGTCTTTCAAATTGGCCAGATTTCCGGCGTAAGTCAGTTTGTCGAGATTTACGATTTTGTATTCCGGGTATTTCTCAACAAACAAACGAACAACGTGGGAACCAATAAATCCGGCCCCGCCGGTGATTAGGATTGTTTTCATATTGTATTTTTTCGTGAAATTATAAAATCATTTTTAAAATTAAAGGATTGCGCCTATAGCGGCCCCAAATTTAATAAAGTCTCGTGTTACATCATCCTGCAGATAGTCGCCCGTGACATGAAACAATGGACAAAGAAACACCCGCCCGAACCAGTTGTTCGATTCATGCCTGAATCCAATAACGGGCGAAATATAAAGCTCATTGCTTTGTATGGTTTCATTCATGCGGGTGTTAAACAGTAAAGAGGTTCCCACTCCTGCTTCAAAAAAGAAATCTTTCTGCCCAAAGTTACATGTGAACTGGGTAGGGATATTAAAAGCAGATGTTGAGCTTGCAACCTTGGGAGGCCAACCTAATCCGGCCTGAAAAATAAGTTTGTAACGATAGCCGGTATAAATGGGCCGGCCATAATTCACTGAAGCAACCAGGCCATTTCCTCCTGCCTCCAACGAAAGGTAAGTGGGTGATTTTTGCGCGTAAATAAATGATGGTATCAGAATAAGTATGAAGGAAAACAGTTTTGCCATAGCCCATATTTTCCTTCATAAAACGTACCTGTTGCGGGAATATTATTGAATCCCTCTGATTCGTTTTTCCCAGTTCCAGGCGGAGTGCAGCGTTTCTTCCAGTCCTTCTTCTGCCTTCCAGCCAAGTTCTTCGTTTGCGTAAGTTGTGTCGGCCCAGATTTTTTCTATATCACCAGCGCGGCGATCCACAATTTTATACTGTAGTTTCACCCCTGTCACTTTTTCAAAGCCTTTAACCATTTCCAGTACAGAAACCCCTCTGCCGGTCCCCAGGTTGAAAACTTCGTAGTTTTGTCTGTTTTTTCCATTGAGTAGCCGTTCAATAGCTACAACGTGGGCTTTTGCTAAATCTACCACATTTATATAATCCCGAATTGCCGAACCGTCGGGGGTGTCGTAATCATCACCAAAAACCTTCAGCTCTTCCCGGATACCGGCAGCTGTCTGCGTGATAAATGGTACAAGGTTTTGCGGTATGCCCAGCGGTAATTCGCCAATCAATGCCGACGGATGTGCGCCAATGGGATTGAAATACCGCAGTGCAATTCCCCGCAAATTAGGGTTGGCGGAAATGGTATCGTGCAGGATGTCTTCGTTAACCCGCTTGGTATTTCCGTAAGGTGATTCGGCATCTTTTCGCGGAGTTGTTTCCGTAACGGGCAGCTTTTCGGGTTGGCCGTAAACCGTACAGGATGAGGAAAAAACAATGTTTGGAACATTGTATTTAATCTGGCATTCCATCAGGTTTATCAGCGAAACCAGGTTGTTGCGGTAATAAAGCAATGGCTTTTCAACCGACTCGCCCACCGCTTTGGATGCGGCAAAATGAATGACAGCGTCAATATTCGGATGTTGTTTAAAAAAGTTATCTGTTTTGTCGCGTTCTGCTAAATCGAACTTTTCAAAATGAGGTTTTTTACCGGTAATTTCTTCAATGTTGTCAAGCACTTCAATGCTTGAGTTGGAAAGATTATCCACTACCACTACATCGTATCCCGACTTTTGCAATTCAACTACCGTGTGTGAACCGATGTAACCGGTTCCGCCTGTTACCAAAATTTTCTTACTCATTATTTCTGTTTTCCCGGTAAAATTAAAAATTTATGGGTACATGAAATAACGGACCTGAGAGATTGGCCTGTTTTTGTTAAAAAATAATCCTGGTTTTACGCTTCCACCCCCAGTTTCAGATGGGTCAATTCATCGGTTATTTCAAAATCGTAACCGGGATACTCGTAAATGGGCATTCGTGGTTCGGTTTCCCCCAGCGAATAGCCAAATACCCCTTCATATTCATCGCGGTTTTCCCCCATATCTTCCAGTTGCCGGAGGTATTCTGTAATGGATTTTGATTCGATAATAATCACTTTTCCCATTTCGTCGATAATGGGGCTGTGGTTGCGGGTTCGGTCGTGATCAAATTCCAGGATTCGCCGTCCGTAGCGGGTAATTCCAATCGTACGGAAAGTAAGGCTTTTCCCCACTCCGGGCAGGTTCAGGATGTTGCGATCGGTAGCGAGGAACGGAAGGTTGTTTTCTTTCCGCAGCTTGTCCACATTATCAGCCATATTTTTCGCATCGTGCATCAGTTCCTGTATTTCGTCCATTTCTTTTTCGGGAAGGCGTCCGAGGTATTTCTCTTCCATTTCTTCCTGCACGGCGCGGCCATTCGGAGTAAAATTGGCGCTGTTTTCCTTAAATCCTTTTACAGTGAAGGTGTAATAAGTGAGTATCCCAATGTCATTCAGTACTTTGCGGAGTTTGGCTGTGTGCCCGCGTCGTGAGGCAGGTGCTGTAAGAACCAGTTGGTTTGCCACCGCCCAGCCGGCATTTAGCAACAATTGTACTGCCTTTTGCGCTTCCGGGGTCACTTCCATTGGCGATTCGAAATGAGTTTGAATGACAAATTGTTTTACCCCAATTTTTGACGCCTTCTTTTTAAAATCAGCCAGAATTTGTGCCAGCGCAGGGGTTATACGTTGCGGAAGGTAAACCGGTAACCGGGTCCCAATTCTGATGCGTAAGATTTCAGCATATTTTTCATGCTCCGGTCGGTTTTTATTTTCTTCTTTTTTGAGGACAGCCATCTTGTAAATTTCATCCAGAATATTTTTGAGACTTCTGTCGGAACTCATTAGTGCATCCCCTCCGGTGAGCAGAATATCGCGAAGCTGGGCATCGTCTTTAAAATAGGAGAGCAATTTGGGTAGTCTCTGGTTCCACGATTCGTTGGGTTTCAATTTTTGCAGGTCGAAATTGTAACGCCCACTCTGGAAATCGTACATTCGCTGGCAACTTGCACATAATCCGCCACAGGCCCTGCCAACTGTATCGGGAATAAAAATGGCCACTTCGGGATAACGACGGTGGATATTGTGCGAAGGAAGAATCCAACCCGCAGCATTGGGTTTACCCGGCTGTACCTTGTCTTCTTTCTCCCAGGCCTGAATTTGTCCAAATTCTTCCACCAGCGCCCGGCTGTAAACAATGTAACACCGGATGGCCAAATCACCCCCAACGGCAAATCCCGGAGTTTGAACATTCAGCAGCGAGAGGTAATACGGATTTACAAAAAATGGGATTCCTTTTTCCTCGGCATCATAAAGAATGTCCATTGTGTCAGGGTCAAGCGAGTAGTCGAGAAGTTCGTTTAGCATGTCAGGGGAGCGAACAGCAAACCTGAGATGAAACCGGCTTTCACTCCACCATTCGTTCATCTTAGCTATTTTTTCTTCCTGCGAAAGACCAGGCTCGAAGGAATATCTTTTGCTTTTTATTTCTCCGTTATCAATTTTTTCGGTGAGAATCCCGATAATCCGGTCGCGGTTAACTTTTCGTAATTCCGCAATGTTCGGCTCGATCCCTGACGGATAACGATCCATCCATTCCTGAACCTGTTCCCTGCCGGGGATTTCCGGTTTCAGCTTGCCGTTCAGTTGCCTGAAAAGCTCAAGCATATCCAGAAAAAAATCGGGCTTTGCCCCGCCAATTCCAAAGTTGGTGGCCAGCCACATCATTTTTATGGGGTTGGTAACAGCCATTTCACCGTGAATATTTTGATCCGGGTGAGATTCTCCCGCATGTTTTATGTAGTCAAGCAGTCGGATGGCTGCAAAGTCTTCCCAGTTGAGTTGAAGGTAGAGATCGTGATTGTGATCTTTTCTGAGGTAAAATGCTTCTGCTGCAGGGTTCTTTTTTAGTTTGGGCAAGATCCATTCTTTAATTGCCTCCATTGCCTCTGTTTCATTTTTCGAGCCCCGAAGTATCCGCTCCAAAATAGGATTCTCCTCCAAAATCATCAGAAGAATCCGGCGTGCATGAACATTGATGGCGATTTTATCAAGGCGTATGTTTTTCATAATATTTATTTTGAACAATTAAAGCTTTTGCAGTAAAATACAAAAAAAAACCGTAACGACCAATGACACACGCATCAGGAATATTTTTTTTAAATTCTTTTAACAGGAAGAAAGCCGGAAATAACAATCAATTAATAAATGAAAACGAATGGATAAAAACTTCCCGGATTACTTAAATGAATTATCTTTGCGCTGATTTTTAATGAATTGTAAATGTTCTTCATCTGCCCTTGTTCAGAGGGAATAAAAACAGGGGAGTGGGATTGCAAAGAGGAATCTTGAATGTCAGATTGAAAAATTAAAGAATGACGCATAGAGCTGGTTTTGTTAATATTATAGGAAATCCCAACGTGGGGAAATCCACAGTAATGAATGCCCTGGTGGGCGAGAAGTTGTCAATTATTACAAAAAAGATGCAGACAACCCGTCACCGCATTAAGGGAATTGTGAACGGAGAAGATTTTCAGATTGTTTATTCTGACACACCGGGTATTTTAAAGCCAGGCTACAAGCTTCAGGAATCGATGATGAAGTTTGTGGATACTGCCCTTATTGATGCAGACGTAATTTTGTTTGTGACCGATGTGGTGGAAAAACGGGGTAAAAATCCTGAATACATCGATCGGATACGCAAATCAAATATGCCGGTGATTGTGCTGATCAATAAAATTGATCTGTCGGATCAAAATGAGGTAACCGCATTGTTCGATTATTGGAGCGAAGTATTTCCCGGCGCTACTGTTTTTCCGGTTTCCGCGATGGAAAGATTTAACATTGAACCGGTTTTCGACCGTATTTTGGAGTTGCTGCCCGAGAGTCCGCCTTTTTTTGAAAAAGATTCCCTTACCGATCGCAACGAGCGTTTTTTTATGCAGGAGATTATCCGCGAAAAAATATTGCTGAACTATCAAAAAGAAGTTCCCTACTCAGTGGAGGTCGAAGTGGAGACATTTAAAGAACAAGGAAATCTTATCGATGTGCGTACAGTAATATATGTGGCCCGCGATACGCAGAAAGGGATTATCATCGGGAAAGAGGGAAAGATGCTAAAAAAAGTGGGAACCGAAGCCCGAAGGGATGCAGAGGAGTTTTTTGGAAAGAAAGTATACCTGGAATTGTTTGTGAAAGTGGCCAAAGACTGGCGCAACAAAGAGAATCAGTTGAAAAACTTTGGATACGAAGCTTTTTAGAGCAAAACAGGGAGAATGAGCGCCCTGCTTTTGCACGGTGTAAGAAATATAACAAGATTCAAGGAAATTCATTTTTGAAAAAAATGTGCATTTTTCGAAAATAGATGATCCAAACGAATGTAACCATGTCAAAAGCAGGTTGCTAATTTAAATGAAAAATGAGTAGAATATTAGCCATAGTAGGACGCCCCAATGTGGGTAAATCGACGTTGTTTAACCGGCTTACCGAATCGCGGGAAGCGATTGTGGATGAGGTATCGGGTGTTACCCGTGACCGCAATTACGGAAAGTCTGAATGGAACGGGAAAGTATTTTCGGTTATCGATACCGGTGGGTATGTTGTCAACTCCGGCGATGTATTCGAAGCTGAAATCAACAAACAGGTGCATCTGGCCATCGACGAAGCCGACGTAATTTTGTTTGTAGTTGATGTGGAATTGGGCATTACCGACCTGGACGATGCTGTTGCGGCCATTCTCCGCCGAAGTGGAAAAAAAGTAGTAGTAACTGTGAATAAGGTGGATAATAACCAGCGAATCCCTGATGCGCAGGAGTTTTATGGCCTTGGATTGGGTGAGATTTTCTGTATTTCGTCAATGACCGGAAGCGGCACCGGTGATATGCTCGATCAGGTAATTAATAGTTTTGCAGAAACATCCGGTAGCGATGAGGAGCACGAACTACCCTACCTTTCGGTGGTAGGTCGCCCTAATGTGGGAAAATCTTCATTTATCAATACGCTACTCGGAGAAGAACGCTACATTGTTACTGACATTGCCGGAACAACCCGCGATTCCATTCACACCCGCTACAACAAATTCGGACATGATTTTGTCATTATCGATACTGCCGGACTCCGTAAAAAAGGAAAAGTGCACGACGATATTGAGTTTTATTCAGTGTTGCGTTCGGTGCGTACTATTGAAAGTTCCGATGTGTGCCTGTTGCTCGTTGATGCCACCCGTGGAATGGAAGCGCAGGATGTGAATGTGTTCAACCTGATTGTGCGAAACAAAAAGGGCGTGGTTATTTTAGTTAATAAGTGGGATTTGATTGAAAAAGACGGCTATTCGACCCGGCAGGTGGAAGCTGAAATCCGTGAACGTATTGCCCCGTTTACCGATGTTCCTATTATTTTTATTTCGGCGAAAACCAAACAGCGGGTGCATAAAGCGCTGGATATTGCCATGCAGGTTTTTAAAAACCGGAAAAACCGTATTAAAACTTCTAAGCTGAACGAGGTGTTGCTTGAAGCGGTGGAAACTTATCCGCCACCTTCTGTAAAAGGGAAATACATTAAAATTAAATATGTAACTCAGTTACCTTCCCCTACACCGGCGTTTGCACTTTTTGCCAATTTGCCCCAGTACATTCGTGAACCTTACAAGCGGTATATTGAAAATAAAATCAGGGAAAATTTCGATTTTACAGGTGTGCCCATTCAGGTGTATTTCAGGCAGAAGTAAACTATTCCTTTATTTTACGACTGTACTTTCACCGTGAGTGGAGCTACTTTGAGGATTGTAGCTATCTCATTTCACCCACTTTTTTGTAATTTCGTCAGAAAAGATGAAGTTATGTTTGTTGTTCACGTATTTGTTCATGTAAAAGAAGACCGGATAGAAGATTTTAAACAAGCTACGGTGGAGAATGCCCGCAACAGTTTGAAGGAACCCGGAATTGCCCGGTTCGATTTGGTGCAACAGCAGGACGATCCCACCCGGTTTGTTTTGGTGGAAGTGTACAGGACCCCGGAAGATCCGGCAAAACATAAGGAGACCAAGCATTACCAGCGTTGGCGCGATTCCGTTGCCGGCATGATGGCCGAACCACGCAGTTCAGTGAAGTTTTTTAACGTTTTTCCGGAAGATAAGGGATGGGACTAAATTTTGAATTTGTAACAGCAACGCAAATCGTTTTTGGAACCGGGACGGTAAAAAAAGTTCGGCAGATGCTGGAAGGAATGGGCCGGAATATTTTATTGGTTACCGGGGAAAAAAGGGAGCGTGCAAAACCTTTAGCCGAAAGTTTACTATCGGGAGAATTTGAAGTGAATTACTTTAGCGTGGGTACAGAACCTTCTGCCGGTATCATTTCAGAAGGGGTGAAAATGGCTCGCGAGACCGGTTGCGATGTGGTTGTCGGGTTGGGTGGCGGCAGTGTAATTGACAGTGCCAAGGCCATTGCAGCCCTGGTTCCCAATAAAGGGGAACTGTTGGATTACCTGGAAGTGATTGGAAAAGGGCAAAAGCTGTTGGAAAAACCGCTGCCGTTTATTGCCATTCCAACCACTGCCGGTACAGGTGCCGAGGTCACCAAAAATGCAGTTATCCATTCGCCTGAGCACCGCGTAAAAGTGAGCCTTCGCAGCCCGCTGATGTTTCCGGATGTGGCAGTAGTAGATCCGGAACTCACCGTTTCTATGCCGCCTGAAATTACGGCCACAACCGGAATGGATGCATTGACACACTTGCTTGAAACATTTGTTTCCAACCAGGCAAATCCATTCATCGACACCTTTTGCCGGGAAGGAATGCACCGGGTTGCTGCTTCTTTAAAAAAAGCTTTTGAGAATGGTACAGACTTGAAAGCCCGTGAAGATATGTCGTTTGCCAGCATGTTAGGGGGTATGTCGCTTGCCAATGTAAAACTGGGCGCCGTGCATGGTTTTGCCGGGCCAATGGGAGGGATGTTTCCTGTCCCGCACGGAGCGGTCTGTGCTACATTGCTGCCTGCGGTAATGGAAGTAAACCTCAGAGCTGTTACGCAACAAAACCAACAACAAACATTGGCAAAATACAACGAAGTAGCGCAGATTTTAACGGGCAATCCGGAAGCAGGGGCTACTGACGGAATTCAATGGGCCAGGGAAATGGTTCAGTTCCTTAACATTCCGGCTCTTTCTGCATTCGGACTTTCGGCGGCTGACTTCCCTGTTTTGGTTGAAAAAGCCAAAAAGGCAAGTAGTATGAAAGGAAATCCTGTTGAGCTTAATGATAAATACCTGCTGGAGATACTTGAAAAATCAGTCTGAATACATTTTCAGAATAAAGCGTATCTTTGCAGAAATAAACAAAACGAATATGATTGGGCGATTTTTTCATCTTCCAGGAGCGAAAAAGTTTAATATCAGTCCGAGATTTTATAATCCCGACAAGGAGGAACGTGAAGAAAGAGAACGTAAAATAAAGGAGGAGCTGGGCATTAAGGAGGAAAGAAAAGATAGTGGCCAGCCTTTTCGTCCTAACGTTAAAGGGCAGTTTAGAAGAGCCCAGGAGGGTTTTTCCAAGTCATCGGGAAATGCGCGGAGAGCATCCAATACACGACTTATCGTTCTGATAATAATTTTGACGCTGGTTTTTTATCTGTTTTTTTATTCTGATTTTACGTTTTAGTGAGTGATATTATCCAATTATTACCCGATTCGGTAGCCAACCAGATTGCTGCCGGCGAAGTGATTCAGCGGCCTGCTTCGGTAGTGAAGGAGCTGGTGGAAAATGCGCTGGATGCAGGCGCAAATGAAATTACCATTCATATAAAAGATGCGGGGAAGACCCTCATAAAAATAACTGATAATGGTTGCGGAATGTCGCCAACCGATGCCCGTATGGCATTTGAGCGCCATGCCACCTCAAAGATCAGTTCAGCCAACGACCTGTTTTGTATTCGTACTATGGGCTTCAGGGGCGAAGCAATGGCTTCCATTGCGGCCATTGCCGATGTGGAATTGCGTTCTAAACGAACGGAGGACGAAGTAGGCACGCGGGTTCATATTGTGGGTTCGGAAGTGAAAGCCCAGGAGCCGGTAGCCGGTTCAAACGGGACAACCATTACAGTAAAAAATTTGTTTTTTAATGTGCCGGCCCGTCGAAAATTTCTAAAAACAAACACCACTGAGCTCAGACATATTATAAACGAAATCCATCGCGTAGCATTACCCAATCCGGATATCCGGTTTTCATTTCATCATAATTATTCCTCATTGTATGAGTTGGGGAAAAGTAACCTCCGCCGCCGGATAGTGGATATTTTCGGGAAAAATGTTAATCAGAGTTTAGTGCCGGTGGAGGAGGAAACCAGCATGGTGAATATTACCGGTTATGTGGGCCAGCCGAAGTTTGCAAAAAAAACCATGGGAGAGCAGTTCTTTTTTGTGAACAAGCGTTACATGCGGCATCCCTATTTTCATAAGGCGGTAATGCAGGCTTTTGAGAAACTGCTGCCTGCCGATGCTTTTCCGTCTTATTTCTTGTTTCTGGAAATGGATCCGGCCCATATCGATATTAACGTGCACCCCACAAAAACCGAGATTAAATTTGAAGACGAACGGGCAGTCTGGCAAATCATTTTTGCTGCAGTGCGTGAGTCCCTGGGAAAACACAACGTCGTACCTTCTATCGATTTTGACCAAAACGGCAGTATCGACATTCCTGTTTTGGGAAAGGGAAACAGGGAAATCCGGTACCCGGAAATAAAGGTAAATCCAGAATACAATCCGTTTGAACAAGAGAAAAATGTTTCTTCCGGAGGATGGAATGAGAGTCGTCGGGAAAAGCAGCAGGTGGATCATTGGGAAGACTTATATGGTCCTCCAAAAGAAAAGATACAGCACGAACAACAATCGCAGCTACCTCTTGGAGAACAGGGAGATTACGGTTCTCAGTCTTCTGAAAAATATTCGGGGAAAAAGGTGTTGCAGCTCAAACAACGATTTATTCTTACTCCGGTCAAATCGGGGTTGATGGCAATTGATCAAAAAAGGGCTCACGAACGTATTCTTTTCGAGAAGTTCATGGAGGTGCTTCAGTCGGAGTCAGTGGCCAGTCAGCAGCAATTGTTCCCGCAAACCATTGAGTTGGAATCCGGCGATGCAGAATTGTTGAAGAATATTCTAACCGATTTGCAGGCGTTGGGTTTTGATATTCGGGAGTTTGGAAAAAATACTTTTGTGATAAACGGTACGCCTGGAATGCTGGATGTGGCGTCGCCCGGAATGATTGTGGAAAAGTTGCTGGAAGAATATAAAAATTCGCCGGTTGATGCCCGGGCAAAAGCTAAAGAACAGGTGGCTATTTCGCTGGCCAAAGCTTCGGCAATCGATTACGGAATTGATTTAAAGCAAGAGGAGATCGACCATCTTATCGACAATCTCTTTGCCTGTGCAACGCCCAATTATTCGCCCGAAGGGAAGAAAGTTCTGACCATCATTCCTCTGGAAGACATCGAAAAAACTTTTAATAAATGACAATATGTCGTTATATTGCCGTTTTTAAATAATTGGTCTGGCAATTGCTGGACGGCTGTTTAAATACTTTGTTATGAATTATCGACCTGTAATGAATAATATTCCACCGGTTGTAAAAAACCTCATTATAATTAATGTGCTTTTTTTGCTGGCTACGTGGATTCTTCAAACGAGAAATGTTGATTTGGTAGAGTTTTTCGGGATGCATTATCCGGGCTCCGAAAAGTTCAGGTTGCACCAGATTATTACCCATATGTTTATGCATGGGGGGTTATTTCATCTCTTTTTTAACATGTTTGCCCTTTGGATGTTTGGGCGCGTGCTGGAAAGTGTTTGGGGGTCGCGCCGTTTTATGATTTATTATTTTGTAACCGGCTTGGGAGCGGTGGCTCTGCATATGTTTGTTTCCCACCTTGAAATTTCTGCCATCCAGAATTCCATTGAGGCGTTCAGAAATACTCCATCGCCCGAATTGCTCGATCAGTTTGTGAAAAAAAACCTGCCTAATGCTTCGGTGCAGGTGCGTGATTTTATCAATACGTGGTACGACAACCCGGCCAGTTCGGCCTATGCAGCAGAGGGATTGAGCCTTATGGAACGTATCCTGCGTTTAAAAATGGATATTCCCACCGTAGGGGCTTCAGGTGCCGTATTTGGAGTACTGCTTGCTTTTGGGGTATTATTTCCCAATACCCAATTGATGCTTCTTTTTCCGCCCATTCCTATCAAAGCAAAATATTTTGTTATCGGTTACGGATTAATTGAACTTTACCTTGGCTTTTCGCGACCGGGAAGTAATGTAGCGCATTTTGCCCACCTTGGCGGTATGCTGTTCGGTTACCTGCTTATTAAATACTGGAACAAAACCACAAAGCACTTTTATTGAATGGATATTTGGGCCGACATAAAACGCACATTTAAGGAAGGATCGGTTTTAACCCGGTTAATTTATATTAACCTGGGGGTATTTTTACTGATCAAAATTATCGGTGTCTTTTTTTACCTGGCAGGGCAGCCTTTTCATTTGGTCGAATGGCTTTCTGCTCCATCAGATTTGAATACGTTGGCACACAGGTTTTGGACCCCGGTAACTTACATGTTTTTACATGCTGGTTTTCTGCATCTGCTTTTCAATGTTCTGGGTTTGTATTGGTTTGGTAAACTTTTCCTGTATCATTTTGAAGGAGAGAAGTTGCTCAGTGTATATTTGATGGGTGGACTGGCAGGGGCATTTTTATATGTACTGGCGTTTAATGTTTTCCCGGTTTTTGCTTCCGTTAATGCAATATTGCTGGGAGCCTCGGCTTCTGTTCTTGCTATTTTGGTGGCTGTTGCTGTTTACGATCCGCAACGCGAAATACACCTGTTTTTTATCGGAAGGTTTCCTTTGAAATACGTTGCTGCGTTCTATGTAGTACTTTCAGTTATCGGCATCTCAACCTCTAATCCGGGAGGAAATTTGGCTCACCTTGGCGGAGCAGCGTGGGGATGGTTTTATATTGGACAGCTTCGTAAAGGAAAGGATTGGGGCGCCGGCTTGTCGGCTTTTGTTTATAAAGTTGGAGACTGGTTTAAACCCCGCGACAGGATGAAAGTTACGTTTAAACAACAAGCGCCTCCCCGCGATGATTATGAATATAACAGGCAGCAAAACGTTCAGCAGGAAGAAATTAACCGCATTCTGGATAAAATTGCTCAGTCAGGTTACGAAAGCCTCACCAAAAGAGAAAAAGAAATTTTGTTCAAACAGGGGAAAAAGTGAGAAGTTTCCTGACCAAGGTTGACTTTTACTTCATCACCTAAAATTTTTTCAAAATTCATAACAACAGACTGATTATCCACTTGTTTGGGGCTTTGCCCCAATCCCCACTTCATTTTTCTCCTAGATGAGAAAAACAAAGAAAAAAGAATCATGTCAAAATTAACCTTTGCGTTTTTTCAATGTTTCGAATTGGCCCGACTGACGGAATTTTGACACAGCCCGCATCAGGTATAGCTCACTTATTAAAATCGAAGTTAAGAATTGACAAAGATGGCCATTCCACAAATGAACATTTAGTACATCGGAGCGATGGCCTCGGTCGGTGAGCCGGAAAACAAGTGAGGACGGCGTTAAAAAATTACTGCTGTTTGAGGAGGTACGACGAGTTTCAGTAATTTTAGCTGGGAACACGTAGCTTTTCCGAGTGAAGCGAACGCAGCCTAGACTTTTCTGTTTACTATTTGTGTCATGGTAAAGAGTAAAATCGGTCTGATAAGGCATAAAAATATTGATGGAAAATGTATCTGAAAACAGATTACTCCACCGGATTTTTCGGGTGAGCCCTAATGGTCAGAGGATCTGAATTTTAGAGAACGTCAACGAAACGTACTGGCACGAATAGTAAAGTTTTTGAGAATTGCCTGTATCCCTCCATTCAATCTTCATTTTTTGTATGCGCCTGGTAAATACTTGCATTTAGTTCAAACCCAATCAGCAAAATAAGAGACATAATATACATCAGAAAGAGTAAGATGAGCAGTGTTCCAATGGAGCCGTAAAGTTTGTTGTATTGGCTAAAGTTGGTAATGTAGTACGAAAATCCGCTGAGTGCGATAATGCTTAGTACCGTTGCCAGAGTACCGCCGGCCGAAATGAATCGCCACTTGGTTTTTTTTGCCGGGGCCATGTAATATAAGAAGGAGTTGGCGAAAAACAGGAGCGCTACAATCACCACCCACCGGCCAAAATTAAGCAGTAAAATGGTGAAACTATCTCGTAAAATGTAGTTTTCCTGTAGGTAGTTAATCACTATTTGTCCGCCGGCAAGCAAGGTCGCCGCAAGTGCAAGTAGTACAGAAAGAATAATAAGAAGTAGGACAGCTGCCAGCCGTTGACTTATCCACGACCGCCGGTTAATGCTGTGAATTGTAGCATCGAAAGCGCTCATCATTGAGGCCAGTCCGTTGGTAGAGAAAATCAGCGCCATAAAAAATCCCAGTGACAGCAGGCCGCCTCTCGGGTTTTTTAGAATATCTTCAATGGTGTCTTCAACAACTATAAAAGTGCCTTCCGGTAATAATTCCTGGATGATGCTAAAAAGTTCATCCTGAAAATTGGTAATAGGAATGTAGGGGATGAGGGTAAAAATGAACAAAACGGCCGGGAAAAAAGCAATGAAGAAAGAGAATGCAATAGCTGAAGCCCTGGTGGTTATGGAACCGTTTACAATACTGCGCCAAAAAAACAGCGCAACATCATACAACGGAACACCATCAAAAAACGGCAACGAAATTTTTTCTGCCTTTTCAATTAGCTGCTCCCCAATCCGTTTATACTTGTTGTTGTCAAGCAAACCCTTGCCCATTGGGTTATTCCTGTTTTTCAATTCTTAGCTGATGAATGAAATTTTTTTCTTCACTTTTTTTCAGTAAAAAATAAACCCTGAAAGTTCCCTTTTTCGTTCCGAGGTTGCCAATAACATATTGAGAACCTTCCTTGCCCCCCTGGTGAATAACCGAAAAACTTTGCGGGGCATTTTCACTGAAGAAGTTATTGACAATAAGTTGAGCCTGTGCCTTACTGTAAACATTGTCACTGCCAGGAACCACCAGTTCCACATTCTGGTTAAAATAATCAGAAAGGTCTCTGGCATTGCCTGATTTCAGGCTCAGGATAATTTCGTCGGGGATCTGTGATTTTGCCTGAAAAGCAAAAAAAAGTGTTCCGACAAAAAGGGAAATCATGAATAATCTTTTTTTTATCGATGACATGATTCTATTTTTTTTCAATATTAAGCGCCATTTTAACAGCAAAAACTATGCAAAAACAGTTTCAACCTTTTATTTTTGGTAAAATTATAAAATAAATATTCATTAATCAGCATGAAGCTTACTTTATTGGTAGTTGGCAAAACCGATGAAAAATATATGCAGGAAGGAATTGAGTTGTATATGAGCCGCATAAAGCATTATGTTGATTTCAGCATTGAGGTGATTCCGGATATTAAAAAAGGGAAGAATACGGGCATTGAGCAGCAAAAAGTAAAAGAAGGAGAGCAGATTCTTTCACGTTGGGCGCCATCAAAAGAGCTCCATTTGTTTGACGAGAAAGGCAAAGTGCTTTCGTCGAGGGAGTTTGCGGGATTTCTTCAAAAGAAAATGGCCAGCGGGCTGAAAGAACTGGTGTTAGTGATAGGCGGGCCCTACGGTTTTTCGGATGCCGTGTACCAAAAGGCAACCGCAAAAGTTTCATTGTCGCGAATGACTTTCTCGCATCAGTTGGCTCGACTTTTGTGCGTTGAGCAGATTTACCGGGCTTTTACCATTTTGAAAGGAGAACCATATCATCACGACTAGCGTGTTTGGGAAAATGAATAAATACAGCTTCCTCATTTTTGCCCTCTGTTTTTTTTTAGCTGCGGCAATTATAGAAAACGGCTTGCTTAAAAAGCATCCCGAAACACATTTGATCCATGATTTCCAGGAAGACCTTCATGAAAATGAAAGGGAGCTTAGTGCCCGCCTGGGGCAGATTACTGCTCTTGCAATGGAGGAAGAATTTGATGGTAATTTTTCGGGACGGCTAAAAATAAGCAGTCGCCTGCTTGAGGAGAAAGGGTTTGGTTTTTTGGTATTTAAGAAGGGAGAGTTATACTTTTGGTCAGACCGTTCGGTAGCATTTTTCGATACTTTTTCGGCTTTGCCGGAAGCTGAAGGACTGGTTCAGCTTCCCAACGGATTTTATCTTATGCATAAGGAAGAAGTGGGGGAGTATCAAATTGTTGGTTTCCATCTTGTTAAATACAATTACCAATATGAAAATAAGTACCTCGGAAATTCCTTTTTTGACGATTACAGGCTACCCGGTGAATTTGAAATCGAACTGAACGAACCTGATAGTTTCAATCCTGTTTACAGTACAGAAGGTAACTATCTGTTTTCGCTCAAACCCAAGGGGTCATACCTTTGTACTACCCGTCAGCTTTATTTTCCCGGAGTTCTCTATTTTTTCGGAATCCTTATTTTGCTTTTTTATTTCCGGCGTGGATTTACTGATTCCACGGCTTCTTTTTTTATAAAATTGTTTGGCCTTGCTGTTGCCCTTTTCCTGGTGTATTGGCTCCATCTGATTTTTCACATTCCGAAGGTATTTTTTTACCTCGATTTTTTTAGTCCGTCGGTTTTTGCATATAGCAGTTGGCTGCCTTCATTGGGAGATTTCTTTTTGCTGGCCCTCTTTTTTCTGTTCTGGGTGTACCATTTTGGAATACATCTCAATGTCGATCAACTTAAGAAAGAATCAGTGCTGTCTCGCAAGACCATTGGCATACTGCTTTTGTTGTTTTCGGGAAGTACGTATTTGCTGATACATTTTTATATCCGTGAGTTGATTTTTAATTCGACCATATCTTTTTCGCTAAATCGAATTACCGAAATTTCAGCCCAAAGTGTCCTCGCTATCTTTGCGGTTGGTATGCTTTTGTTGGCCGTCTTTCTGTTAACGATAAAAATTGTTGACAATATAAGAGACGATTTTGGGTTGGGCTATCTGGTAATGGCCTCATTGCTGATTGCTGTTTTTCTTGCTATTAGCCAGTTGATTTCATTGCAACGGGTTTCTGCTGCAGCTCTTGTTCTTTTTGTGGCGGCCACGTCGCTTGCCACCCTGTTCAGCAAAAATTACCTGCAACGGTTTACCCTGAGTTACCTTATTATTTTTGTTTCGGCAGCATCAATTTATTCATTAGTGGTATTTTATACGACCACCACAGCAAAACAACGGGATGAGCAGAGGTTGATGGCAGTTACCCTGGTGGCTGAACGTGACCCGGCGGCCGAGGTTTTTCTGACTGAAATGCAACGCGCCATTCAGATTGATGAATCGATTCCCCGTCTTCTTATTGAGAATGAAGATGAGTTGGTGGAATATATTGAACAAACTTATTTTAATAGTTACTTCAGGCAATACGACGTACGATTTTTTGTGTGTTCTGGTTCCGACAGCCTGTTTATCGAAATGGACAAGAGAATGGCTCCCTGTGACGATTTTTTTGAAGACATGATTCAAACGCAGGGGATTAGAATAACAGGTACCAATTTCTATTTCATGGATAACATGAATGGCCGTATTTCATACACGGGCTGGTTACATTACCCGCTATCTTCTGAGAAGCGGGGAATATCAGTATTTATTGAATTGAATTCGGAATTGTTTTTTGAAGGCATTGGTTTCCCCGAGTTACTTATCGATAAATCGATGGCTAAACCCGAGAACTACAAAAAGTTTAACTATGCCAAGTATTTTGGAGGGGAGTTAACCGATAAACACGGCGATTATAATTACAACTTTTACGTTCATTCTTACCTTTCTGATGATAAAGAATTTGAATATAACCGGTGGGACGGGCTGGAACACCTGATTTATCATTCCCGAGAAGACAATTATGTGATTGTTTCCCGTGAGCTTTTTACTGTGGTGGACTACCTTATTTCATTTCCATACCTGTTTGTGTTCTACTTTCTTTCAGTTCTGATTTTGGTGGTGCTTGGAAATCGTTCTATAAGAAGAAGTTCTGTTAGTTTCGATTTAAAGTTTAAAATTCAGGCAGCCATTATTTCTATTGTTTTTGTTTCATTACTGGTGGTGGCGCTGGCAACAATCTGGTACAATATAAAAGAGTATAAAGAAAAACACCAGAATGATTTGAATGAAAAGTTGGTTTCTATCTCAGAAGAAATTGAAATGCGTTTGGAAGATATGGAGGAAATCACTCCGGATGTGGTTGACTGGCTAAATCGCGAACTGGCTAAGTTGTCTAATATTTTTCGTACCGACATTAATATTTACGGGACAGACGGAACGCTGGTCGCATCTTCCCGCTCTGAAATTTTTTCCCGCGGACTGGTTTCTGAACGGATGAACTCAAAGGCCTTCACCGAAATATTCGAGAACTTTCAAATCAATTATTTTCAGCCCGAAGAAATTGGTTTGATGTCGTATTTGTCGGCCTATAAACCCATCATAAACAATACCGGTGAATACCTTGGGGCTATTAACCTGCCATACTTCATTAAACAGGATCGGTACAGTCAGGAACTTTCAACCATCGTAGTGGCTTTCATCAATCTTTATGTAGTCCTTTTTCTTGCCAGTATTATCGTTGCTATTTTTATTGCCAATCAAATTACCCGTCCGTTGGTGCTTATTCAGGAGAGTTTTCGGAAGATGGAGTTGGGAAAACGCAACGAACCGATTTATTATAACCGCAATGATGAAATCGGCAGCCTGGTGAAAGAATATAATAAAAAGGTGGATGAACTGGCCGTAAGTGCAGAGTTACTTGCCCGCTCCGAACGTGAGTCGGCCTGGCGCGAAATGGCCAAACAGATTGCCCACGAGATAAAGAATCCGCTGACCCCGATGAAACTGAACATTCAGCACCTTCAGCGTGCTAAAGGCAGAGGGCAGGAATATAATAAGTACATCGAGCGCGTAACTGCCACTCTTATTGAACAGATTGATAACCTCTCGAATATTGCTACGGAGTTTTCAAATTTTGCCAAAATGCCTGCTGCCCGTAACCAGGTGTTTAAATTGGCAGAACAGATCCAAAAAGTGATCGATCTTTTTGAGTCCAACCAGCAGGTAACGATTGAATTTCAGGTGAACGGGCTTGACTATATCGAAGTAAATGCTGACCGGGAACAACTTTCACGGGCTATTATCAATTTGGTGAAGAATGGGATCCAGTCTATACCGGACGAAAAGGAGGGAAAGGTTAAAATTAATCTCAGCCGTCAGGAGCATAAGGCCGTTATCTCTGTTTCTGATAGTGGAGAGGGAATTCCCAAAGAGTTGCGCGATAAACTATTCAGCCCAAGCTTTACGACAAAAACCAGTGGCATGGGATTGGGACTGGCTATTGTGAAAAATATTGTAGAGAACTTTTCGGGCCATATCCGGTTTGAAACTGAAACGGGCAAAGGCTCTACGTTTTATATTGAAATACCCATTTGGGAGGGGTGAAGATTATTTGCAAAAAACCTCGATTTCCATTATTCTTGTATTCAAATTTTCGATGTATGGTTCCACTTTCCTTTCGTAAAATAGCTGAACGGCTAAAGCAAGTCTCTCTTCCTGAAATCGATGTGGTAATTGGTATTGGCTCTGGAGGTATTGTTCCTGCAGGGGTGGTCGCATTTCACCTCGGCGCCGAATTGCACGTAATGACACTCAATTATCGTGATGAGCAAAATACCCCTCGTTACAATGAACCCAAAGTGCTCCAAAAGCCGGATTGGGATCTTGAGGGAAAACGAATTTTGCTGGTCGATGATGTTTCCGTTTCCGGAAAAACAATCAACGCCGCCCTGGAACAGCTAAAAGGGTTGAACGTTAAAACTCTTGCCATGAAAGGGAAAGCCGATTATGTTCTTTTCCCGGAAATAAAAGATTGTGTAAAATGGCCATGGAAACCTTAAAATGAGTGGTTGTTGCCCCGGTTTTTAACGCTTGCCTTTTTGGAAGGATAATTCTTTTGAAAGAATAATGGTTATTTCAGCAAAAACAGTAACAGGAAAGCCGGAAGGTAAGGTTTTAAATCGGTTCGCAGTTGTTTGAGGGCATTGCCTACCTGTAATTCTATTGTGCGTTTCGAAAGTCCCAGTTTATCTGCAATTTCCTGGTTTTTGAGTCCCTGAAAGCGGCTTAATTCGAAAATTTCGCGACAACGGGGGGGCAGGTTTTTCAGGCTTTTTTCCACAATTTCCTGAAACTCTGACTCGGCGAACCAAAAACTGGACAGATTTTCAGGAAGGTTTTTTTCAATATGAATGGCTGCTAATTTCTGGTTTTTTCTTTTTTCAAGCTTCAAAAAGTCGAGCGAACGGTTTTTCACCGAAGTAAAAAGATAATTCTTCAGCGACGAGGTAATTTTTATTTGGTGGTGTTTCACCCAAAGTGTCACAAACAGGTCTTGTACAATGTCTTCTGCTACCTGTTTGTCGCCTGTAATTCGCTCACAATAAGCACAAAGTCCGGAATAATAGTAATGAAAAATAAAATCGAATACAACTTTATTGCGGGTTAATAGTCCTTTTATAAGGTATTGTTCTTCCAAACAGGTTAGGTTTTGAATGGTTAAGGATCAAAAGTAATTAAATGGCGTGAAAAAGCAAATAAAAAGGCTTTCAGGATAATAGCTGAAAGCCTGTGCAACCATTGGAAATTCCAAAAGTTTTTATTTCATCCCGCTTCGTTCGAGCAGTGCATCTACATTGGGTTCCTGTCCGCGAAAGCGTTTGTAAAGAATCATGGGGTGCTCTGTACCGCCTTTTTCCAGGATGTTTTTACGGAAGGAGGCTGCCACTTCTTTATTGAAGAGTCCCTTTTCTTTAAATAAGCTGAAAGCATCGGCATCGAGTACTTCAGCCCATTTGTAGCCGTAATAACCGGCAGCATATCCGCCGGCAAACAAATGTCCGAACTGGGTGCTCATACATGCTTTGTTGATTACCGGAAAGATTTGGGTTTTCCTCCAGGCGGTCTCTTCAAACTGTTTCACCTCGCCCTGAAACGGTTTTTCTAGTGTGTGCCAGGCCATATCAAGGTATCCGAAGCTCAACTGCCGGACAGAAAGGTAGCCTGCAAGGTAATTTTGGGAAGCTTTTATTTTTTCTACCAGTTCCACGGGAATTTTTTCTCCGGTTTGGTAGTGTGTGGCAAAGCGGTCAAGGAACTCTTTTTCCACAGCCCAGTTTTCCATAATTTGGGAGGGAAGTTCTACAAAGTCCCTGTAAACATTGGTTCCCGACAGGCTTGAATAGGTGGAATTAGCAAGCATTCCATGAAGGGCGTGGCCAAACTCGTGCATAAATGTTTCCACTTCTGTAAAAGTAAGCAGTGCCGGTTTGGTTTCCGTTGGGCGTGTAAAATTCATTACAATGGTGATGTGCGGCCGGGAGTCAGTACCGTTTTCTTTCCATTGGCCTTTAAAATCATTCATCCATGCACCGCCCTGTTTGCCCGGGCGTGGGTGAAAATCAGTATAAAGGACCGATAGAAAGTGCCCGTTTTCATCGTAAACATCATAAGGAACAACTTCTTCATGATAAACCGGAATGTTTTTATTGGGCCTGAATGTGATTCCGAACAATTCAGTTGCCAGTCCAAACACTCCATCCACTACTTTGTCCAGTTCAAAATAGGGCTTCAGCATTTCGTCGTCTAAATTAAACTTTTCCACTTTTAGCCTTTCGCTGTAGTAGGTCCAGTCCCAGGGCATTATTTCGTCAGAGAAACCCAATTCGCGGGCAAATGTTGTTACTTCTTCTTTTTCCTTTTGTGCTACAGGGAAGGAAGCATCGTACAAATCGTTTAGCAGCTTGTAAACGCCGTCAGGATTCATGGCCATTCGGCGTTCAAGAACATAGTCGGCATAATTGTTATAGCCCAACAGCTTGCCCATTTCCAATCTCAGGTTCACTATTCTTTTTACGTTATCCTGGTTGTCCAGTTCATCTTCTTTAAATGATTTTGATGCGTAGGCCAGATACAGTTCCTTCCTAAGTTCACGGTCTTCAGCATACTTCATAAAGGGCAGGTAACTGGGCATGGTAACATCAAATACCCAACCTTCTTTCTTTTTTCCTTTCGCTTTGGCAGCCGCTGCTTCAAGGGCGCTTTCCGGCAACCCGCCCAACCGGCTTTTGTCCGTCACATGCATTTCGTAACTGTTGGTTTCTTTCAGTACATTTTCACCGAAAGTAAGGGTGAGTTTTGCCAGTTCAGTGCTGATTTCCCTGAATTTTTCCTTGTCAGCTTCCGAAAGGTTGGCTCCCTGACGCACAAAAGTGAGGTATGTATTTTCCAGCAGGGTTTCATCTTCTGCGTTCAGGTTCAGCTCTTCCTTTTTATCGTAAACGGATTTTATTCGCGCAAAGAGGACTGGGTTCAACGTAATGTCATTTTGGTATTTGGTGAGCATCGGAGAAACTTCCTGTGCTATTTTTTGCAACTCATCGTTCGTTTCGGCATTAATGAGGTTGAAAAAAATCCCCGCTGTGCGGTTCAGTAGTTTGCCTGTCCTGTCCAGCGCTGCTATTGTATTTTCGAATGTGGGTTCGGCAGCATTTTCAATGACGGCTTTTACTTCTGCTTCGCCTTGGTTTATTGCTTCTTTAAAGGCTGGCAAAAAGTGTTCACTTTTGATTTCCGCAAATGGCGCTGTTTGGTGCGGTGTTTTAAACTCTCCAAGTAACGGATTTTTTTGTGCGTTAACCATGTTCAAATTCATTAAAAAAAGTATTAAAAACAACCTGGTTTTCATTGGCTGAAAATTTTATTATTAGACTAATAACAGGATTGCAAAAATGACAATTATCGAAGGATAATGTTCATCCGAAAGGAAAAAACTGTCATTTCTGCTTCTTCTTTTGAACGGACCAGCCGAATTTACCAATCATTTTTCCGAGGCCAAAATAATGCCCGTGATTGTATACGAGTGGCCGGGCTTTAGCAAAACTGAATGCCTGCTGTTCGTCCAGGTATTTGTCGTCGATTGAAACGTTAACTACCTCTGCAATAAACATGTGATGTGTTCCCAGTTCCAGAATGTTTTTTACTACACACTCAATGTTTACCGGTGATTCGCCGATAATGGGAGCTTTCACTATTTTTGCCGGAAGGGGGGTGAGGTTCATCTTCTCCCATTTGTTGTATTTTCGGCCTGAACGGCACCCACACCAGTCAGTAGCTTTAGCCAGTTCTTCCGTAGTGAGGTTGATAACAAACTCTCCGGTTCGTTTGATGATTTCGTACGAATGCCTTCCCGGGCGAATCGAAATGGAGCACATGGGGGGATCACTGTTAATGGTGCCTGTCCAGGCAATGGTAATAATATTGTATTCTTCCGGTTGATGCCCGCAACTCACCATCACGGCGGGAAGCGGATAAATCATAGTGCCGGGTTTCCAATGGATTTTTGACATTTCTGTTCGTTATTTTGGTAGTTGTTTCTGATTTTAGAGTACAAATTAAATAAATTAGCAGGCAAGTTAAAAATAAACGATGCCTTAAAGCAACTTTTAGTGTAGATGAGGGGTCTTAGCTTAAAATGTGATTATGGGGAAAATATCCGGACCAATTATTTTATTCTTAACGGTTTTGCTTGCCAGTTCTTGTTTCAGAGACCATTCTGAAGTGAAGGAAAACTTTGTTATTGAATTTGGCACACAATGCGGATGGTGCGCTGGTGAGGAATATATTGAGATTTCGTATTCCCAGGTTGAATATTTACGTGAAATACCTTGCGGGGAAGATAAGGGGATCACAGCAAGAAGTAAGAAAATATCGTCTTTGGATTGGGACAGCCTGAGAGCTTCTTTCGACTACGATTATTTTCTGACTTTGGATCACAACGAATGCAATGTGTGTGTTGATGGTTGTGATGAATGGATCAAAATAACCAGCAACGGTAGTTCACATGAAATCCGGTACGCACCATCCCTTGACATTAATGGCATGGAAGAATTTCGTGAAAAGCTCAAAGAAATGATAGTAGATTTTAACGAAGCAAACTAATTCTCCGGATCTTTCCAGTCACCGTTTTCCCTGATGAGTTGTTCAAGTTCCTCCACGGCATTTTCAAAAAGAATATGCCTTTTAACCGGTTTCAATCCTTTATACAAGGTCACTTTGTTCTGGCTGACTCCCACAAATCCGTAATCCACATCGCCCATTTCTCCCGGCCCGTTTACAACACAGCCCATAATACCGATTTTCAAATGGTCGAGGTGTTTAAAATGTTCTTTGATATTTTTGGTTGTTTCCTGCAAATCGTAAAGTGTTCTTCCACAACCCGGACATGAAATGAACTCGGTTTTGGACATCCGCATACGGCTTGCCTGCAAAATACCAAAACTAAGGTCTTTCAGCTCTGTGAAGGTAATTCTTTCATTGTCATTCGAAATACAGATACCGTCGCCGTAACCATCAATTAACAGTCCGCCCAAATCGGCAGAAGCCTTGATTTGCAGATCTTCCAGCTTTTCTTCGTTGTACCTTCTGTAAAGAATAACCGGTACTTTCCAGATGTGCGATTCGAGTGCAGTAAAGAATGCCCGCAGTTCGGCCATCGGATTTTTATTGAAACTTTCGAGAATCAGTACCGTTTTACGGGTTTGTTTCAGCTTCATGATAATTTCGGGGTTCTTCGCCATGAAACTATCAAATTCCATTTTGTTGGTGCGGATAAATTTCAGCCGGCCCCAGCGTGTACTTTCAAACAGGTATTCCTCCAAAGAAATGATAGGATTACTTTCTCCCTTGATGTCTATAATTTTGTTTCCTGACAGGAAATAATCGGGGACCATTTTTCCGCGTACCGGAAGCATTTCTTTCAGGCTCCGGTCGCCCAAGTCAGCCACCACTACCGGCAATTCTTCTCCTCCCATGTTTAATACAGGTCGCGTCGCTCTCCGTTCGTATTCAAACGGGTTGGTCTGGGCGATCAGCGAGGCATTAATCGGTTCATGGTTTCTGTACGACTTAAAATGGTCCACCAGTTTTTTGGCTACCGGTACTTCATTCTCCGGATTTTCTGTGAGCGAAACCCTGATGGTATCGCCAATACCATCGCCCAGTAAGGCGCCAATTCCCACGGCCGATTTTATGCGACCGTCTTCTCCTTCTCCGGCCTCGGTAACTCCCAGGTGGATAGGATACTGCATGTCTTCAAGCCGCATTTTGTAATTCAGCAGGCGAACGGTGTAAACCATCATTCGGGTATTGCTCGACTTGATAGACACCACTACATCATTAAAATCGACACTTTTACAAATGCGCAGGAATTCAAGCACTGATTCGGCCATTCCCGAAGGGGAATCACCGTAACGGCTCATTACCCGATCAGACAACGATCCGTGGTTTGCCCCAATACGCAGAGCGGTATTGGTGTTTTTCAGCATTTTCAGGAACGGAATAAATTGTTCTTCAATATTTTGTAATTCCTGTTTGTACTCTTCATCTGAGTAAACTTTAGCTTCGAACCGAGCCCGTTTATCATAAAAATTTCCCGGGTTGATGCGGACCTTGTCAAAATACTTGGCGGCAATTTCTGCCAACCTTGGATTGAAATGAACATCGGCTACCAAAGGAATGGTATATCCTCTTTTTCGCAGTTCATCTACAATATTTTTTAGGTTTTCTGCATCGTAAATACCTTTCACTGTGCAGCGAACATAATCGGCGCCTGCTTTTGCCAAAGCAATAATTTGTTCAACTGTGAGCTCTGTTTCCTTTGTGGGTGTATCCGTCATTGACTGGATACGTATGGGATTATCTCCACCAACGGCCACACCGCCGATATTGACTTCCAATGTTCTTTGCCTTTCGTGGCGCGTTATATCTTTTATGTAATTAAAATGACGATCTTCCATGACTTTCTGTTAAGCTGAGTTGCAAATTTACGTTAATGGTTTCAATTTAAAAAGATTCCTTTATTTTTGTTCGGTAATAAAAATATATGGACTTAAAAATCAGTAGAGTAACAAAATTATTTGGAAAGCAAAAAGCGTTGGATGATGTTAGCTTTTCTGTGGGAAAGGGGGAGCTTTTGGGGTTCCTTGGTCCCAATGGTGCAGGAAAATCAACGCTAATGAAAATTATTACCGGTTTTTTACCTGCAAACTCTGGAGAAGTATGGATGGATAATCAGAAAGTTTCGGCAGATAATACTTCTATCCGGCGAAATATTGGTTATCTGCCGGAACATAATCCGCTTTACACCGAGCTTTACGTCAGAGAGTACCTTGAAATTAGCGCCGGGTTTTATCACATGAAAGATAAAAAACGGCAGGTGGAGCGCATGGTGGAACTAACTGGTTTGGGCAACGAACAACACAAAAAAATCGGGATGCTCTCCAAAGGTTACCGGCAGCGGGTAGGACTGGCACAAGCGCTTATCCATGATCCGGAAGTGCTGATTCTGGATGAACCTACTTCAGGACTTGATCCCAACCAGTTGGAAGATATCCGTGGCCTGATCCGTGACATTAGTCGGGAGAAAACAGTCATCTTTTCGACGCACATTATGCCGGAAGTGGAGGCTGTTTGCAACCGCGTACTCATCATAAACAAAGGGGAAATTGTAGCAGATGGAAGTATTTCCGATATTAAGAAAGCACAACTGATACGGAACCAAACAGTAGTCGCCGCTTTCGATAAGCAGGTATTGCCGGAAAAACTACATGAAATAGAAGGGGTGAAAAGCATCATCTTTGAAAACGGGCAGTGGAAAATTGAAGCTGATGGAAACGAGGATATTCGACCTGCCATTTTTAGGTTTGCTGTACAAAACAACCTCACATTGCTCACGTTGTTCCAGAAACAACAGAACCTGGAAAGTATTTTTCAGCGGTTAACCCGTGGAAATTAACTTATTTCCCCATTGCTTCAAGCGAATACCGCACATCTTTTATTTCATCCCTTAACACAAGAATGTCAGATTCACTCAGCGGCTTTATCAGCTCTGAATCATACACATCAAAAAAGCTTTCACCGTATTTCGATATACATTTTTCGATACCCGAAATACGTTTCCGGAGTGCCTGCATTTCATTTTTTATTCTTTGGTAATCAGGATTTTCTGCGGCAAGTTGTTTCCACTTTCTTTCTTTGGTCTTATACAGAAGTTTAACGGCAATAAGCTCATCGAAAAGCTTTTCCTGGTCGTTTTTTTGTAAAGAATCAGCCATAACTTTTTACCCCGGTTTTAAAAAACTAAAAGTAGAAAAATTTCTTTATTAAAATGGTAAATCCGTTAAAAACATATTAATCCACAGACTTTTCGACTTTTCGGGCCGGCTTGGCAACACCAGATGTTTTTATTCAGGATTAAGAGCTAAAGGTCAGTGTTATGGGATTACGGATTTAACAACCTATTTAAAACACCCGCCCTGAAAATTTCCTATATTTGCATATTTTTTTAACGGAAGTAGCAGAATAAGGATTTTTATGACGGATAAATTTCAGGATTACAAACAGTTAGACCTGTCTCAGATTAATAAAGAGGTTTTAAAACGCTGGAAAGAAGACGATACCTTTCACAAAAGTATTTCTACCCGCGAGGGGCACCCTACATTTGTTTTTTATGAGGGACCTCCTTCAGCCAATGGGATGCCGGGAATTCACCACGTGATGGCCCGTGCTATCAAAGATATTTTTTGCCGTTATAAAACGATGAAAGGGTTCCGTGTTCATCGTAAAGCCGGTTGGGATACGCACGGCCTACCGGTGGAGCTCAGCGTGGAAAAGTCGCTGAACATTACAAAAGAAGATATTGGAAAAAAAATTTCGGTAGAAGAATACAATGCCGCCTGCCGTAAGGAGGTGATGAAATACACCCGGGAGTGGGAAGAGCTTACCCGTATTATGGGGTACTGGGTGAATATGGACGACCCTTACATTACTTACGACAGTCGGTACATTGAAACAGTTTGGTGGTTGTTGAAGCAGATTTACAACAAAGGTTTTCTTTACAAGGGCTATACCATTCAGCCGTATTCGCCCGCTGCAGGAACCGGCCTTAGTTCGCATGAACTTAATCAGCCGGGTTGCTACCGCGATGTAAAAGATACCACTGCTGTGGCTCAGTTTAAAGCCATTCGCAACGGGAAATCGGATTTTTTGTTTGAGAATGTGGATACTGATTTGTATTTCCTTGCCTGGACCACCACTCCCTGGACACTGCCATCGAACACAGCATTGGCCGTGGGGCAGCAAATCAGGTATGTGAAAATAAAAACATTTAATCCGTATACCGGGGACCCGGTTACACTAATCCTGGCAAAAGATCTGCTTCACGTGTATTTCAATCCGGAAAACGAAGGCGCTTCATTTAAAGAATATAAACAGGGCGACAAAAATATTCCGTACAAAGTACTGGGCGAGTATTCAGGCAATGAGCTGAAAGGCGTTCAGTACGAACAACTGATTGAGTGGGTAAAACCCAAAGGAAAAGCTTTTGAAGTAATTACCGGCGATTTTGTGACCATTGAAGACGGTACCGGAATTGTTCACATTGCACCTACCTTCGGTGCCGATGACGACCGCGTGGCCAAACAAAATGGAATTTCTCCGCTGGTTGTGGAAGATGTAGAAGGTAAAACCCAGGCATTGGTTGACCGGAAAGGAAGGTTTTTTCTTATCTCAGAATTGGCTGAATCGTTTGTGAAAGAATATGTAAATACTGAAAAGTACCATGAATTTTCAGGACGCTACGTAAAAAACGATTACAGCGAAAAGCTAACGGAGGATGACCCGACTGTGGATGTGGATATTTCGGTGATGCTGAAGCTTGAAAACAAAGCATTCAAAATTGAAAAACATGTCCACAATTACCCGCACTGCTGGCGGACTGATAAGCCGGTTCTTTACTATCCGCTCGACTCATGGTTTATTAAAACCACTGAAGTAAAAAAACGGATGGTAGAGCTGAACAATACCATCAACTGGAAACCACAATCTACCGGTACCGGTCGCTTCGGGAATTGGTTGGAAAACCTCGTGGACTGGAATCTTAGTCGTTCCAGGTTTTGGGGAACGCCACTTCCCATCTGGCGAACCGAAGATGGTTCGGAAGAAATTTGTATCGGGTCCACGGAGGAATTGATGACTGAGATTGAAAAGTCTATCGAAGCCGGGGTCATGACTGAAAATCCGTATAAAAATTTTGAAGCAGGTAATTATTCCAAAGGGAATTACGAAAATATTGATCTCCACAAACCATACATTGATCATGTGGTACTGGTTTCCCCTTCAGGAAAGAAAATGTTCCGTGAGCCTGACTTGATTGATGTGTGGTTCGACTCAGGCTCAATGCCTTACGCGCAGCATCATTATCCGTTTGAAAACCAGGAAAAGTACAACCCGGCCACCGGCAAAGGGGTGTTTCCTGCAGATTTTATTGCGGAAGGGGTGGATCAAACCCGCGGCTGGTTTTTTACGTTGCATGCCATTGCTACCATGGTGAGCGATTCCGTTTCGTTTAAAAATATTATTTCCAACGGACTGGTGCTCGACAAAAACGGCAACAAAATGTCGAAGCGGCTTGGTAATGCAGTCGACCCGTTTGCGACCATCGAAAAATACGGTTCCGACCCATTGCGCTGGTACATGATTACCAATGCACAGCCCTGGGACAATCTGAAATTCGACGTGGATGGCATCGAAGAGGTTAAACGGAAATTTTTCGGAACGCTCTATAACACATACAGTTTCTTTGCGCTGTACGCCAATGTAGATAATTTCAGGTTTGCTGAAGAGGAAATTCCTGTAGACCAGCGTCCCGAGCTCGACCGGTGGATTATCTCTTTGCTCCACTCTCTGATAAAAGAGGTGGGTGAAAGCTACGAAAACTACGAGCCCACACGGGGCGGACGTGCTATTTCCGAATTTGTTACTGAAAACCTGAGCAACTGGTTCGTGCGACTGAGCCGGAAAAGATACTGGGGAGGAGAGTACTCAGCTGATAAAATTTCGGCTTACCAGACATTGTACACCTGCCTGGAAACCGTTGCTAAGCTGATGGCGCCCATTGCTCCTTTTTATGCCGATTTGCTTTATTCTGATCTGAACAAAGCTACAAGCAAAGAACCGGATCAAAGTGTTCATTTAGCTGATTTTCCGGCTTTTGATGAAAAACTGATTGATAAAGATTTAGAAGAAAAAATGGGCATTGCCCAGAGAGCTTCTTCCATGGTGCTTGCCCTTCGCCGGAAAGAAAAATTAAAAGTACGGCAACCGCTGGCAAAAATTATGGTACCGGTACTGAATCCGCATTTCCGTGAGCAGTTTGAGGCAGTAAAAGGTATCGTTCTTAGCGAAGTGAATGTGAAGGAAGTGGAGTTTCTTACCGATACAGAAGGTATCATCAAAAAGAAAATAAAACCCAACTTTAAAACGTTGGGACCTAAGTACGGTAAACTGATGAAGCAGATTTCAGGAGCCATTGCCCGGTTTGATCAGCATCAGATTGCCGAATTGGAAAATACAGGTACGGTGGAAGTGGAAGCCGGAGAACAGAAGATATTAATTGCTAAAGACGATGTGGAAATCCTGACCGAAGATATTCCGGGCTGGACTGTGGCTACCGAGGGGCAAATGACCATTGCCCTGGATGTGAACGTAACGGAAGAGCTGAGGCAGGAGGGAATTGCCCGGGAGTTCATCAATAAAATTCAGAACCTTCGGAAAGAGAGTGGATTTGAAGTTACCGACCGTATCAGACTGAAAATTGAGAAACACGATGAAATAAATGATGCCGTGTTAAATCATAAAAGTTATATTTGCGCCCAAACTCTAGCGGTTGATCTTGAGTTGGTTGACAACCTGGATAGTTCATTGGCAAGAGAAGTGGAGATTGATAAAGATGTTTCGATTGCAATTGTTGTAGAAAAACAACAAATGTAACGATATGTTATACGGCCTGAAATAGAACGCAAAAATTTACTATTTTCGGCCAGATTTGATAATAAATTAAAATCCTGTTATTATGGGAGAAAAAACCAGATATTCGGATGAAGAGTTGATGGAATTTAAACAAATTATACTTTCCAAGCTGAAAAAAGCGCAGGACGACTATGAAATGTATAGAAGTTCCATCACACATGGCGACGGGAATGACACCCAGGATACATCGCCTACATTTAAGGTTCTCGAAGAAGGAGCTGCCACCCTTTCAAAAGAAGAAGCAGGTAAGTTGGCACAACGGCAACTGAAGTTCATTCAATACCTCCAGGCAGCTCTCGTGCGCATTGAAAATAAAACTTACGGGATTTGCCGCGAAACGGGAAAACTAATTTCAAAAGAACGATTGAGGGCCGTTCCGCATGCTACGCTGTGCATTGATGCAAAAAAGGGCATGGGATAGTTTGAAAAAAGAAAATTTACGAACTACCCGGATTTTTCGATTTTTAGAAAATATCCGGGAGTTTTTTTATGTCAGAAAATGAAAAATCGTATCACCAAGTTGCTTGTTATTATATTTTCAGTGCTGGTTGCCGATCAGGTGCTGAAGGTGTGGGTAAAAACCAATTTTTCGCTTGGAGAAGAGATTATTATTTTTAAAAATTGGTTTATTCTCCATTTTGTGGAAAACAACGGGATGGCTTTTGGTTTTGAATTTGCCGGAGAATACGGGAAACTTTTTCTCAGTGTTTTTCGCATTGTTGCGGTGTTTGCCATTGGTTGGTACCTGTTCCGGCTTAATCGTCAAAAGGAGGTACCTTTTGGTTTTCTTGCCTGTATTGCGCTTATATTCTCCGGGGCCATTGGGAATATTATCGATAGTTTGTTTTATGGGATGATTTTTAATCATAGCTACGGACAGGTGGCCGGTTTTTTGCCTGAAGGAGGTGGTTACGCCGGATTTCTTCACGGC
This sequence comes from Mariniphaga sediminis, assembly GCF_003573545.1. Classification (GTDB taxonomy): domain Bacteria; phylum Bacteroidota; class Bacteroidia; order Bacteroidales; family Prolixibacteraceae; genus Mariniphaga; species Mariniphaga sediminis. Next base: position 89,699 of record NZ_QWET01000004.1, on the reverse strand, counting down.
AGGGTGGTCGATATGTTTTATTTCCCGATCATCGAAACCAAATTGCCTGAATGGCTTCCTGTCTGGGGAGGAAACGATTTTGTCTTTTTTAGGCCGGTTTTCAATATTGCCGATTCGTCAATCACTGTCGGTATATTTTCTATTCTGATATTTTACAGAAAACAATTCAACTCCCTCGATAAAAAAGAAGAATATAATGAAGGTGGTGACGGGGATGTAACAAGAGTAGAAGAGATGACCAGCGAAAAGGAGTGACGGCTTTAGGAAGCGAAAAAATCCCTGTTTTCCCCTATTTTATTTTACTTTTGTAGCACCTGGTACAATTTTCAACCGTTATGGAGAACCAACTGATCATTTACAATACTCTTTCACGCGAAAAGGAAGTTTTTAAACCGCTGGTAGAAGGGAAGGTGGGATTGTATGTATGCGGTCCTACTGTTTACAGTAATTCGCACCTGGGGCATGCACGGCCTTTTATTTTTTTCGATTTGCTTTACAGATACCTGATGTTTTTAGGATACAAGGTGCGTTATGTCCGGAATATTACGGATGTGGGGCATCTGGAAAATGAAGCCGATGAGTCGGGCGAAGACAAGATATCCAAAAAAGCCCGTGTGGAACAGCTTGAACCCATGGAGGTGGTGCAGAAATATATGAATACTTTCCACCAGAATATGACGCAGTTAAATGTGTTGCCTCCCAGTATTGAACCGCGTGCATCCGGCCACATCATCGAGCAACTGGAATTTATAGACTCTATTTTAGAAAAGGGATATGCCTATGAAGCCAACGGTTCGGTCTATTTTGATGTGGAAAAGTATAACGGGGAGTACCACTACGGAAAGCTTTCAGGTAGAGATTTGGAGAATATAAAAACCAATACCCGCCGGCTGGAAGGGCAGGAAGAAAAGAAAAACGCCTTCGATTTTGCCTTGTGGAAAAAGGCTTCACCCAGTCATATTATGCGTTGGCCTTCAAAATGGAGTAACGGGTTCCCGGGGTGGCACCTCGAATGCTCTGTGATGAGTGCCAAATACCTTGGTGATGTTTTTGATATTCACGGGGGAGGAATGGATTTGGCCTTTCCCCATCACGAATGTGAAATTGCTCAGGCAACGGCCAAAAAAGGGAAGGGACCGGCCCGCTATTGGATGCACAACAACATGATTACCATTAACGGGCAGAAGATGGCCAGATCGCTGGGGAACTTTATTACCCTTGATGAGCTGTTTACGGGGGAGCATGCGATACTTGAAAAGGCCTATTCGCCAATGACAATCCGCTTTTTTGTTTTACAGGCCCATTACCGCAGCACCATCGACTTTTCGAATGAAGCGCTGCAGGCTTCCGAAAAAGGATTGGAACGGCTGATGACAGCAGTGGAAACATTGGAAAAATTGCCTGTTGCTTCAGAATCTACGGTGGATGTGTCTGCCTTAAAAGAAAAGTGTTTTGCCGCGTTGAATGATGATTTAAATAGCCCTATTGCCATTGCAAACCTGTTTGAAGGAGTGAAAATGATAAACTCTGTTAAAACAGGCCATGAGAAAATTTCTGCAAAAGATTTGGAAGAACTAAAAGGGTTCATCCATACAATGGTTTTTGATATTTTGGGGCTGAAAGAAGAACAACCTGCAGATTCCGAAGAAAATAAAATTTTAAGCGGCACAATTGATTTGTTGTTGAATGTCAGGATGGAAGCCAAGAAGAATAAAGATTGGGCAACAGCCGATAAGATTAGGGATGAACTGAACGCACTGGGTGTTGAAATAAAAGACACTAAAGACGGATTTGAGTGGAGCCTCAGATAGCGAAGTTGTATTTTTAAATATTAAATTGCCATGTTTTCAGGAATTATAGAAGAATTTGGAACAGTAACCGCCATTGAAAAAGATCAGGAAAATGTACATTTTACCCTCACCTGTTCGTTTGCCGGAGAGTTAAAGGTTGATCAAAGTCTGTCACACAACGGCGTTTGTTTAACTGTGGTCGAAGTAGATAAGGAGAAAAAAACTTACAAGGTAACTGCCATTAAGGAGACCTTGTTGAAATCGAACCTGGGTGGATTGGAGGTTGGCTCGAAAGTAAACCTCGAACGCAGCATGGCAATGAACGGTCGCCTTGACGGACACATTGTGCAGGGACATGTGGATCAAACTGCTATTTGCACCAGGGTGGAAGAGGCCGACGGAAGCTGGTATTACACTTTTGAATATGATTTCGATGTTGAAAAAGCCAAACAGGGTTACATGACTGTTGAAAAAGGATCGGTTTCGGTAAACGGCGTCAGTCTTACGGTGGTCAACTCAAAAGATAATTCATTCCAGGTAGCCATTATTCCGTTTACCCAGGAAGTTACCAATTTTCACACCTTCAGGGAAGGGACGGTAGTAAACCTTGAATTCGATATTATCGGAAAATACCTGGGAAAATTGAATACTTACGCAAACAGGTAGCACCGGACTCCGGGAATTTAATCTTCCTGTGACTAAACCAGGTGGGGAGTTTTGCTCAAAATTGTGCCATTCTCAAACATCTTCAGCAGAGCTGTGTTTTGTTCATACAGATTTTGTAGTTTTAAGAAAACTTTTTGAATGAACAAGACAGCATTGGTGACAGGCGCATCCAAACGTATTGGAAAGTCCATTACAGAACATCTTGCGAGCAATGGCTGGGATGTTGTTATTCATTTTAATACATCGGAAGAGCCGGCAAAAAAGCTGGAAACGTTGTTGCAACAAAAATATCCGCAGCAAAACTTTTCCCGCATTCAGGCAAATTTGGTATCTGAAAAGGAGGTGGAAAAATTGATCCCTCTGGTTGTTTCAGAAACGGGTTCGTTTAACCTGCTGGTGAATAATGCATCGGTTTTTCTTCCAGGGTATTTAAAAGAAACAACCACCGGGTTGTTCGACAGTCAGATGAATATCAACTTTAAAGCCCCGTTTTTACTTATGCGTGATTTTGCCCTTCATTGTAAAAAAGGGAATATTGTTAACTTTGTGGATACCCGCATTACAACAAGTAAATCCAATTTTGCTGCGTATTCCCTTTCTAAAAAAGCACTTTGGGAACTTACTAAAATGGCGGCACTGGAATTTGCACCGGATATAAGGGTCAATGCTATTGCGCCGGGTGTTAGCCTTCCTCCCGAAGATAAAAGTGAACAGTATCTTTGGGGATTGGCTGAAAATATTCCCATGAAAAAGCCGGGAGGAGTAGTACCGATTCTAAAGAGTATCGACTATATCCTGGAAAATGATCACCTTACCGGGCAATTGCTTTTTGCTGACGGAGGGGAGAATTTAGGTCAAAACGATTAATCGATAAAAATATGGCAAGAATAAAAGTTAAAAATCTTTTACTGCGGACGTATATCGGGTTTAATCCGGAAGAACTGGTCAACAAGCAGGATGTGATTATCAATTTTGAGATGGAAACAGCGATTTCCCCCAAAGCGCTGGAGGCGGATGAACCGGTGGATATTTTGGATTATAAAACCATTACCAAAAAAGTGATTGCATTGGTACAGGAAGGACAGTTCAAATTACTGGAAGTATTAACCCGGAAAATTCTTGACCTCATTCTTGAAGATAAAAAAGTAAAATGGGCAAAAGTGGAGGTGGACAAGCCTCATGCGCTCCGCTTTGCCAAATCGGTTTCGGTGACTATGGAAGGCCCCTGAATCTGAGTCATGGTATTAGAAAAGGGAAATTGATTGATTATGTTTTGTTAAAAAGAGGAAATTTTGTCTGGAGATTTTAAAATGAAAACCAGTCATACCGCGACTTCGAGTCATAGTATGACAATTCCAAATGTTGTTATTATTGGCATTGGATCCAACATTGATGCCGAAGAAAATATTTCAAAAATGCTCAAGATTTTGAGTAGTGAGGTGGAAATAAAAAAGATTTCAGCATTGGTTAAAACGAAACCCATTGGCATTGAGAACCAGCCCGATTTTACTAACGGGGCGGTAAAGATTGAAACACCGCATAAAAAGAAAGAGCTGAAACGCCTGCTCAAAAAGATAGAGGATCGATTAGGGCGTGACCGGAAAGCACCCCGGTTTGGTCCCCGTACCATTGATCTTGACATTGTGGTTTGGAACGGCGAAATTGTGGATGCCGATTACTACACCCGCGATTTTCTTCGCAAAAGTGTGGATGAGGTTCTGATATAGCGACACCTTTTTTCAAAAAAAGTCATACTATGGCTTCAAGTCAAGCCATAGTATGACTAATGTATTATTTTTTAATGCTCCCGATGGAGTATTATTTTTTGATTTGATTCGATGCCGTCTCCCCGTATTTTAAATAGATACATGCCACTGACCTGACCGGATAGATCTATTTCCAAACGTCCTTCTGACGGGAAAACTTTATGCAAAATTTCCTGTCCCAGAATATTTGAGACCGAAACATCAGTTTTTCTGTTTCCTGTTTGGGTAAGTTCGATATAAACTTTCCCTGTGGAAGGATTTGGGTAAACTTTCAGTCCCCGGGAATTTAGCAGGTTCGTTCCTACAAAAAAGTCACTGCAAAGTGTAAATGGATTGTTTGCTTGTTCTCCTTCCAGATCTATTGCTACAAGGAGCAGCTTTATACAACCCGTGTCGGCTGCTGTCGGGAAGGCCCATAACGTATCATTTTTGAACACCAGCCATTCAGGCAATGTGCTTCCGTCTTCCGGCTGAACAGAAAGTTGCAGCATATCGTTTTCGTCTACATCATCGAAAATGATACCTTTTTCAGGGCTAAAAGCCACTTTCAGTGAATCGCCCGCTTTCATTACCAGATTCTGTACCGGATGAACAAGGTAGGGCGGATCATTGACTGGAGCGATTTTGAGATTGAAATTGATACTGGTTTCCTGTCCTGTTTCAGAATTTGTCAGTGTAATTGTTGCATTTGTTTCGCCACTTGCATTCTGGGCCGGTAGTAACTTAAGGAGCGCTACATTATCTCCGTCTGTGTAACTAAGGGAATGTGATTCGAGGAGTTGGTCGTTTTCGAATGACAAGGTAAAACGGAGCGGGTACTCTTCACATTCTGAACCGTCGGAAATGCCCGTTAGTATTTCCGTGAACCAGTCAGCATCTTCTGGTATTTCTGTATTGGGAACGGCATCCAAGAAGGGGGCCGCGGGATTGTCAAGCACTTTCACCTCAAAAGTCAGGGTGTCGTTGTTGCCCGAAACATCTGCAGCTATCCAACGTTCTGTGGTCGTTCCAACCGGGAATTGGCCATCCGGACCAAGTCCTTCGTAAAGGAACAGGTTGTCTATTCCGCAGTTGTCAGTAGCCATTATTTTGGGATAATTTATGGTCGCCTTGCATTCCCCTATCGGAGCCGCAACCTCAATATTACCCATAGGATCAAATACTGGCCTGATGGTATCAAAAACTGCCAGGATGTTTTGACAGGTCGTTTTGTTTTCGTGAACATCGGTTACTGACGCAGAGAAATAGTTGTAGCCCAGATCATCGCAAGTAAAAATTTCTTTGAGTGTTGTGATTTTTTCAATTCCACAGGCGTCCCGGGAGCTGGCATACGTTTCATTTATATCGATAGAGGCCTGGCCATTTTCATCGAGGTAAATCTCCAAATCGCGGCAATCAACCTGTGGGGGAGTATTATCGGCAACTGAAATAGCAGTGTAACAAGTGTCGGAATAATTATCTTCGTTTGTTACTATCACCATTACGTCCAGGGTTTTGCCGGCATTTTCGCATGTAAACTTATTGGGTGTGACCGAAATTATTAGATCCGAAAAACCAGTATTCGCGTCATTGGACCCTGCTGCAATACTTTCCAGATCTGTTCTGGAAAGCGTATAGAACCCTGTTTTGTCTAAATCAATTGTTACGGGATGGCAAACTGCAACCGGCACAGAATATTCTATAACCGTTAGTGTAAGGGTGACTGCACTGTCACAACCTGCTATCGAAGTAAAGGTATTGGAATACACCCCGCTCTCACTTAGGTTCTGCCCTCCAAAGCTATAGGGTAATTCATCTTTATAAATGGTGTCTGCAATAGCTACATCATACACTGGGCTCACCGTCAGCTTTAGGGTAACAACACTGTCACAATTATTTACCGAGGCGAAGGTGTGTGCGTAGTCGCCGGATTCGGTATAATCTGTTCCTCCGAAGTTATAGCTTTCTCCTTCGCAAATGGATGCAGTTTCCGTATGGTTGTAAACCGGGTTAACGGTCAGATTGAGTGTTACTACGGAATCGCAGCCATATATTGTTTGAAAAGTTTCAACATAAGTTCCACTCGCATGGAGTTCCTGTTCGCCAAAAACATAAGGCAATTCGTTTTCACACACAATAACGGAAGAACTCCCGTTTTCAAACATTTTTATATCATCAAAATAGATCAGGCTGTTTCCGTAGATTTCCACAGATGTGGCTGATATATTCGTATAGAGCGGAAAATCATTAATGGTTTCTCCCCCTGTGGTGGAGCTGGCCTGTTCTCCATTGATGTACACTTTGTAAGTTTCGGCAACCGCATCGGTTTCTATTTTTATATGATACCAGGTGTTTGATAAAGCAGGCTGCAGGACATATTGTGTTCCATAGCCGCCGGAATTTCCGGTATAATAAAATGTGATAAGGTTGCCATTATAAAATTCAACCCTGGCCCGATAAGCGCCCCAGCTTCCAACATCCGGATTTCCGATTCCCAAACCGCACCTTCCTCCGGAAGTAACATTTTCGGCGCGTATCCAACCTTCCAATACCACATTATCCGGAATGTTATCAACCTTTTTGCTAAAGTTTGCCGCCCAGCCGGAACCGGAAACTTTTAATGCATGAATTCCGTTTTTCACCGGGTTATCTACAACATAGTGGTCATCATATCCTGTACCCGAATATCGGATGGCCCAGTCATCGGGAAATGTATTAAGCGGAGTTTCTTCAAAAGTATCGTTTACAAGATAATTGGAAGAAGCATCTTCACCTGCATACATCACATTATAAGTCGGATGTACTGTCAGTGTCAATGTAATGACACTGTCACAACCGTTAACTGAGGTGAAGGTGTGAGAGTATTCGCCAGATTCAGTATAAACGGCCCCTTCGAAAGTGTAGCTTTCACCTTCACAAATTTCAGCTGATTTTTCAACCTGGTAAGTCGGATAAACCGTAAGCGTTTGAGTAAAAATGCTGTCGCGTCCTGTGCCCGAGTCGGTTGCCGTTAAACTTACCTCAAAATTACCAGGTGCACTAAAAACATGCTCCGGCTCAAATTCTGCAGAAGTATTTCCGTCTCCGAAATTCCAAAGCCAGGTATCTGCATCAAGACTTTCGTTGACGAACTGGAGGGTGCTGTTTTCACAAAGGACAGTATTTGAAACGGAAAAGGCAGATACCGGAATAGCTGTTTTTGTAATGCTGTTTGTGGTTACCAGACTCCATAATCCGGTTGAATCAAGGAATTGAAAATGTAAGGTATGCTCCCCCATTGCAAGTTGGGACATGTCGAGATTGTCCAAAATATTCAATTGTTTGGCAGCAGGTTCTATGTGATTAAATACTACATTTTCAAAATCATCGTCGACCCAATACCTGTAAGCAATCAGTTTATTGTTTTTCTCCAGGTTTTTCTCCGGTTTGTAAAAGACTTTGCTTAAGGTACTGCTGTATATTCCTTTTTCGTCTTTGTATCGAATGTTCAGAACATTCACACCGTCAGGTAATACAGTGGCATCAATATCTGTTACCAACTGGTGCTGAACAGTTGCAGTAACCGGAACTATTTGCAGATTATTATAGTCGTTGTTAAACCAAAATTCATATTCGACAAGTTTTTTACCGGTTGTAAGTTGCTCGGTGTTTTTATAAAAGACTTTGCTTAAGGTGCTGCTGAATAATCCCATTTCATCTTTATAACGGATATGAAGCAGATTTACACCATCGGGTAAGCCTGAAGCATCTAAAGTAGTTATAAGTTGATGTTGGATTGTGGGGGAGATCTCAAAGACCTGTTTATTCCCATAGTCGTTGTTAAACCAAAGCTCATATTCTGACAGCTTTTTGTTTGGCACAAGAAGCGCTGTGTTTTTATAGAATACTTTGCTTAACGTGCTGCTGTATAACCCATTTTCATCTTTGTAACGGATGTGGAGGACATTTACTCCATCCGGAAGGGAGGAAGCATCGATGTTGGCGGCAAGGTGATGTTGCCCTGTCGGGGGTAAAGTAGCTACCTGTTTGGTTGCATAATCGCCGTTAAACCAATATTCGTAGCTTGCCAGATTGGTTTGTGCTTTGACCCCCCAGATAAACGAAAAGATGAAAATCAGTATTAATTTTATCTTTTTCATAATTACTGATCTTGGGCTACTGCTTTAATTTGTACGCTTAAGTTCCCTTCAGTGTCGGTGGTAGTGGCAATATTTTGTACCTGAATGTGTGGGTTGGAAGGAACAGCTCCCTCTTTATATCCGTGAGTGCCTCCATAAAGACCTGTTTCTGTATTGTCAATTCCCGGATAAGTGGCCGGTGATTGCAGGTGGTAATTGTGGTCATAGCTAAAAGCATTTCCTGTTTGGTTAATGAAAATAGTATTTTGGGGCACCGGGTAGTAATTCCCTGATGAAATAGGAGTAGTACCTAAATTAGGTGTTGTAACAAAAATATTGTTATTCGTTTGATTGGAAACACCTGATAAATACCTGTTACTGGCGTTTAAGAAAATATTATTATTACATAGATTGTTATCACCTGAAATGGTGTAATAATTTGTATACCCCGTGTAAGAAAACATCAGGATATTGTTTTCGAAGAAATTGCCAAAACTGTTTAGAATTTTTCCCTGAATAATCGAATTAAATATGCCGGCATTCTGGGCATTGGAAAGGTAAAAATAGCTACCTGAAAATACACTGTTAATGATGGTCAGGTTGAACGAAGGTGTAATTAAGCTTCCCTGCACATTCAGGTCATTCTCAACTTTGCAATACTTAATGATTACATTGTCAACGGATTCATTGTTGTCAAAAATAATACTTCCGTTAATATGCACACCTTCCAGACGAAATCCGTTAGCATTCTCGGAAAGTGCAATGTTTCCATTGATAAATGTTTTTGCCGTAGCCTGGGTAGAATCGGGATAATGGCCGGCTCCTAAAACCCATAATTGTTTATCGATGTTTGCCGGAGAGGAGAAACCTCCGCCCGGCAAATAGATTGTATCCCCGGAATTGGCAGCGTTATATGCCGATATAAAAGCACTGGTGCCGGTAAAGTGTTGGGTACCTGTGGCTGAATGCAATGCAACTTTTTGTGCCTCAACGGTCATTGCTAAAATAATGAGTGAGGAAATGAAGGCAATCTTTTTCATAAATCTTAATTTTATGTATTCATTTCATCAAATGTATGGCAAGGCAAAGTTCATAAATGTTTAAATCGTAAATTTAAAACGTCAAAATGTACATTTTTAGGTATGTTTAGGGAAGTCATTGTACTTACACCAATTTATGTTTCATTGTTTTGGTCGGTTGTTTTTATAACCAACAAATTTTCGGTAAACAAGGCCCGCTATTGGCTGGGGTTTTTTATGATGGTGGTAGCGGTCCTGTACGGATGCCATGCAACCTTTTTTCTTGGGTGCAAAGCTTTATATCTAAAGCTTGACAGTATTTACCTCCTGACCGGGCTTTCTGTTTATCCGATATACTATATTTATGTCCGCCTGCTCACCTGTGATTTAGAGCTGAAAAGATCGTATATTCTGCATTTTATTCCGGCATTAACGTTATTTGTCGTCTTGTTTGTAACAGGCTTTTTTTTAAGTCCGGATGAGGAAGAATATTATTATGAATCTGTTTTGGTTAAAAACAGATGGGGTGCACACGAAACGTCTTTGCCTTTTAAATTAGCAGCCACAGTATTTTTTCTAAGCCGTGTTGTTTTTGGGTTACAAACGCTTTTGTATTTATTTTTTGGTTATCAGCTGGCAAAAAAATATAATCAACGTATCGCAAATTTTTATTCAAACATGGAAGGAAGGGAATTGGTTTGGGTGAAATTGTTAACTGTTTCTTTTCTTCTGACTTCTATTGCCAGTTTTGTGGTAAACATTTTGGGACGCGGCTTATTTTTTGAAAACAATTTAATACTTGCCATTCCCTCTGCGTTGTTCAGTACCTTATTTTTTGTTATCGGCTTGCAGGGAAACCGGCAGGATTTTACAATCAGATCCCTGGACGAAGATGAAGGAGAAGATGTTTTTGTTGCGAAGAATTCTGTTGAACTGCGGAAGGAAAAACTGAAAAGTGCTTTGTTGAAACTTTTGGAAACAAACAAAATTTATCTGGATTCTGAGCTTAAAATAACGGAACTTTGCAGGGAACTAAATACTAACAGAACGTACTTGTCGAATTTGATTAACACTGAGTTCCAGCAAAGCTTTAACGATTTTATAAATAGTTATCGTGTAAATTATTCCATTTCTTTACTTGAAAGCGGGATGGGGGATACTTCATCGCTGAATGATATTGCTCTTATTTCCGGTTTTGGTTCAGTAAGTTCATTTAATCGTGCTTTCAAAAAGAATACAGGCATGACCGTGGGGCAATATAAAATGAGTATTCTTAAAAAGGAGAAATAGATTCTTAATCAGCTTGAAGATTGTTTCCCCTATTAGTGTCGGGCTGCCGATAAGATTTGCTCCTGATAATTTTTGTTAAACTCTTCAAAATTCATAGGGAATTTTTCGCCTAGAGAAGCATGGTATTTTAAGCAAAACGATTCAAAGTGAAATTTGGCCTGGTGCATATTATTCGTTTGCCTCAATACCCACACTTGTAGCCAAATGGCTTCCTCGTTCAGATCGTCGTATTCAAGAATGCGTTTGGCAAGCGCTTCAATTCCCGGCAGGTTATTTCCCTCTTTAAAATAAACAGCCAGTTTCAGCAGATTATCGATTACCTGGGTACCGGTATATCCCCGCATTTCGTCGAGCCACGACCAGGTTATACCTTTCATAAACCGGCCTTTTTTTACCAGTTGAAAAAATGTTTCCAGCTGCCTTTTATCCATTCCCGCCGGTAACTGGCAAAGGTTATACGCTTCGGCGTAGTCACAAAAAAGTGGTTCGCCAAGTTTGACCTGCAAAAAGCCGTTTTGGGTTATTACTTCCACCCCTTCAATGTGCTGAAGGATTTTCCGCAGTTTGTTCAAGGTTACTGCCCTGTTATTTGTTACTTTTTTTGCAGGAAGATCGGGCCAAAGCTGTTCATCAATGTCAGTAACAGCTGCACCGGCACTGTTTTTTAGAGAGGCAAGCAGGGTAAATAAAAAGAGTTCCTTTACTTTGGGGGTAAACAATGTCGAAATGTCGTTTCCTTCCTGGTCAACTGCCCTGAAACCACCGAAAAGATTGATCTGGTTGGCTGTATTTTTTTTGGGCAGAATAAGTGGATATTCTATTTTCCCCGGCTTTTTTCTCCGGACAATAACCCAGATGCCGGTCAAAATAAGAATGAGAATAAGAAAGGCTGCTCCGGCTTTTATTTCATTTCGACTAAAAAATCCGGATAGCTCGTTGTTTCCAATTTTTATTTCTTCGTTCAGTGCCAGTCGGGTTATCTCTTCCACCCCCAGGGGGCGGTTCCAAATGTGTAATTCATCTATATATCCTCGCATACTGGCACCCTGCGAAAGAGCGCTTCCCAGGTGGATATTGCCTGTCCCGCTAAAGGGAGGATGCCCTGTGGAGCTTCCTATGTTTCTTCCGTTCAGGAAGATGGCCTGTTCTCCCGTTTCAACAATGTATCGCCAAACCAGGTGGTACCAAACATTGGGTTCCAGTTTCTCTTCTGAAATATAATCATTCGCCCACAATCCAAAATAAGGATGGCCGGAACGGAGTATGAGATGCAGGCCGCGGCGGTATTCGGTTTCATAGTTTCCTAATACCGCATTGTCGCCAAACTCAAGAATCTCACTGAACTTCACAAAACAGCTAACACTAAAACTGCTGTTTCGCAAACCGTAAGAGTCCGGAGGCCCGAGGTTTACATTGGCGCCTTCGGGGAGCCTTAATACTCTTTCCCTCTCAATATCCCGGCTGAAAGAATAATTTCCCCCGCTAAATATGTCAGAAGGAGACAAGATATTCCGGATGGAACCATTAAAGCTGAAACTTCCTGTTAAACCTTCACTGAGTCGTATCGGATGGGCTATGATATTGTAGTTTTCAGGAACCTCCATCTCTCCGGTAACAATTATTTGTTCGGGCGTCATCCGGTAACCCGGAGCAAATGGGGTCAGGGTCAACTCTTCACCACCCCGGTACGGAAAGCTGAACCTGCCACCGGTAACCAAAACATCGGGGTTCCTCCAGTATATTTTTTCCAGAATTTTTCCGGAAGAGCTTTTGGCCGTGCCATTTATCCAGGTGAAGGAGTTGAGTTGGGCGATGATGATATCAAAATTTAAAATACTTTCTCCTACAAAAATGAAGTTGGGTTTTTTGCCAAACCTTGTCCAGTTTTCAAGAAGGAAATTGATATAGTCCGGTACCAGGTTACGAATACTTCCACCATCGGGGGTGTTGGTAGGTAGTTTATCTAAATTATCGATCATAAAAAGTTCCAGGTTCGTTTCGGCCGCATGATAATTGCCTCTCATCCCTTTTTCCGGAGTACCGGAGGCAGAAACTCTGAAAATATAATCCTGCGTGTGATGAAGTACCCGTCCCTGGTTCTCAAAATTTCCGGTTACAAAAAACAGAATGCGCCGGTCTGCCTGAATCAGGTAATCCATTGGTGGCCATGCTTCGCCACGTGGCAGATAAAAAATGCGCGATGATATTTTTGATTGACCAATGATGGAATCAAGTAGCGAGATATTCCCTTCATAATTTAAAAATACAGGGATAATTTTGGTTGAATCGTTACGGGTAAGATCATATAGCCGGTCGATAAGTATGTCAATGGATTGCTCCGTTCCGGTAAGGATTATTTTTCCATCTTGTTCTGTAATTCCCGTTTCAATACCCGTATTGTTGTCCTTTTGTAAAAAGTTCCAGAGTCGTTGGCTACTTATCCCGGAGGGGGATAAACCGGTAATGAGAAAGGAGGCTTCTGGAAACTCCTTTGCTGAAATTCTTGTGGAGGGAAAACAGAAGATAAAAAGAAGTGTCAGAATATGCCAGCCAATCAGTGATTTTACGCTCACATTCATTTTCAATTAATGTTTCTTGTGCCTTAATTGTGAATTATTTTTTGTTCAAAAATAAGCTTTTCTGCTAAAAAGCGTGCTGTTTTTTTATTTTTTTTGTCAATTCGTAATTAACTTTTAAACAGATTTTTAACTTTAAAATTAATGTGAAATTAAGTTTTTGATAAGTGGCTTGTACATGACTGGTTAATAGTAAGCTAATGGGTAGAGTATAATATTGTGTGAAACTATCTTTATAGTATGGCTGATAGAATAATTAAACGAAAACATTTTTTGATATTTATTATTGGCGGGGTAGCGATGATATTATTTTTGGCGCTTTCCAATAAAGTGATTGAATATACTTCTACGGATGAGTTTTGTGCTTCTTGTCACGTACATCCACATGCCGATGCTTCGTACAAATTATCGGTTCACAACAGCAACCATAGCGGAGTTTCAGCTAAATGTACCGATTGCCATCTTCCTCCGGAGGATCAAACCTTTTATTTTTTAACACGTAAGGCTTATCATGGTTTTCATGATTTATATGTATACATGACCAAAGATATGGAAGAAATCGACTGGGAAGCCAAGCGTACAGTAGAAGCGTCCAAACGATTTGTTTACGAAGATGGATGTAAAAAATGCCATACTAATTTATTTCCTTCAACGCTTGATGCCCTGGGGGCTGAATCACACCTGAAATACTTGCGCGATCCGGAAAATAATTCATGCTTGCAATGTCACCTGAATGTGGGGCACTACCGGGGTGAAACAGGCCTCACAATGGATGAAGTTATAATTTCTCCGGAAGAGATTTTTAATGAACCTGCTACAGTTACTGCTTTTGAAGATTTTACCGAACAGATTCCCGGCAGTGCTGTGTCATTTAATATGGTCGCTGTTTCGGGAGGACAATTTAAAATGGGCAGCCCGTCAGGTGAGCCTTATCGCCGTCCCGATGAAGGGCCGGTACGCGAGGTGGAGGTAGACAGTTTTTGGATGGCTGAAGTCGAGGTTACCTGGGATGAATACCTTGCCTTTTTTAGTGCTACCAGTTCGCAGGGGAGAAAAGAAGGAGAAGCAGACGAAACGAATGAATCAGTAGATGGCATAACAGGTGCTACGCCTCCCTGGGGTGCGCCGGATCAGGGATGGGGAATGGGGCCCCGGCCCGCGATAACCATGACCCATCATGCCGCTCAAACGTATTGCAGGTGGTTAAGTAGTGTTACCGGCAAAAAATACCGGTTACCCACCGAGGCAGAGTGGGAATATGCTGCCCGTGCCGGAACTGAAGGGGCTTACTTTTTTGATGGATCTCCAAAGGACTTTGAAAACGACGGTCTTTGGAATAAACTGTTTGGTGCTGATACGGCAGTTATCAATTCGTATGTAATATACCAGGAAAACAGTCCGCACCGGACACAGCCTGCTTATTTTGTTAAATCGAATCCGTTCGGCTTAAAAAATATGTTGGGGAATGTGGCCGAGTTTTGTTTGGATTACTATGACCCGCAGGTGTATGCGAAATATCCGCAGGGGGTAGTGAAGAATCCAAGAGGGCCACGCGACGGGATGGAGCATGTAATCAGGGGAGGTTCATTTAAAAATACGGCCAAAGATGTTCGGGCAGCCCGTCGTGATTTTACGCGCACCAAAGAGTGGCTTGAAACCGATCCGCAAATACCCAAAAGTATCTGGTGGTACTCTGATTGCAACCACGTTGGATTCAGGGTAATTTGCGAATACGATCCAAAAGAGTTAAATTCAGGAAAAACCAAAAAATAGATATCATGGAAAAGAATCAACTTTCGCGAAGGAACTTCCTTGAGAGATCCGCTCTCATTGGGGCGGCAGGAATCGCCGGGATAAGTGCCCTGAGTTCCTGTAGCAAAAATGCAAAATCGGTTGATTATAATTTTCCTCCGCTTTTGGATAAAGCCCCGGACGGCAAAAAATTGCGGGCCGGTTTGGTGGGGTGTGGAAATCGTGGAACAGGAGCCGCGTTGAACTTTCTTGCTGCCGGAAATGATTTGGAATTGGTAGCACTTGCTGATGTATTTGAAGATAAGGTGTGGGATTGCCACGGCAAGTTGGGAAAACAGCAGGTGGAGGTACCGAAAGGAAACTGCTTCTGGGGGTTTGATGCTTACAAGCATTTACTGGAGGTTGATCTGGATGTGGTTATCCTGGCAACGCCTCCGCACTTCAGGCCCGAGCATTTTGATGCAGCCATTCAGGCTAAAAAACATGTGTTTATGGAAAAGCCAGCCGCTGTGGATCCGGTAGGCGCCCGGCAGGTTATTGCTACTTCCCAAAAAGCCGAAAACATGGGGCTGACAGTTGTTACCGGTACACAACGCAGGCACCAACGCGATTATTTGGAGACTTACAGGCAGGTGGCTTCCGGGGCTATCGGGGAAATTACCTCAGCCAAAGCATGGTGGTTGCAGTCGCATGTTTGGTTTCGTACCCGTGAAGAGGAGTGGACCGATATGGAATACATGTTGCGTAACTGGAATAACTTCTGCTGGCTTTGCGGAGATCATATTCTTGATACCCATGTTCACAATATTGACATTGTGAACTGGTTTATGGGAAAACAACCCGAAAGTGCTGTTGGTTTTGGCGGAAGGGTGCGAAGGCTTACAGGCGATCAGTACGACTTTTTTAGTATCGATTTCGAGTTTGGGAACGGCATTTTTTCTCACAGCATGTCACGCCAGATTGACGGTTGTGCCAATAGTTTGGGGGAACTGGTTATGGGAACAGAAGGTTACACCAACTGTAAAAATACCATTTTTAATCCTGACGGGACCATTAAATGGCAATACGAATATCCGAAAAACAAAGACGGTAAATCCACTGGGATTGTAAAGGTTTCACCGTATGTACAGGAACACATCGATTTGGTAACGGCTATCCGCACAAATAAACCTGTTGTGGAAGCTGAACGAACCGCTGTTTCTACCTTAACGGCTATAATGGGCCGTACTGCTGCTTACACCGGGCAAAAAGTTACCTGGCAGGATATGCTCAACTCTACCGAGAGGCTGGGACCTGAAAAATACGAAATGGGTCAGGTGGAAATGGAGTTTCCGACACCGCTTCCCGGTACACAACATAAAGCTTAAAAATAAATCATGATTTCGGTTGTCATTCCATTATTGAACGAGGAACAACTGGTTGAACGGTTGCTCGTAGAGCTTTGGGAATCCCTTGGAAAAAATGGGGTAGAATTCGAAGTGGTGTGTGTGGATGACGGGAGTACGGATTCAACATTACGAAAACTGTTGGAATTTCGTCAGGAGCATAACCAACTGAAGATTCTTTCTCTTTCCCGGAATTTTGGATTGCAGGCTGCTCTTACTGCCGGAGTGGATTTTGCTACCGGCGAGTTTGTGGTGATAATGGATGGTGATTTTCAGGATCCGCCTGATTTAGTGCCGGTTTTGTATGAAAAGATAAAAGCAACAGGGGCTGATATTGTTTCGGCTGTTCGTGAGGCCCGGAATGAAAAGTTTTCCAAACGGGTTTATATTAATATTTTCCATCGTATTTTCGACCGGCTTACAGGTGGGCAGCAAGTAGCTCAAACAGGCAATTTCTGTATTATTAATAAAAAAGCTCATCAGGCGATTAAGCAGTTTTCCGAGCGTAACAGGTATCTGCCTGGCATCCGGAATTTCATTGGGTTTAAACATGAGTTTATCCTGTACGACCGGCCCGACCGGTTGGAAGGGGAAGCAAAAATGAGTCGCCGAAAGTTATTTGAGCTGGCTGCAGACGCTATCTACTCCTTTTCAAAATGGCCGATTAAAGCCTGCTTGTACCTGGGAATGTTGGGGGTACTGATTTTCTTCGGGGCTATTATTTATACTATTGCCTCAAAAATTTTAGGATTGGCACCTATTGGTTGGTCTTCCATGTTTTTGGCCATCAGTTTTTTCGGATCGGTTCAGCTCACTTTTCTGGGATTGATTGGCGAATACGTTTACCGGATTTTTAAAGAAGTACAAAACCGTCCGCTTTATTTTGTTCAGAAAGTTTATGAGTAAAACCGGCCACATATTCACTGCAAAAAAGGCCTTTTTTGCTGTATTGCTACTTGCAGGTTTTGCTCTGCTGGTTTTAGCGCCAAAAACAGCTGTGAATGTGGACGAGCAATTACATTATCCGCATGCTAAGAGAGTGGTAAATTGGTATTTTACCGGCGGAGAGGATCAAAGTTGCCTGCATACTCCACAAACCAACCTGAAGTATTACGGCCAGTCGGTTGACAATTTTACCGCCCTGTTTAACCGGGTTTTTAATGTAAAAGATGAATTTTTAGTCAGGCATTACACCGGCGCCGTTTTTTTTTGGTTGCTGCTTTTTTTTTCAGGTTTGCTGGCCAGGGAGATTACAGGTTCGTGGCTGATGGCAACGGTAAGTATTTTGTCTCTCATTTTTATGCCACGCCTTGCCGGACAGGCGTTTGGCAACCTCAAAGATATACCTTTTGCTACCGGATATGTAGCCGGATTACTAATGAGCGTCCGGTTTTTAAAAGAATTACCCAGTCCGCGCTGGCGCACTGCCATATTGTTGGGAAGCGCTATCGCTTTTACCGTTTCGGTACGCTCTGGTGGGTTTATCCTTTTTGCCTACCTCGCACTGGGAATGATCGCTTTTTTTGTTTGGAAGCCTTTTTACCTAAAGCAAGTAGTGACAACTAAACCCGTTTTTGTGAGGCTATTGGGCCAGGGAACAATCATTTTGATTATCGGCTATTTTGCCGGACAGATATTCTGGCCCTTTGCCTTGCAAAACATTTTAGTTCACCCGTTGGAAAGCCTAAACGTGATGTCACACTATAAAGTAAGTATTCGTCAGGTGTTTGACGGGCAAATGATGTGGAGCACGCAACTGCCGTGGTACTATTTTCCCAAATGGATGTTGATTTCCACCCCAATGTTTGTTTTGGCAGGCTTTCTGTTTTTTCTCTGCTTTTTTTCTGTGGAAATTTTTTTTAAAAAACATTTTTCACAGCAGTTGTTTTTCGAGGCTTTCATTTTGTTTTCCTTACTTTTCCCTTTTTTTTACGTGATTGTGATTGACTCAAATCTTTACAGCGGGGTTAGGCAAATGCTGTTTATTTTGCCGCCGCTTGCGATACTTGCCGTTTGGGGGGTATTTAGATTGGTGAGGTTCGTTGAAATGAAAAACAGGAAAACTTCTTATATCCTTTCCTTATTTTTTCTGGCTTTTTTGGGTTGGCCTGCCAAACATCAGGCGGCTACCTTCCCGGTTGATTACGTTTATTTTAATGTGTTGGCCGGGGGTAATGAAAAGGCCTGGGGAAATTATGAATACGACTACTATTTTCACGGGCTAAAAGAACCGGCTGAATATGTGTTGGGACTTGCCGGCAGCGAAAACGCAATCGTAGCAATGAACTGTAATCTGTCGAATTATTTTGATGATCATCCCAATATTAGATACCAGTATTCCCGGTTTTTGGAAAGAAGTTCTTTTGATTGGGATTACGGTATTTTCGGGGTAAATTATATCGATCCGGAACTGCTGAAAAATGAATTGTGGCAGCCGGCAGACATTATCAAAACCTTTTACCAGAAAGGGAATCCGGTAGCGGTTGTGGTAAAACGAACAAGTAAGGATGATTTCCTTGGAATTTCTGAATTGAATAAGGGAAATTTTGGAACGGGAGTGGAGCTCCTTGAAAAAGCCGTAAAAAAAGATTCAAATAATGTCTGGTTGTTTGTAAATTTGGCCAAAGCAAAACTGGCAGAAGGAAGTATGACTGAATTTGAAGTTTATCTGAACAAGGGAAAGGAAATATTTCCCCGGTTTGAACCCTTCTTTCTGCTGGAGGCTACCCGTTTCTACGAAGAGGGAAAGTATGTAGAGTCATTTCAAAAACTGAATGCGTTATTTGAAATTAATCCGAGATACCTTCCTGCCAAAGAATTGTTGGAAAAGGTGAAGGAGAAATTGGGTTGAGTATGATTGTTGAACTTTTAATAAAATAAAAATGAAAGCATTAAAAAGATCATTGGCAGCTTTTGTTGCAGGTATTTTGAGTTTGCCTTACCTGTTGGTAGCACAGAATGAAGGGACTTATATTGACAACCTTGGAGTGCAGGATAGCTCGTACATGGAACAAGATTTGCTGGCCGAGGGTACGCAAAGTTCAGGGTCGGGTTCTACGGTTATCATTATTGTAGTAGTTGTGGTGGTGGTAGCAGTAGCCTATTTTTTAATGAAGAAAAAGAAAAAGTAGAGGTATTTGGTTTGGTATCGCTGTAGGGGAAAAGGTTGTTCCTTTTTTGGGGTGTCAGACAAATGCTATTTTATGGTTTTTCTCAGGTCGACCAGATTGTGAGTCATCACTTTGTTGGTGAAGGTGAGAATAGAGTGTTCGTTCAGGAACATGTTTCTGGCGTAAAATAAACGGAGACAATATTTTATGCCAATCTGGTAATTGCCTGAGAAGGGATTTTATACGATCAGGAAAAGGGCAATAGAATAATTCATTTTGTTGCCCTTTTTGATTTCATTGTAATAACGAAGTCCTCATTGTTTCTGCAAAACGATACAAATCCTCATCCCAAACTTATTAAAGATATCATTTGCCATGGAGGTGTTCAAAATATAATATTTGAACAAAGCAGTTGGTTTACAGGTTGATAATGGTTGTTATATAACTCCGCAAGATTCGGGTTTTAAATAATTTGTGGGTTATATAAATTTGCGGATATAACTTTACTTTATGGCGAAACAGGAAGAATATAATTACCAACGCATTGCGGAGGCCATCGAATATATCCGGGAGCATTTCAGGGGGCAGCCCAATCTGGCGGAGATGGCCCGGCACATTCATTTAAGCCCGTACCATTTTCAAAGGCTGTTTACTGAATGGGCTGGGGTGAGTCCCAAAAAGTTTTTGCAGTATATTAGCGTAGAACATGCCAAGCAAATGCTTCTCGATGGTAAGACGACTCTTTCCGACACTGCCCACCAAACCGGCCTTTCAGGTACCGGACGCCTGCACGATCTGTTTATTTCCATAGAAGGAATGACCCCTGGTGAATTTAAAAACGGAGGACGAAACCTTACTGTCAATTACAGATTTTTGCATACACCGTTTGGCCAGGCGCTTGTCGCGACAACCACAAAAGGTGTTTGCTTTATGACGTTCGATGAAGATAATGAAAATGCATTGGACGAATTGTTTCACTACTTTCCAAACGCAAAGTTCCTGAGGCAATCTTCTCCACATATTTCAGGGATTCATCAGGTTTTTGATTCGGGAAGCAACGGGATAACTCGTTTGAAACTTCATCTCAGGGGGACTCCTTTTCAGTTAAAAGTGTGGGATGCCTTACTGAAAATACCTTCCGGGCGACTAACTTCTTACGGAGTGCTGGCATCGCAGATCGAGCAGCCAGGTGCTTCACGTGCCGTGGGAACGGCAATAGGGCAGAACCCGGTTGCCTTCTTAATTCCCTGTCACAGGGTAATCAGAGCAAATGGACTGGTTGGGGGTTACCGGTGGGGAACCACCCGCAAAGCCGCTATGATTGGATGGGAGGCCGCCAAATTTAAAAGGTACTGGAATGAGCAACTTGATCTGCTTGAAGATATGCTGGAATCAGAGGATAATCTAAAAAATGAATAAACCATGGTGGCGTTAAAAGAACAGAAAAACGAAGGACATTTTGGAAAAATCACGGAGCCGGGATGTATTGTTTTTACCCGGCTGCTTCCCGGTCCGGTTGAACGGATATGGGGCCGTTAATATCATTGTCTGGTCCTTCTATGTAGCCATCGGCAGAAACCAGCATCGATAATATATTTTTTTTTCATAATCAGAACAAAATTAGGTAGATAAGGGTTAAAAGGAAAGGTGTAAATGCGACGTCGTTACAGGCCGGTTGCGACATATATTATATTTGAATAAATAATATACTTTCATGAAACACATAGCTATTCTTGCATTAAAGCAGGTGAATATAGGGAGTCTGGAGAATGCCAGACAGGCTTTTCTCGAGGCCAATGAATGTTTGAAGAGTAGGGGAGAACCTTCTTTGTTCAAGGTAGAAGTGGTTGGGAATGACTCGCCGGTTCAAACATGTGGAGGTTTATATAATATTGATGCCGACAGGCTAATTGATGAAACGGTTAAAGCAGATTTGATAATCATTCCGCCGATACGGGGAGATCTTACCGATGGAGTTCAACAAAACATCGCTTTTGTCCCCTGGATTCGTAACCAATATAATGCAGGAGCTCAGGTTGCCAGTTTGTGCCTGGGAGCTTTTATTCTGGCTGCAACCGGACTTCTGGACAACAAACTGTGTGTAACGCACTGGAAGGCGTCGGAAGAATTTCGTAAGCTGTATACCAAAGTAAAGCTGGTTGACGATCGGGTTTTAACTGACGAGGCGGGAATCTACACCGGGGGAGGAGCCTTTTCATCGGCAAATCTTGTTGTGTATCTTATAGAAAAATACGCTGGCCGGGATGTGGCTATTTATTGTTCCAAAGTTTTTCAGGTTGACTGGGGACGAAGGTCGCAATCCCCGTTTGTTATTTTTACCGGCCAGAAATCGCATGCGGATGAAGAGGTAAAGCAGGCACAGGTTTTAATAGAAAAACGGTACCGGGACCGGTTAAGCGTAAATGAAATTATTGAAAATATTGGTATTGGCCGTCGTACCTTTGAACGTCGTTTTAAAAAAGAGACAGGTAATACAGTAATGGAATATATTCAGCGGGTGAAAGTGGAGGCTGCCAAACGCGAGCTGGAGAAGGGCTACAAAACGGTGAACGAAGTAATGTTTGAGGTGGGGTACCTTGACAATAAAGCCTTTCGAAGCGTTTTCCGGAAATATTCCGGGATGTCGCCGTCCGATTACCGGATGAAATATTTTAATGAAGCGGTTTAATCCGGACTTAATCGCTACACTTCAATGCAGTAAGATCTTATCACTTTTATTTTGGCATTTTTAGAGCTGTTGTTAAAAAGGTAAACATCGCAAAATGCATATTTCTTTCCGTTTTTCATACGCATCATACCATTGGCAGAAGCAGCTTTTCCGTGGGTAATAATGTTTTCGATTTTTAGTTCCGCTACCTGCATCTCCGTCAGGGTTTCCAACTCACCTCTAACATTTTCGATACCCACCAGTTGTTTCCCTCCCACGCTTTCCCAAACTATGTCATTGGTGACGTGCGAAAGAATATTTTCTGCATCACCCCGTGCAAATGAAATGTTTAATTCTTTTAGCATCAATCTTCGGGGAGAATTGCCGCAATCCTCTTCTACAAAAATTTTGGGTTCCATTTTACTCTTTTATTTTTTTTTCGAATGTTAACATCCATCGTACACAAAACCGGTCGATAACCATGGCAAACAGGGCTCCCCAGAATTGTTCCTGAAGGATTTTTCCCTTTTTAGATAACTGCTTATACAGGTGGTTGATTTCCTTTTCGGAAGAACAGTTCAGGTTAATCTCAACCGAGTTGCCCGGCTTCAATTCTCTCACTCCGCACATATCGGAAGCCATAATATAAAAATTGCCATTATAGAATACTTTTGGGTATAAAAATGAAATGACTCAAATTTAAACAGGTATATCCGGAATGAAAAGATGCAATTGCGACAATGTACAAGGGAATTTGCGACAATGCGTTGGTTAAAAGGGAGGTGGATTAGAATTTTGAATGCCTGATTTCAACTTCTTTTCCCAAAAAAACGGCAAACTGCCGCGCAGCCTCCTGGGTTTGTTCTTTTATATTGTGGTCCGGTTTTTTGAAAAATGTAGTTTCGATAATTACTTTGGATGGTTGTACGGTCCTTTTCCAAATGCCAGCTACCTCTCCATTCACCAGGATAACCGGACGGAAAATGCCATTGTTTGAAATAGCCTTACGTTGATTGGTCTCCTTAATAGATGCACTTCTGTCTTTATAGCTGATAAGAAACTCGTCGTATGCCGGATTGAGGAAAACTGTGCTTTTTTCTTTTTTAAAGGATAGGTTTTCACTCAACAAAAAAGTTTGTGAACCGATTGTCTCGGAAATAAATTCTTTTCTGATTATCTCCAGGGCATTTCGGGCATCTTTTACCGGTAAGCCCGACCACCAAATAAAATCTTCGATTGTTGCCGGGCCGTGGCTGGAAAAATATGTCCGGGCCAATTTCCCCAATGCTTCTTCTCTGCTAAACGTTTTCATTTGCCGGAAACGTTCGTCTATGAGTATGTAAGTGTGATGTTTTTTTTGGGAAGGGCCACTGCCAATAATACCGTCCAATTCTGCCCTTAAGAACAGGTGGGCTGCCCGGTTATCTTCATTTCGGAACCCGGCGTTCTCAAGTTCTTTTACCAGTTCTTTGCGGGTAAGTGGCTGCCCGTTTGAAAAGCAATCCCGGATTATTCTGTTGCTTTTGGCTATTATTTTATCGGTTAGTCCCAGTTGCTTGTGCCTCGACTGCATTGAAGATTTGATGTGGGGTGCAGTTAGTTCAAGCATCCATCGGAGATCATCGGCAGCTACAAAGTGCCATGTGGGGCGTAACAGGTGAGTCCGGATAATATCACCATCTTCAATCGCCCGTTCGATTGTATTTACTGTAGCCCCGGGGAGCCGCATTCCGATGGCCCATTTTACCATTTCGTAATCCTGCGCTTGCATCGCGCCCATCCAACCAACCAATTTTTTTGGGGATGAAATGTGACTGCCTGTAATCTGTTGGTTTCTCAAACGGATTTTTGGAATGTCAGTGTGGTTCATCGTTTACGGGATGTAATTTGGTTTATTCATTTTGTAAAAGTATATGATATTTTTTATGCACCCATTTAAGCTTTACAACAAATTGCCTTTGCCTGTGTTTTTTTGAAAAAAAGATCTGGGATGTCCAATCTCAAGGTGAGCCCGAATATACTTTAGAAGAAAAAATCCAAAAAAAAGGCAGCTTCTACAAGCTGCCTCAAAGCCATGAAAACAATTAAACAATGTTCAGAAAACAGAAAACTAGAAACAATTAAATCGTCATAATATCTTTTTCTTTGGCTACTACCAAAGTTTCTACTTTTTGTCCAAAATCATCCGTCAGTTTTTGCACCTCGTCTTCAGCATCTTTTTCCACATCCTCTGACAATCCGTTTTTTAGCAATTTTTTCAGCCCTTCGTTTGCCTCCTTGCGGGCGGTGCGTATACTAACCTTTGCAGTTTCTCCTTCCTGCCCGGCCTGTTTAACCAAATTTCTTCTTCTTTCTTCAGTTAATGCCGGAATATTTATACGGATAATTTCTCCGTTATTTTCAGGATTAAAACCTAAATTGGCTGCTAATATAGTTTTTTCTATAACAGGAATCAAATTTTTTTCCCAGGGTTGAATGGCAATGGTACGGGCATCGGGTGTACTTACATTGGAAACCTGGGTGAGAGGAGTAAGGGAACCGTAGTATTCTACCTGAATCCCATCAAGCATCGAAGGTGATGCTTTGCCGGCCCTGATATGCAACAACTCTTTTTCGAGGTGCTTAATGGCCGCATCCATTTTTTCTTTACAATGTTCTATGATAAAATCTACTTCTTCTTGCATTGGTCAAGCACTGATTTCAACCGTTGATCGAATAGCAAATATAGAAAAAATATATTTACACGAAAATTTTTTGGATAAATCTTATTTGGATGTAGCGTGTAGATCCGGTACTTGTAATCTGAATATTGACAGTCATTCGCTATTCCCGATTTGTAGTTCGTTCCTTTTTTTCCAGAACGAAGAAATTATATTGAATTGTTTGCCCACTATAGTATCCAGTGAACTTTTTTTGCAAATGAAGTAGCAAACTGCTTGTTAATTAGAACTCTGTCCTGAAATCAAACTTTTCCTGCAAATTTGTTGGGGTATTTTGTAATTACGGTTTGTCTGGGAAGATTAATAGATTGTTTTAGTTTGAAAATCATGAGGTTAATCTTGGCTGCTCCACTGCATAGGAGTGTAGAATAGAAATATTTTAAAGCATAAAAAAAGGCACCTAACTAGGTGCCTTTTTTACTTGGAGTGAAACTTTTTAGTTTAAATTCATTTCAACCTGCCCTGCCGTTTCTGTTTCCAGAACATCATAAGACCGGGCAAAATCCAGAATTCGCTGGATGGTTCTCGCAGAAGGTGAAAATTCCGCACTTTTCATTTTCTCTGAATAACTGTCAGAATTCATTGCGGAAAAATCCGGTTCGCACTCTGACTGGTAATTAATTTTTTTAACAACAAATAACAAGGTAGATTTTTTTTTCATAGGCATTCTTTGTAATAGTATTTACACAATGAACGCCCCTTCCCTTTTAAATATTGTGTTAATAAAAGTTAAATGCGGGTCAGTATCAGATTTTTCTGGCGAATGAGTTTTCGGAGGTTAATCAGCGCATAGCGCATACGCCCCAAAGCGGTGTTAATACTTACATCTGTTTGATCTGCAATTTCTTTGAAACTGAGTCCCATGTAATGGCGCATGTATATCACCTGCTGCTGATCTTCCGGAAGCTCATTTATTAGCTCCTTCACTTCACTCAGAATTTGATTGTTTACCATTTCATCTTCGATGGTGTCTTCCGAAAACTTCTGGGAGTTGAAAATATCCATTTCGAGGCTATCGTTTGAAACGGTTCCCTGGAGTTTTTCCTTTCTGAAATGATCGATAATCAAGTTGTGGGCAATTCGAAGTACCCAGGAAACAAACTTTCCGTTTTCTACATACCTCCCTCGTTTCAGGGAACGAATCACTTTAATGAACGTTTCCTGAAAAATATCTTCAGCCAGTTCCTGATTTTTTACGATCAACAAAATGTAGGAATAGACCCTGCTTTTGTGACGATGAATTAAAATTTCAAGTGAATTTTGATCGCCTTCTATAAAACGTTGAACGAGCTCATTGTCGTTCAGTGCATTTGTCCTGAACATTACCTTCTATTTAATTGTAAACAAAAAGTAAATTTTTCCGATAGGCGACTATTTTAAATTGAAGTAAAACTATTTAATTAATTTTGTACGGGTAAAAATGAGACTTTTTGCTGAAATAAACAAGTATTTTAATGAATTTATAAGAATTCCGTTCCGTCCATGTCATTAAAAAAAGCAGAAAAATGCATCGAAATACAACACGCCAGGGTTCATAATTTAAAAAACATTAGTTTAAAAATACCTCTGAACCAATTTACTGTTGTTACCGGGGTTTCGGGCTCCGGAAAGTCGTCGCTGGCTTTTGATACACTTTTTGCAGAAGGCCAGCGAAGATATGTTGAAAGCCTTTCGTCTTATGCCCGTCAGTTTTTGGGGCGTATAAACAAACCTGAAGTTGATTTTATTAAAGGGATTCCGCCCGCAATTGCCATTGAGCAGAAGGTGAATACACGCAATCCCCGCTCTACGGTGGGAACTTCTACCGAAATTTATGATTATCTGAAACTGTTATTTGCCCGCGTGGGAAAAACAATCTCGCCGGTGTCGGGAAAAGAAGTGATCCGCCATACTGTTACCGATGTGGTCAATTTTATTTTTTCCTTTCCTGAAAATACCCGGATAATGATTCTTTCGCCTCTGCGACCCAAAAATGGCCGGTCTGTTCTTCAGGAGGCCGAACTGTTGATGCAGCAGGGTTTTTCCAGAATTGAAGTGGAAGAGGAAGTAAAACGTATTGATGAATTGCTGAAAGCAGCTAATGAAGATTTTTGCAATGGAGAATGTAATGTCATCATTGACCGGATAGTGGTTCAGCCCGATGAGGATACTCAAAGCCGTGTGGCTGATTCGGTACAGACTGCTTTTTATGAAGGACATGGGGAATGCGTTTTAAAAATTTACAGTGGGGAAGAAACCATTGTACGTAGTTTTTCAAACCGGTTTGAAGCCGACGGAATAGAGTTTGAAGAACCTACTGTCCACACATTCAGTTTTAATAACCCGGTGGGAGCGTGCCCTACCTGCGAAGGGTATGGGAAAGTAATTGGGATTGACGAAGATTTGGTTATCCCGAACAAATCACTTTCTGTTTATCAGGATGCTATTGTGTGCTGGCGGGGCGAAAAAATGAGCAAGTGGAAAGACAGTCTCATCTATTCTGCCGACCAGTTTAATTTTCCTATTCACAAACCTTTTTACGAACTTTCTGAAGAGCAGAAATCACTGCTTTGGACCGGAAATCGTCACTTCAAGGGACTGGACCGGTTTTTTAAATATTTGGAGAAGAAAAGTTACAAAATTCAATATAGGGTAATGCTTTCGCGTTACCGGGGAAAAACAACCTGCCCGGAATGTAAAGGTACCCGGCTGAAAAAGGAGGCAGGCTACGTAAAAGTAGAGGGCCGTTCGTTACAGGAATTGGTTCTGATGCCGGTTTCAGATCTGAAGATATTTTTTGATAAGCTACAACTGAGTTCCCATGACAAGGAAATTGCAAACCGTATTTTAATTGAAATTAAAAACCGGCTGTCATTTCTTTGCGACGTGGGGTTGGGATACCTTACTGTTAACAGGTTATCGTCCTCGCTTTCCGGAGGTGAATCACAGCGTATTAATCTGGCTACCTCGTTGGGCAGTAGTCTTGTGGGCTCTCTATACATTCTCGATGAGCCCAGCATCGGGCTTCATTCGCGTGATACACAACGATTAATTGGCGTGTTGCGAAGGTTGCAACGAATAGGTAACACTGTTTTTGTAGTGGAGCACGACGAAGAAATTATTCGTGCGGCTGATCAAATAATTGATATTGGTCCGTTTGCAGGCCAACATGGGGGTGAGGTGGTTTTTCAGGGCACCCATGAAGAGCTTGCAGAAAAGCCCGATAGCCTTACAACAAAATACCTCACAGGAATCGAAAAAATTGAATTGCCTGTTCAGCGGCGCAAATGGAGCAATTTTATTGAACTTATCGGGGCCCGCGAAAATAATCTGAAAAATGTACATGTAAAATTTCCGCTGAATACACTCACGGTGGTTACCGGGGTGAGCGGTTCGGGTAAATCGTCGCTGGTATCAAAGATATTTTTCCCGGCACTTACCAAAATACTCGGAGGCTACGGCGAACGCACCGGGCAACATGATGCGTTGAAAGGTGATTTTAAGATGGTTTCGGCAGTAGAATTTATCGATCAAAATCCCATTGGTAAATCGTCACGCTCAAACCCTGTCACTTATCTGAAAGCTTATGATGAAATCCGCAAACTTTTTGCTGATCAGCAGTCGGCAAAGGTTCAGGGACTTAAGCCTTCTCATTTTTCGTTTAATGTGGATGGAGGACGCTGCGACGAGTGCCAGGGAGAAGGAACCATTAAAGTGGAGATGCAGTTTTTGGCTGATGTGTTTCTTGTTTGTGAAAGCTGTGGAGGAAAACGTTTTAAAGAAGATATTTTGGATGTGCAGTATATGGGGAAAAATATTGATGACATTCTGAACCTTACTGTCAATCAGGCAATAGAATTGTTTTCTTCCGGGAAATCATCTACCGAGAAAAAAATTGTAAAGCGGTTGCAGCCACTCATAGATGTGGGATTGGGCTATATTAAACTGGGACAGTCTTCCAGTACCCTTTCAGGGGGCGAAAGCCAGCGGGTGAAACTGGCATCATTTCTTGCCAGGGAAAAAGATGCCCCCACGCTATTCATTTTTGATGAACCAACCACCGGCCTCCACTTTCATGATATTCGTAAACTGCTTACTTCGTTTAATGCACTCATTTCGCGGGGGCACTCTATTGTTGTTATTGAACACAACCTGGAAGTTATCAAATCAGCCGATTGGATAATTGATCTGGGACCGGAGGGAGGAGATAAAGGCGGACAGCTTGTTTTTGCAGGTACGCCGGAAGAACTGGTAAAACAGGAAAACTCTTACACCGGAATGGCTCTAAGAGATAAAATACCTTTGGTCGTTTAACAATCAGCGTCTCTTGGCCGTTTACCCATTTTGGTTATTTTTGCTTTGTCCCGTTTTTCGGGACATTTTTTTAGCCTGATTTTTCGGGATCAAAGGCTGTATTTATTGTATTCTGAAGAGTAATGAAAAGACGGGATGTCCCGGGTGGTAAAAAAGTGAACATGTTAACTGTTAGAAGTAATACCTGATTTGAAATGAAAAATATTCCGGATCAAAAAAATAGTGCAAAGCGGCCTTTCTTTCTAAGGATGCTCGATTATGTAGAAATTATTGGAAATAAACTTCCTCATCCGGTTACGCTTTTTGCCGGGCTTGCGTTGATGGTAGTTCTTATTTCATGGATTGGCTACCTGACCGGCACCTCCGCTCAGCACCCGGTTGACGGCGAAATGATTTATGCCAAAAGTTTGTTGAGCGGCGAAGGTGTTCGCTGGATGTATGAAAACATTCTGCACAACTTTTTGAAATTTCCACCGCTTGGTTATGTGCTGGTAGTAATGGTGGGTATTGGCGCAGCGGAAGGTTCCGGTTTATTTTCTACCATGATAAGGGCACTGGTATTGGGAGCGCCGAAACGTTTAATTACCGCCGCCATTGTATTGGCGGGGGTAGTTTCGGGGTTGGCTGTGGAGGCCGGATATGTAATTCTTATTCCATTGGGAGCTATGATTTTTCATGCTTTGGGAAGGCATCCCATGGCAGGGCTTGCGGCTGCCTTTACCGGAGTGAGCGGTGGGTTTGGCGCCAACTTTTTCATTGGCTCCGTCGATCCTATTCTTTCCGGGATTTCAGAATCGGCAGCACAGATGATTATTCCCGACATCGTGGTGAACCCTGCGGTGAACTATTATTTTATGATCGCTTCCAGTTTTGTGGTACTCCTTGCAGGTACCTGGGTTACCGAAAAAATTGTGGAACCCCGGTTGGGGGCATACAAAGGAACGGCTGAAAGAATGCCCATTGAACAAATGACGCTGAAAGAAAAAAAGGGATTGCGCAATGCAGGCTGGGCTCTGTTGGTAACCCTGGCCATTTTAGCCATTACAGTCATTCCTGAGAATGGTTTATTCCGTGACCCGGAAAGTGGCTCGGTGTTACATTCGCCATTTTTTAGGGGAATTATCATCGGTATTCTGCTGATGTTCTTTTTCCCTGCCCTTGCTTACGGAATTACAGTGGGTACTATTCGCAACGACAAAGACCTTGTTCGCCATATCGGTAAATCCATGAGTACGATGGGTGGGTATATTGTGTTGGTGTTTTTTGCCGCCCAGTTTGTTTATTTCTTCAATTACAGCAACCTGGGAATTATTTTTGCCATAAAAGGAGCCAATACGCTGCAAAGTATCGGACTGACCGGTATTCCGCTGATTGTAGGGTTTGTTATTCTTTCGGCTTTTATCAATATGTTTATGGGAAGTGCTTCGGCAAAATGGGCTATCATGGCACCGGTTTTTGTTCCGATGCTTATGCTAATCGATCCGCCTTATCATCCGGGACTTACGCAGGCGGCTTTTCGCATTGGAGATTCGCTTACGAACCTGATTACCCCGATGATGAGCTATTTTGCCCTGATTGTAACATT
Source organism: Mariniphaga sediminis (assembly GCF_003573545.1). Taxonomy (GTDB): domain Bacteria; phylum Bacteroidota; class Bacteroidia; order Bacteroidales; family Prolixibacteraceae; genus Mariniphaga; species Mariniphaga sediminis. The sequence continues at coordinate 58,982 of NZ_QWET01000004.1, read as the reverse complement.
TGCTGAGAAGTATGACAGGCGCTACGGCATTGGAACCATCATTTCAACCATGCTTCCCTATACCATTATTTTGGGAATAGCATGGATTGCCCTTTTGGTTGTTTGGATGCTGCTTGGAGTACCACTGGGGCCGGACGGACCATTGTATATTGGTTAGGTGGTTGCAGGTTTTCAACGAATCAATTCGTTTTAATTACATTTAGCTCCGTCAGCCTGCGCCATTCTCTGACTAACAAAAATGCAACGGCCAGGGCCGACATGGTATCGGCAAGCGGATAGGCCAGCCAGATTCCGGAAATTCCCCAGAATTCCGGCAAAATAAAAAGCAAAGGAATAAGTCCGATCACTTGCCGGAACAGCGTGGCGAACATGGCGATTTTGGCCTTCCCAACGGCCTGAAAAAAGTTTCCGGCCACTATTTGGAACCCAACAATCGGTAATGCCAGAATGACCAGACGCAACCCATAGGTTGTAATGTTGTATAGTTCTATGCTGTCGGTATTGAAGAGGCGCACAATAACTCCCGGGATGGCTTCTATAAAAGTGAATGCTGCTATCGCAATTATGGTTGCGGCAATCAGGGAGAGGCGCAATGCTTCCTTTACGCGGGGGATTGATTTGGCTCCGTAATTAAACCCGATAATGGGCTGTGATGCCATGTTAATGGCCACAATGGCCATAACAACCAATGAAACAACGGAATTGACAATTCCCATGGCTCCTACCGCCAGATCTCCGCCATACTCAATCAGCTTTTTATTCAGTAACCCCTGCACAACGCTGTTGGCAATCTGCATGGAAAATGGCGCCATACCAATGGCAATAATCTCAAATAGAATTCCTTTGTTTATTCGTATGTTTTTATTTCTGAGTTTAATAACTGAACGATTTCCATAAAAGTGTATCAGCACCCATACCATCAGTACGAACATGGAAATAACAGTTGCGTATGCGGCTCCCTTAACCCCCATGTCGAGCCAAAAAATAAAAATAGGATCGAGTACGATGTTGGTTCCGGCGCTCAGGATCATCGACATCATTGCAATGCGGGCATTACCTTCGGAACGGATTACATTGTTCAGGGAAAAACCTACAACCATAAAAGCAGTGCCTGCAAGAATAATATTGAGGTAATCGTTGGCATACTGAAAAGTTTCTTCCGTAGAACCAAATGAACGCAGAATGGGTACTTTCAGGAGATATGTTACAACCATAATAATGACTGAAACGAGCAACATCAGGGCGAAGCCGGTACCCAGTGTTTGTTCGGCACGCTCCATATTTTTTTCCCCCAGGTTGAGGGACACATAAACCCCGGTGCCTATCCCGATAAGCATCCCAAATCCCATCATAATCAACATTACCGGGAAAATAACGGAAATGCCGGATAGTGCTTCTGCGCTAACTCCCTGCCCGATAAAAATACGATCTACAATGTTATAGAGCGCATTTACAAATACACCTACAAATGCCGGGACAAAGTACTTTAACATCAACCGCGCAATATTGGAATCCTTTAGTTCTTCAATATTTCCCATGTGTTGCAAAGGTAACTATTATAAGCCAAATTTGTCGTTTTGGGGTATTCTGCCCGGCCGGGAAAAATCATTAATTTTGTCTTGTCAAAATTAATTTTTTATGCAAAGCAACAAACCGGATAAAAACATCAAGGCAAAGCTGTTTTCAGCCGATACAGCTACTGTGGTTTCTGCCCTGAATAGTTTAAAGGAAGAGGGAAATGTCAGTTATCTTCCTATTCTTTTCGATTTACTGAATTCAAATCCGGAAACGGAGATTGAAAAGGAGATTATTTACATTCTTAGTAACCTGAAGATAAAAGAGGCCGCGCCTGTTATGGTGGAAGCGCTTCAGGCGCCCGGATATGACTCTATCCGCAAAAAACTGACAACTGCCTGCTGGCAAAACGGATTGGATTACAAGGAATTCTTTCCGGTGTTTGTGGATCTTGTTATTCAGGAGGACTGGGAGACGGGCTTCGAGGCATTTACTGTAATCGAAAACATGGAAACTTTTCCCGGCCGGGAGGTTTTGGACCCGGTAGTGGATGAAATCCATAAAGCATTAAAAGATGCCGGGGAGCAAAAGAGGTATTTTTTACACGAAATACTTGTCCTAATCCGTTAAATTGACAGAGAACGGGATTCAATTTTGAAAAAACGATTACAAATAGGCTGGTTGGTTGTCTTCTTTTTGATTTGCCATTTTGGTGAAGCACAAACGGGGCATGAATTCCTTCCTTTTTCAAATAAACTTCTTTTAAACCCATCATACGCTGGCTTTGATAAAAATACCAGTGTGTGGAGCGGGCTGCAGCTTTCCCGGCTACCGGAAAATAGGTTAAATCATGTTTTTTCGCTGACATATGACAAGTGGTCGGATAAATTGAAAGCAGGTACTGCTTTCTATTTTTATCAGGGGCTGGCCGGCGATGTAAATACCAATACCATCGGAGCAGGGTTTTCTTTTTCTAAACCCGTTAAATCGTTTGGCGAAGGGCAATTTATTCCCTCTGTAAATTTGAATGTGTACACGGCAGCCAAACAATGGTTTGTACATTTTGTAGATGGGATGCTTGATAAAGAGATTGAGCCGCCCAGTCCTCCGGGCGAAGAATTTCTGAGGTACAACCTTTTTCGTCCACGTCTGGGCATTTTGTGGAGTTCACCCGATCTGGAGACAGGTATTTCAGCATCCTATACGTTGAGACAGAAACTGGCATTCGAAGAAGAACTGCCGGAAGAAACCCCGCTTCACCTGTTGTTTCACTTAGCTCCTAAAATGAGAGGCAAACGAAATGGGCTGACTTCGAAACCTTACAAAATTGCCCCGGAACTGATCATTCTTTATTCTGAAGGTCTTTTCCTTTCAAGGGCAGGATTTCAAGCCGAACATACAGACCGTGTGTTCGGACTGTTTGTTCAAAATAATTATTCAGACAATGTTCACGGAATGGCAGGAATGTGGGGATGGAGATTTGACCATTTTCGTATCAACATTGCAGCAGGCAGTGCTTATTCCATTCCGTTCCAAAAGATGGCTTTTTGGGGGGAAGTAAGTCTCGGTCTTATCGTCCCCTATATCGATTTTAATAAAAAATCTCCCTGGGCCTCTCCAAAAAAGTTGCACTGATTTTATAGTGGAATGTTGTTTCCATACCATTATTGAGCAAACGTTTTAAGAGTTTTATTTTGAGGTAAAGTCAATAGAAGTATTTCCGCGATAAATTTTTATCCCGAAATCTTAGACTTGCGAATGAAACCTTTCATTCTGAAAACTATTCCCACCGGAATACAGGCTATTTCGATTTTGACTTTTCTTTTTTGCTTTCTTCCATTTGCCAGGGAACCACAAATCGTTCATGAGACAGGCGGTACTTAACACTTTTGTGGTAGTACACCTGGAAGGGCGCATAGTTTTCATATTCGTTTCTATATCTCAGTGTTGTATTCATAACACCTCTTCTTACGAAAAGAAGGGGTGTTATGTTTGGATTTTTCCCTTTGTTTTTACTTCCCTTTACCAGAAAAATATTTCATAAACTGGGAACGCTCATATACCATCGGATTGGGGATTTTTTTGTATGAAAGTCTGCCGCGGAAATCTTCAATTCGTTTAAAATTCCACTTCTTCATAAACGATTCTATTTCGGAAAGCATTTCAGGAACCACGCTGTTGCCGTTTACATACAGCGTAGAACATAACTGGGTAGCTTTTGCCCCTGCCAGCAGTTGTTTTACTACGGCTTCGCCATTGTGTATCCCGGTGGAAGCGGCAATGTCAATATCCGAAACTTCGGAAGAAACAAGGCCTACCCAACGCAGGGTATGTCGAATTTCAACCGGCGAGCTGAAAATTTCAGAGGAAGTAAGTTCGAGCTTATTCAGGTCGATGTCAGGCTCATAAAAACGGTTAAACATGACAACTCCTTTGGCGCCGTAAGCTTTCAGCTTATCAACCATCCCTACAATGTTGCTGTGGTACAAGCCTATTTTAACTGAGACCGGGATAGAAATTTCTTTTTTTACTTTTTCAAGAACGTCAAGATAGAGCTGTTCAATAACACCTGGTTTTTCTTTTCTGTCTACCGGAACGTAAAAGATGTTTAGCTCAAGCGCGTCGGCGCCGGCTTCCTGAAAATCTTTGGCAAAGGTAGTCCACTCACTGGCAGAAACGCAGTTTACACTGGCAATAACCGGAATATCCACTGCTTTTTTTACCTCCTCAATTAATTTGATATGGTTGGTTACCGTGTTGTCGCGCAGGTAATTCCGGATGTAATCCTCGGCTTCGGGATAGCCGGTGTTTTGTGAATCCTGAAGCAGGATGCTGGTTATTTCATTGTTAATCTGTTCTTCAAATACCGACTTCAGCACGACTGCGCCAATACCGGCCTGTTCCAGCTTTTTGATTTTTTCCACCGAACCGGTGAGTCCCGAACTTGCTGCTACCAGCGGATTTTTCAGATTTAATCCCAGATATGTGGTTTCTAAACTTGCCATACTTTCAGTTTAAAGTTAAACGTTGAGTGTTTAAAGTTACCGGTTTTTTTCCAGACGACTGCATTCTAAAGTTACCTTGAATTTTTTATTAACCTGCCTGGATTTTATGTCGTCTTTATTTGTCTTGCACCAAAAATGATACTGCCAATGCGTACAATGGTGCTACCTTCTTCTACTGCAACGGAATAATCGTCAGACATTCCCATTGAGATCTCTTTAAATTGCGGTTCGTTGGGGAAGTAATTGTTTTTTAGTTTTTCAAAAATCGATTTCAGAGATTTGAATTCATTCCGTACCTGCTGTTCATCGTCAGTGAAAGTAGCCATCCCCATCACTCCGGCAATGGTGATATTTTTCATGGTGGCGAAAGTTTCCGATTCCAGCATTTCCCGGGCCTCCTCTTCTGAAAATCCGAATTTGGTGGATTCCTGCGCAATATGGAACTGCAGCAGGCAGGGAATGACACGGTTGTTTTTCCGGGCTTCCTTATTCACTGCTTTCAGGATTTTAAATGAATCAATGCCGTGAATCATATTCACAAACGGAGCGATGTATTTTGTTTTGTTGGATTGCAAATGACCAATAAAGTGCCATTCAATATCTTTGGGAAGCACTTCATGTTTTTGGGTCAGTTCCTGTGCTTTGTTTTCCCCGAAAATTTTATGTCCTGTTTGATATGCATCCTGGATTACCTCAATCGGTTTGGTTTTTGAAACCGCCACCAGTTTCACCCCGGCAGGCAACGTTTTTTTTATTTCGGAAATATTTTCCCCAATATCCATTTTAAGCAGTTTTGTGTCAAAAGTATAAATAATGGTGGTATTTAAAGAGGATTAGGGTCACCTAATTCAGGTTTCCCCTGCGAGCAGGGGAAACTTTTACCGCCATCTTATTTTATTAGTTCGACACTTCGTTTTACGAATTTATCCAAATCGGCTCCTTTAAGCATGCCGTTTGCCAGCAATGCCAAATCTACCAATTGCTTGGCTAGCTTGTTCTTCTTGCCGAAATCAGTCAGTTTTTCACGTTTGGCCTCTTCCAGTTTTGCCAGTTCGTTATTCAGACTATCCATTTTTTCCTTGTCGGCCTGTGGCACTTCCTCCTCTTTTTTGCCCTCTTTGGCTTTTTCAAGCTCGCCTATTTCTGCTTTTTGTGTATTAATATCAGCCACCAGTTTTTCCAGTGTTTTGCCCAACTTTTTGTCTTTCGCTTCCACTACTTTTTTTACCAGTGGGTGGGCGGTGTTTACAACCAGGTTCAGGTTATCGGGCATGTCGCCGTAAAAGTTCATGCCACCCTGAGCAGCGCTCATGTCTTTCATTCGGCGCATAAATTCACTGCGGGTAATTACCATCGGGCTGGCCTGTTCCCCCATATCCTGAAAGTCTACAATAAATGTGTGGGTGTTATTTTGCGGACAAACAGCCTGGAATATTGGCGAAAGCTCCTGTTTCTGCTCCCAGGAAAGTTCTTCTTTGGTTGAGTCCTCTTTTTTTATCAGGTTTTCAACCACATCAGAATCCACCCGTACAAATTGTTTGTCGGAGTGTTTTTGTTCAAAACGGCTAATGAGGTGGGGTGCCAGCACATCGTCAAGCACCAGCACATCGTATCCTTTGCTGCGCGCTTCTTCCACAAAGGTGTACTGTTCTTCCTTATGGGTGGTATAAAGGTGAATCAGGTTTTTATCTTTATCTGTCTGGCTGTCTTTAATCAGTTTTTCATATTCTTCAAAAGTGAAATATTTGTCTTCGGCATTTTTGAAGAGGAAAAACTTCATGGCACGGTCATAAAATTTCTCATCTGAGAGCATTCCGTATTCGATAAAGATTTTCAGGTCGTCCCATTTCTTTTCGAATTCATCTCGTGTATCCTTGAAAATTTCCGCCAGCCGGTCGGCTACTTTTTTCGAAATATGGCTGCTGATTTTCTTTACGTTAGAATCGCTTTGCAGGTAAGAGCGTGACACGTTCAGCGGGATATCCGGAGAATCGATAACGCCGTGCAACAACGTCAGAAATTCAGGGACAATTCCTTCTACCGAATCGGTTACAAATACCTGGTTGCAATACAACTGAATTTTGTTCTTCTGTACTTCAAAATTGTTCTTGATTTTCGGGAAGTAAAGAATACCGGTAAGGTTGAAGGGGTAATCCACATTCAGATGAATATTAAACAGCGGTTCGTCGGCCATGGGATAGAGGCGGCGATAAAAACTTTTGTAGTCTTCCTCTTTCAGGTCGGCCGGCATTTTTGTCCAGGTGGGGTCTGTGTCGTTCACCTGGTTGTCTTCGTCGGTGTCCACCTGATTGCCATCCTTCCACTCTTTTTTCTTTCCAAAAAGAACAGGAACCGGTAAAAACTTGCAGTATTTTTCAAGAATTTCAGCTGTTCTGCTTTCATCCAGAAACTCTTCCGAATCATTGTTGATGTGCATCACAATGTCGGTGCCTACCTTTTCTTTTTCAATTTCTTCAATATGGTATTCGGGTGTTCCGTCGCAACTCCATTTTACGGCCTTTGCATCTTCCTTGTGCGATTTGGTAACGATTTCCACCTTTTCGGAAACCATGAACGAACTGTAAAAACCAAGTCCGAAATGACCAATAATCGCGTTGGCATCATTTTTATATTTTTCCAGAAACTCATTGGCGCCCGAAAAAGCTATCTGGTTGATGTACTTTTCAATCTCTTCGGCTGTCATCCCGATTCCGTTGTCGGAAACCGTGATGGTTTTAGCTTCTTTGTCAAGTTTAACCTGCACCTTCAGGTCAGTAATATCGCCATTATACTCTCCTTTCGATGCCAGGGTTTTTAGTTTTTGTGTGGCATCTACTGCATTCGAAATAATCTCACGGAGGAAAATGTCGTGATCGGAATAAAGAAACTTTTTAATAATGGGGAACAGATTTTCACTGGTTACGCCAATTTTTCCTGTTTGCATATTTTTTATGTTTTAATTATTATTTTTTTGATGTTTGCACCCAAAAATCAAACCTTGTGCCAGTCATGTATTCTGCCGATTTGTCACAAAAAATGTTACATTTTGCAGCCAATTTTGGTTTGCTTTTTTTTAAAGGAAGGCGTAATTTGCTGTGGTTCGTCATATTATGCTATTCTGAAAGTGGCTTATTTTGCACGTAAATATTTTTGAATGGCCTTTTATGAGTAATCTGGAAAAGTATTTTAACAGATTCAGAAAAAATATTGTAGGGATCGATCAGGAATTTGAATCGGCCTATGGAAGGCAGAAAGTTGTTTATGCCGACTGGATTGCCAGTGGTCGTTTGTACCGGCCCATTGAAGAAAAAATTACGAACGGTTTCGGCCCCTTTGTGGGAAATACACATACTGAAACCAGTGAAACCGGCCTGCTGATGACACAGGCTTATCACCGCTCACATGAGATTATTAAAAGACATGTAAATGCCGGCTCCGGGGATATTATTATAACGGCCGGGTTTGGAATGACGGCGGTGATTAATAAATTTCAGCGTATCCTGGGATTGAAATACTGCGGGAAACTGAACCATTCCAGGTGCCTCGAAGAGCGTGAACGCCCGGTGGTTTTTATTACCCACATGGAGCACCATTCCAACCAGACTTCCTGGTACGAAACCAGTGCCGAAGTGGTGATTGTGGAACCGGGAAATGGGCTGCTGGTTGATCCTGAAAACCTGCGTAAGGCTTTGGAAAAATACAAGGAACGATCGTTTAAAATAGGCTCTTTTACCGCATGCTCCAATGTTACCGGGGTGCGGACTCCCTACAAAGAACTGGCCCGTATTATGCACGAATACGGCGGAGTTTGTTTTATCGACTTTGCCGCTTCTGCGCCCTACGAAAAGGTAGATATGCATCCTGAAAATCCACTGGAAAAGCTGGATGCCGTGATGTTTTCACCGCATAAGTTTTTGGGAGGCCCCGGCTCTCCGGGAGTATTGGTTTTCGATGCATCTATGTATAAAAACCAGGCGCCTGACAATCCGGGTGGAGGTACGGTTGACTGGACCAATCCCTGGGGAAAGTACAAATATGTGGACGATATTGAAGCCCGTGAAGATGGCGGTACCCCGGGTTTTCTGCAATCGGTTAAGGCTGCCCTGGCATTTCAGCTGAAAGATGAAATGGAGGTAGAAAAAATGACGGAGCGCGAGAAAGAACTGCTGAAGCTGGCATTTGCAGGGCTGGATGAAATTCCGGGCTTAAAAATTCTGGCTGATAATGTACGCGATCGTTTGGGGGTCATTTCGTTTTATATCGAAGGAATTCATTACAACCAGGTAGTGCAGATTTTAAATGACAGGTATGGGATTCAAACCCGTGGAGGATGTGCCTGTGCCGGTACATACGGGCATTTTTTACTGGAGGTGACCCACGAGAAGTCGCAGGAAATCAGCGAAAAAATTAGTCATGGTGACTTGTCGGAAAAGCCAGGATGGGTGCGTTGGTCGTTGCATCCTACCATGCTGGATGCGGAAGTGGATTTAATGATTTTTGCGCTGAAGGATATTGTAAAGAATAGCAGGAAATATCAGGCAGACTACATTTACGATAACCGCAAAAATATTTTCCGGCACAAAAATGGCCCGGATAATGAAGAATTGATGCAAAAGTGGTTTTCTTTGAAAGAAACAGGAGTACATGAAAAAGTATAAAACCGGTTTGGTTCTGAGTGGAGGTGGAACACGCGGATTTGCCCATCTGGGGGTAATTGCGGCACTTTATGAAAAAGGCATTCAGCCTGATGTGATTGCAGGAACTAGTGTTGGCGCATTGGTGGGGGCTTTTGTAGCTGCCGGAAAATCTCCCGAAGAGATCATAAAAATTTTTAACAAAGGGTGGTTGTTTAAATATACCAACCTTCACCTTCCGGTAGATGGCCTGCTTAAACTGAATGGGTTGGAGGAGGTCATTCAAAAAGAAATTTCATATAAAAATATTGAAGATTTACCCCTCCCTTTTTTTGTTGCCGTTTCGAACCTGAATAAAGGAGCGGTGGAATATAAAAGCAGTGGCCCGCTTGGTAAGACGGTGCTTGCCTCGTCTTCCATCCCTATACTGTTTTCGCCGGTGGAAATAGACGGGCAACTATATGTAGACGGCGGACTGCTCGATAATATTCCGGTGAAGCCTGTGAAAAACAAGTGCGAACAGATTGTGGCTGTAAACATCAGCCCGATTAATCCTCGCGAAAAGTTTAAGAACCTGATTCAGATTGCAATCCGTACTTTTTATATGAGTGTAAATGCCAACCTGAATGAGGTGAAGAAATATGCTGCGGTTTATGTGGAACCGGAAGATATTGATACCTACGATATTCTTAGCATGAGTCATGCCGAAGAGTTGTACGAGCTGGGCTACAATTCGTTAAAAAACTTGGAGCTACCGCAGTGACTTACGATCACTGCAGCAACTTTAAAGCATTGTCAGTTTGCCATAAATTCCGTGACTTTTTGGATTTTATCTGTTTCTTTATGGAAATAGATTTTAATTCCCGATGCGGAAAGATATTCTGTGAGATCGGGTAAATCGTAATACAACAAACTACCGGGAACAACATCAAAGGCTTCTGCCGGATTGTAAAATTCATTGGTTACAAGGTTGAAGGCAGCTCCCGGAAAATCAATAAAAGCTGCTTTCCCGAAAGAACTGTTCAGTACCGCAAAATGCAAAAAAGCGGATGCCGATGCTCCCTGTACCATTGCACATTTTTTAACCTGCTGAAATTGTTCTTCGTTCTGAATAAATTGATTCAGCAAACCGATGGCCTCAGCCTGAATTCCGGGAATACTTTTCCCCACAAGATGAGCGCCGAATGTGTAATTGAAAGGAACTCCCTTGATGACTCCATCGCCGGAAAATGACGGATCGTGGAGTTCGCCGGTTCCGGGTAAATCAGCACAAACAACGGTGTGTCCTGCATTCAGTATTTCCTGCAGAAGCGGTTCGTTCAAAAGTTTTTCTTTCCCTTCCGGATAAAACCAGGCAACCACATTCCCCGTAGTGGATTTTTCTTTTTGTATCACATACACCGGGAGTGCAAAATCTTTCCGGTTGTTTTCCAGAAAATATTTTTTCACTTCCATGCCATCTGCTGAAAACTTTCCTGTATAAACAGCAGCAGTCAGATTTCTGTCAAAAGTGATTCCGGCCGTTTGGGCCACTTTTTTAGGTAAGCCGTTTTCAGGAACCTCTTTCCCCGGAAAATATTTTTGATTCAGGTCAAACACCGTTTTGCAGTCGTACGAAGTACCAATTTGTCCGGTGGGGGAAACCCAAAGATCTTCCGCCGGGAATGGTGTAGTTTCAACGTCAGTTGGATCGCCGGGTAAGTCAAGGTGTTTTTGGAAAAATGCGTAAAGTGTTTCCCTGTTGTTTTTGGTCGATTCATGAACCCCGAAGTCTTCCGTCATTTGGATGTTTCCGGGTTGTCCGCAGGCAGCATACGAACGCTGCACTTCGGCAAACGTTTCACGTGCTCCCTGGATGCTGAAAAAATCGTGGGTTGTGGTAATTATCAGGCTCGGTTTTGGCGCATGAATATGCAGGTAGTCCGGGTGGTCAAATCCATTGGCAATCGCGTTAAACGGATTTTGCTCTGCATCCTGCGGACCGATGGATTGCAACAATCTTGTAAAATTGGTGATGTAACATTCGGGAGCAGCCGCAAAAATACGCTCGTCACTGGCGGCAATCTGGGCTGTTTGGGTTCCTCCGCCAGATCTTCCGGTTATCCCGATACGTTTCATATCTACTTCGGGGCGGGTTTCCAGGTAGTCAAGCAGGCGGACTCCGTCCCAAATAAAATAATCCGTTAACGAAGTGCCTGTCAGCAAGGTTTGTATTCCGGCATAGGAATGTTCGCCTGTTGGTCCCCCGATTTTAGACTTTCCGGTTTCCGGATCAGGGTACTGCAATCGTTCGCCTTGTCCGATAGGGTCGAAAGCCAAAACGACAAAACCCTTTTTTACAAGGTTTTGAATCACATGTTGGTAGACTTCGACCCGAAATCCCAGGTCGGAATGGCCACAGGCATAAATTACCGCCGGAGCCGGTTTTTGTCTTTCTTTGGGAAGGAAGAGTCCGGCTGTTACATAAAATCCGGGGTGCGACTCAAAGAGTATCTTTTCAACGGTAAATGTTTCACGTTCTAATGTGCCGGTGGTTTTTGCATTTAAAGGCGTTTTCTCAAACTTTGCCAAAGAGTTACACAACGCTGCTTTTACCTTTTGCCGGTGGTTGTTCCAGTCAGCTTCTGTTTTTAACCGCGAAATCCCTTCCGACCGTTCCTCCAGTAACTTAAATGCTTCGTCGGTAATAATCCGGTAGAGGGCACGGTGATTGTCCTTGTAAGTGATCCACTGCTTTTCAGCGCCATTGGTGGTATAAAAAACCGAGGTGGCGGGGGCTTGGGCATTAGTCGATTGCACAAACAGCAAAAGGGGGATAGCAATAAGAAATAAATGCCTGTTCATAGTAATATTGTTTTTAATTGATTTGTTTTTCGTATTTCAAAAATTTTTGAGAGCCATTCTTCTGGTCGTTTTTATTTTTCACTGTATTATCTTTGAAAAGAGCTATTCAGGATTATTCAACCGTTTCCAGAATATCTGTCAAATGTTTCCAGAATTTTTCAGTAGATTTTATATCTAACCGTTCATCCGGCGAATGGGCTCCTTTGATGGTGGGGCCGAAGGAAACCATGTCGAGACGCGGGTATTTTTCAAGAAAAAGGCCACACTCCAGGCCGGCATGGATGGAACGCACAACAGGTTCATTCCCGAATAATTTTTTGTAGGACGCCACGGTGGTATCCAGAATTTTTGAGTCAGGGTTGGGTGTCCAGCCTGGATAGCCATCGGAGTGGATCACATTGGCGCCTGCCAACTCAAACACCGAACGCACCATTTCGGCAGCATAATATTTCCGGCTTTCCAATTCGCTGCGTTGGCTGGTGGTTATCAGAATGCCCTCTTCTTCTACCACCTTTACCGATGCCAGGTTTGTGGAGGTTTCCACCATGCCTTCCATCCGGGCGCTCATCTCAAGTACACCGTGCGGACAGGCATACAGCGCATGTAGCAGGTTCTCCTGTAATTCAGACATAATAACCATTTTGGGCAGTACTGCTTCATCAATACCAAGCTTCAGGTTGGGCTCGTTTCTTTCAAATTCAAATTTGACCTGAGAGGTAAACTTTTCAAAAGCATTCAGCAGATTTTCTCTTTGATTCTCCGGGAAAACAACAATGGCAAAGGCCTCGCGTGCAATAGCATTGCGCAGGTTTCCACCGTCTAGCATGGCTATTCTTGCAGAAAAGTCATGCGAAGCTTTCCACAGGAAACGGGTCATAATTTTGATCGCATTTCCCCGGTTTTTATGGATGTCGTCCCCTGAGTGCCCGCCCAGTAGTCCGGATACTGAAAGTTTCAGGGAGGCAGAACCCTGGGGTATTTCTTCCATTGAGAGAGGAAAGGTAACCAACGTGTCTATTCCTCCGGCACATCCGATGAAAATTTCTCCTTCGTCTTCCGAATCAAGGTTCAGCAAAACCGAACCCGACATAAATTCAGGCTGGAGCGCAAAAGCTCCGCCAAGCCCGGTTTCTTCGTCAACCGTAATCAGGCATTCAATGGGGCCGTGTTTGAGCTCATCGGAAGTAAGCACTGCCATTTGCGCGGCAATGCCAATCCCACAGTCAGCCCCTAATGTGGTGCCATCAGCTTTCACCCATTCGTCTGCAATTACAGGCTGAATGGGATCGTGATCAAAATCAAATACCTTATCACTGTTTTTTTCGCACACCATGTCCATGTGGGTTTGCAGAATAACCGTGGGAGCATCCTCTCTCCCCGGAGTGGCAGGCTTCGAAATCAGGACGTTGCCTGCCTTGTCGGTTTTTGCCTGCAATTTATGCTCCGCCGCAAAATCAAGCAAAAACTTTCTGATTTTTTCTTCCTTCTTTGAGGGCCTCGGAACCTGGCAAATAGCTTCAAAATAATTGAAAAGAGGCTGTGGTTTTAACTGCTCCAATGTGCTCATTTTCTTCTCTACATTTATTGTTGCCTGTAAAGATGGCAAAAACAATTGAATGAAAAGGCTTTTATAAAAAGTTAGCCCGTTTCAGGAAATGAATCAGAATTGTATAAAAACAGAAAAAAATGTATCTTGGATTCAACTTTTTGACCTGTGTTCTCCTACCTTTAAGTCTTAAGAAATGAATGAACCAATAATAATCGGCCTTATCCAGAATATTGCAGTGTTGATGGCCTTTGCCATGCTTTACGAAAATTTCTGGCTGAAAAATGAGAAACCCAGAAGTTTGCCGGCAAAATTGTTTACAGGGATAATACTTGGTGGAATTGGAATCGTACTAATGTTTACTCCCTGGACATTAATGCCTGGCCTGGTTTTCGATACCCGTTCGGTAATGCTTTCTGTTTCAGGTGTGTTTTTTGGAGTAATCCCTACAGTTATAGCGATGGTTTTTACTATGGTTGCGCGGTTTTTTATGGACGGTGAAGGAATGTGGATGGGGATGGCTGTTATCTTGGTTTCGGGTACAATCGGGTTATTATGGGCAGAACTCAGAAAGAACAAGCAGCCTAAATATATGGCGATAGAATTTTTAGCGCTTGGGCTGGTTGTGCATATTATGATGTTGGCAACAACGGTATTTTTACCTTCCGAAAGGATAATGCCTACCTTGAAAACGATTGTACTGCCTGTTTTTTTTATTTATACTCCCGGAACGATGCTACTCGGTTTGTTGCTGGCCGGACAAAAGCGGAATTTTCAAAACTTGTGGGAGAAAGAGAAACTTTATGAAAGCGAGCGAAAACTGAGCACGGATTTAATTAAAAAGCAGAAAGAGTTACAGGAGCAGGTAGAAAAGTATTCCCGGCTAAACCATGAATTTCAGGAGCAAAATATTGAATTACAGCAAGCGAAGGAAAAGGCCGAAGAGAGTGACCATCTGAAATCGGCGTTTTTGGCCAACCTGTCGCATGAAATTCGTACCCCGATGAATGCAATTATGGGGTTTACCGAGCTGCTTACCCAGGATGAACTAACAACAGAAGAGCGGGAAGAATTCATTGACATAGTAAGGGAAAGCGGGTTTTACCTTCTTTCCATCATAAACGATATTGTTGAAATTTCGCATATCGATGTCGGTCAAATCGAACTGAAGGAATCGGAAATAGACCTGCAGGATTTTTTAACGCATTTGTATCAAACTTATGCCGTTTCCCCCACTAAAGAGAAGGAGGTAAAGTTTAGTCTTGAAATGCCGGAACCCCCCCCTAAAGGCAAGATGATTACCGATGAGGTGAAACTCCGTCAAATCCTGATAAACCTGTTGAACAATGCAATAAAATCTACTCCTCAGGGGCAGATTAGTTTTGGTTATCAAATGGAAAAGGCGGATAAAATATCCTTTTTTGTAAAAGACTCCGGTGTTGGTATTTCCCCGGATAATCATCAGTTAATATTTGAACGGTTTCGGCAGATAGAAACGGACTTGTCAAAAAGGGCATCCGGCTCAGGCCTCGGTCTTTCCATTACAAAAGCATACGTTGAACTTATGGGCGGAACGATTGAGGTTGATTCCGAAATCGGGAAGGGATCAACTTTTACAGTCACGCTGCCTTTTGTTGAATCCAGCGAACAAGTAACACCCCAGGGAAAAAGTTTGTCTGCTGATTTAGAAAAGTCAAAAGACAGTAAGCTTATTTTGGTCGCTGAAGATGAAGATATAAACTGGTTTTTCATTTCTAAGGTACTTTCAAAAGGAAACTACAAATTAATCCGTGCTGTTAATGGAAAAGAAGCCGTTGAGTACTGCAAGAAAAATCCTGATATTTCCCTGGTACTTATGGATATAAAAATGCCGGAAATGAATGGTTTTGAAGCCCTGGAAGAAATTCGGAAAATAAAACCAAAGCTACCGGTAATTGGTCAAACGGCTTATGCATTACCCGGTGATGTGGAGCAGCTTAAAGCGGTGTTCGACGATTATATTACCAAACCCATTGATCGCAAATTACTCATCGAAAAGATAGAAGAAAACCTATGAGCCTGATTTTGCAAGTATGCTGTCTGTTCTGGTTGGTATATTAGTATTTTAAATGAATCAGGTCTCCCGGATTATTTTAAATAGAGATTACTGTCGCCGTAACTTAAAAACCGGAACCCGTTTTCCAATGCGAACTGGTAAACATCCTTCCATTTGCTGCCCAAAAAGGCACTGATAAGCAGTAGTAGTGTGCTTTGTGGTTGATGGAAATTGGTAATCATCCCTCCAACAAGTTTAAACTGGTACCCCGGAACAATAATGATTTGAGTGGAGAACGACAGGTTTTCCTGTTTTTGTTTTTCAAGGTATTTCAGAATATTCTCAAGCGCCTGCTGAAGACTCACCGTCTCCTTTTTTTCGTAAGGTTCCCATTGTTCGATTTCCAGACTTTCTGTGTCAATCTGATTTTCACCCAATTTCAATCCCAGCCAGTACAAACTTTCGAGCGAACGTACTGAAGTCGTCCCCACAGCAATTATTTTTTGCTGGTTCGAAAAAAGTTCTTCTATAAAAGATTTGGGAACAACCACTTTTTCGTGATGCATGGAATGCATTCCGATGTTCTCCGATTTTACTGGTTGAAACGTTCCGGCTCCCACGTGAAGCGTAATTTCGCGCGGTTGAATATTCTTTGCCGCCAATTGATTTAAAACCTGCTCCGTAAAATGTAGCCCGGCTGTGGGCGCTGCCACTGAGCCGTCATTCCGGGCATACACTGTTTGGTAAGTAACCTCATCGGCCGGCTCCGTTTCTCTTTTTAAGTAGGGTGGAAGCGGCAAAGTACCCGCTTTTTCGATGATTTCAGCAAATGAAAACCTTCCATTCCAGGTAAATTCAATCAGGAGTGTATTGTTTTGCTCTCCTGCCTTCCTGGCCTTCAGCTTTACCGTTTTTCCTCCGATTTCAATGTCTGCTGATAGTTCCGTTTCTTTCCATTTTTTTGCATTGCCCACCATGCACTTCCAAACTGCTCTTTCTGTTTGCTGAAAAGCAACCTGATAGTCCGAAGGGTGTACCGGTTCCAGACAAAAAATTTCAATTTTGGCACCCGTCTCTTTCCAAAAAAACAGGCGGGCATGTATTACGCGGGTATTATTGAAGACCAGCATCGAATCTTTCGGAATATATTCAGTGATGTTTTTGAAAATGTCCTTTTCTATATGACCGTTTTGCCAAACCAGGAGGTTAGAACCGTCACGCTCTTTCAGCGGATACCTGGCAATCCGGTTATCGGGCAGCGAATAACTGAAGTCGCTGATTTTTATTTTTTTATAATCTGACAAAATTTTTCTTTTTTATTCGGCACAAAATTAACCCAAAAATTGAATGCATAAAAAAATAGTACTTTTGCGGGAAAGTCAGAAAAGATGATAAAAATAGGCGACAAAGTGAAGTTTTTAAACGATGTTGGCGGAGGAACGGTAACTGCTTTCATCGGAAAAAATATGGTGAAGGTGGAGAATCAGGATGGTTTTGAAGTTCCCTGTCTCATTTCGCAATTGATAAATGTTGACGATCCTGCACTTAATAAAGGAGACCGGGAGGTAGCGCCCTCACCTGCAGAGGAAGTCATTTCTCCCGTTGTTCAGGAAGAAGAATCCGAAGGAAAAATTTTGGCCGGGAAAGATTCTCCCCATTTTTATTTTTGCTGCGTTCCTTTCGACTCAAAGAACCCATTAGGTGGTGATATCGATTTTTACCTGGTGAACGACAGCAACTTTACACTGCTGTTCCGCTATGCCCATTTCAGGGAAAACCGGTACGAAACAATTTTGTCGGGAACAGTGCCTCCCAACTCGAAAGAAAATCTGGAAACTATCGGGCCGGGCGACCTGTCTGATTTACCGGAATATTGTTTCCAATTGCTGTATTTTTCCGGTGAAGAAAAGGAGTGGAATCCAGCTGTCTCCAAAAAATTCAAGATAAATCCGGTGAAGTTTTATAAGGAGAAGAGTTTTCAGTCCAACTCATTTTTTTCAAAAAATGCCCTGGTTTATCAAATAGCTGAAAATATTTTAAATACTGAAATTGATAAATTAACCGAGGATGATTTCCGGAAAGTTACGAAGTCTAAGTTGGAAAAGGTACAGAAGAAGGAACCTCCCAAACAGCAAAATTCTGAAATTATAGAAGTGGATTTGCATATTCATGAACTGATTGACAACACCGCCGGGCTAAGTAACAAGGAGATTCTTGGTATTCAAATGGACAAAGTGGAAACCGAAATGCATGCAGGTATCCGGTCGCGGGCCAAACGTATTGTTTTTATTCATGGCGTAGGACAGGGAGTGCTGAAACAGGAGGTTGCCAAACTACTCAAAATCAAATTTCCAAAATATTCTTTTCAGGATGCCTCGTTCAAGGAATACGGTTACGGGGCAACGATGGTGATGCTGAGAAAAAAGTAGCTCAAAGGATGGTGTTCCGATTTTTGCTGTAATCGGATTCTTTAGGCGCAAGGCATTAAACTTGAAGCTAAAAAGTATTACTTTTGCACCGGCAGGCCGCTTTATCGCTCCCGGTTTAGGTTGGGAGAGGAAAGTCCGGGCAACGCAGGGCGCCGTGCTTCCTAACGGGAAGATCTTTGAAAGGGGATAGTAGTGTAACAGAAAATAACCACCTCTCCCGATTGCGATTGGGACGGGGAACGGGTGAAAAGGTGGGGTAAAAGCCTACCGGTGGCCGTGGCAACACAGTCAGCCGTACACCTCACGGGTTGCAAAGCCAAATATATTCTGATTGCGCGGCTGTTGCAGCGCAGCGAGGTTGCCCGCTTCGTTTCCGGATGCACACCGGATGTCAGGAGGGGTAGGCTGCAATGATCCCGGCAGTGATGCCGGGGCCAGATAAATGATAAAGGTCCTGATGCAAATTAGGATACAGAATCCGGCTTACAGGCCTGCCATTTTTTATTTTTATAACCTTTTTTCTAAACTTCTGGTTTTATCGTATCCGTTTGCTGGTACTTAGGAACCTATTTTTCAATGTGAACAGTTCTGTTCCCTATTTTTTTAGATAAAGGTTGACTGGGGAGTTTAACTGTCGCGGCGCACTCTGGGTTGAACGAAACCGGAAAGAACAGGATATTGGGAATTCAAAAAAACAGGGTACTGGAATGTTTTCGTTTTCCATTAATTGCTATCCTTGCACTATAATGGTAAATGAGTTGAATTTTCAAAGAAATGTTTGTATGAGGTACAAGTGTCTGATTTTTGATAACGACGGTGTTTTGATAGACAGTGAAATCATTTCAAACAAAGTGATGGTGGAAATGGCAAAATCTGTTGGGGTTGATATCGATATGGATTATGCCATGAAGAATTTTTCGGGTGTCTCCCTGCAAAGCACCATGGATTATGTGGAGAGGGAAGCAGGAGAAAAATTACCGGCTGATTTTGAACAGGAATTCCGAAAACGAACTTTTGAGTTATTTAAGACGGATTTAAAACCGGTTGAAGGTGTGGCTGCACTCTTGGATAAAATAACGGTTCCGTGTTGTGTGGCTTCGAGTGGGCCGCGCAAAAAGCTGGAATTGAGCTTAGAAGTTACCAATCTTCTTCATAAATTTGAAAACCGAATTTTTAGTTGTTACGATATTGGGGTTTGGAAACCGAATCCGGATATCTTTTTATACGCTGCCGAAGAGATGGGGTTTAAACCCAATGAGTGTGCGGTAATTGAAGACAGTCTGGCTGGCGTAAAGGCAGCCAGGGCAGGAGGTTTTGATGTGTTTGGTTTTGCAAACGAACGCAATAAAGAAGAGTTTGAAAAGCTTGGAGCAGTTGTGTTCTTTAGTATGGACGAACTGGCCGGGCTGCTCGAATTGCAGTGAGATTTTTAATATTCGATGTTTCGGAATGAGTGATCAAAAGAGAATGATGAGATGTTTCATTACATTGTTGGATATTTTCCAAAATTGATACATGAAAAAAGCGCGCACTACCATTACTGATATTGCCCGGGAATTAAATATTTCCCCTTCAACAGTTTCGAGGGCGTTGAATAACCACCCGGCCATCAGTAAAAAAACACGTGATGCGGTTATTGAACTGGCCAAGACACTGAATTATCAACCGAATCTTTTGGCGCTAAATCTGCTGAGAAAGCGCACCAACACTATCGGGATCATTGTTCCGGAAATCACCAGTTCCTTTTTTTCTTCTGTTATCAACGGCATTCAGGATCTGCTTAGTCCACTGGGGGTGAATATGATGATTAGCCAGTCGAATGAATCAATGGAAGAAGAAAAGTCAATTCTCCGGTCTTTTGCGTCCATCCGGGTTGATGGATTTTTAATTTCACCTTCGTCTGAAACAAAAAATTTTGATCACCTGAAAATTTTAACCGACAACAATATCCCGCTGGTAATTTTTGACCGTGATTGCGAGGGGCTGGAAGTGGATAAGGTATTTGTGGATGAGTACAGTGGTGCGTTTCAGGCAGTAGAATACCTGGTTAAAACCGGATGCCGGCGCATTGCCCATATTGCCGGGCCGTTAAGTCTCTCCACGGCAAGGCACCGGCTGAAAGCGTATAAAGATGCCCTGGCACTTCACCATGTTCCGGTGAAAGAAGAATATATTGTAGAAAGTTCGGGGTTTACCCCGGAGCATGGTATTAAACCTACCCAAAAGTTGCTTGCACTGCCAAGCCCACCCGATGCCGTATTTGCCATTAACGATGGAGTGGCCATTGGGGCGATGTATGTTATTAAGAAGGCCGGCCTTGTTATTCCCGATGAAATATCGGTGGTAGGTTTTGACGATGATCCTCATTCCTGCTACTTTAGTCCTTCTCTGTCAACCGTTTGGCAGCCAACCTATGAGTTGGGCATGTTATCGGCCCGGATCCTGATGAAACGAATAAACTCCAATAACGACCTTTCTGACATCAGAGTGGAAGAGTTGTATCCTGAACTTATTGTCAGAGGTTCGTCAAAATAATCAGACAATACTTTTCGGTTTCCATATACTCCGAACCTGAACCAGGTTTTGTACTGTTATCCCTTTTTCTGATACGAATTCCTTTTTCGATATTTATATTGTTGTATTCCAGTTTGTTATTGTGTGGCTCTGCTTTTTTTGATAAAAAGACAAACAGGTGTTTTTATGCAAAGGTTTGCATAAACATTTCCTCCTATTTATTTGGATTCAATATGAATTAAGGTTTAAATTTCGGTTTTAATTAGTGTGTAATCTATTGTTTTTCAGTATATGCTGGTTTCAACAAAAGAAATATTTAGGAAATGTTACCGAAGGTACGGAATTGCGGCAGTTAATGTTTGGAGCATGGAACAAATCCATGGTTTGTTCAGGGCAGCTCAAAAAGCAAATGCGCCTTTTATTGTACAAACAACTCCGGTAGCCAGGAATTATGCCCATCCTGAAATGTTGCTTGCAATGATTTCGGCTGCGGCAAAAATATATCCCGATACGGTTTTTGCCATCCATCTTGATCATGGGAACAGGGAACATGTTTTTGATTGCATTGAATCCGGCGGCTATACATCGGTTATGATTGATGCTTCTCACGAATCTTTTGGAGAGAATGTCTCCATTACAAAGGAAGTGGTAAAGAAGGCACATGCCAAAAATATTACTGTTGAGGCCGAGCTGGGCGTTTTGAGCGGCGTAGAAGATGATATTACTGTGGATGAAAAGAGCAAAAAATATACGCGTCCGGCAGAAGTGGAGGAGTTTGTCAATCAAACAGGCTGCGACAGTCTCGCAGTAGCCGTGGGTACCAGTCATGGAGCCTACAAGTTTTCGGGAGGGCTGGGTTTGCAGTTTGACATCCTTGAAGAAATTCAAAACAGGCTGCCTTTTTTTCCGCTTGTCCTGCATGGCGGTTCTGCCGTAAATTTTGAGGAGATCCAGCGAATTAACGCTTCCGGGGGCCAGCTTGGTACCGATGCCCGGGGGGTTTCAGACGAAGAGTTGGTGAGAGCCATTCAGTACGGTGTATGCAAAATAAATATTGCCACCGATGCCCGCCTTATCTGGACCCGCGTACACCGGGAATTTTTCAAACTTTCTCCCGCGCTTTTCGATCCCATTGTTCCGGGAAAATCATTTATGAAGGAGTATGAGAAATTTATCCTGGAAAAATTCGAACTACTGAAAGCAACAGGAAAAGCTGTCGAACTAAAATAATTAAATATGAAACAAGACAAAAAATACCCGCTTCTGGCAAAGCCAACCTCTGGGTTCGGGATTTATCAGAGTATTTTGAAAGAAGAAGCGGGCTGGCAATTCCTGAACTTTCAGGCCCGCTTAATGAAACAAGGGGAAAAATGGTCGGCAGATACCCTGGGGAATGAGTATGCTATTATTTTACTGGGCGGCAATTTCTCCGTAAAATCTGATAAGGGAGAATGGGTAACAGGGAACGGACGAAAAGATGTTTTCAGTGGAATTGCCCATTCATTGTACCTTCCGAGAAATACCCGGTTTGAGTTAACGGCTGAAAGTGAAACGCTGGATATTGCCTACGGCTGGTGCAAAACAGATGAGGATCATCCGGCCTGTTTTAAACGCCCGGAGGAAGCAGCGATTGAAATCCGCGGCGGCGATAATGCCACGCGCCAGATTAACAGCCTGCTGCAGCCTGGTTTTGATTGCCACCGGTTAGTGTCTGTCGAGGTTTATACACCTTCCGGAAACTGGAGTTCTTTTCCGGCACATAAACACGACGAACGCAAAGTAGATGCCGAAGGAAATGTATCGGAAGCCTGCCTTGAAGAAACCTATTTTTACAAAATAGACAAACCTCAGGGATTTGCAATTCAGCAAATTTATAATGATGACCGGAGTCTGGATGAAATTGCCGTGGCCCGGAATAACGACGTGGTGCTGGTTCCGAGAGGTTACCATCCCGTGGTGGCCGGGCATGGTTACAATGTGTATTATCTCAATTTCCTGACTGGAAGCGATCAGTCCCTTTCAAATACCGACGACCCGGACCATAAATGGATTTACAATTCGTGGAAAGGAAAAGACCCCAGAATACCGATGGTAACTGCTGACATGAACAATAAATAAAATCAATATGACAGACCAGGAAAAAAAATACGATGTAATCACTTACGGCAGGTCATCCATCGACCTTTATTCACAAAAGGTTGGAAGCCGGTTCGAAGAGATTCCGGGATTTCATGCATTTGTGGGCGGTTCGCCTTTAAATATTGCCGTGGGTTGCAGCAGGCTGGGATTAAAAGCTTCCCTGCTTAGTGGTGTGGGTAAAGACAAGGTGGGAGATTTTCTCATTCATTTTTTGGAAGAGGAAAAGGTAATTACTGAAAATGTCCCCGTTATTGAGGGGGCCCGCACGTCGGCGGTGCTACTGGGAATTGAGCCCCCCGACCGGTTCCCGCTGGTTTACTACCGCGATAACTGCGCCGATTCGCAAATCAATATCGATCATGTGTTGAATGCAGGAATAGAGAAGTCGAGGCTGCTCGAAGTTTCGGGAACGGCTTTAAACATTGAACCGACGCGGAGTGCCGCATTTCTGGCGGCTGAGATTGCCCGTAAAAATGAAATTCCGGTGATGCTCGATCTCGATTTCCGCGCCGACCAATGGTACGATATCCGCGCATTTGGAATAACAACAAGAGCTTTTATGCGCAACGTAAACATTGTTTTGGGAACAGAAGAAGAGATTTTGGCGGCATTCCTTGCCGATAAATCACAATTGGTTATCAGCCACCAGCAGATTTCAGCTCCGGAGATAAAAGGAGATATTGACGAAGCTATCCGCGGAATTTTACAGCTGGGCGTAGATGCGTTGATTGTAAAAACCGGATCGCGTGGCGCCGTAGTTTACCTGCCCGATGGAACAGTACAAAAAGTTCCCGGCTTTCCTGTTGAGGTGGTCAATATTCTGGGAGCGGGTGATGCATTTGCCGCCGGCTTTATTTATGGCTATCTGAAAGGCTGGGACTGGTACAAATGCTGCCGGATGGGAAATGCCTGCGGAGCGCATGTCGTTACCCAGTTGGGCTGTGCCAATTTTACGCCTTATGAAAAAGAAATTTTAGCATTTATTGAATCGAGAGGAGGGTTTTGAAATGAAGACAAAAAGACTTACTGTTGCCCAGGCAACCATTGAATTCCTCAAAAACCAATATTCTGAACGTGACGGAACAGAGCAACCTTTTTTTGCCGGGTGTTTTGGAATTTTTGGGCACGGCAACCTGGCCGGGTTTGGTCAGGCGCTCCAGCAGTCGCCTGATTTTCGATACTACATGGTTCGCAACGAGCAGGCGGCAGTGCACACCGCCGCCGGTTACGCCAAAATGAAAAACAGGCTGTCAACTTTTGTTTGTACCTCTTCCATCGGACCCGGCGCCACCAATATGATTACCGCTGCAGCAGGCGCCACCATTAACCGGCTTCCCGTTTTGCTTTTGCCCGGCGATATTTTTGCCACCCGGATTGTTGCTCCGGTTTTGCAGCAACTGGAATCGGCCGTTTCTCAGGATTTTTCAGTTAATGATTGTTTTAAACCCGTTTCAAAATACTGGGATCGCATTAATCGTCCCGAACAGTTAATTACCGCTCTTCCCGAAGTGATGCGTGTGCTCACTTCACCGGCAGATACCGGAGCTGTTACTCTTTGTATTCCACAGGATGTGCAGGCTGAAGCGTATGATTTTCCGGCGGAGTTATTTGAAAGACGGGTTTGGCACATTCCCCGCCCGCGTCCCGATGTGAATGCATTACTGCGCGCTGTAAACTGGATCCTTTCAGCCCGGAAACCGGTAATAATAGCCGGCGGCGGCGTTATTTACAGCGAAGCGGAGGAAGCCCTGAAAACACTTGTTCACCAGACAGGTATTCCCGTTGCTGAAACATTTGCCGGGAAAGGGTCGCTGCCATACGATGATCCGCATAACCTGGGAGCTGCCGGTGCCACCGGAACTGAGGGAGCCAACGCTGTTTGTGCCGAAGCCGATTTGGTTCTCGGAATCGGTACCCGGTACAGCGATTTTACCACCGCCTCCAAAACAGTATTTCAAAATAAAAACGTCAGATTTATCAATATAAACATTGCCGAATTTGATGCTTACAAACACAGTGCGCTGGCCCTCACGGGCGATGCAAAAGTGATTCTTGAAGAACTTGCTCAAAAGCTGGAGTCGTATAAAGTGGATGATAACTACCGGAAAAGTGCGGCCGATTTTAACAAGAGCTGGGACGAAAAAGTAGCATTGGCCTATCAGGCAGAAAATAATGCAATTCCCAGTCAGGCGGAGGTAATTGGCGCAGTGAATAATTTCTCCAAACCTGAAGATATCGTCCTTTGTGCTGCGGGAAGCGCCCCGGGCGATTTGCATAAACTCTGGCGTACCCGGAATTCAAAAGGATTTCATTTGGAATACGGATATTCCTGTATGGGGTATGAGATTTCCGGAGGATTGGGAGCCAAAATGGCTTGTCCTGACAGGGAAATCTATGTCATTGTAGGGGATGGCGGATACCTCATGATGCCTTCTGAGATTATAACCTCGTTACAGGAAGGCTTCAAGTTAACTGTTATTCTTATTGATAACAAGGGGTTTGCAAGCATTGGAGGGCTTTCAAAATCAATTGGAAGCGGTGGATTCGGAACAAAATATTCTTTCCGGAATAAAGAAGGTTACCTCGAAGGAGAGTCGTTGCCGGTTGATCTGGTGCTCAATGCCCAAAGTCTTGGAGCAAAAGTGTACAAAACAACAGATATCGCTTCCTTTAATGAGGCTCTGGGAAATGCCCAAAAGGAAAAACAGACAACTGTTATTTACATTGAAACGGTTCCTGAACGGAAAATGGCTGGTTACGGTTACGCCTGGTGGGATGTGCCGGTTGCGGAAGTATCCGAATCGGAATCTGTTCAAAAAGCGCGGCAGAACTATGATGAGCAAAAGAAAAAACAACGCTACTATTTATAAACGATAACTGGTTTTATGGAAAAGTGAAGGGCTGAATCTCAATGTGTCGCTATCTGCCTGCCAGGAGCGGTGCTTTAGGACAGGGGGCGGCTTTCTTTTTTATGATTCTGACTAAGCCTTATAAAATCCCGGTAGCTTGCCAGTGTAAAAAGCAATATCAATGAATTGGGTAAAGATTCTGCGGGGCGCTGGCAAAATACAATTAAACCGAACGAATATGATACGATATCAAAAAGTAAAAATTTTGGATTCTGTTGCAGGAATAGGAACCCTCAATAACACCAGGTTGTTATGCAAACCGTTTTAACATTTGTCGGCTTTACCGCTTTTGTGGCATTTTATGCCTGGTATAAACTGCGAAAAGATAAAATGGATTCTTCCGACGGATATTTTCTTGGAGGAAGAAGTCTGTCAGGTATTATTATTGCCGGCTCCATGTTACTCACAAATATTTCTACCGAACACCTGATTGGTATGAACGGCTTATCCTATAAAAACGGGTTTATTGTTATTGCCTGGGAGGTTACTTCGGCCCTGGCGTTGGTTGTGGCTGCACTTTACTTTATCCCGAAATACCTCCAAATGGGATTGACTACCATTCCCGAATATCTTGAAAAACGTTTCGATGGAACAAC
The DNA here is from genome assembly GCF_003573545.1 of Mariniphaga sediminis. Classification (GTDB taxonomy): domain Bacteria; phylum Bacteroidota; class Bacteroidia; order Bacteroidales; family Prolixibacteraceae; genus Mariniphaga; species Mariniphaga sediminis. Next base: position 32,816 of record NZ_QWET01000004.1, on the reverse strand, counting down.
CCGCAGTCTGATTGCATTATTTCTTGTTGTCTCTTTTGTAGTTACGCTTTTGCCTATAGTTTTGTATACGGGGGCCATCAATCTTGAGAGTATTTTTAATATCTCCGAAGTTTTTGGGGTGAGCAAATCAAAGGGGTTGTGGATGACAGTCGTTGCGATTGGTATTATCGGCTCATTGTATGCTATTTTTGGCGGGTTGAAGGCTGTGGCCGTTTCTGATACGGTTAATGGTTACGGGTTGCTTATCGGGGGGCTGCTGGTTCCGGTGCTTGCTCTTGTCAGTATTGGCGATGGAAATATTCTTGAGGGCATTTCGAAAGTGTATGAGAATGCGCCGGAGAAGTTTAATGTAATCGGTGCAAAAGATTCGGTAATGCCCTTTGGAGTGCTTTTTACCGGGTTGGTTATCAACCAGCTTTATTTCTGGGGAATGAACCAAACCATCATCCAGCGGGCATTTGGGGCCAAAAATCTGAAAGAAGCCCAGAAAGGGTTACTCTATACAGGTATTTTAAAAATTTTGATACCTGTCATTATTGTACTTCCGGGGGTGATTGGATTCTATTATTTCGGTGATTCACTTTACGATAACCAGGATTATATTTATCCGGCTCTTATCAAAAAAGTGTTGCCCCTAAGTTTTGTGGGTTTTTTTGCCGCAGTTGTTATGGGAGCGGTACTCAGCACTTTCAACAGTGTTTTAAACAGTGCTGCAACCATATTCAGCATTGATGTTTATAAACGGCTGATTAACAAAAATGCCGACGAAAAACGCCTGGTTTGGATTGGGAGGGCTACTTCTTCTGTGCTTGCTATTTTTGCCATTCTGTCTGCGCCGTTTGTGGCGAACGCTCCCGAAGGGTTATACCAGTTGCTTCAACAGTTGAACGGTATTTTTTTCATTCCCATTGCCTCCATCATGCTGGCCGGTTTTTTTCTGAAAAATATTTCGGCAATTGCGGCCAAGGCTGCCCTGTTTTTCGGACTGGCCTTTTATCTGTTAACCAGTTTCGTTTTTAAAATTAATATTCACTTTATCCACCTCTGGGGAATTGAATTTGTTTTGAATATGATTCTGATGTTCATCGTGTCAGCCTACTATCCACGCAAAACATTTGAAGACAAAGTGGTTACCCTGAAAGTGGATATGAAAAGATGGAAATATGCCTACCATCTTTCGGCTGTACTGGTCGTAGTAACCATTCTGATTTACATTTTATTGGGGAATACATTATGACTCATTTAACCAGGATAAAATTTTGAAAATTAATTACATGTCAATAAAAAAGCGTATATGGAAGTACTAAAAAATTACATTAACGGAAGCTGGGTTGAAAGCGGGGAGCATCAGACAATTGATGTTATTAACCCGGCCAACCAGGAAGTATTGGGGAAAGTACCCTACGGTGAAAAAACCACTGGTGATGTTGATTCGGCTGTTGCCGCTGCAAGCGAAGCTTTAAAACAATGGCGGGAGTTCCCGGTAATGAAACGTGTTCAGCCACTCTATAAACTAAAACAGTTACTGGAAGAGAATATCGATGAACTTGGACGGCTGATTACCCTGGAGTGTGGGAAAAGTTTTGTGGAGTCGAAGGCCGAAATGCAGCGGGCTATAGAGAACGTAGAAACGGCCTGTGCCACCCCCACACTAATGCAGAGCGAATTTTCTGAGAATGTGGCCACCGGCATTGATGAATTTATGATCCGGCAACCTGTCGGAGTCTGTGCCTGTATTGCTCCGTTCAATTTTCCGGGAATGATTCCGTTCTGGTTTTTACCTTACGCCATTGCCTGTGGAAACAGTTTTATCATCAAACCTTCGGAGAAAGTGCCACTAACCATGATGAAGGTGTTTGAGCTTATCGACCAGCTCGACGATCTGCCCAAAGGGCTAATAAACCTGGTGCATGGAGGGAAACCCAGTGTAGATGCTTTGCTTGATCATCCGGAAATAAAAGCTGTAAGTTTTGTAGGATCGACCCGGGTAGCCCGGTACATTTATCAGCGTGGAACGGCAAATGGCAAACGTGTTCAGGCACAAGGTGGGGCTAAAAATCCGCTAATCGTAATGCCGGATGCCGATATCGAAATAACCGCCAGGGTGGTGGCCGACAGTGTTTACGGATGCGCTGGTCAGCGCTGCCTTGCTGCTTCAAATATTATTGCAGTGGCTGATACGAAAGGTGTTATAAAAGAAGCACTGGTTGAAGCGGCCAAACAAAAAACCACTGGTTTCGGGCTGGATGAAGGCATTGAAATGGGACCGGTAATCACTGCTGAAAGTAAAACCCGGATTGAAGGGCTTATTGCAAAAGGCATCGATGAGGGAGCTACCCCTCTTCTTGATGGGCGTAATGCTAAAATCAGCGGGTACGAAAAGGGGAATTTTATTAAACCCACCATCCTTGAAAATGTAGCCCTGGACGGGGAAGTTATAAACACTGAAATTTTTGGTCCGGTGATGAGCCTGCTGCAAATGGATTCAATCGAAAAGGCCATTGACTTTGTGAATCGCAATAATTACGGAAATATGGCCTGCCTGTTTACAACCAGCGGATTAAACGCCCGGATGTTTCGGAACCAGGCAAATGCCGGGAATATAGGGATCAACATTGGAGTGGCTGCGCCCATGGCACAGTTCCCGTTTAGCGGCTGGAACGACAGTTTTTTTGGTGACTTGCACGGACAAGGAAGACATGCCATCGAATTTTTTACACAAACAAAAGTGGTGATTGAACGGTGGCCTAAAGAATGGACAAGAAAGTTTTAAACGAATGAAGTATGATACAAATCGCAAATGCTCCCTGTTCCTGGGGAGCCCTCGAATTTGAAATGGAAGGAAAGGCGCTGGGCTATCAGCAGGTGCTTTCCGAAATGGTGGAAACCGGCTATGCCGGTACCGAACTGGGCGATTGGGGGTTTATGCCAACCGATCCGACCTTATTGAAAAATTTACTGCGGGAGAAAAACCTAAAATTGGTGGGAGCTTTTGTTCCGGTGGCATTTTCAAACCCGGATGCCCACGATGCAGGAGTTGAGCAGGCATTGAAAACCGCCAAACTTATGTTTGAGGCTGGTTACCCCGGCGCTTTTATTATTTTGGCTGATAACAACGGTTCGGTGGAAGAAAGGGTAAAAAATGCCGGTAAGATTACCCCGGAAATGGGCCTGACCGAAAACCAGTGGAAAGTATTTGCCACAGGTGTTGAAAAAGTGGCAAAAGCAGTAAAAGACATTTTTGGCATGCGTACCGTTTTTCACCATCATTGTGCAGGGTATGTGGAAGCACCTTGGGAACTGGATAGTTTGATGAACCTTACGGATCCTGAGCTGCTTGGGTTGTGCCTTGATATGGGGCATTATGCTTTTGGTGGTGGTGACCCGGTACATGCCTTGAAGAAATATTACAGCCGCATATGGCATGTTCATTTTAAGGATTATGATCCGGCGGTGGGTGAAGATGCCGTTCAAAAGGGATACGATTATTTTAAAGCAGTAGAGAAGGCCGTTTTTTGTGAACTGGGAAAGGGTAATGTCGATTTTAAAACGATTGTAAATATCCTGAAAGAAAAGGAATATGATGGCTGGATTGTAGTAGAACAAGATGTGTTGCCCGGAATGGGCTCGCCTAAAAAGTGTGCTGTGTGGAACAGACAATTTATTCAATCACTCGGATTTTAAATAAATAAACCAAAATGGAAAAACTAAAAGTAGCTGTTGCCGGGTTGGGTCGCATTGGTAAGATTCACCTGAAAAATTTGTGCCGCAACTTCCCCGAAATAGAAGTGCTGGCAGTAATGGATGTTTTTGACGAATCGGAAGCAATTGCCAGGGAATTTAACATTCCTGTATTTGTGAAAGATTTTGATGAATTATTGGCAGTAAGCGGGGTGGATGCTGTTGTTATTTGCTCCCCGACCGATACACATGCCGATTATGTAGTTAAGGCTGCAAAAGCCGGGAAGAACATTTTTTGCGAAAAACCACTGGACCTTTCCCTTAGTAGGGTTCTGGAAGTTTTAAAAATTGTAGATGAAAGCGGAGTAAGGCTGATGATGGGGTTTAACCGCCGTTTCGATCCGGAGTTTAAAAGAATTCGGCAACTGGTTGAAGACGGTTCTGTGGGTGATGTTCATATTGTGAAAATTACCAGCCGCGATCCCGCCCCGCCACCGGTTTCCTATATTAAGGTTTCAGGAGGATTGTTTCTTGATATGACAATCCATGATTTTGATATGGCACGCTACATTTCCGGTAAACAGGTGAAAGAAGTATTCGCCAAAGGAACAGTAATGGTAGACCCGGAAATCGGTAAAGCCGGGGATATTGATACGGCTGTTATAACCCTTACCTTCGAAGACGATACCATGGCTATAATCGATAACAGCAGGAAAGCGGTTTATGGTTATGATCAGCGTCTTGAAGTATTTGGAAATAAAGGCATGGCAATAGCCGAAAATAATTTTCCAAACAACCACAAACTATACACCCATGCGGGTGTTTCGGGCGACCTGCCTTTGCACTTTTTCCTGGAAAGATACGAGGCTTCCTATAACCAGGAAGTCAGGGAGTTTATCGATGCTTTGGTTTCCGGAGGTGACATGCCGGTGGACGGAAAAGACGGGTTGCTTTCCATTGCTATTGGACTGGCAGCCAAAAAATCGATGGAAGAAGGGAGACCAGTGAAGGTGAATGAGATTTTGGGTTAATCTTCTGTATTAAAAATCCTTTCACTTGTCAGTCGATGTTGGCGTTAACCCTCAGGCATACACATTTAAACATCGTTATGGCCACTTCGTTGGATGCCAGACAGGTCTGGTAAATATTTTCGATACAATATTGCATTAATTTCCTTATCTGGTTTCAGTTTTTATTATTGACCGGATTATTAAATTTTTTATATCTGTCTGTTAGAGAATTAATAAATTATACTTCAGTGACTTTGTTGTACAAGTTTAAAGAACGATAAATCCATTAACAATTTTAAAAATGCCCTGCATGTTAAACCGGGTATCTGTGATTATAGAACTATATTTTTGTAATTTCGTCCTGAATTTTAAATCTGTAACCAATGAATTTCCGGTTATTACTGATTTTGTTTTTGGGGTTAAGTATCCAGGCGTGCCGGCAGCCCGCAAAATATATTTATAATGAAGGGGCCATTTATGGAACGATATATCATATTGTGTATGAAAGTCCGGATGGAAAGGATTTCCATAGTGCGATTGATTTAAAACTGGCAGAGTACAATCAAACCTTTTCAACATTTGATTCGAGTAGTGTTATTTCGAAAGTGAACGAAAACAAACCGGTGGAACTGAATGAAATATTTCTGGAATGTTATAACCGTGCTATGGAAATTTCGACCATTACCCACGGGGCTTTTGATATTACTGCCGGTCCTATGGTAAATGCCTGGGGTTTTGGGCCGGAAGAACGCCGGAAAATGACGCCGGAAATAATTGATGACCTAAAGGAGATTACCGGGTACAACAAAATTCAGCTTAAGGATGGAACGATTGTGAAGGAAAATCCTCGCATGAAGCTTGATATGAGTGCCATTGCAAAAGGATATACTTGCGATTTGGTCGGAGATTTTCTTGCTGCCAAAGGGTGCGAAAATTACATGGTGGAGATTGGCGGCGAGGTAGTAGCCAGGGGAAAAAATGAAAAGGGCAGGGTTTGGACTATCGGCATCAGTAAGCCGGATGAGACAGCCTTTTTCGCTTCCAATGATATTCAGGCTAAAGTTCAGCTTCCCGAAAATGCACTTGCTACCTCCGGGAATTACCGTAACTTTTATATAGAGGGGGGTAAAAAGTTTGCCCACACCATTGATCCGAAAACCGGATATCCGGTACAACACAGCCTGCTTAGCACTACTGTTTTGGCCGCTAATTGTATGGATGCGGATGCCTTTGCTACTGCTTTTATGGTGCTTGGTCTGGAGAAATCAATAGAGATAGCAAGGAGTATTCCGGAAATAAAAGTTTACTTTCTTTATGCCGATGCAGATGGGGCAATCCAGGTGTATATGTCAGACGACTTCAAAGAGCACCTGGCAGAATAATTTTAGATGAATAGGATTTTAGGGAGTTAAGTGATGGGATAACTTAGAGTCATGCTATCACTGAGGGGATTACCTGAAAACTTATTTGCTGATGTTAACAATTTTTACGCTTTTGAAATCCACTTTCTTCTCTACTTTTGCCCGTTCGATTTTGTCCTGGGTTTGTGCACAGGCAATACCCTGCTTTTTCAGATACTTGTTTCCCCCAACATGCGTGTTGGGAAATTTACCTCCCCGCTTAAGTAAGATTTGGGTAGCAAGCCCCAGCATAGCGATAGCAACCAATGCTACTGCGAGTAAAATAACTTTGATAATTTCCATCTTTTTATCTCCTTTTTCCGTTGCAAAAGTACATCTTTCTTTTAAACCTTCTCAGAAAAAGAACCTGTTTGAAGGGAAAATGTTGCCGTCAGGCTAAAAACTTTTTGTAAGTCTTTTCAATCGTCTTGTTTTTTGTACTTTTAATACAATTTTAAAAACCAAAAAAAATGGAAAAGCATATTAACGTAGTAGCCGCCCTCCAAATCGGTTTGAGCATTTTATGTATTTTGATCGGTATTTTTCTTTTTATTGTTTTATACTTTGTGGGCGATTTAGTGGAAGATCAACAGGCGCAATTCATTTTGTCCATTATCGCCAAAATAATGACAGGTTTTATCATTTTTTTGAGCCTGCCCGGAATTATTGCCGGAATCGGGCTTTTTAGAAGAAAAGAATGGGCGCGCATACTGACGTTGATTCTTTCTGTTATTCATTTGTTGAACTTCCCGCTGGGCACTGCTGTGGGTGTGTATTCTCTTTGGGCACTGGTACAGCCCGAGGTGATGGAGCAGTTTAAAAAAGGCGAATGATACAGTATGAGATAAAAGTATTTGGAAGGGTTCAAGGCGTAGGATTTCGTTACTTTGTCCGGCAGCGGGCTGCAGAACTTAATATGAAAGGCTGGGTGAGAAATACACCCGACGGTAACGTGCTGGTAATGGCACAGGGAGATGTGACAGATATGGAAACCTTCCTGGATTATCTTCGCATAGGCCCTTCATTGGCAAGGGTAACTCGTGTTACAAAAAACGAAATGCCTGCATTGGAAGAATTTGATGACTTTCAGGTAAAATATTAACAAGTAAACAAGAAAATGACAAACTACCACCTTACTCCTTCTCAGTTTCGGGAAGAAGGGAAAAAAATTATTGACTGGATTGCCGATTATTACGAAAAAATTGAAAGTTATCCTGTTTTGTCGCAGGTGAAACCAGGTGAAATTAAAGCCGGACTACCGGAAAACCCGCCTCAAAAAGGGGAGCCTTTTGAACATATTATCCGTGATTTGGATGAGAAAATTATGCCGGGAATAACACACTGGCAGTCGCCAAATTTTTATGCATATTTCCCTTCAAATACTTCTTTTCCTTCCATCCTTGGTGACCTGGTTTCATCGGGATTGGGTGTACAGGGAATGATTTGGGCTACTAGTCCGGCAGCTACCGAACTGGAAACCCGTGTGCTCGATTGGCTGGCGGAAATGATGGATATGCCTGAAAAATTCAGATCAACCTCCACTGGCGGCGGAGTCATTCAGGATACAGCTTCTACTTCGGCGCTGACCGCCGTGATTGCCGCCCGTGAGCGTGCTACAAAGTTTAGATCCAACAAAACCGGGGTGCGGGAGATGTTGGTCGCTTATGTTTCTTCACAAACACATTCTTCATTGGAAAAAGCCATAAAAATGGCAGGAATTGGTAGTGAAAATCTCCGGTTGGTTGAGGTGGACGAGCAGTTCTCCATGCGCCCGGATTTGTTGCACGAGCTAATCCGGGAAGATAAGAAGAAGGGATTTCATCCATTTTTTGTTTGCGCGACCATTGGGACTACTTCTTCCAATGCTATAGATCCTGTGCGGAAAATCGGTGAAATATGCAAGGAAGAAAACTGCTGGCTGCATGTGGATGCGGCGATGTCGGGCACGGCCATGCTTTGTCCCGAGTTCAGGTATTTAAAAGATGGAGTGGAGTTGGCCGATAGTTACAGCTTTAATCCTCACAAATGGATGTTTGTTAACTTTGACTGCAATGTGTTTTGGGTAGCAAACCGTGAAGAACTCATCAGCACGTTCTCTATTCTTCCCGAATACCTGCGCAACAAAGCGACTGAATCGGGTGAGGTGTTTGATTATCGCGACTGGCACGTGCAACTGGGGAGGCGATTCCGATCGCTGAAACTGTGGTTTGTTATCCGGCACTACGGTGTGGAAGGACTTCAGTTTCATATCAGAAAGCATGTAGAAATAGCACAGAATTTTACCCGTTGGGTGAAGGATTCAAACGAGTTTGAAATGGTAGTAGAGCCGGCGCTCAACCTGGTTTGCTTCCGCCATAAGGCAGGCGATGATTTTAATATGGCACTAATGAATGCTGTAAACGAAACCGGTAAAGCCTTTTTTACACATACCAAGCTTAACGGGCAGGTTGTTTTACGCATGAGTATCGGTCAGACCTACACCGAAGAAGAGCACGTGAAACAAACGTGGAACCTGATTCAGAAAACAGCCGGAAGAATGACACAAGGATAAAATTATGCTTATCACTTTAAGTTGACAGTAATCAACATGCACCTAGGCTATTGTATCTCCAGGCTCATTTCCCAGGTGCATGTTGATTACTGCCAACCACTTTGATTAGCTTTTAATTTCCTCAGGCTTCAGGTGTTTCCGGGTACTTTTTTTGTCCCCTTTTCCATTACCATAGCCTTTCCCGTAGCCATACCCGTAACCGTATCCATATCCATAGCCGTATCCGTAACCATAACCTCCGCTAAAGCTGTAGTTCTTTTTTGAAAGTTTAATATTGTTTACAATCAGCCCAACTCCTTTTAATTGGTGTTTGGAAACTTCTTCCAATGCTGTTTTAAGGGCTATTTTATGGGTGAATTTGTGGCGAATTATAAACAAGTTGGTATCGATAAACTCATGCACGTGGAAAAGGTCGGAAACATAGCCAATCGGGGCTGAGTCAATAACAATCACATCGTATATTTCCTTTAGTTTTCGGAGCAATTCAGCAAGCTTTTCGTCGGTCAGCATCTCGCCCGGGTTGGGAGGTATTGGTCCGGCCGGGATTATTTTCAGCCAGGGATGTTTGGTTTTAAATGTTATATCTTCTACTTCTGCTTTTCCGATGATGTAATTGACCACACCCATATCCGAATCCAGCTTAAACTCCTCTTTCAGTTTTGAATTGCGCAGGTCGAGGTCGAGCAGCACCGTCTTTTTGCGCATCAGTGCAAACGACGATGCAATGTTTACCGCATTGTATGATTTTCCTTCTTTGGGGAAAGTAGAGGTAATAGCAATAACCGGGTTTTGATTTCCTTTTGTAATCAGGTTTAATTTGGTGCGTATAGCACGATAAGGCTCACTGGCAGGTGAGTTGGGCCTGTCGAGCACCATGGTACGGCTGATGTCTCCCTTGGTGTTTTGAAAGACATGGCCGATAATCGGGTATTTGGTTATTGATTCAATATCATCCTGAGAAACAACTTTATTGTTGAAAAAGTCGGCCAGCATCATAACACCGGCAGGCAAGGCCAGTCCGAGTAAAAGCGCAATAGCATAAATCATCATTTTTTTGGGTTCTACCGGACCTAGCCCCATCATCTGGGGTTCTTCGATGAGCTGGGTGTCGGGAATGTTGGATGCTTTGGCAATTTGCGCTTCCGAAAGTTTTTGCAACAGGAAGGTATAGATTTCGTTATTTAGTTTGTATTTACGTTCAATGTTAACATAATTTCTTTCCGTTGCCGGAAGCCTCCTTACCTGCGCTTCAAATTGTCTGACCCTTTTATTGAGGTTTACAAGCGCCATATCTGATTGAGAAATAATGTTATTGACATTTTCACGCAATGAGTTTTTAACACTCTCAATCTGCGCATTCAACTGGAGAATGATTGGGTGTTGTGAGCCGCGCTTGATGGATGTCTGACTTGATTTTTCGGTAATCAGCTCATTTAAACGGAGAATCAAGCTGTTTAGCAGTGGATCTTGAATTCCCATGGCCGATGGGGCAATGATTGTCTCTTCCTTGTTTGTATCGGAATGAATGTAATCACGCAGGTAGTGGTAATATTTGTTTTGCGTTTCAAGTGTTACCAGCTCTTCATCCAGTTCACGCATTTGTTCCAGCAGTTGCTGCGACTGCATTGAAATGTCCAAAACCTGGTGTTCGCTTTGAAATGTTTCCATGCGACTTTCTGAAATGCTGAGCGAATCTGAAATACTCTGCAACTGGGAACTAATAAACTGGATGGTTCGGTTGGCATTCTCGTTTTTCTTCTCCAGATTATCCAGCTGATAAACTTCTGTGAGTTTGTTCAGAAAATCGACTCCTTTTTTTACATTAAAATCCCTGAGAGTCAAATTTAATATAGAAGTTTCTTTGTCGTTAAGGGTAACATCCAGTTGCTCCCGGTAACGTTTTAACAGCGCCTTTTTCGAATTAAATCTGAATTTATAATTATTACTGGCATTGGAATCAAATAACTCGTTCAGTAAAATCGTAAAAGAAAATTCATCGGACGTTATTTTGGTACCTGGATCAATTGTTCTGGAAAAAGAATACCCGGGTATTCTTTTCACCACTTCTTCTTCAGTGTAAGAGTAGGCCGATATCACTTCTTCTTCCATATCTATCTTCAGCTTTCCATTAGGTTCGATGGTCAGAAAAAAATCGGCATCAATAACCTGGGGGTGTTCCTCATCCCAAACTACCTGGAACGGCACTTCTTTATATCTTTCAGATACAGCCACCCTGCCCACCGCATAGTAGCTTACTTCAAAATCAAGTTCATTCAACGTACGCGAAACAATAGGGGTAGAGTTTAGGATAACCATTTGGTTATAAATATTTCGCATGCTGTTCATCATCCCGAGTCCCTGAAAAATTCCTTCCGAGGATCCCCCGGCTCCGGATGCTAATGGGGAACCTGCTTTTTCTTCTTCTACCAGTAACGAAGAGCTTATTTCATAAATGGGTGTAGTGTACCGGTTATACAAAAAAGCCATGCCAAGGGTTATGGCAACTACAAAAGCGAACCAATACCAATTTCTTAAAAATCTAAAAATAATTTTTTTGAGATCGATACTGTCGTCGTCTTGTGATTGGTTGATTTGGTGACCGTTTTTATTTATATCCATCTGGGTCATTTTCTGAAAAGATTAAGAATGAGCAATCCGATTGAAACGATCGATGCTGTGATGCTGAGTGGAGCTGCATAAGGCAGGTTTTTTGCACCATATACCTTGGTGCTGTGCTCCACATAAATAATGTCGTGCGGCAATACGTAGTAGTAAGGTGAATAAATAACCTGAGGATTGGTAAGATCCAACTCTGCGACATGTTTTCCTTCGGGGAGCTCACGTATCAGCTTCACTTTTTTTCGGTTCCCGTAATCCGATATGTCTCCGGCCGACCCCAGGGCTTCAAAAATAGTTAACTGGTTTTTTACCATAAGTTTCTGGCCGGGTTGCTTTACTTCGCCCAGCACCGTAATATTTCGATTGACCAATTTTACAAAAACAGAGGCGCTTTCTAGGTAACTGTCTACTTTACCCTGTATAATATCACGTACTTCCGACACGGTCTTGTCTTCCACATGGATATCTCCTAATTGAGGATATGAAATTCTTCCTTCATCATCCACCAGGTAGGTAACTAACTCCAGGCTGTTTGCCGAATTTCCGTAAGAACCCATAGAGCCCTGTGTGTTGACAAGGTTTAGAAATGCGGCATTCATGGGATCATCGCTGATGACCTGAATAAATAGCTGATCATTAGATCTGATGCGGTATTCTTCCGGCATGGGGCCACTTGTATAGGTTATACCCGGATCAATGCCATTTAAATAAATAAGCTCATTTAAAGGCGTACTACAAGAAGTAATAAACAACACAAGTGGAAGAAGTAATCGAATTATTCCTCCTCGAAATTTAATGGTTATCATGTGTTTTATTTTTAGTACGCCAAAAATAGTAAAATTATTGTGCTGGCTGTGGTTGTTTTCTGGAAAATAGATAAAAGTACCGTTTAAATCATTTTTAAATATTTTGTATTTCCAGGACATTCGATCTGTAATCAGTAGCGTTGTATTACTTTTGCTGAAAATCAGAAAAAATGGGATTACTCGTTCACCCTGATGCCAGGGCTTTGATATTCGACCTTGATGGAACCTTGTCTAACTCTGTGCCGGTGCATGTAGCCACCTGGAACCAGGTGGGAGAAGTTTATGGTTTCAAATTCGATACGAAGGTTTTTTATGAAATGACAGGACGGCCAACAATTGAATTTGCCCGCCGGATTATTGCGGATTTTGGCCTCTCTGCTGATCCGGAAGAGATTGTAAAACTGAAACAACAAACATTCTGGGATTCGGCAAGTTTGCTGGAACCGGTAAATGAAATTATTTCCATCGTAAAAGAATATTATGGTAAGCTCCCAATGGCAGTAGGTACAGGCGCCAGTCGCAGAAGTGCGGAAGTACAACTGGCCGAACTGCAGATTACGAAATGTTTTGATGCCATTGTATCTGCTGACGATGTGACCCGGCACAAACCTGAGCCGGAAACTTTTCTGGAATGTGCAAGACTCATGGGAATAGAACCTTCCAAATGCCAGGTATTTGAAGATGGTGAATTAGGTTTGGAAGCAGCCCGGAAAGCAGGGATGATCGTTACCGATGTTCGTCCTCACATCAATTATGGAAACTGGGCGCATTAGACCGTAAGATCCTTGTTGCTTTGAGGATTATTTTTTCGGTGTTTTTTAGCCCGGGAAATCAAGAGGAAGGCCTTTTAGCTTTCCGATAAATACAAGTGTACTTTCAGTTTCAAGTACAAGGTTGTTGCCTTCCATGATTTCAAAGTTACCTCCCACCCCCTGTAAAATGTGAAAATAAGGTTCATTCTCGAAACAAAGGATTCCTTTTACACGGTATATTTCCATTTTGTAAATATCGAGGTTGTACGAAAGCCAGCGGGTAAATTCCTTTTTGTTCAGCGGGTTTGGGAAAGAGAGGGTTTTGGTTTGAATACCGGCATGTAAATGCCCGGATGTGTCTTCCGGAATGATGTTGTTTTTATGGGAAATTTGAAATAAATCCAGGTGGTCTGCTTTCCCGTTTTCAGAAAAAGAGATGTTAGCCAGAAGGTTTATTTTCCGAACCATGTTCCCCAATTCTGATTTGTCTTCTTCCGGGAGTTCCTCCGATTTTGTAATTACAATCTCGTCGGCAACTGCCAGTTGTTTCAGTCGTAATGCTTTTTCGGGTTGCGTGTAAAAATGCAGGGCATCGACCATACAAATGGTTCCGTTGAATGTGAATAGTTGTTTCAGTCGCTCGTCCCTGAAAAACGGGCGGATAACTCCTGCCGGATCTGCTACTCCCGTTGTTTCAATTAAAAGGTACTCAACATGCGGGAAACGTTCCGCCAGTTCCTGCAATACCATTTCATACTCGTTGGTAATCGTGCAGCAGATACAGCCTTGCTTCAGTTCAAAAAGGCGGCTGGCATCTACGCCTTTTATCAGTTGAGTATCAATGGATATATCTCCAAATTCATTCTCTACCAGGGCAAACTGTGTTTGAGGATATTTTTTTAGTATAAAATTGATGAAAGTAGTTTTGCCGGCACCGAGAAAGCCGGTGACCACAGTAACTGCTATTTTGTTTTGTCGGGTCATTCTAAGAGTTGTTTATTATCCCGGGCGGTACAATTCTTTATCGCGTTTTAAAAAGAGGGAATGGGAACTTCTTTTAATTGGCGATTAAAATCGCCACACCCGATTACCAGGTACTTTTTAAAACCCCTCCGTCAACTACTAAACTCACCCCGGTAATGTACGATGCAGCATCGGAAAGCAGGAATGCCCCGGCATTTCCAAATTCAGCAATGGTTCCGTAGCGCCCCAGAGGGATTGCCGATTCATTTTTCTGTCTAATTTTTTCGACGGGCACTCCCTGTTTTTCAGCGACATTCCTGTTCAGCGCTTTTAGGCGGTCCGTATCAATGCCACCGGGAATAAGGTTGTTAACCCGGATGTTTTTCCCGGCCAGTTCGTTGGAAAGGCTTTTAACCAAACTGGTCACACCAGCGCGGAATACGTTGGAAAGTAACAGCCCGTTGATTGGTTCTTTCACCGAAAGGGAGGTGACGGTTAAGATGGAACCTCCGCCGCATTCACGCATGGAAGGCAATACGCCGCGGATCAGCCGGATGGCGCTCATCAGCGTAAGATTAAAGGCTGCTTCCCAGTCTTCATCCGAAAAGTCATCGAAATTGCCCGGAGGAGGTCCGCCGGCATTCACTACCAGACCGTCAATGCGTTCAAAAGCCCGCTCCACTTCCGTTATCCATTCTTTTATCGACCTGGCATCTGATGCGTCGAAAACGGAAGCATGAACAGTGGCTCCTGTTTCTTCGCGCAACTGATGTGCGGCCTCTTCCACTTCATTTTTTGTACGGCTTGCCAGGCAAACGGTGGCGCCGTTGCAAGCCAGCTCACGGGCAATGCCGAAACCCAGCCCCTTGCTGGAAGCCGCTACCATGAATACTTTTCCTTCGATATGTAAATCCATTTTTGTAAATTTTCAACAGACAAAATGCAAAAAACAAATAACGTAAAAAAATTTCCTTACACCTCTTTTAGCTTCCACTTCCCTTTTCTGAAATAAATCAGGGCAATAATGGTGAGCAAACTTTCGGAAGCAACAATGGCAATGCTGGCACCGGAAAGTCCCATTTTTAGGGTAATGGCCAGCAGGTAGGCCAGTGGTATTTCAATCAGCCAAAAACAAACTATGTTTATTTTGGTAGGAGTGAAGGTATCTCCACTTCCGTTAAATCCCTGTATCAACACCATTCCCAAGGCATAAGAGATGAACCCGAAACTGATAATGCGCAGGGCCAGAATCCCATTATTGAGTACTATGGTTTCGTTAACGAACAGGCGAATGAAGAACTCAGGGAAAAGAATCAGTACCGTCCCGATAATCCCCATAAAAACCACATTTATATAACCGGTAATCCAAACTGCTTTTTCGGCCCGTTCTGGATGTTTGGCTCCCAGGTTTTGCCCCACCAGTGTGGAGGCTGCATTACTGAGACCCCATGCCGGCAGAATAGAAAAAAGAATGATACGGATGGCAATAGTATACCCCGCCAGCGCTTCAGGGCCGCTTACTGCAATAATTCGTACCAGTAAAATCCAGCTGGAGGTGGCAATCAGGTTTTGCAGGATTCCTCCGCCCGATATTTTTAGTAATTCCAACACAATGTTAAGTCGAAACCTGATGCTTTCTCTGTACAGTTTGATACGGTAATTTCCCCTGAAAAGAAGATAAAACTGATAAACAACGGCAAGTGCCCGCCCAATAGTAGTCGCAATGGCCGCACCTGCCAGACCCAGTTCGGGAAAGGGACCGATACCAAAAATGAGCAGTGGATCGAGTACGAGGTTGACAATGTTGGCTAACCATACCACCCGCATGGAAATAGCTGCATCGCCCGAACTACGGAATATCGCATTGATGATAAACAAAAGCATTATCACCACATTTCCACCAAACATAATGACAGGGTACCATACTCCTTCTTCCGCCATCTCTTCTGTGGCTCCCATCAGCAATAAAAATTCTTTGGCAAACAATATCCCGGGCAGGGCAATAAGTAAGGCAACAAAAACTCCCAGCAGAATGGCCTGAAATGCTACTACTCCTGCTTCGTTTTTGCGCTTTTCTCCGATACGGCGTGCGACAAGGGCAGTGGTTGCCATACTTAGTCCCGAGCCAATGGCGTAAACAATGGTCATTACCGACTCGGTGATCCCGACAGTGGCTACCGCGCCGGCGCCCAGTCTTGAAACAAAAAAGATATCGACCACCGCAAATACCGATTCCATAATCATTTCAAGTACCATCGGAACGGCAAGAATAAAAATAGCATGGCCCAGTCTGGATTCCGTAAAATCCCGCTCGGTTCCTCCAATAGCTTCTTTAATATCTTTCCATAAAAGTTTTAACTGGCTAATCCGAATGCTGAATTGAGACAACTTCCCTCTTTTGCTGACCGACATGTTTTGATTATTGAATAAAAGTGAAAAACTACGATTGATTTTTTGAAACGCTCCCTTCGAATGGGAGAAGAATGGACAACTATAGGAAAATTGTAGTAAGTTTCATCGCAGTATTGTTTGAATTCGGTGCCACAAAGATAGGGATTTATTTTTTTGAATCTGCCCTTTGTGATGTGAAAATCATTGATTTTACATTGCCTGGCGAGTAGGAAATTCTGATTTGTTCTTGTTTTAAGTCCAGGTCCTGTGGACGAAATCAGGAAAATTGAATGTATTCTTTATCAGAGAAAGTGCAAAAAAAACGATGGTTTTTTCGATTTTTGGCAAATGCGTCAAAGTAGAATTAGTTCTTCTAAAACTGAACTCTGACTCCTGTTTTATGTTACTATTGCTGAAATTTGAAATGGTTTATCGAATGAGAAATATTCATATTGGCGGGTTTGTTTTTATCATTTTTATAATAGTATCCTGTGGTCGGTCTGAAAAGTTTCCGGACTATGTAACGGCACATGTTGACATTGACAACGTAGAATTTACAGAGAGTACAGACTATTTTTTTTCAGGACAATATTCAGGAAGGGAACAGGAAAGCAAGTATTTCCCTGTTCTGGATTCCCTGCTTGCATTGAAGCAAATGTACCTTCATAAAAATGAAGGGTTTGATATGGGTTTGTTCCGTGAAATGTGGACCCGTTTTAAAGGTAGAACAGAAAATATCCGGTTCAACGAAAACGCAGCAAAAAAATGGTTTGAAGTAACCGGCTTCCTTTTCGAACTTTCAGGTAATGCCGTGCAGGCAGAAGAACTGGAAAGGATTTCCCGGACGCATTTTTCCTATCTTGCACCGGACACACGCAATCCAATGATATTGCCGTATGTTTTTACCAGAGAAGTAGATCATATCCATGTGAATCTTTTTTTGCCGGCTGAGATTGGTTACACACATTCACTGGGAGGAGGCGTAAAGATCCGGCAGGAGACAGATTTTCCCGGCAGTGGAAAAGTCCGTTTGATTTTTAGTATGGAAACCAAACAATACATTGAGCTGTATGTGCGGATTCCCACCTGGGCCGAAAGTGCTTCCGTTACGGTAAAAGGGGTTAAGTATGTTGCCCCTCCCGGAAATTACTGTAAGATAGCCAAAAAATGGAAAGAGGGTGACGAGGTAGAAATCGAATTCCCGCCTGAGAATATGCCAGACTATCTGAAGTTATAATTTTCAGCAATTAGGCAAAGCGTCCAGTTTGGCAAGTCCGCCAGTGGAGGTTTCACGGTAACTGCTCTGCAGATCAATTCCTGTTTTATACATGGTTTCCACCACTTCGTCGAAACTAATTCGATGGCGCCCGTCGGACATCAGCGCATAAGTATTATGTGAAACGGCTCTCTCCGCGGCAAAAGCATTTCGCTCAATGCAGGGAATTTGTACCAGCCCGGCTACCGGGTCACAGGTTAGCCCCAGGTGATGTTCGAGTCCCATTTCTGCTGAATATTCTATTTGATAGATGGTTCCTCCCATCAACTGGGTTGCAGCTGCCGAAGCCATGGCGCAGGCAGTCCCCACTTCTCCCTGGCATCCTACCTCTGCGCCTGAAATGGAAGCATTGGTCTTCACAATATTACCAAAGAGACCCGCTGTTGCCAGCGCCCGGATAATGGAAGGATTGTCTGCTTTATATACTTTTTTGAAATAAAACAGCACCGCCGGAAGTACGCCGCTGGCACCACAAGTAGGCGCGGCTACAATTTTGCCTCCCGAAGCGTTTTCCTCCGAAACAGCAAGGGCATAAGAAAAAAGCTGTGACCGGCGTTTAAACGGGGTGGCAAAGTTTTGCCCTTTTACAAAAAAGGACTGCGCTTTACGGGGTAATTTTAATCCGCCCGGAAGCGCTCCTTCTCTGCTCAGTCCATTCTTAATAGAGGCTTCCATTACTTCCCAAACTTCTTCAAGGTATTTTCTTACTGACGTTGCTTCACATTCAAAAACATATTCCCAAAGTTGGATTCCGTTTTTATTGCACCAACTGAGAATTTCAGCCATTTTTCTGTGTGGATAAACTTCCTTTGTACGGGTTTCTGTAAAATCATCGGTTATGCTGCCTCCTCCCGTACTGTAAACGGTCCATTCTTCCATTAGTTTGTTGTCAGGCTCAAAAGCATAAAACTTCATCGCATTGGGATGACGGGGAAGAAACTCCCCGGGTTTCCAGCGAATAGAAAGTTCGTGCCCCGTGAAAACATCCTCGATTGCTTTGTCTGTTAAATGCCCCTTTCCTGTAGCAGCAAGGCTTCCGAAAAGAACAACTTCGAAATGACTGGCTGTTCTGTTTCTGTTTAGAAACTGTTCGGCCGCTTTTCTGGGGCCCATGGTATGACTGCTTGAAGGGCCGTGGCCTATTGTGTAAATTTCTTTTATTGATTCCATCCGGATCTGTATTTTCTTGGGTGAAAATAGAATCTTTCCAGGAAACAAACAGTATTTTTGGTTTGAATTTATATTTTTATAGCCAAAATAGGATATTTTTCTAGGGAAGAGAATAACATATAACAACCACAAAAAATTATTTTTAGAATGAATAAACTTAACCTTTGTCTACTTGCTGCTGTTTTTGCGGCCTGTTCTACTATTACTGTAAAAGAAATTGAAATGCCTTATACGAAAGAAGATTTTGAGGGTGTTGTCAACGGCAGAACCACCCGTATGTTTACCATGGAAAATAAAAATGGGATGGTAGTGACCCTTACCAACTACGGAGCCAAAATTATATCCATTTATGCACCGGATAAGCAGGGAAATTTTGCCGATGTGGTGTTGGGGTTTAACTCCATTGAAGATTATCAGGAATATGGAGCCAGCCACGGGGCAGTGGTAGGGCCGTTTGCCAACCGAATTGCTAATGCCGCGTTTACTATTGGCGGGGAAACATTTCAATTGCCGGTGAATAACGGAGAGGCCTGCCTGCATTCGGGGCCCGACAGTTGGTACCGCAAAGTATGGGATTATGAGAAGAAGGGAAATGAAACCACCTTTATGCTTGAAAGTTGCGATGGCGAATTTGGATTCCCCGGCAATAAATCGGCAAAGGTTACTTACATACTTACCGACGATAACGAGCTTAAAATAGATTATGAAGTTACTACGAATAAACCTACCCATATTAATCTTACCAACCATAGCTATTTTAACCTTCGGGGCGAAGGGAACGGCACCGTTCTCGATCATGTTTTGGTAATCAATGCCAATAAATCAACACCTGTAGTAGATGAAAGTATGATACCTACAGGCGAGATTGTCGATATTCGCGGAACAGCACTCGACTTTACCACTCCACATGCCATTGGTGAACGAATTGACGAGAACCACCCGCAACTTGTTTTTGGAAAAGGGTATGATTTTAATTATGTTTTAAACAAACAAGCGGATGAACTTGCTTTTGCCGCCAGCGCGTTTGAACCCGAAAGCGGAAGGTACATGGAAGTATTTACCACAGAGCCAGGTATTCAGCTTTATACCGGTAACTTTCTGAAGGGAGTTGAAATAGGAAACAGTGAAGAACCCTACAATTTCAGAAGCGGGTTTTGTCTCGAGACTCAACATTTCCCGGATAGCCCGAACCAGCCTAATTTCCCGTCTACTTTGTTAAACCCGGGAGAGACTTATAAATCAACCACTATCTTTAAATTCTCGGTGAAAGAATAAAGCAGGGCAGTTAACCGGAAAATAAAATACTTATTTTTGAGTTCATGAAGAATATCCGGGGAACGCTTTGAATTGTTTTAATGAGAATTGAAAAAAACGGGAAACAGTGGTTTAAAGAAGTATTTGATCAGAATTATACCTACATTCTGAACTATCTTTTCTATTTATCTGGTGACACGGAATTGTCGGAAGATTTGGTTCAGGATGTTTTTTTGCAATTGTGGGAAAAGCGTGATGAGGTAAAGCAGGAGACTTTGCGGCCCTATTTGTTTACCATTGCCCGTAATAGTTTTCTGAAAAACAAACGACGGCAGAAATATGACATGAAGTTTCGTTCCAATTATTTTGAACGTACCGAGAACGAATCGCCGGAGTTTATTTTGGAGATGAAGGAATTTGACAAAAAATTGCAAGGGGCCATTTCTGATCTTCCGGAAAAGAGTCGTGTTGTCTTTTTGATGAACAGGATGGATGAAATGACATACCGGGAGATTGCAGAGAATCTGGGTGTGGGAGTTAAGGCTGTTGAAAAACAAATGAGCAGGGCTTTGGCAATCCTTCGGAAAAAACTGGAAAAAAATATATAATTCAGAAGTGAAACGGACGTTCACTGATTAGATATGATTTTCAAACCCGATAGAATTGTTATTGAATACATTTTTACGACATAGCGCTGCGTTTTTGTTTTTGTTGCTGGCTTTTTGGCAAACAAGGGCCCAATATCCTGATATTACTGTTTCTTCGGAAAGAAAACCGTTGGCTGGAGTACTTGAAGAAGTAACCCGGAATTACGGAGTCAAATTTGCGTACGATGCCAACTCATTCCACGACATAGAAACCCGCTTCTCGTTTGAAGGGATTGCCCTGGAAGAATTCTTGCGTTTTCTTGAAAAGGAATATGCCGTTTCTTCTAGTCTGATTGACGGCACCTGGGTTCTGGTAATTCAGGAAACAAGGGATTCTGAGCCGCCTGTTTTTGCTCCCCCAGAGCCTCAGCTGACAAGATTGTCGGGGTTTGTGCGTGATAAAGAAACAGGAGAAGATCTGGAATACTGCAACGTTGCCTGCGAGCCAAACAAAGGTGGAATGACCAATGAACTCGGCTTTTTTACATTTACACTTCCTCACACTGATTCGGTGCGGCTGCTGGTGAGCTACCTTGGCTATCGTACGATGGATACCATTGTTTCTCCCCAAAATACCGTGATGATTTTTCTGGAGCCATCGGAAATTATGCTGAAGCCTGTCAGGGTGGTACACACCGAACGGGAGGTGTTACAGGCCTCGCCTTTACCGGAGAAAATTGCATTTAACCCGTTAAAATCGTCTGCTGTTCCCCGAATTTCGAACGATGATTTGGGAAATGCACTGTTACTGATTCCAGGGGTGAATTTTTTGCAGGGGGCTTCCCCGGGGCTTTCCATCAGGGGAGGGGCACCTACCGACAACCTGGTCCTTTTTGATGGGATTCCGGTGCTGGAGACCAGTCATCTCCTGGGAAATATGAGCGTATTGAATGCAAAGTTTGTTCAGCAGGCTTTTGTTTCGCGCGGTGGGTTCGATGCCGGTTACGGCGGGCGGGTGTCCGGTTTGATTGAACTTACCGGGAAATCAGGGAAAAATAACAGGCCCTACCTCGATGTGTCAGCCAATTTGTTGAACTCAAATGTACTGGCCAATATTCCTGTCACCAACAAGTTTTCGATTACGGCTGCCTGGCGCCGTTCATTTATTGACAGCTGGCAGAATTACCTATACTACCGGCTTATTGAAAACGTTTCTTCTACCGACGAAAACCCGGTAACATCTACCATTATTCCGTCTGTAAAGTATCAGGATGTCAATACAAAAATTAGTTTTCACCCTTCTGCAAAAATGGAATTCAACCTGAACCTGCTTTATGGAAAAGACAGGCAAAGCAGGGATTTTGAATTGATACAAACGAACGATTATTACCGGAATGAAAGAATGAAAAGCGGAAGCCTGGGAATGAGTTTAAACTGGAAATGGCAAGTAAACGATGAGTGGTTCCACTCCTTTTCTGCCGGTTTTTCTTCCTGGGAAAAAGATATGGTAGATGAAACCGGAGAGTTGGAAGAGATTACCGAAGTGATTGAAAATCCCGGAAAAGGACAGGGGAAGGGGAAAGGTCTGGCAAAAACCCGGGAAAGAACTTATTCCCGTCAAACGCACGATATTGATAATGGGTTTAATCATATTGAAGAATACCGGGCCGCCTGGAAAACAGCGTTGAAAAGCGGAAACTTTACCCATGAAGCAGGAGTGGGTCTGACCTATAATAGTTATGCATATGACTTTTTTGCCAGCCGGTTAAAAGATACGCTTCAGATTGATTCAATTGCCAGTAGTGCCAATCAGTACTTGCTGAACGCTTTTGTGCAACAGAATATTGATGTAACCGACCAGATTCGTTTCAGGTGGGGACTTCGTTCCAGCTTTGATATCTCCCGCCGGAAGACGTTTTGGCAGCCTCGCGGAGGTTTGGAATTTTTACCTGTCCGGGGGGTGAAGGTTTACTTCCTGAGCGGAATTTATTACCAGTTTTTGACCGGAATCAGGCGTTTCGACAGTGAAGGGCATTTCAGTCCGGTTTGGTATCTTCCGGACGATAAAGGCCGGGGAACTGTGAGCGGGACGCATTATATTTTGGGTGGCAAGTTTGAAAAAGACGGATGGTTTATTGATTTGGAAGCGTACCTTAAAAATGCAGAAGGAAAAGTAAATCTGTTTGCAGAAGAAGTGAGTTCGGGAGAGAAAATTTCAGTGACCTATAATCCGCACGAGAGCAGGGAGCGAAACAAAGGAATCGATTTGTTCGTTCAGAAAAAACATTTTCTTTTCAATCACATGCTAAGCTATTCGATCGCAACGGCAGAAGAACAAACCAGCGGTTTTTTCGGTAACAACTGGTATCCGGGATACAATGACCGTACGCACCGCCTGAAACTGACCGAAATGATAAGGTGGAAAAACTGGACGCTTACCGGTAGCTGGCAGGTTGCCAGTGGGTTGCCTGTGGTGCAGTATACCCGGGATTCAACTACTGATGAGTTTGCACGCTCCGACCCGTTTGCCCAGTTAGATCTGGCGTTGATAAAAACATTTACCGGAAATTTTTATTCATTTAGCGGCGGGGTTTCCATGCTGAATGTGTTCGACAGAAAAAATATCGTGGAAGTGAACTACCTTCGTTTTTCTTCTGACGCTGGATCGATGACGGTGCGTTCCGACATTTCGGCGCTTGGTTTTACCCCGGTTTTTTTTATAAATGCAAAATTCTGATCAAAAATTTCCTGTTCGGGGTAGGGTATTTTTTCCTTTACGGATATTATAAGATGTTAATAATAAAATGAGTGTTTCGAATTGCGAGAAGATTCACCTGTTGGTTGTGGAACCAGCAGGTGAATTAATCTGAAAAAAAATGGTAGAGTGTCCGGGAAACCTTTTTGTAAAATGAAAAACAAAAAAAATAATCAATCAATTTCTCAAAAGGCCGATCAGTTGATTCGGAATTACCAGGTTTCTGTTAGCTCCGGCAAAGAGGAAGTCCTGGACTCTCTTTTAACTAAAATAGATAAAAAGGAATACGCTGAAAGCAAGCCGGAGAGGAAAATATCCCGGTACATGGCTGCAGCGGTTTCTGTTGCTGCAACTGTTGCTATACTTCTGGCTTTCTGGTTCTATTTCGCTACTGAAACAATTTCGGCCGGGAAAGGCCAGACTTTTGCCTGTCGTTTGCCCGACAACTCCAGGGTGATTTTACACAACGAAAGTTCAGCCACTTTCCGGAAATATTTTTGGAATGGGAATGTGAAATTGTCGGGCGAAGCCTATTTTGAAGTGGAAAAGGGAGATGGATTTCGGGTAAAAACGTCACAGGGAGAGGTGGAAGTGCTTGGAACAAGGTTTTTGGTGGACGGATGGGACGAGCAATTCAAAGTACAATGTTTTCAGGGTAGTGTAAAAACCAGCTTTGGAAATACCTCATATACACTGGAGCCAGGAACCCAGTTTACAGGAAAAGAAGAGGAAGCCCAAAAAAATACGTTTAAAAATGAGGCCGGGTATCCAGGCTTTGCACAGTTTCAGAAAAATTTCTCCAATACCCCTCTGAATGAGGTGGTTTACGAGATTGAAACCTTTTTTGGCGTGGATATTACGTTGCAGGTTCCTTCCGGGAAAAATTTCTCGGGTACGCTCCAAACAGGCAGCCTGGAAAATGCACTGAAAATTGTTTGTGTGCCTTTGCAGTTGGACTATGTTTTTGAAGATAAATATAGAATAACCATTAATTAAAAGTAAAAAGGATGAAGAAAGAAAAGCTATTGAAAATGAGAGTGTTTGGATTTATAGCACTTTTCGTGTTAGGAGTTCTGGCAGGATGTAGTGAACTGTTGGACAGTGAAAAAGATGTGGATGTTGAAAACAAGGGAAAAGGAACAGTTGTCATTAAACTTACTGATGCACCGTTTCCTGTTGATTTGGTCGCAGAAGCCAATATTACGGTCGATTGGGTTAAGTTAATGAAGCATGAAAATGAAGAGGGTGAGGGAAATGGTAACGGTAATAATGAGGAAGGTGACGATGATGGAAACAACGCGTTTGTAACCTATGAACTGGAAGAGAATGTAACATTTAATCTGCTGGATTTAAGCAACGGGGTAACTGCAACGTTGGCAGAAATGGAAGTGCCTGCCGGCGTTTACCATGAAATCAGACTCCATATTGTTGATGCAGGTATTGTTTTAAATGATGGAACTGAATTCGACTTGAAGGTGCCAAGCGGGGATGCAAGTGGCCTGAAAATTAAAGTGAACCCGGCTTTGGAAATGAACGGCGAAAGTTTTGCCGAGGTGTTACTCGACTTCGATGTCAGCCGTTCTTTTGTGCTCAGAGGGAATATGAAACACGGGTATGATAAAGTGAAGGGTTTCATTTTTAAACCGGTGGTTCGGGCAGTGGCTAATTTTCAAGTCAGTTCCGGTGAAATTTCCGGTATGGTTACCGATTCTGCGGAGGCTGTTATTGAAAATGCATTGCTGACCTTGATTGAAGGGGGCGATACCGTTACATCGGCCATGACATCAGAAAATGGAACGTACGCCATGATAGGAATTCCACCGGGAGATTACAGCCTGGCATTAAATGCAGACGATTATGAAAACCAGGTAAGTGTAACAGTTGAAGCAGGTGCCGTTACCGTGCAGAATTTTGTAATTCCTGTGGGTGATGAAGTGCCGGAAGCAGGTGAAATATCGGGCACTGTGTCTGATACTGCAGGGGTTGTTATTCAAAACGCAATGCTGACTCTTTTTGCCGGAGAAGATTCCATCACCTCTGCCAATACCAGTGAGCAGGGGTTGTATTCCTTTGCCGGAATTAACCCCGGCGATTATAACCTGGTATGCAAAATGGAGGGGTTTGTCAGTCAGGACTCTACCCTGACAGTTATGGCAGGTGAGGTAACAGAACAAAATTTTGCGTTGGTACCCGTACCCGAAGATGAAGATTAATAAATAGCTGGATTACTCGACCGTTCTTTTCTGGAACGGGTTGGATTGAGGTTAGGAAGGGCGTCGAAATGGCGCCTTTCCTGTTTATTTTTGGTGGGTGCTAAAAGATTTTTTTGAATTCTCTCCCGCTTTTTTGACTCACCCGAATAATACGATGGAGTAGCCTGTTTTCAGATACATTTTCCATCAGTATTTTTTTACGCCGTGCTCACTTGTTTTCCGGCTCACCGACTGAACCGAGGCCATCGCTGCGATGTGTTTTATATTTTAACCATAAATGTTCGTATGTGGACCAGCCTATTCTCTCAATTCCTGACTTTGATTTATAAGTGAGCGATACTTGATGCGGGCTTTGTCAAAATTCCGTCAGTCGGGCCAATTCGCAACATTGAAAAAACGCAAAGGTTAATTTTGACATGATTCTTTTTGCTTCGTTTTTCTCATCTAGGAGAAAAATGAAGTGGGGATTGGGGCAAAGCCCCAAACAAGTGGATAACCAGTCTGTTGTTATGAATAAGATTCTGCAAGTAAGGTTTTACATCAAACTCACGTTATTTTTTGAAACTTAATCACTTATTTAAAGTTAGTTTTGAAAAAATTTTAGGGTAGGGAAAAAGTTAAATGAATATCGAAAGTTAAGCGTGATTACTTTTTTGATATTTAGTTGTTTAATGGTATTTGTTTCTCCGGTTTTAGCTGGTCTAAAGACTTAATTCATCGAAAATAATCATCAGGGACAAATTTTAAACAGTGTCCTTGTTTTCTTTATCTCACATTAAATTTTCGTACTTTCGCACCTTAATGATTCAGCAATAACAATTCGTACGGGAATTTTATGCAAAAAAAAGTAGTCGTCATAACCGGCGCCTCCTCCGGAATAGGAAAAGCGCTGGCCGAAAAATACGCCGGGGAAGGATGTAGTCTGGTTTTGGCCGCCCGTCGGGAGGATCGTTTGGATGAACTCAAAAGCAGATTGACCGGAGCTGATGTACTGGCTGTAAAAACAGACGTTGCGTGCGAAGACGACTGTAAAAACTTAATGGAAAAAGCCATTGAAAAATTCGGGCAGATTGATGTCCTTATCAACAACGCCGGCATTTCCATGAGAGGGCTGTTTCATAAAACCGAGATGGATGTAATACGCCGGGTAATGGATGTAAATTATTGGGGAACCGTTTATTGCACCCGGTATGCCCTCCCGCACCTGATGAAATCCAAAGGCTCGTTGGTTGGGGTTATTTCTGTGGGTGGTTACATCGGACTTCCCGGACGAAGTGGCTATTCTGCTTCCAAATTTGCTGTGCGGGGGTTTCTGCAAACCATACGGGTTGAAAACCTTAAAAACGGCCTCCACGTGCTGATTGTTGCACCCGGGTTCACATCCTCCGAGATTCGAAAATCGGCCCTGGTTGAGAATGGGGAGCAACAAGGCGAAACTCCCAGGGATGAGAATAAAATGATGTCGGCAGAGGAGTGTGCCACCCATATTTTTAAAGCCGTGGAAAAACGCAAACGCGACCTGATTCTTACTTTTGTGGAAGGCAAGTTTACCGTATTCCTGTCTAAAATTCTTCCGCGCTTTGTGGAGAAAATGTCCTATAAAATGTTTGCGAAGGAACCGGACTCGCCTTTCAAATAGCTATTTTCTTTTTTTACTAAAACGATACTATTGAAATGATGGAAGAATTGTCAGTTGGTACCCGTGTAGAACACCCACGCTATGGTGAAGGGATTATCAGTAAAAGCAAACTCACTGCTTATGAGATTTTTTTTGAAAAAGGTGGAAAAATTGAAATCACCAAAAGAAATACTGATTTAACCGTACTTGAAAAGAATATGGATGCCCCACCGCATAAAGGACTTTCTATTGGTGAGGTGGAGGAGGTATTAAAATATGTGCTTGACCAATACGGGGCGCTTAGTGCCGTGGTGCCGCTGGGCGAAAAGTGGAAAGGCGGTACCATGTTGTTGCAGCCGGCCAATCCTGAATTGAAACCCAAAGAGATTCCGATAGAAGCATTTTTTCATAAAATTGTTATGTTACGCGACCGTCTGCGGGTGTTGGAGCAGAATATCAACAGTCATAAAGTCATTTCTGATGAAGAAAAGGTAAACCTTCAACAATATATTACCCGAATTTACGGTTCACTAACTACTTTTAATGTTCTTTTTGAAGAAAAGGAGCATTTCTTTGTCGGATCAAAATCAAAATAGTATGAAATGTATAGCTTTAGTTGTAACCCTTATTTTTGGCACATTGGTTTTAACTGCGCAGGATAAAGTTTTAAAAGTATGGCCCAACGGGGCGCCGAACCATAATGGCATGGACAAACCAGAGGAGAAATACGACGGGGTGCGCGTGCGAAATGTTTCGGAAGCCGAAATGTATGTTTACCTTCCTGAAAAAGAGAAAAATACCGGAGCGGCAGTAGTTATTTGTCCGGGAGGAGGTTATATGATTGAAGCCATGGATCACGAGGGGTATGATATGGCCAAGTGGCTTAAGTCCAGGGGAGTGGCCGGGATTGTGTTAAAATACCGACTGCCATACGGACATCATGAAATTCCCTCGGGCGATGCCAGGCAGGCCCTGCGGATTGTCCGGAAAAATGCGGAAGCGTGGGGTATCGATCCCGTAAAAATTGGTATTGCCGGTTCTTCGGCAGGAGGACATCTTGCGTCTACCGTGGGTACCCGTTTTGATTGTGGAAGCAAAGAGAGCGAAGATTCTTTTGAAAGAATAAGCAGCCGTCCTGATTTTATGCTCCTGCTATACCCCGTTATTACTTTCAGAGAGGAGTTCGGCCACATGGGTTCACGTAAAAACCTGATTGGGGAAGGAAATGACTGGAAGATGGTTGAAGAATATTCTAACGAGTTGCATGTGACACCTCAAACCCCGCCAACGTTTTTGGTTTTAGCCGACGACGACAAGGGAGTTGTTCCGCGAAACTCAGTGGAATTTTATCTGGCATTGAAAGAAAATAATGTGCCTGCCGAAATGCATATTTTTGCTGAAGGAAATCACGGATTTGGAATGAATAAAAAGAACCTGCCTGTTGACCAGTGGCCAGAATTATTCTACAATTGGCTGAAGGCTGTAAAAATGATTGAATAGATGCAACCGACCCATCCACTGAAAGTACTGAAATTTTGTCCGAAGTGTGGCTCTCCGGCTTTTGTTGCTGCCAGCGAACGTTCCCTGAAATGCAGTGATTGCGGGTTTCATTTATTTGTGAACTCGGCAACCGCAGTGGCAGCCCTGGTGCCCAATAAGGAGGGAAAGCTGTTGCTTACAACCCGCGGAGTAGAACCCGACTACGGAAAACTGGATTTGCCCGGCGGGTTTGTCGATCCCGGTGAAACAGCCGAAGAGGCTATTGAGCGCGAACTGCTGGAAGAATTGGGAATGAGGGTTAAATCGTTGGAGTATGTGGGGGCAGCTCCCAATGAATATGTCTTTTCCGGGTTCAGTGTTTTTACACACGATATGGTTTTTCGTGTTGTTCCTGAATCGGTTGATGGCCTGAAAGCCATGGACGATATCCTTGATTTTGGATTTTATGATGAAAATGAAATCAACCTGGATTTGGTGCCTGCTCCGTCCATAAAAAAATTCGTAAAACAATTTTTCGAGATATGAATGAAATCCGCCAACGGTTAAAAGCGCTTCGACTGGAACTGCTAAGGCGCAATCTTGATGCCTGGTACATTTCAGGTACCGATCCGCATGCCAGTGAATATTTACCCGACCGCTGGCAGACCCGTGCGTTTTTATCCGGCTTTACCGGTTCTTACGGGATTGTGGTTGTTACCCACGAAGAGGCTGGCCTCTGGACCGATTCACGTTATTTTCTGCAGGCTGAAGAACAGTTGAAAGGCTCGGGGATTAAAATGTACAAGCACCGTGTCCCGGATGCCATTCCGCCCGAAGTATGGCTGGCAAAAAAACTGACGCCGGGCAGTAAAGTAGGGTTTGACCCGCAAACTGTCACTGTTTCTGGCTTTCATAATCTCAGTAGATTTTTGGACGAAGCAGGTATTAACACCGTGGAAACCCCTGATCTTTTTGAAAAAATATGGGAAAACCGACCGGATTTGCCCCAGGATAAAGTTTTTGAACTGAATCCTTCCCAAACCGGACTCTCCCGAAAGGATAAGCGGGAGTTGGTGGTTGCGGAACTGAAAAAATATGAGGCCGATTTCCAGGTAATTACTGCTCTCGACGAACTGGCCTGGCTGTTTAACCTGCGTGGCTCTGATATACCCTATAATCCGGTTTTCACCGGCTATGGTATTGTGGGGAAAAATGAGTGGATATTATTTGCAAACGGGGCCAAAATCCCGGTAGAACTGAAGGCGCGCCTTGAGAAGGAGAAAATCGGACTGGCCGAATACGAAGATTTTTTTACCTGGCTTAAATCCGTGCGTGGTAAAAAAGTTTTTATTGATCCGGGATCAGCCAGCTATTCTGTTTTTTCTACCCTTCAAGCGGATAATAAAATAGCCGATGGCAATTCGGTGGTTTCTTTATTAAAAGCCCGAAAAAATTCAACGGAACTGGAAGGCTACCGCCAGGCCATGAAAAAAGATGGCGCAGCATTGGTGGCGTTTCTTTTTTGGTTGAAAGAGAATGTAGCAAAAGGGACGGAGACGGAGTTTACCGCAGGGCGCAAGCTGGCAGAATTCCGTTCGCAACAGGAAGCCTTCGTAGGTGAAAGTTTTGCCCCTGTTATGGGTTACAGGGAACACGGTGCTATTGTGCACCTGAATGTGGGAGAAAAAGATGCACTGCTGCTGAAACCGGAAGGAATATTACTGTTTGATTCCGGTGGGCAGTATTTGCATGGAACCACCGACATCACCCGTACCATTGCATTAGGTGAGGTTACATTGCAACAGAAGACTGATTTTACACTGGTGCTGAAGGGGATGATTGCCCTTTCGCAGTCAAAGTTTCCGTTGGGCACCAAAGGGTGTAATCTGGATGTTCTGGCGCGCATGGCGCTTTGGGAGCATGGCCTGAATTATGGTCATGGCACCGGCCACGGAGTGGGGCATTTTCTTAATGTGCACGAAGGTCCCACATCTATCCGGCAGGAGTTTAACGAGGTTTCTTTACAGCCCGGCATGGTACTTTCCAATGAACCCGGACTTTACCGCGAAGGGGAATACGGCATCCGAACTGAAAACCTGATGGTGTGTGTCGAAAAGGAAACCACTGCATTTGGTAAGTTTTTCGGTTTTGAAACACTCACACTTTGCCCGATAGATACGCGGTTAATAGACTTCGAACTGCTTTCAGAAAATGAACGGAAGTGGCTCAACCATTACCATCAGTGGGTTCACAAAGAGTTAGAACCATGGGTAAGCCCGGAGTTGAAAGTATTTTTAGAGGAACTTACAGCAGAAGTTTAATCTTGCCGGCGTCAGTGTGAATAGTGTAGGTACTAGCCCCCATTGTCTGACCGGCAGGCTGGCTTTAGCCAGAGGTATATTGGAAAGATTTTTTTAACACAACTTTACAAAGTAAAAACGAGAGGAAGTAAATGGAACATTTAGGATCATGTTTGTGTCGAAAAGTGAAATTTAAAGTGACAGGTGATTTTGAGAGCTTTTATTTATGCCATTGCAGGTATTGCAGGAAAGATACTGGTTCTGCTCATGCAGCAAATTTATTTTCGACAACAGCTAAACTTGAATGGATAAAAGGAGAAAATGAAGTTCGGACTTTTCAGGTAGCGAAAAGCGATCATGCAAAAGGGTTTTGTACGCATTGTGGTTCTGCATTGCCTAATTTACAAATGGATGGTACCCTTTTGGTTGTCCCGGCAGGGAGTTTGGACACGAAATTGCATAAAAGGCCGGATGGGCATATTTTTATTTCAAATAAAGCGAATTGGGATGAATCACTGGAAACGGTTCAAAAATATGAACGTTTCCCCGGATAAGTTTTAAAATGGAGCTTACGTAGAATTCTGTCTATTTTTTAAGTAGAACCCTCAAAACGAAAGAAGAAGTTGTAACCACAATGTATGCCGGAGAACTTAACGGCTCTCTTATTAAGAGCTAATAAATTAGAAAATAAGGCTACAGCTAAAGCTCAAAAGATGCCGCATGCTTGTGAAAAGAACTGGCAACCCAAGGCCGCCAGTTCAGTTAAACGTTTTCTGTTACATTTTCATCCCGATATAGAACACGTATCCGTAGTAAGCTTTATACTTCTGGTATAAACGGGTTTCATGTCGCTGATTGGCAATGAACTCTTCAGCATTCTTATTCCCGGCCTGCCTCTTCAGAAATAATTCCTGGGCTGCTTCCTGCGGAGCATAAAAATGTTCGGTCCAGCAGTTCTCCGGAAGGACAAAAGTGGCAACAGGAATATACCCAGCTTTTTGCATTTGCGCAACCTTGTTGGGAATTGTGTCGATCTCCGGATAGGCATCCTCCCAAAAATTATGAATTTCAGCAGGACGTTCGCCGGTAAACCACGATACCTCTGAAACGGCAATGTAGCCGCCTGTTTTAATGAATTTTCGCCATTCATTCAGGCCTCGTTCAAAACCAATATTGTAAATGGCGCCTTCTGACCATAAAAGATCGAATTCTTCTTTCCTAAAAGGAAGATTATCCATTGAACCGACGATGCCCTTTACCCTTTTCTGAAGGTTCAGTTTCTCTGCATTCAGATTGAATTGGTCGATAAAAGAGGGAAACAGATCGACACCTGTAATAGAACCCGGTGTATGTTGTGCCAGTACCATAGTCTGGCCACCTGTTCCGCATCCGATATCTGCAATGCGGGATGTATTGGTGAGGGTGCCGGTAAAACCCAGTGCTTTGAGCGTTACTTCCGGGCTACCGGGTCCCTGTCTTTCCAGGGTTAAAAAATATTCGCAAATTAAATTGAAGTCGAACGCGTGAATTGATTTATTTTCGTCACTCATGATGTTTAAATTTTTTTTGATGAAGCCATCGTGTTGTTTATTGATTAATAATCGTACAAGTTGGAAAAATCCACGTTGTACTTTACCTGGCTCAAATAATTGTTATATGAAATTAAAATCACTCAGGCAGGAAAATGCCCAAGTTTCATTAGAGGATAACCTTTGACTTTCTGCCAAGGTTATTTACTTCACCCGATCCATCATAAATTTAAACATCCAATTTTTTTGATGTGGCAAATATACTTTTTTTCTTGGTTTTTCAGGCTTCAGAAGGACAAAATCTGGCAAGGGATGTCTGAACCATGGTTCCTTTTTTTATTATAATCGTTAAAACCACCTCCTTCGGGGGTGGTCATGTTTAATAGGCTACGCCTTAAATTTATTAACTTCGTCACATGAGTAATTTTAAGAAATTAAATCATGTGATTTACAGGTGCACTT
>NZ_QWET01000039.1 GCF_003573545.1 Mariniphaga sediminis | reverse complement strand
CTAACCCAGAGCTACCACTGGATATTACGGCCTTGCCTGCTGCGAGATGCTCTTTTACGCGACGCGTAACCTCTGCATCAAAGGTGACATCATCCGGGATAACCAGCACCTTGTACTTGCTCCAGTCAGAGAAAGTTGTAACCACATCAAATTGCTGCTTCAGTTCGCTTAGCATCCTTACTGCGCTTTTTAACTGCCTGTCGTTGCTCAGGTTTTCCAAAGATTTGGGATATACAATGCCTATCTCCGTTATATTTTTTGCATCCTCAAACCAGGGTTCCGTGGTTTGCAGTTCCTTATATATCTTTTCTATCCGGTCGAATACCGCATTATTTAAATCGCCCCTGGGATGAAAATGACCCCCGACACTGGGACGCATGCCATTTGCCAGGCCATACAGCAGGTCGTATTTAATGGCAGCTTCCGGGCGCAAGCCCCCAAAATCGCCCCAATCATAAAAACGGCCGGTCATATTCACAACCGGTTCCTTGCCTAATGTCCTGATATAATGTGACATTACCGGAAGAAAATCATAACCGGTGCTGTTTGGCAGCGATACGCATTCATAATAAGAGGAAATAGCGGCTTGTTCTTCATATCCAACTCCACTGAAATAAAGCAGGTACCCGGGGTTTATGGACATGAGGGCTTCCGCTATATCGTTTGACAAACGGAGTGCCGATGCCCCTGAAAACGTTACCACTTCTTCTTTGTCTGTCCAGTCTATCCCCTGTTCTTTCATCATTTTTACACAAAGGGGGCAAATACATGGATAAGGGGAGAGACAATCGATAAAAAATCCGGATACAGGATAATTTTGTGCCACCTCCTTTATCATGGAAATCAAATGCTCCCGGTAGGGGGAGTTATAGCACATCGTTCTCACATATGGTGTAAACCTTGGTTCCCGGTACTCCCGTCCATCGAAATTAAGGGTGGTCCAATCACGGTGCTGTAACCCTTCTGCGCTGCTTATGCCCCCATTGAAATAGGCAGTTAGGGCAATACCTTCCTGCTTACAGGCCTCAGCAAGCCTGCCAAACAAATCATATGGTAATGACGGGTGCCTTATCCCGGTTTTTGTGTCGTAATATGCCATGCCCTGGTCGCAGCGGACCGAAAAAACCAAATGTCCGGCCCCGCACTGTTTGATACGTTCCGTAAAAGCCGCGGCATCAAAACCTGCCCCTACTTCAGGACAAGCAGGCATAGTATTGTTATCGAAAAAAAGGCAATATTTGGGCTGGGGGGTAACCCCTGCCTCCTTTGTTTGAGGATAAGCCTTTAAATATGGTAATGAAAAAAGAAATATTAGTAGACTATGTCTTAACATATTAACCATTTTCCTGTATTTTTTTGTCGACTTTTCTTAAAAATCAATACCCTTTACCCTAGTTTGGCCCAATGTTTTGTGCAATAGTGTCAGAAATAAATACATCTGTTCTTCAAGTTTGTAATATTGATTCCGGCAAAAGCGGTGTAACCAGGCCGTGCAGAACAAGCCGCGAAATAAAAACTGCCATGCAGAGCTTGTCCCATGCACCGTAATGGCTTATCGTAAACATCAGCATACTGGGTCAAGTCGTTGACCAGATTCTCTTTGCCAAAACTATTGTAAATGCATTTTAACAGTATACTCATGGACACATGAAAGTCCTTATACAGATATTTGTTATCTGAGGCTTTGCGTGTCATCACTCTTTTTTGTTTTGATAGCTGCATAGAATATAATCTCAGTTATGTGTACCTTCCTGTTTTTTGAAAAAACAAGAATAACCTATTCCGGTATTCTTAAAAGATTTCCTACGATATAAAACGGAGCCTCAGGAGAGATCTTTTTCATATCAGAGTTCATCATATGATAGACCACATACACCTCGGTATCAAAAATCTGCGCAAACCAGGGGTAACCGACAATCCCTTCGGCAGGTCTCCAAGGTTTTTTCCTATCTTCATCGGTATATCGGATATGGCTGAATTTTTCTTCAAACTCCCCCTTAGGATCCTGTAGATGATAAAGGAAACGCCAATTCTCCCCGTTATCATCACTTACAGCAAAGCCTAATCCCGGTCCAAATCCACCGTCCCGGTAAGCCAACCATAATTGCCCTTGGGGGGTACAATACATTGCTGGTGAGCCCCCGGCGATTTCAATCTGCCGTGGCGTTGTCCAGCTTTTGCCATTGTCATGAGATTTAATTTGCCAGAAGCGTTTATCATTATCAGGTAACCCGTCAACCCGTGCAACAGCGACAATAGTACCATCTTTACAAACAGCACCCGCTGTCTCATTAAAAACAACTGGTTTATCAAAACCAGGGGGTGGGTCTTGCCATGCCCTTTCAACCGGTTCCCAGTTATTTCCTCCATCTGTGCTCCGTCTGAAACCGTTCAAAGGTTCTGCCCCCCAACTACCCCATGGCCAGAGTAACTCACCATTAGGTAATTCTATTATTTTTCCCTGCGCAAAATCATTCCTTTTAACCGGATCGCTTAAAAGTTTTCTTTCTGAAAAGGTATATCCCTGATCACTACTAAAAGAATAATAGCTGTCAAATTTTCTTGTTGCGGTTAATTCAGGCCAGTCAGCTCTTGTAGGATCCGGATATTTAGTCCAGTTAATCATCATTGTATAACGCATTAAACGTCCAATAGTCCAATTCCCATCAGGAACATTAAAAAGAATTGCTGCCAGGCCGGCTAAAGAATCTTGGCTTTCCATTGTCATATAAGGTTCAGACCAGGTTTTACCAGAATCCAGCGAACGTGCAAATTGGGTTGTTTGGTCAGGCATTCCGTCTCCCCAACCTGTGCCCCAAAAGGCAATAAGCTCGCCATTGGCCGTTGCAACTACACCCGGGCATAAACCTTCTGAACTGTCATACACAATATCTGCTCTCTCAATAACAGGATCTTTATATGTTATTTTGTTATTTTCTTCTTTGGGGCTACAATACATAATTAATAATCCCAAAATAAATAGAATTGGTATTTTTCGCGTCTTCATTCTCATAAGACTCTAATCTTAAACAAATTAAAGAGTATTCTATTCAGGAATGGATTTCCCAATGAAATAGAAATATACTGTTTAAATAAATTCCTTAGCCATTGTTACTTTATAAAGGAAACCTTTTAAAGGCATGGAAGCTAATTAAAACCTCCATGCCTGCTATAAAATGTCTATTATATTGAATTAAAATATAAATTAAAGATATTAATAACCAGTATTTTGACGAAGTTCAGGATTAATATCAATTTCATATAATGGAATTGGTAACAATTCCATACCTGGTGTAATCGTACCTGTTTTATCAAAAGCTTTATAATGCCCTCTATATTTTCCTACCTTTTCAACTGGATAGTCTGTATAATTGTCAGGGTCATCAGTAAGTTTCATCCCATATATTTGCCTATTCATGACTTCAAGGTAGATACCCCATCTACGGATATCCATATATCTTATATGACGCTCAAAACAAAATTCCACCCTTCTTTCTCTCCTAATAATTTCTCTCAATTTATCAGGACTTGTCTCAGTAACAGAAGGCATGTTAACTTCTTCTCTTCCTCTAACTTTGTTAATTGTTTGATCCAACAATTCTTGGGTAACATTGTCACCATTTTCTAGTTTAGATTCCAAATAGCTAAGAAGGACTTCTGCATATCTTATATATATGATATCATCTCCGGAATTATGTAAACCTCCATCATAAAATTCTGTAGCAAATTTTTTAAAGCAATATCCTGTTCCTCCCGGCATAGTTTTTATTCCATCAGATGTTAAGTCAGGATGACCAAGATATAACTTACCTTCCCATACTGTATATTCCGGTAAAAAAAGGTTAGCATAAAATCTTGGATCTCGATTATCAAAGGGATGCTCCGGATCATAGAGACTTGATTCTTCAATTGACAAACCATCATTCATTAAAAAGGCATCAATTAGCCTTTGAGTTGGATTACATTCCTGATATCCACCATACATTTGTGGTTTATAATTTGTTTGATTATTTGCATTTGGATAGAGACTTGTCATACAATTAGTGGATAAAATAATTTCTTTACTGTTTTCTCCACTTTCTTCAAATAATGCTTTGTAGCGCGGATCAATAATATGAGCATTCATGTCAATAATCTCTTTATAGGTAGATGCTGCTTCTGACCATCTCTTTTCAATCATAAGCAATCTACCCTTAACTGCAAGTGATGCTGCCTTTAAGATTCTCCCCTTTTCATCATCAGGTCTTGTTGCCGGCAAATCAACGGAAGCAGTAGAAAACTCATCTATACAAAAATCTCTAATATCCTCTAATAAACTACGACTTTGAGTGTTGGCATCACTTATTGTCAGAACCTTTGTAATTAAAGGGACATCACCATACATCAGTGATAAATAAAAATATTCATAGGCTCTAATAAATCTGACTTCAGCTGTAATTTCAGCCTTTTTTACATCATCCATTTCAACTCTATCAATATTTTCCAGAAAATAGTTAGCCTTAAAAATAGTTTTATAAGCTCTTAGCCATATTGACCTAACAACTTCCCAATCGCTTGGTCTCATGTAACCGGTATAAATGTCACCAGTAGCACTTTCTTTATAATTTGAATCATCCGTGTTACTTGTCAATATAAGGTGTTCATTATTATAACTGTTAATTGTAAAATTATTTTGTCTATAACAACCAGCTAAAGCCAGCATAGCATCACTTTCAGAAGTCCAGAAGGATGCTTCAGATATTGCTGATAATGGCTGTTCATCTAACCAGTTATTACATCCTGTAAATATTAAAAAGTAGACAAGTAGAAATGGGAATATACTTATTTTTTTATATGATTTCATAATAATTCTTATTAATGATTAAAAATCTATATTAATCCCAGCAGCA
Organism: Mariniphaga sediminis; assembly: GCF_003573545.1. Classification (GTDB taxonomy): domain Bacteria; phylum Bacteroidota; class Bacteroidia; order Bacteroidales; family Prolixibacteraceae; genus Mariniphaga; species Mariniphaga sediminis. The sequence goes on along the minus strand of NZ_QWET01000039.1, from coordinate 9,073 downwards.
TAAAACTTTGAATGTGGATACCAGAGTATTTGGTTTGATATTTCAGGATCCCAACCTTTATAAAAGTTCGTTAATGTAAATAAATTCTCACCACTGACATAAAAGCGAACTCTCTTTAAAAATGTTTTATTTAAAACTCTATCCGGTAAGCTATATCCAATTTGAGCATTTTTCAACCTGATGAAAGTGGCATCTTTAACAAAAAAATCAACCTTATTTGATAAATAAAAATCAGTAGGGACAATTCTTATTTTAGGATAATCGGCGTTAGGATTTGGATTTTCCGCAGTCCATCTACTATTATATATCCATTTTTGCACATTACCAAGGTTGTCAATAGCATAAAAGTGACTCATCGATATCATATCCTTTCTACCACCTTCGCCTTGAAACATTAAACTAATATCAAAATTTTTATACTTCCCATTCAAGTTTAGGCTATAGGTAGAGATTGGTAATGGCTGCCCAATAATTGTTCTGTCATAAGTAGAACTTACAACCCCGTCAGGTACTCCATTCGGACCACTTAGATCCACAAATTTTATATCACCTGGTTCTCCCAGGAATCCAAATGGTTGCGTTGGTGCCATTTCTACATCATCTTGATCAACAAAAAGTCCATCAGAAACATATCCATAGGTACTTCCAATTGGATGCCCAACAAATAAACCGCGAGCTATATCTTTTTCTAAATCGCCATAAAGTTCAAGAACTTTATTATGAGTAAGTGAATATATTACAGAAGCTCCATAAACAAAATCTCCAATAGCATTATTGTATGATAACTCAAAGTCCCAGCCTCTATTCTCAACCGAACCTGCATTCGTTGCATTGGGTGAAGCACCTAACATATCTGATACAGAAATATTATAAAGAATATCATCGGTCTTTTTTACATAGTAATCAACTGTAAAATTTAATTTGTTGTTAAGTGTAGTTATGTCCAATCCAAAATTAGTAATCCTTGTTGTTTCCCATGAAATCTCTTTGTTTGCAACAGAAGTAATCGCTGCTCCAGCACTATACTCATTTCCAAATGGGTAATTTTGACCAAGAGAAATCATATACTGGTAAGGATAATTTCCGACTGACTGATTTCCTAAACTTCCCCATGAAGCCCTCATTTTAAAATTATTCATCCATGGTAAAATGTTTTTGAAGAAGTTTTCTTGTGATAACCTCCAGGCTATAGAAGCAGATGGGAATACTCCCCATCTATTCTCTTTTGGAAATCGAGAAGAACCATCATATCTTACATTCAGTTCAAATAAATATCTTTCATTAAAATTATAATTTACCCTGCCAAATAAAGATGTTAATTTATATCTTGACGCTGACCCTGAATTAGTTGCATGAGCTGTTGCTCCTGCATCAATTTCAGATAATTCATTATTAGGAAATTGATCTCTAAAAGCAGAGAGGTATTGATGATTATAAGACTGACATGAGACACCTCCAAGTAAATGAAAAGCATGTTTATTTAATGTCTTATTATATTTAATTATTGATTGCATGGTCAAATCATTCCAATTTAACCAATCTACTCTTAAAGAATTCAGTGAATTCCTAAAATTTGGTGTAACATCGTAAGTCGCTATATAATTTTTATTTTCCAATGCCCTGTAATTATAACCCACTTGCCCATTTATTTCTAAATCTTTAGTTATGTTCCAACTTAGATTGGCATTCGTAGAGAAAAAAGTATTGCTGTTTTTTATAAAACTTTTACTGTTTATATCGGCTTCAGGATGTATTGTTTCATAATATGGATAATACCCATCTTCTGTGGGACCAGGTATTGTATTAGGCAATCTTAATGCACCTCTAACAATATCAGAAAATCCAGTCCCATTGCGGCTGGATGGTTCTTTGTCATAATACTTATCGCCATAAATTTTAACGTTAAATTTAAGATTGTCGCGCAGTTTTGTGTCCAGATTTAATCTCATATCATAACGATTAGCTGAATTTTTCATAGCTAGCCCCTGATTATCATAATAACCTGCAGAAAACATATATTGACTTCGGAATGTCCCCCCTTTTATATTTATGTTGTGCTTGGATTCAATACCAGATCCAGAATCCCAAATATAATCCATATGGTTAAAATTTGGATAATTGGGGTCCGTCCCTGATTTAAATTTTTGAATTTCTTCAGCTGTCCACCGGGGAGATGCACCAATATTCATCAATGCTTCATTATAAGCCATGGCGTACTCCCATGAATTTACCATTTCAGGTATATATGTTGGTGTATGTTTACCAAAATATGAATTGATACTAAAAACTGGTTCTCCTGTCAGTCCTGTTTTTGTTGTTATTAAAATAACGCCGTTTGCTGCTTTTGAACCATAAATTGCCGCCGAAGAGGCATCTTTTAAAACTGATACGCTCTCAACGTCATGTGGATTAACATTATCCATTGAAGATTCAATTCCATCGACAATAACAAGTGGACTATTTCCTGCACCACTAAAGGTACCCTGCCCTCTTACAAGGAGTGTCGCAGAACTTGATTTTGGATTTCCTGATAATGATCTTATTGAAACTCCACTTAACTGACCTTGGAGCATACTAGAAGTAGTTGTAACAGTCCTTTTTTCCAGTTGTTTACTGCCCACATTTGATACAGATCCTGATAAATTTACCCTTTTCATAGTTCCGTAACCAACTGCAACCACTTCATCTAATCCAATCGACTCTTCCTCCATTCTTACGTTTATACTTGTCTGGCTTCCTACAACAATCTCCTGCGCCCTCATACCCACAAAAGAAAACTGAAGCGTAGCATTTTCAGAGATATTTGTAAATGAGTATTCCCCATCGGCATTGGTAACAGTACCTGTTGTAGAGCCTTTTACCACCACGGTTACACCGGGTAGAGGCTGACCGCCTGAGTCGGTTACCTTCCCTGTAACCGTTTTTTGCTGTTCGACATCAATTTTACCGGTTGTTGTAAGTAATACCTGGCGGTCGTTAATGCTATATGTTATCCCTGTATCTTCGAAAAGCTGATCAAGGATATTTCGTATAAGTTGGTTTTTGCAACTGACACTTTTTCTTTGATAAACATCGATTCTTGAAACATCGAACATAAAATGGAATTCAGATTGATTTTCAATCTCTTCCAGAATGTTTACGATTGTTTCATTTTTAACAGTAAGACTTAACCGCTTGCTTTGCGCATACGCATCGAGCGCAAAGGTTTGGGTTATTGAGATCAAAATTAATAATGCAACAATCCTCATTCTTTTTAAAAATCTGGATTTCCAGATCTTATAAACTCCGGAAATCAATTCACAATAATTTTTTTTCATACTTTTGTTTTGATTTGGATTATTTAATAATTCAGGTTGAGTTTGCCTCTGGAGTTGGTCACTGCGAGGCAATCATAAAGCAAGAGGGAGATGTTAACAGCATCTCCTTTTTTGTGCATAGTTTTAATTCATATCATAGGCCTGGTTTTTAAGTTATACAATTCATTATTTTTTTGAAATGATTATTTCAGGTTTAGCTTTTTCCTCGTAGTTATGTATTAGTTTACAATGGACATCGCAAACAATTTCGATATACCTGAAAATTTCTTCGTAGCTTTCGTTTTGGATTGTTCCTGAGAAAATAGAGTTATACACTTCCTCATCAGTCACTTCAATATTGATATTATACCATCTCTTAAGTTTTTCAACCACATTTTTCATTGATTCGTTACGGAAAATAAGTTGTCCATCTTTCCAGGATGAGTATATATCAGCATCAACATAATTTAGGGTTAATGCATTATTGACTATGTTATACGTTGCTTTTTCTCCCGGCTTCATGGTATAACTAAAAGACTCGAAGCCCTTGTGCCCCAGTTCTACTTTACCCGATTCAAGCACCACAGAAACCTTATCGTTTTCAGGATATGCATCTACATCGAATTTTGTACCCAGTACGTTTACTATCAGACCATTTGCCTGAACTGAAAAAGGGTTGTTTTCTCTGTGAGTAACCTGAAAGAAAGCCTGTCCGATAAGGGAAACTTTCCGGTGTTGTTCAGAAAAGTTGCCGGGATAAGAAAGTGTCGTACCTGAATTTAACCAAACGATGGAACTATCAGGTAAAACGACCTTTGATCGTTGACCATTTTCTGTAATAAAAGAAGTATATGATAACTCTTTGGGGGTATTGGTGGGTTTAACTTGCTGTTTGTTTGTGTAATAAATTGTGGTCAGGCTGATTAGAAAAACAATTATAGCTGCATATTTCAAGACTATTTTAATGGTAGGGATCTGTCTTCTTTTTTCCCCTGAAATTTTATCCTGAACTTTCAGATAGGCACTCTCAATTTCATAACTGTCCAATTTTCTTGTTGAAGAAAGGAATGCCCAGGAAATTTTCAATTTTTTGAATATTTCCATTTTTTCTTTTTGCGCATGGATTTTGGCAAGTACTTTTTTCTTATCCTCACCAGATAAATTTCCTGTAATCAGTTTTAATATGTCTTCAAAATTTTCCATGTATATTATAAATAAACCATGAAGTAGCATTTACCCTTGGTCATGCCATCATTTTTTTTAGACACTTTTTGTATCAGTATATAAAATGATGTAAATCAAAGAACAAACAGATAGGCGACTAACGGTAAATAATCTTTTAAGGCAACTTTGAATGTTTTAATGCTTTTTGAGATATGTCCTTCTACTGTTTTTACAGAAATATTGAGTTCTTCAGCTATTTCCCGGTTTTTCATTTCCTGAAACCTGCTGAGCTCGAAGACTCTTCTGCATTGGGGAGGCAAAGTGAATAAAGTTTCTTGTATGATTTGCTCAATATCCGTGAATGCGCATACAGATGTATCAATAGTTGACAATGCCGCTACATTTAAATTCAACTCACTGACATCCATTACATTTGAGAACATTTTTTGACGATACTTTTTATCGCGTAACCTTTTTAAGGCATTGTTTTTGGCTACAGTAAAAAGGTATGAAGTAAGATTTGAATCGTCTTTTAATTCGCTACGTTTATTCCACAACGTGACTAAAGTATCCTGAACAATATCTTCTGCAATGTCTTTTAATGGGATAAACTCTAATACGAAATAATACAATTTTGAATAAAAGTCGTTAAAAAGAACTTTGAAAGCAGCTTCGTCATCATTTCTTAACCGTTCAAAAAGTTGTCGTTCGTTTTTATTCATTTGTATTTTAGCTAGTAGGTAACAAAACTATAAATTTTTTTTATTCATCGGGTGGCTGAAAAATCAGGCAGGCATCTTACCTGATAAACTTTTGTTTTAGTCCCATCATATCCTCGCTAATCTTTTTCTCTAAGACCTCAGCATAGATTTGTGTTGGCGTCAACTTTGAGGCTCACCCAAAAAATCCGGTGGAGTAATTTGTTTTCAGATACATTTTCCATCAATATTTTTAAGCCTCAGGCCGATTTTACTCTTTGCCTTGAAGCAAAAAGTAAACAGAAAAGTCGAGGCTGCGTTCGGATGAGAACATTGAGGGCACTTTTTAATTCTGCGGTAAAACGCGAAATAATCAAAACTGAAATTTATCCTTTTACAAAATTTCAAAACCAAAGGGCTTGTCTTTCTAAAATGCAGGTATTTTGTGCAAGGCTGGAGAAGCTATACTAATAATAGTATAGACTTGGTTATTGGTTGTTATACATGGATTCAGTAAATCCATTTCCTATTCTGAGTTTGCCAATTATGGTTGCAATTAATCCACTTTAACCATTACCTTTAGAAAGTTTAAATATGAATAATAAATGCAGATAGCAGTAAACAGGAAAGATATTAAATTTCTACCCGATGCCTCCAGGGTAATGGCACGGTTTCTTTACACCGGAGATGAAAGGGCGATTAATACCATCCACTCAGTACTTAATATGTCCAAAAGTTCGGTATCACAGACGTTAAGTCCGGTTCTGAGAGACTACTCACTTCGTCACAGAAATATTTCCAAAATATTTGAAAAACACTTTCAAAGGATCGCTCACCTGTTAAAACAGTTAAAAGTTGAACCGGATTCACTTGACATATCTCAAAAAATACTGATCGGCTCCTATTTTACTATGGAGTATTCGATTGAATCGGCCGCATTTTTTAATCCCTCCATTGTGGAACACCCCGATCAATCAGAGACCAGTGTGGATGAAAAACGGGTTATATTAAGTTTCAGAGCTACCGGCGAAGGGCATATTTCATCAATAGTTTTCAGAACAGGGGTTCTTGATAAAAAGAACAATCTTTCTATTGAACCAGTGGGCAAAATGCTGGAAGAAGCAGAACATATTCGACGGCATGTGTATGAAAAAGCTTCCTTTAAAAACAAATTAAACGAGATGAAGGATTTTCATTCGATCATTCCCTTCAGTTTAATTCTCAACGAGTTAAACGATACATTTACCTACGGTGAACTGCGCGATTGTATAAAAGAAGCAAGAAAATCATTACATCTCACATCGGAGAAAGAAGTGTTGTTTAATCAGATTATCTGGCTGGCTTCGTCGCATTACGAATTGGAATTTTCGTTGGATACCAACATTTCAGAGCGGGTAATTTTCCCGGTTTCGGCAAATGAAAAAAATGGAGTTGAGGATGCACGTTTTGTGAAATTTGTGGATGATGACGGTAAAATAAGTTATTATGCAACTTATACTGCTTATGATGGGACAACTATAATGCCCAAAATGCTCGATACCACTGATTTCTATCACTTTCGAATATTACCTCTTCATGGCGAAATTGCCCAAAACAAAGGGATGGCGCTTTTCCCGCGGAAAGTAAATGGGAGATATGTTATGCTCTGCCGATTAGACGGGTTCAATAATTACATTGCTTTTTCTGATAATATTTCAATTTGGCGTGAAGCAAAATTATTACAGCAACCTAAATTCCCCTGGGAATCTATTCAGATAGGAAACTGCGGCTCGCCCATTGAAACACCGGAAGGCTGGCTGGTGATTACACACGGAGTAGGCCCAATGCGGGAATATGTTCTGGGGGCTTCGTTATTTGACCTTCAAAATCCGGAAAAAGAGATTGGCCGGTTGAAATCTCCATTGTTAATGCCCAACTCCGAAGAACGGGAAGGGTATGTGCCCAACGTAGTTTATTCATGCGGATCAATGATTCATAACGACGAATTGATTATACCTTATGCCATGTCGGATTATGCTTCCACCTATGCCACCGTTAATTTGCGAGCACTGTTAAATGAGTTGAAAAACTCAAAATTGTCAGGAGATAAATTCTGATGCTGCTTCAATGATTTTACTCCAAATTTTTACAAAAACCTAACAAAATGTGTGAATGATGTAAACATTATTCAAAATTGTGTAATACTTCTTAATCATTAAGTTACGACATTGGTATGGTGAAAATTCATTTACAACTGTTCCGCCAGCAGCGGAAATTTAATACATAGAACATATGAAAACACTAAAAATAAATCAGTCGGTAAAAAGTATCTTTTTGGTAGTTTTTGCGGTAATGATGATAATTCCATCCACATCGTGCGCAAAAAAACATACTTTTTTAAATTCAACTGTTGTCCCGGGAGCAAATGGTTATGTTAAGGTAAAAAAGGACAATAACAAGAATTACATTATTAAAGTAAACGTTTCTGATTTGGCAGAAGTTGATAAGGTTCAATCGACTCAAACAACGTATGTAGTTTGGATGGAAACCGACGAGGGCAATGTTGAAAACCTGGGACAGTTAAAAAGTTCAACCGGTTTTTTATCAAATCGCCACACTGCATCTCTGGAAACCGTGTCTTCTTATAGACCAGTCAAAATATTTATAACAACGGAAAACGGTACAAATGTGCAATATCCGGGACAACAGGTGGTACTAACAACAGACACTTTCTAGAATGAAATACTTATCGGGACAGGAACGAAAAGAAATTTATTCTGTTATTTACTTTAATCAATCAACTGATTAAGTTGAAGCAAAGACAATGCGTCATTGACAAATATTTAAACATTTTAAAAGGCAACTGCAAGGTTGTCTTTTTTGATTTATATACGAACTAATGTTCGGGATAAGCAAATAGCATAAAATGTGTGAATGATGTAAATCATCCTCAAAGTTGTGTAACAGTTCAGGCGCTAAATAGGAATACCTTTGATTGTACAATAAATTAATTGCACCATTAATAATTTAGATAATGAAAAAAATAGTAATCACTTTGGCTGCATCAGTTTTTATTGTCGGACTTCTTTTTACAAGTTGCAATTCACCGTCGCAAAAAATTGAAAATGCCGAGGATAATGTACTGGATGCAAAAGAGGCTGTTATTGATACACAAAGCGATTTGAACCTGGCACGCCAGGATTCAGTTACTGAATTTCAGCAATTCAAAACTGAATTTCAAAATCAAATAATTGCCAATGAAAAAACTATTGCCGGCTTAAAATTAAGTATTGTAGATGCAAGCCAGGACAACAAGGTACTTTATGAGAAAAAGCTGGCTGAACTGGAAAAACAAAACAGCGACCTGAAAATTAAACTGGCCGAGTACAAAGAAGGAGGAACCGACCAGTGGCAAACATTTAAGGTGGAGTTTAAACGCGATATGGATGAATTGGGAAAAGCATTTTCCGATTTCACAGTTAGTGACAAAGAATAAACCAAAATAAAAGTATAAATGATGAAAAGGCCGAGAACAATATCTTTTTTCAACGCAGCCCATTCTCCAAAAATAAGGATATCGGCAAAAATCTGGAAGGTTCAGATAAAATTGCCTTGTGGTTTTTATTTGAAGGAGAATATTGCCAGCGGTAAATCGGAAAAGTGGATCATTTGTCAGGTATTAAATTAAAAGAAACCATTTAAAACTAAGGTCATGGGAAATTTACTTTACATCATCGCAGTAATCCTGATAATTGCATGGGCAATCGGATTTTTAGGGTACAGTGCCGGCGGAATTATTCACGTTTTGCCATTAGTGTCCACTAAACTTTATAAAATATTGTTTTAAGAACTTGATATTATGTAAGATATGCTCGAAATAGGTTGTCCACGATTTGAATTCATACCTTTAAATTCAAAATTAAATTTAGGGGTATG
>NZ_QWET01000038.1 GCF_003573545.1 Mariniphaga sediminis | reverse complement strand
TACTCCTTTCTGCCTAAAAAACCTACCCTTAGAATGGAAGAAGTTATTGACCAGACGCAAAGTTGTACGTTAGCTTAGCTCGAACTGACGTTAATTTATAACGTTCTAACGACTAATAATTATAGGGTTACCCAAGAGGTACCGTAAAAGAAAAAAGATTTCTATAAATCTGAACATAAGATTATTATAGAACAAAACATGACCTTGTTCTGAGGACAGTATAAAATCATATAGTTTTCTACAATATTTCTCAATCAGACTCAACTTACAAGAGATTCTATACTTAACAACAGTTAGTCATTTAATAACTATTTTTCATGATATAAGCCAAGAAGTAACTCTTTTTCACGGATTGTAATTGTTTTTCATATTTCGCTTCAATTGATAATATTGCTATTGTCTTAAATTTTTCTCTTGTGCACCCAGAATTCTTTTCAACTCCCAAATAGCGCTCATTTTTCTTGTGAAACACCTATATTTTTTAATTTGTCTTTCTGTTTGAGATAAAACACCTTAAATGACACCAAATTTTATGAAAAAATCAATCAGGTGAACAAATCGGTTAATGTCAATTTTAGCCTACTTGTAACTTATTGGTTTTAAGCTGAATGACAAACATCGTTCGACTCCTGCCAGCTCCACTTTTTATATTTTAATTGGAATCAAAAAAACATAAAAGTACTGTATCCCAGTGCTTTTTTTGTTTTGCTCCGTGCCAAGTAAAAAATTATAATTCAGACAGCTTTATAATCAACAGAATCAGAATCTGTTTCGTAATTTTTTAAGTCCCCGGTTTTTATCTATCACTTGTTAATTTCTCTCTAACCTTGCAAATTCAATAAGATTTTAAATACGTATTGTTTTAATTTTGGTACAAGCAAATTTACAGGGACTAATGCAAGTGCCTTTCTTCCCTTACCTCAAATCTCCCAAAGCAATGGACAGTTAAGTCTTGCGTTAAATTATGAACGTTAAAAACGGGAGATGCTTAATTTTTTAATATTTGAAATTAAAATCAGTTGGATTATAAGCATTTACTGATTTATTTTGAGTCTAAAATTGCCCCAAAGATTTTGTGATCTGTACTGATTTATCTACCTTGATATTTGTTCCAGAACCTGCTTCCCTTTTAACATCAGCTCTTCCAGTCTTTCAGGCTTTTCGATAATATTGAAAGACGCAAGGGTTTGGTTCAGTAAATCCAGTTTTTCTTTTGCTTCGCCAGATGAATCATTTTGTAATTCCTCCCGGAGTATTCTGATTTTTTCTGCATCCTGAATGCCTTCTACCAAACGCTCAAACCGGATGGAGCTGCGGGCATCGGGGTAAACGATGTAGGTATCGCCTGCCGGCCAGGTGCGAAAGCGAGAGTCGAGCAGGGGTTCTTTCACCCAACTGTTATAAGCCCAGCGCAAAAATCCATCGAAACCTGCGGCCACTGTGTACCAGCCAATGAATGCCGCTTCAGCCGGAGGGGAAAAAGTAAAAACATTGGGAAATACGTCGGCGCAGCATACATACCAGGTAGTAACATAACCTTTCGATTCACGATATTTTCTATCATCGGGCTCAACCACTGCTCCATGTGCAACGCATAAATCAACCAATTGGTCAGGATACAACTTGTAGCTTTTATGATTATCGGCCAGTGCCACACCCAGTCCTGGTGCTGTTTCGTTGAGCAATTTCAGCATGGCCTGCATTTCAGCAGGAGCCCGTTCGTCCATTGCGATTCGAGTGATTTCCTTCCATCCTTTTTGTTCAAGATGCGTGATAAAATCCCGGAGAAATGGAACCCACAAATCTGCATAACCTTCCGTTCCGGGTTCGGCAATGATCTTTACTTCCTCTCCTGTTTTTTCATCGAAATAATACAGTTGATTTCCCCAGGGGACCATAGAGTAACAATTGATTTGCGATTTGATGCCCAGGTCCATCATAAACTCCACCCAGTTATCAAATACGGTATAGTCATATTGCCAGCCTCCCTCGCTTTTCTTTGTCCAGTCAATCATCGACCCGAAGGCATCCTCAGTTTGTCCACCCCACGGACGGTTGTTTAAGGTAGTTGTGATTACTTTCTGTCCGGCTCCTGCCAGCATTTGCATTAGCGGACGCAAAGCCTCCCAGTGAGCATCCGACCACGGTTCAACACCATGAACACGAGCCACAGCATATGGATTTTGCCACAAGTCAAGATGAAACTCCCACTCCGAAGCAGGAGGAAGAATGCGGGGAAGAATGTCAATGCTAAAGGTAAAGGTGCTGTGTTTTTTACCGTTGGCAAACAATTCCATGGAAGAGGTATAAGTTCCGGAAGCAGCATCTGACGGGATGTCAATAGTTATCCATATCGGTCGCGTGGTCTGTGGTTCCATATCGAAACAGTCCAGAGGATCAAGCACATCAGGACTCAGCGATGCCGCGAAATCTTCCGGTTTGCGCTTACCACAACCGTTGCTAAACTCATCGGTTATGACATATCTGACAAAACGCGCCTGCGCAATTGATGCAGGTAGTTCTCCTCCATCAGAAGATTTGAAAGCAGAGAATTCATATTCGACCTGACTAATCGCTTCCCTGCTCCAAAGTACCAACTGTGCAGAAATACGCTCACCTTTCCAGGCAGATCCTTTCCAACTGCTGCTTGTTTCAACATCAGGAACTGAACTTTTGGCATACAAGTCATTAACCGAGCCGACAGATGCCATTAACCCGGGTTTCACCACACTCCAATCTGCCGTTTTATCCGGAGAAGGATCAGCAGCTTCCATATAGGTTGAACATTCTTTTGCCGGGCGTTGCACATGGCATCCGGCGATAAAAAACACAAACACAAATGCCTGAAAGAGTAGTCGATAAGTCATATTTTTAATTAAAGATTGTTGCTTTGTTTTACCTGTCCGTTAAAAACATACTCCGAAAAAGACCTAAGTAAAACCGGACTACCCACTTAACGAACGTCCAAAAACCAATTCTTTAAGTTAAAGCCTTGCAGATTTAACTTCTATATCTGATAAGTGAAAATGTTTATTCACATTTACTGGTTTGCAAAACTATTCAATTTTTTATTCCATCAAATTTTTCCCGGTATTCATTTAATTTCTGTAATTAATATCTTTCGATATTATCCCTGATTGACCGAACAGCTATGATTCTTTTTCCTGTTCTTTCTTTCAGTATCCTATTTAATCACTGTTTTTTGTTACAGGATTTATTCGCTACTCCTGGTTTTTCCATTGCTTTTTCAGTGGCCCGGATTGTCTGTGTGTTCCTACCGGGAATATAAAACCTATGCTATGGTGCGGACGTTGATTGTTGTCATACCAGGCCGGCGGGTTCACCCCGTGAAATTCAAAGGGATTATTTCACAGGGGCAACCCAAACAGTTCGGATAGTACTGTCATGGAAACCAAAGGATACATGCGCGCCAGTACATCTACTGTTTGGGTCCAGATTTTTTCCTGATTTGTTCTTTCCTGAAATAGCTTGACAGATTTAACTTTTATTTTAATTCAAATACTGCAACTACCGGGTAATGGTCAGATACGTTTAATGCTGAAGTGATTATCTCATGTGAAACAAGTTTAAATTTATCAGCAGGGCGGTAAACAATATAATCGAGCAAGAAGTTGGAAATGGAGTACCCTGAAAGGTTTGTAAAAGAATAAGATAAATCCTGGAATTTAGCAATAACCAGATCTGATGGCCTGGAATTAAAGTCACCTCCTAAAATAACCGGGTAATCGTATGTACTCAACCTTGAATCTATTGCAGATACCTGTTCAATTCTATTGTATGGTGTCAGGTCAAGGTGGGTGCAAGCTACGGTAATAAATTGCCCCCCTATATTGATCCTTGCTTCTGCCATAACCCGCTGTTCAATATAATCTTGTTTATTTTGTTTTGGGATTAAAGGGAGCAGGGTTGCATGCGTATTTTCAAGTTTATATTTTGAGAGTATAGCAACACCGAACTCACCATTGCTGTAGTCAATTCCCTTCCCAAAATAGTAATATTCCAACCCGGTAAGTGAGGCTAACACTGCCAATTGATCTACACCTCCGGATCTGTCGGTTTTTATATCAACTTCCTGAAGAAATACAATGTCCGGATTTATCGATTTTAGAACTCTTGCAGATTCTTTAAGATCTGGCGAAGTTTTGCCAACAGGGTAACCATAATGGATATTGTATGTAACTACCTTTACTTCGGAGACAGAATCAGTTTCTGAATGATTCCAGCCGGGATCTGAAATTTCGTTGTTCGTTTTACTGCAACAGGCTGAAAAAACGATTACTCCAATAAAAAAAAGAAAAATACTTTTCATGCATCTAAATTATTATATGATCATAATAAAAATTGCTTGGGCTACTTTATCAGAAACGACATAAGGATATATTATAGCATTTTTCAATATTCCAATCATTTTCGACAGATAGCCCACGCAATCCATTTTTTTTTAATAAGTTATTACCAGCCTGGATTTTGTCCAAGGTTGGGATTTTTAATAATTTCAACATTTGGCACTGGCCACAAATAGTGTTTTGCAGGGTCAAATACCCTTCCTGCATCCCCTTCAGAGGCTGAAGCTTTTTCATAAATTACATCTCCATTCCCATCAACCCCATTTGAAGCATAAGGATTTACCCCTAACTGGGAAATAAGTATCGATTCTTTAGGGCCTGTAACAGGCATTCCCATTCGTTCACCTTCTTTCCACCTGTATATATCGAAGAGCCTCATGCCTTCCAGCGCTAATTCTATACGGCGTTCCCTTCTAATCTCTGTTTCAAGGTCCATCCCCCAGGAGTTAAGTTCTGAAAGTATCATATGATGCATCCCTACCCTGTCACGTAATTTATTAATTGTAATGTCGATATCTTGTTGGGAGAGAGTACCATGTTGTTTAAGTTTGGCTTCAGCATATATTAATAAAACTTCGGCATACCGGATAATGTGAATATTATTGGCATCTTTCCTTGTTTGATTAACAAATACAGGATCACAATACTTGGTAAAATAAAATCCTGTTACCGTATTTGCACCGTTCCAGTTATTGTCCTGTATCGAAGCAAACCGGGGTAACCTGAATGTATCATTTACGGCAAATGATTCTTCATCTCCATCATCACCACCAGTCCATAATTCTCCCGGCTTTAGGACCGTCATTGCCATTCGCGGATCCCTGTTGACCCAGTAGTCGGCATATTCTTTTTCTTCATCCGGATAAAGCCCTGATAATTGTACAGCAGGATTATCCTTATATTCATATCCCCGTTTTGCAGGTTTCCCGTCAGTACACAAGTAAGCATCAACCAATGTTTTGGATGGGTTAAACCGGATGTAATTTGTTGGTTTGCACAATTCGCCGCTTAAATTGTGTGTTCTGATGTCGGTAATATACATTCCGGAGATAATCGACTCTTTATTAGTGTGGTCTAACTCTACATTACTTTCATATTGGAAGAGTTTATAATAATTATCATAAAGCTCGTACTTTCCAGACTCCATAACGGCTTTTGCCGCTTCTGCCGCTACACCCCAACGTTCGTTTTGCAACGCCACACGAGCCTTTAGCGACAACGCCCCCCATTTATTAATGCGACCAATATCATCCCCGGAAGGAATTTCACTGCCCAGCTTTTCGACAGCCCAATCCAATTCTTCCAACATCCAATCCACAACTTTCTGTCGGTTGGTACGTGGGCCGTAAGCGATGGGATCATCTACACCTACCACACTGCTCACCAGTGTCACATCGCCAAATAGACTCGTGAGGATAAAATAGTTAAACGCACGTATTGTTTTTACCTCAGCAGCATATCTATCTTTTATCTCCTGGTCAATTTCAGCTTTGTTATAGTTATCAAGGAATACGTTGCAATTGTATATATTTTTATATGAATTATTCCACCAACTGGTAACCGGGAATCCTGTAGTTACGGTATGCCTTCCGCCTGACACCTTATTAAGTCCTCCTTGCATAGTCCCCCAATATGCGGTTTCTGCGCAACCTTCACCCAAATTAAGAAGGTCTTTATAAAAAATGTCATAACAAGGGAAGGAAGCTGCTTTTAAATGATCTTCTGTTTCCCAGTAGGTTTCATTCGTAACCGAATCCAGGGGAAACATATCCAAACTTTCATCACAAGCAAATGCCAGGAATAAAATAATACTGAATAATATAATTTTTATTTTTTTCATGTCTGTACTTTTTACTAAGAATTATTTAAAAGAAACATTTAGTCCGAGAGTAAATGTTTTTACTTGTGGATATGAGTCACCTGAGCTTGCACGTATCTCCGGATCGTAAGCATAATAATAGTTGGTAAAAGTGAGTAAATTATCTGCGGAGAAATAAACCCGCAGCCTGTTAATAGGCGTTTTCCGAATGAATCTGGAAGGCAGGGTATAACCGAATTGTATGTTTTTAAGCCTCAGGAAAGAAGCATCTTCGATCCAGTAATCCGATACCTCTACGTTATGAGTTTGCCCGTAATACAACCTCGGATAAGAAGCATTTTTGTTATTCGGGGTCCACCGATCAAGGTGAACTTTCTGTGGAATACTATAATCGCTAAAAACAGAAACAAAACAATGCCTGGCTTCATAGTCAAGATAACCGTTTACCTTTCCTATTCCTTGCAGAAGAAATGCAAAATCAAATGATTTCCATTCAAAACTATTCCTAAGAGAAAAAGTATAACGGGGATACCTTTCCCCTATGATACTTTTGTCATAGTCATCAATAACTCCATCAGGAGCTCCGTCAGCACCACTTATATCCATATATTTCACATCACCTGGCTGTACTAAATCAATCCGGGTTGGCACTTTCGGATTTTTATAAACCCCTGTCTGTTCATCCAGGTACTCAAAATCTTCGGGCTGGAATAACCCATCAGTAACAAAACCATAAAAGGCATTTAAAGGATCGCCAACATTACGATATTCTTCACTACCAAGATAAGGTGCACTTTTCCCCAAATCCAGTACTCTATTTTTAGAGTCTGAAATATTAAATTGAGTTGAATATTTAAGTTTCCCAATGTTATCGTTCCAAAAGATATTAAGCTCCCAACCTTTATTCTCAATTTCACCCATATTGACATAAGGAAGATTAGCTTGAGAAGTACTTCCTAGACTTGCAGGATAAATAGGTTTTAAGATGGCATCAAGGTTATTTTTCTTGAACCAATCAAAAGAAACACCAAACTGGTTATTAAACAATTGAAGATCTATTCCCAGGTTGAACATGCGAAGGGTTTCCCACTTTATATTTTGATTATTAAGAACAGGTTGGTAAACCCCTACATTTTGAATTCCTCCAATAGGATAACTTTTATCAATTAGTTCCAGAGAAGTCAGGTAAGGATAATAATCACCCACATTTTGATTCCCGAGTTCACCCCATGAAGCACGAAGTTTCCCCATTGTCAGAAAAGACTCTGCAAAACTCATAAAATTCTCTTTGCTGAATTTCCAGCCAGCAGAGAAGGAAGGGAAAAATCCCCACCGGTTGTTATTGTTACTGGAAAAACGAGAAGTTCCATCGTAACGAACATTGGCCTCAAAAAGGTATTTTTCGTCAAAATTATAATTAACCCGTCCAAAAACGGAATTAATCCCCCATTCAACCCCTGACGCATTGTTCTCAATATTTTCGGTACCCCCGCTAACCACCTCTACACCTTCGTAAATAATCTTGTCGCGTGAGGCCGAAATCCAGTTGTTATACCCCCATTCCTTTGATATACCTGCAATAAAATTAAGGGAATGTTTTTGGATATCTTTAGTATAATTTACCGTAGCATTTAAGGTTTGAGTAAGATAACTGTTATATGACTCAAATGCTGAATTTTTTAAGGCATCATTTCCAGGATCATCACTGCCATCTACTTTATATTTTTTGATAATTGCTGAATACTTTTTCGCATTATTGCCAGAATGATTAAATGCATATTGCCCTTTTACATTCAAGTTTTCTGAAAGTTTTAGCTCGGCATTAAAGATTCCATTGGCAATTCTCGATCTTAGCTTGTCATATCCTGAATTCTTTGCAATATTTACCGGGTTTGATACGGCGCCAAAAGAATAGATATCTGAATCCTCCCAGCCATTTCCTCGATCTTCCTGCCACATTACCGGCAATAAAGGACTAATCCTTTGTGCTAACCTGAAAACACCTGAAGTACCCGATGCAGCTGCATCTTTTTTATAAAAGTCAATATAACTTATGTTACCGTCAACTTTTAACCAATTGGACAAATCAGTAGTGATTCTGGCTTTAAAATTATGTCTGTTCGATTCGTAGGGATCTGATACGATAAGACCATCCTGGTTTACAAACCCATAAGACATGTAGTAACTGGATTTTTCTGTGCCCCCGCTTAAACCTAAGCTGTGATTGTACAAGGTTGAATGGTCCTTATAAATCTCACTTACCCAATTTGTATTTGAATAATCATTGGGATAATTCTTTGAATCGTATTTGGAAAAAGCTTCATCAGAAAAAACCTTTGCTAAGCCGGCATTTGACATGGCCTCATTAAGGAGCGTCATATAATCCCTTCCACTAGCCATTTCCGGGAGTGTTGTCGGAGTCTGAAAACCAACATAACCAGAATAATCCACTTTTAGTTGCTCTGATTTGCCTCCGCCTTTTGTAGTAATAAGTATGACCCCATTAGCTGCCCTGGCACCATAAATAGCTGACGAAGCTGCATCTTTCAGCACTGAAACACTTTCGATGTCTCTTGGATTTAATAAATCAATACTCCCTCCAACTACACCATCGATAAGGACTAATGGCCCGGTATCACTATTAATGGTGTTTACTCCGCGTACCAGAATGCTTGTTTGCGGATTACCAGGCTGCCCGGAGGAAGAACTGATAGTTAGCCCTGGTATAAGACCCTGTAATCCGGAAGCAACCGATGTTATTGCCCGGTTCTCTAACACATCACCTTTTACCATATCTACAGCTCCTGTCAGGTTAACTTTCTTTTGTGTCCCATAACCGACTACCACCACCTCATCTACACCAATAGCCTCTTCCGACATAGTTACATTAATATGGGTTTTTCCAGCAACGGGTATCTCCTGCGTCCGCATCCCCACAAATGAAAACTGCAGTGTAGCATCTTCCGGTATGTTTGTTATTAAGTACTCGCCGCTGGCATTGGTCACTGTTCCTTGCGTAGTACCTTTTACAACAACTGTCACACCCGGCAAAGACTGGCCATCGGAGTCGGTTACTTTTCCTTTAATGGTTAGTGGAGGAGGAAGGTTTTCATTTTGAGCTTGTGAAAGGTATTTGCCAGGGATTAAAACAATTTGTCGACCCGTTATAACATGCTCCACATCAACTCCCTTAAATACCTCAGAGAGAATTTGATCAATGGTTTGGTTGCTAATCTGGATGTCAGTTTTCCTTTCCAGGTCCACCAGTTTTCGGTTACAAAAGAAATAGAATTCACTGTTGCTTTCTATTTCGTTAAGGATTGTCTCTATACTGGCATTCTTGAGATCCAGAGAGAGTTTCGTTTTCTGGGCATAACCGGAAACGGCCTGTACCTGAAAAACGCTCACAATGAGTAAAAATAAACACCAACGCATAATTCTTAATGTTTTTTTGAGGGCATTACATGGCAACGCCCGCCATTTCAATTTTTTTTTCATACATTTACTGTTGAATGGTTAATACTTTATTGTATTTAATCGATATGTTGAGTCAGGAGAGTGTGTCGGCACTTTCCTGATTTTTTTTATGTTATGTTTTCATATTTAAAAAATTTAGATTGGCACTGTTATAAGCCAGCCGGCTGTTTACATGTTAGCTTTATAATAAAGTTCAATGATCCTTTTTTCAAATGTCCCGTCCGGGTTTCTTTTCCGGCCGAGGTCTTTTATTTTAATAGGTGCAGAAAGTGTGAGAAGGTTTATTACTTCATCCAGTGATTCATCTTCGAAGGTAGCCAGGTAGGGATGTGCTTTTAGCCGTTCATCCTTGATCACAATTTGGATGTTGTACCTGCGGTTTAGTTTCTTTATCACCTCACTTAAAGGATCATCCTTAAATATCAGTTTCCCTTCTTTCCATGCGACGATGTTAGCTGCATTAACATTAATGATTTTAGAGTGTGCATTTTTCAGGTTGAACAGGCACATTTGATCGGGGGTAAGTGTTCCCAATTTTTGAAGGCTTCCATCTTTTTTCCCCAGTACTTCCACTTTGCCCTCGGCAAGCGTTATCCGGTTTACTTTATCTTCCGGGTAGGCCTCCATATTAAAAGATGTTCCGTGAGCAATCACTTCAATATTTGAGCTTGACACAATAAAAGGTTTCTCCGGATTGGTCAAAACATCAAAATAGGCTTCTCCTTTTAAATCAACCTTTCTGGCTTCTCCCTCAAATTTTGTTGGAAATCGCAGAGTCGATCCTCCGTTCAAACATCCGCTGGATCCGTCGGGAAGGTAAAACATTGTCCGTGTCCCCAAAGGGGAATACATTTCTGAATAGACAATATTATCCCCGGTAGACACCATATTTTCCTTGTTTAAAAAGAAGAGAATACTCAATGGAATAAAAAGGACAGCAGCAACCCGGGTAAGTATATTGATAACCCTGCTTGCCACCTTCTTTTTAACTACTGACTTTGACTCTTCAAGCTTTATCTCATGGTATATTCTCCCCAAAACTTTGTTGGCATCGTACCCTTTCAGCGTCAGATTATCTGATAATTCTTCATTCCAGTAGCGGTAATATTCTTTGCGCAGGCTACCTTCATCCTGAAAAGATGAAAACCATGACAAGAGCTTTTCTTTATCTCCTTCCTGCTTATTCCCGTCCAGATAACGTTTTATTATATGATAGTCAACTTCCATTTTTTTTAAGAAACTGTTTAAATTTTATTCCACGGCACTATATTGCTTTGATTTTCAGTTTTACCCCAATCCCTGAAGGGCGTACTGAAAATCCCAGCCTGACGTCTGGCAGGAATTTACTCCCTTTAGGGTCGGGGTAAAATAAATTGATTTTCAATATTATACTTTGTGCAATAAAACTTAAATTCATTTTATATGATATTATATTTTCACGATTTTTAAACAGTTTTAAAGTAAATCCCAACAAATCACAGAATCCTTTTTTATTATTCCTAATTAGATGTTCCCATTGTGGTATAAAACTCCCACGTTAATCTCTAATATAGAATGATTATAAATAAGAGGCGCCTGTTGGATTCTGCAAAATCTGCTGAAAAATGAATACTAAAGATCCGTTAGTAATTTGTGTTTTTTTTCGTACATTCTCTTTTTGACGATGTTACAGCTGCAAAATTTAAATATGTATATTTACCGCCTTAAATGATTTTTTGTTTGCATGGTTGCTGAGAATAATGAGCATAAATTAATTCGTGATTTAATAAAAGGGGATGCACACTCCTTTGATAAGATTTTCGCAAAATACAATGCAAAAGTGTATGCTTTCTCTTTACGAAATCTTAAGAATAAAGAGGATGCTGAAGGCGTGGTCCAGGATGTTTTTTTTTATCTTTGGAAAGACCGCGCCAAATTAAAGGAAATTAAAAACCTGGAAGCATGGATTTTTTCGATATGCTTCAATATAATTCGTAAACATTTCAGAAAATTAATACGGGAAAAGAATCATCTTCAAAAGTTTACTGAATCATTTTTGAGCGATGACAATTCAACGGTAACAGAAGTTGAATACAATGATTTATTAGAAAAAGCGGAAAAGATTATTGAGCAGTTGCCAGGTCGTCAAAAGACCGTTTTTCTTCTTAGTAGAAGGGAAGGATTATCAAATGATGAAATCTCCAACAAGCTGAACATCACCAAAAAGACGGTCGAAAATCATCTCACCAAAGCTAAATCATTCATAAAAAAATCACTGGTCGATGAAGGATTGTTGACATTACTGTTTTTTTGGCTCTTCATAAAATAAAAGGATGACTTCTCTGATTAATTCATATTATCTTTGATATATCCCTGAAACTTACATTATCTTGACTGTGCTGTAATTCTTTATTGTTGAAAAAACTTTTAAGACTATGAGTAAACCGCTAAAATTTGGATTTTTTGTAATCAACAAGGACTAATTCTAAAAATAACACCCGATTGTAATATCTATGATATTGGGTTATAACAGAACTCAATATACTTAGGAAGACTACGTTAAAAGGATTGCATGCTTTTAATTATTCTTTTACAGTGGCTCTACACTGAATATAAAACTCATTGAATTTGTTATCAATATGTGAAGGATTAGTAGGAGGATTAGAATAAAATTGTTCTACCATATAATTGCTTACACACTGTTTAATTTCTTCCAATTGAGCTTCCGAATAATCGTTTTTATTGACTATTTTCTCAGTTCTATTTCTAGTGTATTGAGCTATTCGAGATTTGTCAGAACATGTTTTATAATTAGAAGGATCAATATTAAAATTACTCCAACTTGTCTCAAAACCTTCTTTGCCCACTAAATCTTTGCGCGTTTGCCAAAAGGTTAATGCAACACATGACGGGTCATAAAAATTTGAAAGTGTGTAATTAGAGCGACTGTATTCATAAGCCTTTTTTACTTCTTCCTGTTGCTCGTAGGGTAAATCTTTTGTTTGTTCAAGAATTAGTTGCATCCCAGTAGCATTACCAGAAGAATTTGATTCTTGGTTGTTATACTTTGTTGGAGAACTAACGCTCATGTGTGATGACCACGCAGAATTATTAGCTGTAAAACCAAGATCGATAGGTGAAACTATTATACCCTTAGGAAAAACCAACTGATTATGTACCACGTTATTCCCGTAGGTTGACTCTGGAAAGTCAATAACTTTTTCGCAATTATTGTTTGATAAATTAACTCTATAAATCGCTGCAGTTCCGGTGGTTGATCCAAAATAGAATACATTTAATTTTGGGAATGAGATAGAGGTTTCATGTAATGCAATTACTCCACTTACCCGCTGACTTTTCTCTGTTCTATGATCATAATACCAAGTTCCAATTTCATCCAAGCCACCAGCTTCTTTTGTGTATAAGAATATATTCTCGTCAATCCATTCGCCATTTGCATCGGTTGGCAATTTTAATGTCTTGCTGGAACCATCTGTTAAATTTATTAATTTGTGTTCTTTTTCCGCAGTTTGAATATGCATCCATCTATTACCAGGTAATGCAACAAAGTCACTTTCTAGTTTACTTAAAGATTGACTCGAATGAGAAAAAAGAATATCTGTGCGACGATTCTCCAAATCTATTCGAAATACAAGACCCTGTCTGGTATTTACAGAAGAAAAGACTTTGTCATTTAACCAAAAAATTTCAACCTTGCTGTTTCTCCCCTCATGTGGACGTTTAGGATTAAGCAAAGATTCAACTTTGTTTTCAATTTCGACTGAATTAGATACATAGAAAAATTCATTTTCCTCTGCGTCATAACAATATAGCATTTCTATATCGGGATTACATATCATTGAACCGGATGGATTTGTAAATGAATTGTGATAGTCATCGCCAATTGAAAAAACTCCATGGCTTTCCATTTCAGCAATATCCCCAGTCATTAAATCAACTTTTACTATTGGTTGTTGTTCTGAAAAATTACCGTAAATAAAAAAAGCATTTTTATACCAGTACAAGGATTGTTTATTTTGAAATAAACCAATTGAGGTAACCTGTGCATCGTTCTTAAAAACACCATTGGGCCAGTCATACTCAGCTCTCCATAAATCACCATTTTTAAAATAAACTACTCGTCGCAAATCTTTCGATAGCATTTTACTTCCGTCCCTGTGAGCTCTTGCCGGATGGCCTACTTTGTCTTCCGGTTTTTTACCAACTGCAGGTGTACTGACAAATTGTCCATTTTTTGTATATAAGCTCCCTGATTTTCCAAATCCGAAATAATTTTCGGGAATACCAGAAGGACTTGTATTGTGATAGTACTCAGGAGCACCAAGTACTTCAACAAATATTTCACCCGTTACGTTCGCTTTTTGACCTCTTGGCCCTAGTCCAAAAATCCAATTTGCTTGTGCTATTTTGTTTTCGGCCACATTCCACAAATCATTTTTTATAACCAGAAAAGTATCAGAATAAGTTGGCGATTGATTATTTAAATGAATTATCGGAATAGATGTATTTAAGTTAGCTGCTGTATTGTCAGATTTAGACATATTTTGTTGTGTATTTTGTACTTCTTGAAAATTGTCTTTTCTTGACGATAGTTTATCATTCTGGGGTTCCTCAGTTTCAATCTTTTTTTGTGATTTTTTTTGTTTATCGCCGTCTAGTATTCTGTCAAGATTAGAATCAATAATTTCATCAGTGGCTTTCTCTACTTTTTGCTTTATTTTTTTTAGTAGTTGTGCATTAGTATTTAAACAGAGTAAAAACAAAAATGCAATTAATAGTAAAACAGATTTTTTCATATTTTATCATTTTAAATGTATGCTAAAATGAATGTTTAGTTTATTTTGTTGTAACCTTTGATTTAATTGTCTATTTGTGTTTGCAATCTTTTATACCAAAAAAAACAATTCCAAAATAAACATAGCTTCATTCAAAGTTATGAAAAAAATATATTGATACCTAAATATCTTATTTTTAAAAATTCTCAAATTAGTTCAAGCGGAATGGAGCCTTGCCCTTACTTCATAGATTAACGTCAGTTCGAGCTAAGCTAACGTACAACTTTGCGTCTGGTCAATAACTTCTTCCATTCTAAGGGTAGGTTTTTTAGGCAGAAAGGAGTA
>NZ_QWET01000037.1 GCF_003573545.1 Mariniphaga sediminis | reverse complement strand
TTGCGGGAGATCTGATCACACCTTCAAAGTTAGTTTTGGGAGAATTTTAAGGTAGAAAAAAAGTTAAATGAATATTGAAGGTTAAGCGTGATTACTTTTTTACTCCACCGGATTTTCAAAGTGACCCTGGTTTTGTCAATAATGCATCGGCGTCAGATTCTATTATTTTGCGGGCCGTTTCTTCGTCGTAGGTGTGTGGTGCGATTAGTATAACAGGAATATTCTCAGTGACGGTATTTTGCTTTACATTCCTGCATAGTTCCAGGCTGCCGGGGGGGGAAGAAGGGGAATGTCCATCAGGATAATATCCGGGCTTTTATACATGGCAACATGGAATCCTTCCTTTTCGTTTGTCCCTTCAATTTGTGAGTTGGGGAAAGCATTTAATACGATGTTTTTCAGTTCGTTTAGTTTTTTGTTGTTATTCCCAAAGGCTAGTATAGTAATCATTGTTTTTAGGATTACCTTTCGGTATCGGAGTATCCCTATTTTCAGTCGGTTCGTTAAATAGTCATTAGGGTAAAAATAATAATTATCGGGAGAATCAGAATTTTGTTTCTTTCTTTTAAGAAGATTCAGGGGATTTGGCCTATGATAGATTATGGAGTTCACCATAGATATTGGGTTATTCGTAAGCATTTCTTTGCTGGTCGTTGAATTAAATTGTTGTTGTTCAGTAAGTTGTTTAAATTTGGTTAGAATGGAAAATTAAAAACAATAACTACAATGAAAGCGAAAATGTATTTTTTGAGTATCTGTGTTTTACTGTTGTGTGCAGCAGTTTCAACACAAGCAAAAGACGGTCAGGCACTAACGGGTAATTCGTTCACCGGATTCGGGAAATATGTCATTATGGAGGCAGAAGTCCCGATGATGATTGATAACCAAACGGTAAAAACTTACGAAGTGGAATATGAAAACGCAGCAAGTCCGGTACGTATCGGAGTTATTAAAGAAATGAATTGTATTACTTTTCTTGTTAGAACAAATGAGTTTGAAGTACAGTACAGCTGTGAAAAAGGGGTTTTTGGAGTCAAAAAGATGAATCATGAATACCGGGAATTACCGGAAAAGGAGTGTAATTTAAAACTTGATAAAACAAGTTTTTATTCGCAGCGTATTATTAGCCGGCAAAACAAAACAGATGAAGAGCTATTGGGGCTGATAGCCTGCTATTTCCCTTCTTTAGTTGACGAACAATATCACAGCCAACTTTAGAATTTAGAGGATAATTAAGGAAATTATAAAACCAGCAATAAATAGCAATTTTTTATAGAAATGGGAAAAGAGCCTTTACCTATGGTAAGGGCTTTTTTGTTTTTTTTTTGTAATATTTTTTTTAAAATGTATTAAAAGCTGACAAAAAGGTATTAATTTCCCCAAATGAATAGAAATATTAATTTTTTCAGATGAAAAAAAAATGCCTCATTGTAGATGATGAGCCTCTTGCATGTAAACTACTAAGTAATTACCTTGGGAAACGGGGTGGTTTTGATGTTGTTGCCGAGTGCAGTGATCCCATTAAAGCACTTGATGTTTTGCGTTCCCAAAAGGTTGACATTATGTTTTTGGATATTCAAATGCCGCAAATGACCGGTATTGAGTTTCTCAAAAGCCTGAAACATCCGCCACAAGTGATTATTACCACAGCTTATACAGAGTATGCTCTGGAAGGTTTTGAGCTGGATGTGGTTGATTACCTACTCAAACCCATCACTTTTGAGCGATTTATAAGGGCAGTCAATAAATATTTAAAAATTTCTCAGCAGCACGAATCTGTTTCAGGTCGTCAGACAGCGTGCTGTACCGTAGGTGGAGCTTTTATTTTTGTAAAAGAAAATAAGAAGGTTTTAAAGTTACCCTTAAGAGATATTTTATATATCGAAGGACTAAGCGAGTATGTGAAAATTTATACCAGCAGAAAGAATATTGTTACAAAAGCCAGTATGACCAGTATGGAAGAAAAGCTCTTTGACAACGATTTTATGCGTATTCACAAATCGTATATTGTTTCTTTGAATAAAATGGAGGCTTTTACTACCAATAGTATTGAAATTGCCGGAAGGAAACTTCCGGTTGGCCGGAGTTATAAGAACAGGCTTTCAGAAGTATTGCAAGGCAATGGTTCGTTCACGGTGAATTAAAAATGTTCCATAGCCGGTCGATTCCTTTTCCTTTCTCCAAGGTTTTAACTGGCGACAAGCCGAGATTTTTTATACGTATTTTGTTTACTATACCAAGGATTTCTCCTGACCCTTTTCCCTGAATTTTAAAAACTTTTAGCGCCACTACTGTTTTTAGCGTGGTTCCCCTTACACGCAAGGTAAACGGTGAATATTTTCCGGGATGAATATGTAAAAAACGACAGGTATCCATCCCTTGTTTTATAACCCAGGATGATTTGTCAGAAAGCTCTGTTTTTCTGAATTTCATGGGTTTTAACCAACTGGCGAGTTCTTCCGGCGATGTGATATGGTTATTTTCTGCAAAAGTAAGGCACTGACGGCTAATTTCATCTACTGTAAGTTCTCCACAATAAAGGTCGATGAGATTATTCCCGATGTTCAGTAGTTCTTTTTCTATATCGGCCCATTCCTGTTGACGCCATTTTTCAATTCGGGTTTTTAGAAAGCCGAGATGGTGTTTATAAGGATTGAAGACAACAGGCGGATCGATTCCCGGTATTTTTTCATTTGCATTCATCACCTGCTTTTTTGCTAAAATACAATTTTTGAATACATCATTTTGTAGTTTTGTTGGATGATGTTTATTAAAAAAATAGGCATATCAGTAATTTAAAAATCTGAAATGAGCCATTATCCGTTACATCAGTATTTTATCTACAATGGTAAAATCGTATCAAATACAGAGTTCAGGGCATCGGAGAATACCGGGGGCGTTTACGAAGTACTGCGTGTTTCGCAGGGGGTGCCGTTGTTTTTAAAGGAACACCTGAATCGTTTTTTCGGGTCGGCTTCCCTTGCCGGGAAGGCTATCCGGTTTTCGGAATCAGAGATTGCCGGTTTTCTTTCCGCATTGATCCGGGAAAACAGTATTTTGGAAGGAAACATTTTACTCTCGTGTAAAACAAACCTGAAAGCTTTTTTTATTCCGCATAAATATCCTGATGAAAAGTGGTATGTTGCTGGAATACCCTGTGGTATTTTAAAAGGGGAACGCCAAAACCCAAATGCCAAAGTATTTCAGACCCCGGTTAGGCAGAGAGCAGATAAATTAATGGAAGAGAAGGGTTTTTATGAGGTTTTACTGGTCGACAACTGCGATCATGTAACTGAGGGAAGCCGGAGTAATATATTTTTCGTCGGTGAAGGACGATTGGTAACTCCTCCCGGAAAAGAGGTGCTGTTGGGAATTACGCGTCAGAAGACCATTCAACTGGCCGGGGAAGAAAATATTATGATGGACGAAAAGGAAATCCTGCTGCAGGATTTACCCGGATTTCAGGCGGCATTTATTACCGGAACTTCACCTAAAATTTTGCCGGTTTCGCAAATTGGTGAATGGAAGTTTGATCCGCAAAATTACGTCGTGCAGCGCCTCCGAAAAAAGTATGATGAACTGATTCATCGTTACATTAAGTCGCATCAAACGTAGCCCGGTATAGACGCCAATAATCGGAGAGGAGCGACCCGGTACCTTTCCTCTCCCAATCACGGTGCGATTGCTCGTTGGTAAGTAACCTGATTGCCGGTAGATTTTTGGTAATTCAATATTTTAAAATATCGTTCAATCCCTGTTTCAGTTTTTCCAACTGTTGGGGAGTGATAGTTCCCATTTTTTTTACCAGCCTTTCTTTTGAAATGGAGCGGACATGGAAAATCAAAATTTCCGATTTTCGCGCCAGGCCATTTTCAGGGTCCGGATCCAAAACAATATTCCCTTTGTACTCTTTTATTTTTGTTGTCAATGGGCAGGCAATAACAACATTTAGAAGGGTATTTACAACATTCCCGCTGATGATCACTACCGGGCGATATCCCTCTTGTTCACTTCCTTTAACAGGATTGAGATCGGCATACCAGATTTCACATTGCTTCATTCTCCCAGTTGCTTTAGATAGTCTTCCATGCCTTCTTCCGCAATTTGCATAATTTCAGTATCTTGTCCTGCCTGCCGGTAGGATTTGATGTATTCGGCACGTGTTAATTGATCAAGGTAAATCCTAAGCGCTTTTTCAATAATTTTATTCTTTGGCATGGCCATTTTTGCAGCCATCTCATTGAGCTTTTGTAAAAGCTCATCAGGCAAAGTGCTGGTGAATACTGACATTATTCATTATATTTTATATTTATATTTTGTAAATATAAAACAAAAATATTTATTAACTTGTTTTTACCCCAAAATTCCAAGGGGAAGCAAATTCCTATCCGCTTACAGAGGATGGTTTTCTTTGTTCCCCCCGGGGGGCGGCTCATGAGAAAAAGCCCAACGAAATTTTAGTGTGAAATAGCTGTTCGATCACAACCGGCTTTTCAGGATTGCTTCCACTTCCTGATACCCGATATCTTTATTCTCTCCCAGTTTGCTTTCCCTCTCTTTGAACCGTTCTTTAATTTTCGCTATGGTTTCTACCGGTACGTCGTATTCCGGTAAAGTACATGGAACTCCCATTGATTCAAAAAAATCAACCGTTTTTGCAATGGTTTTATCGATTCGTTCGTCGTCTGTTCCTTCTGTGATTCCCCAGATACGTTCTCCGTATTGCAGAATTTTTTCCTTTTTGCTTTGGCGTTTAATCTGCATTATTCCGGGCAATACAATGGCAAGTGTCCGGGCGTGGTCAATTCCGTGGTAGGCAGTTAGTTCATGTCCAATCATGTGTGTGCCCCAATCCTGTGGTACGCCGGTAGCAATCAGTCCGTTTAATGCCAGGGTAGCGCTCCACATAAAGTTTGCTGCCGCCTCGTAATCGTTTCGGTTGGCAATTACTTTAGGCCCTTCTTCTACAAGGGTTAAAAGAATTCCTTCGGCAAACCGATCCTGCAGTGGGGAGTTTACCGGGAATGTCAGGTATTGTTCCATTACATGCACGAAGGCATCTACAATTCCGTTGGCTACCTGTCTGTCAGGAAGCGTAAAAACACATTCCGGATCGAGTATTGAAAACTGAGGCAATACTTTCGGCGAACCAAAAGCCAGTTTCTCCTGTGTCGAAATACGGGTAATTACTGCATTACCATTCATTTCAGAACCGGTCGCCGGAAGGGTGAGAACCGCTCCGAACGGAATGGCTTTATCTGGTTCTATGATATATCTCTGAACAAAAAAATCCCACGGATCTTTGCCCGGGTATAATGCTCCGGCGGCAATAAATTTTGTGGCATCAATCACCGAACCGCCACCAACTGCCAGCAGAAAATCTATTTTTTCATTTTTTATAAGCTCCACAGCTTTCATACAGGTTTCGTAATGTGGATTAGGCTCAATACCCCCAAACTCAAACAGGTCAAAGTTTTTCAATGCATTCTTCACCTGATCGTAAACACCGGTGCGCTTGATACTACCTCCGCCATACGTCATCAAAATCTTTGCGTTTTCAGGAATTTCATCGGCAACTTTGGGGATACTTCCTTTTCCGAAAATAATTTTTACGGGATTTCTGTATTCAAAATTATACATGGATTTCTGTATTTTAAGTTATTACAATTCTTTTAATATGATTATTTCTTTTTTATTTGTTTGAAAATCTAAAAGTATCGTAAAATGCCCGGAAAATCAAAAACTGAAGATAAAATAACAGACTTTGAAAAGGCCATGGAGGAGCTCGATGACGAACAACTGGCAGGTGTGTTGAAAAAACGGAATCATTACCAGCCTGAAGCTGTCAGGGTAGCCATTCGTAAAGCTTTGGAAAGAGGAATTATCCGTTCTGAGGAAGATTTGAGGGGCCAGGAATTCAGCATAAAGCCATTAAGAAGGAAGCTTTTTCCTGAAATTGAAAGCGGTGCTAACCGAGATAAAATACGAAAAAGTATTTCCCGCGGATTACTTATTGCCGGTGCGTTTCCCACTGCTTGGAGTTTTTTGCGCATGAATGCCGGTTTTACTTCGGAGGGAATTTTACTGCTGGCTTTCGGTGTTTGCTGGATGGGCCTTGCATTCTCTTTAATGCGAAAATTTTCGCTTCTTGCAGCGCGTTTGCTTTCCGTACTCGCCATTCTTTCGTTAGGATATGCTGTAAAGTATTTCTTGGCTCTTCCTCAGTTTATTTTTATGGATGTTTTTATTGCTACAGCACTTTACCTGCTTTTGGCGTATGGTTTGGTTTTTATTTTCCGGTTGAAGGAGTAGGTGTTTAGGTGTTTTACCTTTTCAATAATACTGTTTGTCGAAATTACCTCAACATTTTTTACAGTTCTGTTTAAATTTGTTCTTTTATTGAATCATAAAGTTGTAGCTAAATGATGTACCAAAAATTTCCAAAGAGCGGCCGTCTCATTTTTACGTTACTGTTTTTAGTAAGTGTTGTTTTTTCTTTTGAAGCTAGGGGGCAAAATAGTGGAAGGGAATCGAAAACTTACGAAACAGGTGAGTTTAACCACCTATTTCTGGAGGGAGCTTTTAGTGTGCAGCTCATACAGGGAAGACAAAGCTCACTGGTGGTGGAGGCTTCCGATGGTAGGGCTTTCGATTATCTGGAGGTAACCAATAATGACGGATTACTTCATTTGCATGTGGATCGTAAGCCTTTCGATTTAACCAAAATAACCCTGCTTGTTACATTCGAAAACCTCGAATATCTTCATATATTCGGAGGCATTCGGCTGGATACACATGGATACCTTGATCTGGACGATTTAACGTTGCTTCTCGAAGGTGGGGCCAAAGTTGATTTAAAGGTGAAAGCCCGCCGTGTAGATGTTGAAAACAAAGGCGGTGTGCTGTGTGAACTCAGTGGAGTAGCCGAGTCGTTGGATGTGCGGCTCGCAGGAGCCGGTCATATCAATGCCGGTGAATTAAAGGCAAGAGATGTCGATTTTAAAATTGAAGGAGTAGGTACGGGTAGGGTTTTTGCAACCGAAACCCTTTACGCCCGGATTAACGGGGCAGGGAAAGTGAAATACAGGGGGAATCCTGAAGTAACCCAGGAGATCGAAGGCTTGGGCTCTGTGAGCCGGGAATAGGAAAAGCGTAAGGTCTGATTATTCTTTTATAAATTTACTTAGTGCCGGATTACCGGGGATCATTTTTTCTCTTTAACGAGATTGCCGGTGTCTGCTTGCTCGAACAGCACCTCCCGTTTGTTGGCATCAAATTTCGAAAATCCCCGATCGAAAATTGTATATGGGATGGTCATGCTTGCTTTTTTCATGGCTATTATTTCTGTTCCCGTAATATCTTCCACAGCGGCTTTTAAAAGCGGGTCCTGCATGTTTCCCAAAGGGATGCCTGAAAAAAGGTCGTCTTCAACCGGAATGTCTGGCGAAAAACCGTTTTTAAAATCGGTTTCACCCAGTGAGTTGGCATATTTCAACACAATGGGCTGAATTCCCCAATTGTCAAAATCCTCGTAATAAGCGGAATCCTTATAGAAATATTCAGGCTTCAGGGTAATGGAGCCGGTGTATTTGCCATACGTCTTTTCTCCAACGGTTATCACCTCCATATATGGCCTTAAACCGGTAATTGTCAGTTCCGAAGCTGATGCCGTGCTGGCTCCGGTAAGAATGTGCAGTTTATTCAGCCCTAATTTAGCAGTCGGATTTTTTGTAAATGTGATTTTCAAATTTCTCGTGTCATTGATTGACTCCCAATGCTGTTGGTATTTATCGTTCCATTGAAGTGTTACCAGGGTTTCTTCTTCATTCACCACATTCAGCGGAGCAACTAAACTGCAAAGGTAGCTGGCGGCAGCTGTTCCTCCACCCAGGTTGTATCGCAAGTCAATGACCAGATCGGTAATTTGTTCATTCTTAAAATACTGGAATGCCTCGTTGAGGCGGGGATTAAAATTCTCAATGTATTGGGCGTAAAAAAGGTAACCTATTTTGTGCCCTCCGTGTTCCAGCACATCGGTAATAAATACTGGATCGAGGTTCATTTCCCTTGCCGTCATACTAACCGTAGAATTAGGATCAACAGAAATGCCCCCTTCACCCAGAATCCCCAGAGTAATGTTCAGACTTTCTGCATAAAGTAAGTCGGTGTAATTTTCGTCGGAAATGTCTGCATTGTTCATCAGTACAATAATATTTCCCCGTTCCAGTCCTGCTTCGGAAGCAGGTGTGTCGGGATAAACATATTCAACAATGGCAAAAATATCTCCGGTATTTTTAAACCGGCCAAAGGTCAGTGAATAACCATATGTTGTTTCCACACCTTCAAAACTTTTTTCAAGAGCGTCAATATCGTCGGTTATATAAGACCACTTGTCTTCTTCGTACAGAAGTTTATTGAAATAGGCTTTCGGATCGCGTTCGTAACGAATGTCAATATTGGGTACTTCTTTGTACCACAGGTAAATATCGTTCATTGCACTTTCAATGAAGGCATTAACCTTCCGGGTGAGGGGCGGAACTTTTTGTTTGTGTGGATCGGGAATAGGGAGTGGGTGTTCACTACATCCTGTTGCAATGATAATTGAGAATATCAGAAAGACAATTTTCGTCAGTTGCTTTTTTATGTTTCTTCTCACCTTCATATCATCTTTCATCTAAAACAAGATTGCTTTATTTCTTTTCCATTGTGTTGCTTTCCTGCTCTTTCGGATATTCTATTCTAACATGATAAATGTTTACCAGTTTATTTAGTAACGTTTCTTTTATGATTTTAATATCGCGAAAGGTTAAATCTGATTGTTCCAGTTGTTTATCCCTTATTTTTTGATCGATCATTTTGTCGGTAAGCCCTTTTAAGTTTTCAAGTGTTTTTTCCGGCAGGCTCCGCGAGGCGGCTTCAATCCCGTCTACTATCATAACCACAGCAGCTTCTTTTGTCCGGGGAAGAGGGCCGGGGTAAATGAATGATGCTTCATCCACTTTTGTGTCCGGATTTTCTTCCTGGTGTTTCAGGTAGAAATACTGGGCCTTGGTAGTGCCATGGTGGGTAGCGATAAATTCTACCAGCGCTTCGGGCAGCTTGTGTCTTTTGGCCATCCTGACGCCGTTTTTTACATGGTTGATTATTATCTCCGCACTTTTGAGATGATCCATTTTGTCGTGCGGATTGATGCCTACTGCCTGGTTTTCAATAAAAAATTCGGGCCGGGCGATTTTTCCTATGTCGTGGTACAAGGCCCCGGCACGAACCAGAAAAGGATTACCTCCTATTTTCAGGATAATTTCCTCGGCAAGATTGGCAATCTGCATGGAGTGTTGAAACGTGCCTGGTGCCTCTTCAGCCAGTTTACGCAGTAGCGGCTGATTGGTGTCGGAGAGTTCAATAAGGGTAACATCGGAAACAAACCCGAAAATTTTTTCAAAAATGAACACCAACGGATAAACCAGCAGAATGAGTATGCTGCTGAGTACGAACCATTGCATTGTTTTATAGTTTACCGAAAGGAAATCGCCTTCATGAACCAGCTCCAGGGAAATATAAACCAATGAATAGGTTAGTAGCACCCAAATGGCAGCCATAATCAAATGTCCGCGCCGGTGCATTTTGTTCAGGCTGAATACGGCCACCACTCCCGCCGTTACCTGGAGAAGCACAAATTCATAGTTGTTGGGGGCAAAAAAACCGGTGATGAGTGAGGCTATGATCATAGTGAAAATAGCTGTACGCGAATCGAAAAAAGTACGCACAACAATGGGGAAAATAGCAAATGGTACAAGGTAGATGTGCAGATTAGGAAAAGAGTCGATAAAAATGGAGAGGAAAATTATACTAACCAGGAACAACAGCAAAAAAGATAGTTTACTAAACCGGTTTAGAATATCGAAACGGTATATATAGAGAAATGTGAAAAGCAAAACCATAAAAATGACAGTTAATGTGCCTTTCCCAAATGAGACAATATAGCGATCGATTCCTTCTCCCCGTTCCGATTCGTAACTGGCTTTCAGTGATTCCAGTATTTGAAATTTTTCATCGTTCACTATTTCACCTTCAAGGATAATACGTTCGCCGGTTTGCAGCATTCCGCGGGTAGCGGAAATGTTTTTTACTGCTTCATCCTTTTCCTTTTGAGTCGTTCCGCTGTCATACGACAGGTTGGATACAATGAATTTTTCAGGCTTTAACTTCAAAAGCAGGTCTTTTGCTCCGGGGTATTTCCCAGCCAGCTCACGAAATGTATTGTTCAGTTCGTTGTAAGCCGATTTTTCGGAATAGATCTTTTCTGTTTGAATTTTCGACACCGTGTTTCCGGCTCTTTTTTTCAGCTCTTCTTTTCCGGTAAGTTCCGGGTAGGTTTCTGCCGAGCGGGCCAGGATGCCAATTTTGTATATGTCGCGGATTGCTGATTCAGCCTCTGTAAAAATCTCCGGCTGCGGATTTTCCATTGAATCGGTCATTGCCTGCCAGTCGGATTTAAGCAGATTTAGTTTTTGATTGACCAGGGTTGTGTCAAACGAAAAATAGGGTATTACTGATTCCAGTTGTTCTGTTTTTTCTTTTTCGATCTCCGCAGGTGTCTTCAGGATGGCAAAATCAAAAGGGGCTACCAGGTTTTCGTGGTTCCATGGAAACCCTTTCTGGTATTCGTACTTAAACCGCGGTTCACCCGGCATTACGAGGAATAGAAGCACTGATGTAAAGAGGAATACGAAAAGCCAGTAAAATGTGCGGGTGTAGTTTTTCAGTTTCATTAAAAAAGTATCCATCGTATGTCGTTTTCTTATGTGGATTTTATGTCCAACCGGTTTCGTACACAAAAATTACAAATAAAAATTTATCCTGTTCAACACGCACTGTTTTTTTTATAGATTTGTGTTGAATCGCGCGAATTGAACGCGATTTGATTTTTCGAAATAAAATTAAGAAAATATTTGAATGGACTACGGTATTTCCGGTTTGAGCCTTATTCCTGTGAGAAAAGAACCGTCTGAAAAGAGCGAAATGGTAACCCAGGTGCTTTTTGGAGAACATTTTGAAATTTTTGAAGAAATGGTGGGCTGGTGCCACGTGAGACTTGCCTGGGATGGCTACGAAGGATGGATAGACAGTAAGATGATAACGCCTGTTAATGTGCGGACAATAAATAAGCTGGAAAAGCGGCCATATGCGGTAACAGGCGATATTATCAGTCTGATACCGGTAAACGACGAACAAAACCTTGTGTTGGTAGCCGGTAGTACACTGCCTGTCTGGAGACCCTACCTGAAAGAATTTTCAGTGGATAAGGATACCTATAAATCGGAGGGGGAGGTTTATTACGGAGTGCAAAAAAATCCACGGGAGGTAGTAATAAAACAGGCATTAAAATATTTTAACGCCCCCTATCTTTGGGGAGGTCGGTCCCCTTTCGGAATTGATTGCAGTGGTTTTACGCAGATTATTTACAAAATGATTGGGATGCGTATTCCGCGCGATGCCGGCGAGCAGGTTAAAATGGGAGTGGCCTTGAGTTTTGTAGACGAAACGGAACCCGGAGATCTGGCATTTTTCGACGATGAAGAGGGCAATATTGTGCATGTGGGTATTATCTGGCAACGCAATAAAATTATCCATGCATCCGGAAAGGTACGCATAGATAATGTGGATCAATTCGGAATTTTTAATGTAGATTTGAAACGTTATACCCATAAAATGCGTGTAATGAAGAAAATAATCGGCACCAATGAAACAGATTGAATTGTTCATCTATTTACTCATCCTCATTTTTGTGATCTTTCTTATTGTGAAATACTGGAAAACGGGGAGGAGAGATTAAAAGGGAAGGAGAAATTAGCTGACAATAGTCAATTGGTACATCGCGCAAAATAATTCAACCGCCCGGCATATGAATACAACAGGAAATATAGCCGGTGGCTATGAGCAGATAATCATTCATAAGGTATAAAATGTATACTTACAAATATCCGCGTCCGGCACTGACCGTAGATGCTCTTGTTTATGTAAAAGAAAACAATTTGGTTTGGGTACTGCTGATTCAACGCGGGCAGGAACCGTTTAAAGAGAAATGGGCTTTGCCCGGAGGATTTGTGGATATGGACGAGCTTTTGGAAACGGCCTGCAAACGCGAACTTCTGGAAGAGACCGGACTGAAAGTGGACAGAATGAAACAATTCAAAACTTTTGATGCCGTTGACCGCGATCCCCGACATCGTACTATTTCTGTGGTTTTTTCTGTTGAGCTATCTGAAAAAGAAAAGGTAACGGGCGGCGACGATGCAGCCCGTGCAGCCTGGTTTTCTTTGGATGACCTTCCTGAAATGGCATTTGACCACCAAAAGATTTTAAGTGAGTTTTTTAAACTGGAGAGGACATGAATTTTTAATGGAATTCCAATCCGGGAAAAATCACGTCCCTTCCAGGGTAATAATTAGGAAAGTTCGTCTTTCCGTAATTTATTAAGGATTGGCATTTAAAAGTTTGTGCATACCCTCCATCATGATATCCTCCGCTTTGTCTGTTACCGGACTTGTTTCAATTTCGTATCCTCCCTGTTTATAAGCTGCTTTTGTCCCGATATAAAATGGTCCGTAATCTCCATAGCCTGCCATTGTAACAAATAAATCAGGACGCATGGCTTTTGCTGCCAGTTGATATTCCACAAAAAGTTCGCCCGGCATAAAAAGAAGCCTTGTTTTTCCCAGCCTTAAACAGTTAAGCTCTATTTTCTTTCCGGCCTGGTATCTTTTTATCCAGGCAAGTTTCCCCATATTGTTAGGGAGGTAATTGAAGGGTAAATCCTCATCTCCCATTTTTGCTTCAATCTCCTCCAGTATATTTAAGGCGGGAGGCAGGTCAACAGCCTGAGTATTCCATTGTACCTGTTTGGGCGTAATCTTCATCTTTTTACTGTCCTCCCAGGCACGTTTCATGCCGTCAGCCAGTCTTTCAGCCAATATCCTACGATTCTCCTTCGACCCGTCGTTATATTTGCCGGCAGCAACGTTCCCTCCTGCCCCGTTAAAATGAACGTGCAAGGCACCGGGCATTTCCAACTGGCGGTAAAACCGGGCAAGCCCGGGGAAGTCCGGGTTAGCTACCTGCGTTAAATAGTAACTTTGCGGGTGGGTGGCGTAAAAACTTAAGAGGGCCACCGGAGTTTCCTCTTCCCAGAAGCCGATAACCGAAACCATTGAATCAATAATCCCTTCAGGTTGCGCTATCAAAAAGGAATCTTTGCAGGAAGATCCCCGGGACGAGCCTACCTTTCCCTCGTTGTTCAGAATCCTTCGGTTCGAAGCTACTTTGTAAACCGGCGCTTCTCCATAGCTAATATGCGAGACAGGCCGGGAATCATCAAGCGATTTTTGTATTGCTTTACTCAGGTTCTGAATCAACTCACGGGCAAAACTGCCCTCAAAACAACCAGGCGAAATTCCTTCCTTCTTCAGGATTTCTTCCGCCGTAAAATCGCAAATCGGGGCATCGTGCTGATGAATGGTGTGCACTGCAACCCTGTCGGGTGTGGTACCGGCAGCTTCGGCCAATGCTTCTTTAAAAGCATCCTGCCCGCCGTTGGCTATTCCAATCCAGTCAACAGAGCATAGCACAATCGGTTTGCCAGCCCCCTGAAGAACAATTCCGCGGGCCCGTAAGCCCAGATCCCATGATTTTATCATGGGGCCGTAAGTGAGCTGGCTCCCCACTGGAGGTGTGGCGTCTACATCAAAAGTTGATAATAGAACAGGTGGCTGCCCGTTCTGGGCAGCCACTTTTGTAATATCCGAAAAAAAAGAAAAAGACAGTCCTGCAAAAAAGAAGTACAGAAAGATAATGCGAAGGACATTTTTCATCGTAAAAAAAATTAAATGGATTTAAGCTGGTCGCGGTTTTCATATACTTTAGCCAGGGCGTTGATCACATCGTCCATATCGTCCGTTGTTCCAAGCAGTGGCCCGGAAGCCCACAACATCACCATTTCTTCGTCGCAAACCAGGTCGCACACAGGACAGGCCATGTCTTGTTTAAATTCCTCAAGCCTGTTTTTTCCGTACATTTGCTGGTACTCTTTCCTGCCCATGATATTGTCCACCCACGGCTCTTTGTGCAGGCCATTTTTAATGTAAGGACTTAACCCGACCCCTTCGGCAGCCAGTGCTTTCAGGTACTTTTCCCGGGGTACCCCGTTGTATTCTTCCTTGTTGTAGTTCATGGTGTACAGGTAGAAAGAGCCTTCTTCGGTGCCATCGTAGAGCTTTTGCGGGGTGATTCCCGGAATGTCTTTGATTTTGGAAGTGAGGTACTGCGCATTTTTGTTCCGCACAGCATGGCGTTCCATGGCGGTGGGAAGTTGCCCCAGTAAAATAGCCCC
Source organism: Mariniphaga sediminis (assembly GCF_003573545.1). Lineage (GTDB taxonomy): Bacteria > Bacteroidota > Bacteroidia > Bacteroidales > Prolixibacteraceae > Mariniphaga > Mariniphaga sediminis. The sequence goes on along the minus strand of NZ_QWET01000037.1, from coordinate 552 downwards.
TTCAAATTCGTTCATCCGGTATTTTGGGCCGATGGTTTCGGTGCGGCCAAATTTGGATGTTCCGTGGTTTTGTACCGTGTAGCATTGCTCCATTAACTCCGCATTGTTGCTTATGATACTGCCCCCTTCACCACATGAGATTACTTTGGAGGACTGGTGGCTGAAACATCCGATGTCGCCAATTGAGCCAAGCATTTTACCGCGGAACTTTGCAAAGTGTGCCTGGCAGGCATCTTCAATGAGAAAGAGGTTGTACTTACGGGCAATTTGCAGGAAGCGGTCCAAATCGGCAGGTTGCCCCATCATGTGCACCGGCATAATGGCTTTGGTATTTTTTGTAATCCTGCGTTCCACATCGTCGGGGTCTACCTGGAATGAATAGCGGTCGATGTCAGCAAGCACGGGCAGTGCCCTGGCCGACAGGATGGCGGCAATGGTACCGGGGTCTGTATAGGGAGAGGTGATTACCTCGTCGCCGGGCCCCAGACCGAGGGCTTCCACAGCCGTGTGGAGTGCCTGGGTTCCTGAACCCACTGCCACACAGCGGGTGAC
>NZ_QWET01000036.1 GCF_003573545.1 Mariniphaga sediminis | reverse complement strand
TGAAGAACTCTTTAATGTTGATTCAGGACAAAATCCTGCTTCGCAAAAGAGCTCTGGTCGAAACAGTAAACGATGAATTGAAAAATATCTGTCAAATCGAACATACCAGGCATCGTAGCTTTGAAAATTTTCTGACAAACTTACTTTCAGGTCTGATAGCTTATTCCTTTCTGCCTAAAAAACCTACCCTTAGAATGGAAGAAGTTATTGACCAGAAGCAAAGTTGTACGTTAGCTTAGCTCGAACTGACGTTATTATTAGCAAAATTTTATCTTTTGTTGAAACCTATATTAATGGAGTAGGCGGAAACTAACGACACTGTTTATTGGATAAGTCAGACTAGCGTGGTCACTCGTTTTCGCATATTAGGTATAGGTTGGAGATGTTGCATGAAAATTAGTTCAGTATCCCTCCTAAACGAAAGTTCGGGTAAGACTATTTAAAAATTATTATTAGAATCTTTTCTCAATCAATTTTTTTAAAATTGACTTCGTTAACCAGCTTGCTATATAGTGATTTGAAATATTTTTCATATTACATTGGTTAGTCCTTTCTGATTTTTTCTTCTAGTTTTTTTATCGCTTCCAAAATAGTTGCCATTTCAGAGCGTGCTTCAGGAAATTCCCTGCTGGTATAAGCATAAAACCGCCAAATTTCCATTACATCACCGGATTCTACCAGGTAAGGTTTGTATTCTGGGTTAAGCGATTTTAGCAAAATAGTCCCGTTTTTATTTACTGTTACCATTTTGAATACAAAATCCTGCTGTCCTTTCAGGATAACAATACAGGGAGTATCAGGTCGCATAGTTGTCCAGTCCGGTACATATTGTGCAATGATGTCGCTACCTTCAGGAACAGGTAGCATGGAATCCCCGGTGGAGGGAAAAATACGAAAAGTACCTTGCGTGGGCAGGTTGGGAACCGAATATTTGGGAAGACCTGCAATAAACTCCGGGTCGTTGTAACCGGCCATATAACCGGCTTTGGCTTTTACCGGTACATATTCCACATTTTCGTTGTTCGACTGGTCTACAGAAATTGCCAATACCCGCAGGTTTCCACCGCGAATGTAAACATCGTTCCCGCTTTCCAGTTCCCGCATTTTTAACTCTCCTAATTTTGAAAGGTCGACTTTTAGTAATGTGTCGATGCTTATTTTAAAAAAATCAGAGAAGTTAAGATAGTCTTCCGGTTGTGGTGATTTGGTATTGCCGGCTTCAATAGCAGCAATTTTTGCACGGGTTAATCCCAATCTTGACGCAAGAGATTCCTGGCTTATTTTTTTTCGTTCCCGAAGAAATTTGATGTTCCCGGCAAAAAATATTTTTTGTGTTTTCGCATTCATTTGTTATATTTATAAACAATGAATTGTTATTGAAAGTAACAAATTTAGCAATATTTTTTGATTATGAAAGAGTTGACCGGGAAAAATGAAATTATCAGGCAACTGAAAGAGAAGATACTTGTGATAGAGGGATTCAGTAGCGGAGGGGATGCCCGGTATCTTGATTTTGGATTGGGGCCAATAAATAACTCGTTTCCGGGTGGTATTTTCCCTGTTGGTGCAATTCATGAATTTGTAAGTCCTACGGAAGCTTGTTTTGCTGCAGCAAATGGTTTTATATCGGGGCTATTAAATACGTTTCAGAAAAAAGGGGGTGTTTGTATGTGGATAAGTACGGGGCGAAAACTTTTTCCCCCAGTCCTGAAGTTTTTTGGGATCGAGCCACATCGTATTATATTCATTGATGTTAAGCGGGACAAAGAGGCGCTTTGGGTTACAGAGCAAGCCCTAAAATGCAACTCACTTGCGGCTGTGGTTACTGAACTGCGAAATGTCAGTTTTGCCGAGTCAAGGAGGTTGCAGTTGGCTGTAGGAGAGAGTAAGGTTACTGGTTTTTTGCACCGCCATCATCCGTACATAAACAATACCTTGTCCTGTGTGTCCCGGTGGCAGGTCAATCCCGTGGCAAGCAGGTTGCCCGAAGGGCTTCCCGGGGTAGGATTTCCGCGATGGGAAGTAGAACTAATAAAGATGCGTAACGGTAAGCCCGGCACATGGCAGATTGAATGGCTGGATGGAACATTCAGATACCTCCCCGTTCAAAAACAAATTGTTTCGGATTCAACGATAGCAAAAAAAGAAAGATATGCATAAGCGTTATATGTCTGTATGGTTTCGTTATTTTGCTACCGACAGGATGGTCCGGTTGCATCCTGAACTAAAAGATAAACCTTTTCTTTTATATGCCCCGGAACGTGGCAGGATGGTGGTTAAAGCTTCCAGCCAGGCTTTAACCAGAGAAGGTGTAATGCCCAGTATGGTGGTGGCCGATGTAAGGGCCATATTACCTTCTGTTGAAGTATATCCCGAAGAACCAGACGTACAGGAGAAGCATCTGGCAGATATTGCAGAATATTGCTTCCGTTATACGCCTGTTGTTGCTACCGATCCTTCGGATGGGCTGATACTGGATATATCGGGATGTGCCCATTTGTGGGGAGGGGAACTTCCTTATCTAAAAGCAATCACAACCCGTTTTCAGAAAGGCGGATATGAGGTTCGTGCTGCAATAGCCGATACAATTGGCACAGCATGGGCGGTTGCACGGTATGGAAGAAATAGTCCAATCGTGGATTCGGGTAAACAAACTGAAGCGCTTTTCTTCTTGCCTCCAACTGCTTTACGGTTGGACAGTACAACACTGGAACGTATGAGGAAATTAGGGTTCAGGGAAATCGGGCAGTTTATTCCTATTCCCCGGACAAACCTGCGCCGGCGCTTTGGTGATAACTTACTAACCCGTTTGGGACAGGCTCTGGGAACAGAACATGAAATGTTAAACCCGATCCATCCGGCCCCGGTTTATCAGGAACGTTTACCTTGTTTGGAGCCTATCCGAACAGCTAAAGGGATTAAAATTGCGCTCAGGCATTTGCTGGAAACTTTGTGTGAACGCTTTTTCAGGGAAGGAAAAGGCATGCGCACGGGTATTTTAAAAGGATATCGAATTGACGGGGAAACTGTGCAAATCAGTATTGGTACCAACAGGGCATCCCGGAATGCAGCCCACCTGTTTAAGCTGTTTGAACTTAAAATACCTGAGATAGAACCAGCTCTTGGTATCGAACTATTTACACTGGAAGCTACATTGGTTGAAGATGTCAGTGAAACACAGGAAGCCTTGTGGAATACCGGGGGCAACAACCCCAAAGCCATTGCTGAACTATTGGACAATATTGCCGGAAAAGTAGGCATGCAGGCTATTCACCGCTATTTCCCGCAGGAACATTACTGGCCGGAGAACTCTGTGAAGGAAGTCAACTCCCTTGAAGAACAGCCCGAAACGGATTGGCGCACGGATCGCCCCAGACCACTTCATCTTTTGCCCAGGCCCGAACCCGTAGAAGTTATGGTTGTACTTCCTGATTATCCTCCGTTACATTTTCGGTACAGGGGAAATATTATCCGGGTTGCTAAAGCTGACGGACCGGAAAGAATAGAACAGGAATGGTGGCTTCAAACAGGGCCGCCAAGAGATTATTATTGTGTGGAAGGTGAAGACGGCGCACGCTATTGGTTATTCCGGCTGGGTTTGTATGGGAGCGAAAAGCCCCGCTGGTTTCTTCACGGATTTTTTGTTTGACAGAGAAAGGAGAAAGTGATGATTTACACAGAATTACAGGTAACCACAAATTTTTCATTTCTTCGTGGTGGATCGCATCCGGAGGAAATTGTTGAGCGGGCAGCTGAACTGGGATACAAAGCAGTAGCAGTTACCGACCGTAACACACTTGCCGGTATTGTCAGGGCTCATGTGGCAGCGCGGGAAAACAACATCCGTTTTATTCCCGGTTGTCATCTCGAATTGCTGGATGGGCCCGACCTGCTGGCTTATCCGACAAATAAATCAGCTTATTCCAATTTAACCGGATTGCTTACTGAAGGCAACCTTCGGGCTGAAAAAGGGGAGTGTTACCTGTACCGGGCAGATGTTTTTAAGTATCGTACAGGCATAAAATTTATTGCTGTTCCTCCTGCATCACTCAAGGAAGATTTTACTATTGAACCAGCATTTGTTAAGGCTTTGGAAGAATATAAGGGAGTGTTGGGAGATGAACTTTATCTCGGGGCAAATTTTTCTTACCATGGTGATGACCATAAGAAATTATTTCGGCTGTTTCAATTAGGGGAACGTTTAAATATTCCGGTGGTTGCAAGTAATAATGTGTACTATCATGTGCCTGAGCGGCGGGAGTTGCAGGATATCCTGACCTGTGTCCGAGAAAAATGTGCCATTCATACTGCTGGTTTTAAACTTCATCAGAATGCAGAACGTTACCTGAAATCGGCCAAAGAAATGCAACGTCTTTTCCGGGATTATCCAAAAGCAATATATCATGCACAGGAAATAGCCGATGCCTGCCGGTTTTCGCTCGATGAATTAAAATACCTCTACCCGGAAGAAATTACCAGTGAAGGACGGACACCAATGGAAGAATTAATCTATCTGACATGGAAAGGCGCCAATGAGCATTTTGGCAATAAGATTCCTGAAAAAATTAAAACCACTATTGAAATGGAACTGGAATTTATCGGGCGGAAAGATTATGCCTCCTATTTCCTGACGGTATACGATTATGTGCGTGAAGCCAGAAAAAGGGGAATTTTGTGCCAGGGACGCGGTTCTGCAGCCAACTCAGTTGTTTGTTATTGCCTTGGTATTACCTCTGTTAATCCTTCCAAAGTTAATTTGTTGTTTGCGCGTTTTATGAGTGACGAGCGCAACGAACCACCCGATATTGATGTGGATTTTGAACATGAACGGCGCGAAGAGATTATGCAATATATCTATGAAAAATACGGGCGCGACCGGGCGGGTATTGTTGCAACCGTGACCCAGGTGCACTGGAAAGGGGCCGTGCGTGATGTAGGAAAAGCAATGGGACTGTCTACCGATACCATCAATGTGCTTTCCAAGTCGGCATATGAGTTTACCGAGGATTGGTTTGGAGGGAAATCTTCACAGAGCAGTTTTAATGTTAAAGACCCTCTCCTGCGCAAGGTGGTGAAACTTACGCTGCAGTACAGGGGTTTTCCCCGGCAATTGGGGCAACATACGGGTGGCTTCGTAATTACACGTAGTAAATTGCATGAATTATGTCCGATTCTGAATGCGCGTATGGAAAACCGTACCTGTGTGGAATGGAATAAGGATGATATTGAAGCTTTGGGTTTTATGAAAGTTGATGTACTTGCACTTGGAATGCTGACCTGTATTCATAAGGCTTTTGACCTGGCTAAACAGCATTATGGTTTGAATCTGACTTTAGCCAACATTCCCCAGGATGATCCCAAAGTGTATGATATGGTTGGCCATGCCGACACTATCGGGGTTTTTCAGATTGAAAGCCGGGCACAAATGTCGATGCTTCCACGTTTGAAACCCCGTAATTTTTATGATTTGGTGATTGAAGTGGCGATTATGCGCCCCGGGCCCATTCAGGGAGATATGGTGCATCCTTATTTAAAGAGACGTAATGGCGAAGAACCGGTGAAATATCCATCAAAAGAGTTGGAAAATATTTTAGGGCGTACCCTGGGGGTTCCGTTATTCCAGGAGCAGGCAATGGAAATTGCCATTGTAGCTGCTGGTTTTACACCTGCCGAAGCCGATGGCTTGCGCCGGAGTATGGCAACTTTTAAAGCCAAAGGCAAAGTGAGCCAATACCGCGAGAAACTAATCACGGGAATGATGAAAAAAGGCTATAAAAGGGAGTTTGCAGAACGCGTTTTTAAACAGATTGAAGGTTTTGGAAGTTATGGATTCCCCGAAAGCCATGCGGCCAGTTTTGCTTTGCTTGTGTATATTTCTTCCTGGATTAAATGTTATTATCCCGATGTTTTTGCTGCGGCTTTGCTGAACAGTCAGCCCATGGGATTTTACCGGCCGGCTCAAATTGTTATCGATGCCCGCAGACACGGTGTAAAAGTACGACCGGTAGATATAAATTATTCTCACTGGGATAATACACTGGAAGAAAAGAATGGCCGCTATTATGCTATACGTTTGGGATTCCGGCAGGTAAAGGGACTCCGGCAGGATGAAATGAAGCTACTTGTGAAAAAACGGTTTGTATTTTATAAAAATAGTAATGAATTGCTTGATGTTGGCATTTCCCCTTTTGCATTGGAACGACTTGCTGATGCCGATGCTTTTCGTTCTGTTGGCCTTGATAGGAGGCAGGCGCTATGGGAAGTTTCTGCTTTGTATGATCACCCAACAGGAGTATTTACCGGGACACCTTCAGAAAGTATAAAAGAGGGAATAACCGAATTGCCAGCAATGACTTCCGGGGAACATGTAATACAGGATTATGCCAGCACTTCGTTGTCGTTAAAAGCCCACCCGGTTAGTTTTGTCAGGAGAAAGCTGGACAAAATGAAAGTAACACCTGCATCCGAATTAGGAAAACAGAAGAATGGCGGGTTTGTAAAGGTTTGCGGACTGATAACTGTCCGGCAGCGTCCTTCAACAGCCAAAGGTGTTATATTTATTACCATTGAGGATGAAACGGGTTTTTCTAACCTGGTGGTTTGGGCAAAAATTTTTGAAAAATACCGCAAAATAATTTTGCAATCGCGCTTGCTTATGGTTGCCGGTAAATTGCAAATTGAAGGGGAGGTTATTCATGTGGTTGCCCACTCTTGTTTTAATCTGAATGAACTGGTCGATTTGGAAGCGGAGGGACGTAATCTCGGTTCTATGAGTAAGCCTGTAGATTCAGATAAAAATGATAGTAGCGAAGTTTCGGGGAACAGAACGGATCGTAAAATTAAAGTGGTTCAGGGCGAGCTTTTCCCATCAAGAGATTTTAAATAATAAAATAATAGACTTGATTAGCACTCCTTTGATGGTATTGTATTATAACTCGCAATCTTTCTTTTAGGTTTTAGTGATTATAAAACTGAATATTTTAGTGTTAAATAAAAATTTCATCTCACCTTTGTACCTCCAGCCTCTTCATTCCAGTCATTCGTTCCTCACTCCCTGCAATCAGAAGCTTCCGGTACCCCTCGCAAGAGTAACTCTTTCATTTCGCTAAATCACCCTAAACCGGGTTGAACCGCTCTCTGTCGTTACACTTGCCTTTGCCCACACGCTTAAAAACCCTAACCCGTACCGACGGGGAGTGCTTGGTATACGTTGAATAACTTGCGTTTCGAATTATCTGCCGGAACTTTTATTGTCCTGGAATATCCCACTGGGAAATGTTACTTCTGCTGATGTTTATTTTGTCAGATGAAAAGAAGTTCTGAGCAGTAAGAAATAAATAAAAATGGAAACCATAAAAGAAAGGAGGAAAATGAGCTAGCAAACAAAAATTCAGCATAGATGACTATTGAAAACTACCAATCGAGTTTTCAATAGTCCATAAGAATCATCAAATGAAATTATTTTTAAAATAAAAAATATCTCTTAGGTTAAAGTAAAATCTGTTCAATAGGTTCATACGTTAAACAATAATTAGCTTCATAGAAGGGTTGTGGGGGGAATTTAACCGTTTTTTTTATCTTCGTTTCATAATTATACTTAGAATGGAATTAAACAAAGCTTCCGATTACGATTTAGTAGAAGAACTCCGAAGGGGTGATTTAGAAGCTTTTGACCAGATTTTTAAAAAGTATGGAGATAGGTTGTTTGGGTTTGCATTAACCTATTTAAAATCAAGAGAAGAGGCAGAAGAGCTTGTTCAGGATGTATTTTTGAAGATATGGAGCAACAGAAAAAACCTAAAAAAAGTATCATCACTTAAGTCTTATCTTTTTACAATAGCCTATCATAATATGTGCAGGCTTTTTAGGGAAAAACAGATCCATGAAAAATACTCTAAAGAAATAGCTTTTTTGGGAAAGCAAGCAGCTAATCTGGAAGAGCAACTGGAATACAAATCAACACTTGAGCAAGTGGATCGTCTAATCGAAAAGTTGCCTGAAAAACAAAAGATTATATTCATAAAAAGCAGGAGGGAGGGAAAAACTAGTAAAGAAATTGCAGATGAAATGAACCTTTCTCCTGGCACAGTTGATAATCAGATTTCAGCTGCAATAAGATTCTTACGTGAACATATTTCAGATACTAGTTTTGCCCTTTTGCTTTACTTTGAAATTTTCATGCTGTAAATTAAAAACTGTAAGTCGCACTGAATGTGTTGATTGATGTTAAAAGATGAATTAATTCAAAAAAAAACATTATTTTTTCGTGAGATTGTTTCTGATTGTGGCTACTACTAAAGTAGAAAGAACCTAATTTTTTTGTTTCTAGATTAGTTAGTTCAAAAATCCTCCTTTAAAAAGGTGGGTTTTATAAAAGAATGTGAATGATCAAACAATCAGACATAGAAAGACTGCATCGTTTTGCCAAGGGTTTGTCCAATAGGGAAGAAGATCAGTACATTTATGCCTTCTTTTCAGAGAATGAGGAAAATAGGGAATTCAAACAATATATTCTGCAAAAATTTGATGAATATGTTAAAAGTGATTTGGACGAAGTCTATGACCTATCTTATTTACTTGACCGTATTCATCATATTATTCATAAAAATGGAAGTAGGCAAAAACCTACAATGGTAAAGAGAATTTACCAGTGGTATTCAATAGCAGCAGCTGTATTGCTAATCCCAATATTAATTGCAGGTGGCATTTGGATTACAGAACAAAGTCGGAAAGAAACTATTGTGTCAGAAATTCCCATGACATCCGTGTTGTTTGCACCGATGGGATCAAGAATTAGTTTTTCCCTTCCTGATGGTACTGAAGGGTGGCTAAATAGTGGTTCTTCTCTGAAATATACTGTTCCTTTTGCCTCAACCAGACAAGTCACTCTAATGGGGGAAGCATGGTTTGATGTTGCTCATGATAGCAATCATCCTTTTGAAATTGCAGCAGGTCAATCGAAGGTGAAAGTACTCGGAACAAAATTCAACCTAAATGCTTATCCCGATGAAAAATACGTTGAAGTAGTACTGGAAGAAGGTAAGGTTGAATTTACAGTACCCGGGCGTACATCGCCTATTGAAATGAAACCTGATGAACGATTGGTTTTTAAGGATGGAGCTATAAATATTAATAAAACCGAAGCTGCAAAATATGCTGCATGGAAAGAAGGTAAACTGGTTTTTCGGGGTGACTCAATGGCTGAAGTTGCCCGACGTATTGAAAGATGGTATAACGTTGAAGTGGAATTGGTTGATAGAGAGCTGGAAAATTATGTAATCAGGGGAACTTTTCATGACGATTCGCTGGAAGAAGTTTTCCGATACCTTAGCATGACTTCACCAATTCGTTACCGGATTACAGACAGAAAAATGCTTGCCGATGGAACATGGCAAAAACAAAAAATACTTCTCTACAAAAAATAATTGACAATTCGAATTAAACTAAAACTAACAACAATGAAACTACGTGACGGACCATAACTAAAAAAAGGAAATCGCTCCAACAATTTCCTTCAAAAAAAACTTTTTCAAATTTTTTTAATAATTAACAGTTCAAATTTATGAAAAAAAATAGATTTTTTTATGAATGTAATTTTTATTTTTTAACGAAAACATTCAGAATCATGCGAATTACAGTATTTCTTGTGCTCGTTTCAATCCTTCAAACCTTCGCAAATGATGCCTATTCTCAAAAAACCAGGCTTTCGCTTGATTTTCCAGGAACAAAACTGGTTGATGTGCTTGATGAGATTGAAAATAAGACAGAGTTTTATTTTCTTTTCAACGAAAAACTTATTGATACCGACCGAAAGATAAATATGTCTGTAAAGAATGAGAAAATTGGTGAAATACTTGATCAATTATTTGCAAGTACTGATGTGGTTTACACAATCACCGACCGGAAAATTATACTTGCACCCTCGTTTTTATCTGAAAATGAGCAACAGCAAAATCCCATCACCGGAACCGTTACCGACGAAGCGGGCCAACCATTACCCGGAGTTACCGTTGTGGTAAAAGGCACTACCCAAGGCACTGTAACAAATGCCGACGGGAACTACTCTCTCTCAAATATTCCCGATGACGTCACTCTGGTGTTTTCGTTTGTGGGAATGCGGACACAGGAAGTGGTTGTTGGAAACCAAACCTCGATTAATATAATAATGGAAGAAGAAACTATCGGAATGGAAGAGGTTGTAGTTGTGGGTTACGGTACACAGAAAAAAATAAATTTAACCGGTTCTGTTGATGTTGTTGCAGGGGAAAAACTTGAAAACAGGCCCAACCAAAATGTGGGAGAGCTTTTAAAAGGTACTTCACCAAATCTGAATATTGTTATGAGTGAACGTGGGGGCGAGCCAGGCGCTGAACCAAAATGGAACATCAGGGGGATGGGTTCAATTAGTGGTAATGATTCTCCGCTAATTTTAGTTGATGGTGTAGAAATGGATATAAATAACTTAGATCCTCAAAACATCGAAAGCGTATCCGTTCTGAAAGATGCGTCTGCTTCGGCAATTTATGGTGCACGGGCTCCTTTTGGAGTAGTTTTGATAACGACTAAGAGGGGGAAGAAAGACGGAAGGATGAGTGTTAAGTATTCCAACAATCTGTCATTCGACACTAAACTTGGAATACCGGATATGGAAAATTCATTAGTTTATGCTACAGCCTATAACCAGGCCTACGCCAATGCAGGGCAACCTCCTATGTTTTCTGATGAACACATAGAAAGGATTAAAGGTTATCTGGACGGGACTTATCAATCCGAATATAATCCGGATGATCCAACAAACTCCATTTGGAGCGGAAGACGGCAAGGTAATGCAAATAATAATTGGCCGGATATAATGTTAAAAGACTTTAAATTTGACCAAAAACATACCCTTGATCTAAGTGGAGGAGATGAAAAAACCCAGTATTACGCTTCAATAGGTTATTACGATGAAGGCAGTTTTTATGCCTATGGCTATGACGATTACCAAAGATACAATGCTTTGGCAAATATTACATCGGAAGTTACCGATTGGCTTAAAGTCAGTTTTAACACAAAATATGCGAAGTCTCCTTCTGATTATCCAGAAGGAATAACTTCAGTTGAAAGAATGTATACTTTTAGGGCCCTTTATCAATTCGGTCCCAATACACCTATGTACAATATTAATGGTAGCTTGTATCAACCCATATTGAGGAATTTGGAAGATGCCGGAAGGATTGTGACAGAAAATGATGACTTCTGGCTCGCACTTAAGACCGATTTAGAACCGGTAAGAGGATGGGTAACAAGTGTTTCATATGATTATAACCTGTCAGGGCGAGAAGTAAACTCAAATCCAAAACCGGTATGGGTAGAACTTGGAAACGGCAGGTTTGGTAATGTCGGGAAACCAAGTGACTCTTATGAAGCAATTTTTTCCCGTTCCCCTTATACGTTGTTTAATACCATAACTTCCTTTGAAAAAACAATTAAAAACCACTATTTTAAAGTATTGGTTGGTTATGAACAAGAAGAAAAAATTTATTCGTCACTTAATGGAAGGGGAGAAAGTTTAATTACGGAGGAAGTACCATCGATAAGTACTACACTCGGGGCAACTTCAGTTGATGATACAAAATGGGATTGGTCAACACAAGGTGTTTTTGGCCGTTTGAATTATAACTACAAGGAAAAATACCTGTTAGAATTTAGTGCGCGCTACAATGGGTCGTCCAGGTTTGCACCAGAAGACAGGTGGGGGTTTTTCCCATCGGTTTCTGCCGGATATAACATTTCAAAGGAAAACTTCTGGGAAACAATTGGATCAGTTGTAAACAGGTTAAAGATAAGAGGGTCTTACGGGGCATTGGGAAATCAGAACGTGGCCAGTTACTTATACATCTCAAGTATTCCTGTTTACAACGAACTCCAATGGATTTTAGGTGGTGAACGGCCTGTATATGCATTAGCACCCGCTTTAACCAGTGACGGATTAACATGGGAAAAAATAACGACAATGGATTTTGGCCTTGATGCCGGATTTTTTAACGACCGATTAGATTTTGTTTTTGACTGGTTTGAGAGAATAACTACCGATATGTTTGGCCCACAGCCAACACTTCCATATACTTTAGGTGCAAGCGCGCCACAGGCTAATAATGCTTCGTTGTCAACCAAAGGCTTTGAAATTACATTAAGCTGGGAAGATAGGATATCGTCTGACTTTTCATATAATGTCCGAATTAGCCTTGGTGATAACAAAACAACAATCCTAAAATACAGGAATGATAATGGATTTATTGACAACTGGTATGAAGGGAAAGAGGTTGGTGAAATCTGGGGGTTTATTTCCGATGGGTTAATTCAAACCGAGGGTGAAGAAATGCCAGACCAGTCTGAATTATATTCTAAGTGGGGGCCGGGAGATATAAAATACAAAGACCTTTCCGGCGATGGTAAAATCAGTACAGGGACAAGGACGCTTGGCGACCATGGAGATTTAATCGTTATTGGGAACAGTACTCCTAGGTACAATATTGGTATTAATGCTGGGTTCAACTGGGAAAATTTTGATTTCTCCATGTTCTGGCAAGGCATAGGCAAACGCGATTATTTCCCAAGAAGTTCAGTATATGGCGCTGCTAATGCACATTTTTGGGGGCTGGTTAGAGTATGGGCTAGTTCCGAGGTATTAAAGGGTTCACCGGTTTTGGATTACTGGCGGCCTGCCGATGAAACAAATATGTTTGGTCCCAATACCGATGCTTATTTTCCAAAACCTTATTTCAGCAATGAAAATAATAAAAATGTTCAGGTACAATCCCGGTATTTGCTTAATGCAGCTTATTTACGGTTAAAAAATATTCAGGTAGGATATACTGTTCCGCGGCATCTTTCAAATAAGGTTTACGTCCAAAATGCAAGGATATATATTTCAGGGGAAAACCTGATATCGTTAACAAGTCTTCCAAAATCACTTGATCCTGAAACATCTATTTCATCAGAATTAAGTGAGGGGGGCTACTTTCGTGGGGCATCCTCATTAGTTTATCCTATAGCAAGATCCTTTTCAATAGGTCTGAACTTAACATTTTAAAACATTAGCATTATGAAAAATATTAAAATAGTTATTGGTTTTATTGCATTGATTATCTTCGGTGCATGCAATGAAGACTTTTTGGACAAGAGACCATTGGATAAAGTCGGATCAGTTGACTTTTTTAAAAGTCCCAAAGACCTTGAGGCTTATGTGAATCAATTTTATTCTTTTGATGTAGTGACGAGTATATGGGGTTCGGATTATAGTACCGATAACCAAATTTCAAGGGACATTAGCACTTTACTGGAAGGAACCAACATTATTGGCGACGCCGTTAGTCCTAATTTTAATCAGGTAAGGAGTATCAACTATTTCTTAGATAATTACAAACGGATTGAAGAAAATGCCGAACTTGAAGAGTATCAGCAATATTTAGGCGAAGCTTATTTTTTCAGGGCCCGCATTTATTTTAACCTGTTATCGACCTACGGAGCTATTCAATGGTATTCGAATGAAGTTGGGACAGAATCAGAGGAGCTTTATAAACCAAGGGATCCGAGAAACGTTGTGGCTGACAATATCATTGCTGACCTGGATAAAGCGGCTATGTACCTTACAGCGGATAAAACTGATGGCGCTTCGCGTATTAACAAATGGATGGCCCTTTTATTGCAAAGCAGGGTTGCACTATTTGAAGGTACCTGGGAAAAATACCACAATGGGACCCCGTTCGGAGTAAATGATTCGGATCCTGATAAATATCTTAACAAAGTTGTTGAGGCTACCACGGCAATTATGAATTCGGGGTTATATGACCTCTACTCAACCGGTGAACCAAACTCTGATTATTATCACCTGTTTAATTTACGGGACTATTCATCGAATGAGGAGGTAATGTTTTGGAGGAAATATGTCCCGGAATTAGGAAAAGGTGAGCCGTGGCATAATTGGAGTAAAAATTACCGTATGTCCACGGTCGATGGACATTCGGTAACAAAAGGAATGGCTGATTCATATTTGTGCACCGATGGTAACCCAATATCGGGCAACCCACTTTTCAAAGGATACACCACACTTAGTGACGAAATGCAAAACCGCGACCCAAGGTTTTATCAATCCATTGCACCCCCGGATGCACCATGGAAAGTCGGGGACGGTACAACACAAAACTGGAGTGAAGTTTATGACAAGCTCAATTCGGGAACAGAGTATCATTCCCCTTCCGGTTACATTCTCCGGAAAAGTTATAATGAAAATTTGATTTACCACGCGTATAATGTTGAAGAAACCCCGGGCATTATTTACAGGTATGCCGAAGTATTGCTCAATTTTGCCGAAGCAAAGGCTGAATTAGGGACAATAACCCAGGATGATATAAATATTTCTATTAGGAAACTTAGAGACAGGGTTGGCATGCCAAATTTGGTTCTTGCAGATATTACCATTGATCCTGAGTGGGATTTCCCGGATCTGTCTTCCAGAATTAATGAAATCAGGAGGGAACGGCGGGTTGAACTTCTCGCTGAGGGTTTTCGGTTGTTTGATTTAAGGCGCTGGGCTGCTTTCGATGAGGTAATTGTTGGGAAACGCCCCAAAGGATTTCTTGCTTCTCAAATTGGGGAGAACCCTTATCCTGTTGATGAGGATGGATTCCTCGACCCATACCAGGATATTATTCCTAATGGTTATGCCTTTAAAATTGATCGTGATTATCTTAATGCCATACCTAAGAGTCAGCTTGAGTTAAATCCAAATCTGACCCAAAATCCTGGCTGGAATGAATAACGATTAGTTTTTATTACAACCTGCTGTCAATTTATAATTCAGCAGCAGGTTGTATATTCCCTTGTGAGTATATAAATACCATGGTAAAACTACCATCTTCGTAGAATTAATTTTTAGAATACAATTCTATAATCAACTATGAAACGCAGAAAATTTTTTCATATCACCTCAGTGAGCGTTGCCGGGCTGGGGCTGGCAGCTTCCTGCTCTAACGGCAAAACCCCTGCCGACACAAAAAGAGGCGGAGGGCAGGTTATAAAAGAAATACCCGGATACCGTAAAAACGTGAATTCCGAATTACCGAAGGACAACCAAAAAAGTGCGAACGACACAGTTGTATTGGCATTGATCGGGGCAGGCGCCCATGGGATCAACCTTACACTCCAGGCAGCCAAGCTCAATGAAAATATACGCTTCAAGTATATTTGCGACGTGGACGACACGCGTGGGGGTCTTGCCATTTCGGAGCTGAAAAAAATGCAGGGTTTTGAGCCGGTGCGCACAAGAGACATGCGCAAGGTTTTTGACGACAAGGAAATTGATGGCGTAATCATCGCCACGCCAGGGCAGTGGCATGCCCTGGCCACGGTTTGGGCCTGTCAGGCAGGGAAAGATGTTTACGTGGAAAAAGCCATAAGCCTCAGCATCCACGAGGGACAGCAGATGGCCCTGGCAGCCCAAAAATACGGCCGTGTGGTACAGTGCGGCACACAAAACAGGAGTGCCGAATATGCCTTCTCTGCAAGGGACTACATAAAAAACGGGGGACTGGGCGACATTACCGCAGTACATGTCAGAGGCCTGTTAAACGGACCCGTGCCTTTCAACGAGAAAGAAGACAGCGCCGCCCCTGAGACTATTGACTGGGACATGTGGCTGGGGCCTGCCCCAAAAGTACCCTATAACCTTTCCCGCAATAAATCGTGGTATTATTACTGGGATTACGGTGTCGGGCTGGCAATGGAAGACATGAGCCATCAGGTTGACCTTGCCCGTTTGGTACTGGGTAACCCCGGCTTACCGAAATCGGTTTATTGCGCGGGGGGCCGTTATTTTTTCAACGACAACAGGGAAACACCGGATTACCAGATGGCAACCTGTGATTTTGGCGATTATGTAATGACATTGCAGGCAGGCGAATGTGCGCCTTATATGGAGAAATCAGGCCCCGGGGTAAGGTTCACTGAGAACTTCCCGGAATGGGGACAAAATGCTACCAGAATTGAAATCCTGGGCACCAAACGGATGATGTATATTGGCCGGATGGGCGGTGGCTGGCAGGTACAGGACAAGGGCGGGGAGATAGTTGCCCAGGAGCCGGGTCTCTACTCGTTGGCCCCCCACCTGAAAAACTATATTGATTGCATACGGACAAGGGAACAGGCCAATGGCGGTATCGCGGAAGGGCATAAAAGTTCAGTACTGATCCATCTTGCCAATTTGTCTTACCGGGCAGGGAACAAACAAATTTTGTTTTCACCGGAATACGAGGCTGTTTTAAACGACAGCAAGGTACAGGAACTGGCAGGGAGGGGCTACCGGAAAGGGTTCGAATTACCGGAGGTTTAATGTGGTTGCAGAAGAAGGGCAAACTTTTGATTTTGAACTGGTCTCCCAATCCATCTGGGACAAGGGGGAAACCCGGGTGGAACCATTATCGGAAGGAATAACCACTGCCATAGATGTTTTTGATGAGTTGTATATAGAGGTTATCCACCCGAAGCCAAAATTGATCGATAAAAATAAGTTACCATGAATAGAATACGTTGTTTTGAATATTGGTTTATCGCCATATTCATTATTGGGTTTGTGGCAAATGATGCGAAGGCGGCAAACTATGTAACTGTGGCCACCATCGGCAACCGGCTGACTGAAGTTGATCAAAGCCAGGGAATGCAAAAAGGAGTAGAGCAGGTCATCGGATTCTGGCAGGCAAAGCTGGAACAAGTACTCCCCGACAAGCCTGATTTAATCGTTTTGCCTGAGCTCTGCGACCGGCCGGCAGGATTAACCAAAGAAAAACTGGATGAATATTATGGGGTAAGAAAAAAGCAGGTACTTGATTTTTTTGCATCGGTCGCGAAAGAAAACCACTGTTACATCATATTCGGCACCAAATGGGAAGCGGAAGATGGTGTTTGGCGGAATTCCAGCATCCTGCTGGACCGGAAAGGAAAGGTGGCTGGAGTCTATCACAAAAATTTCCCGACAATCTGGGAGATAGAAAGCGGGATTGTCCCTGGAAAGGAAGCGACCGTGTTCGAATGCGACTTTGGCACGGTAGCCTGTGCCATCTGCTATGATTTGAACTTCACGGAACTGTGTGAAAGTTATGCCGCCCAAAAGCCTGATATTCTGGCTTTTTCTTCTATGTATCACGGGGGGCTGATGCAGGAATATTGGGCCTACCAATGCCGTTCGTTTTTTGTGGGGGCAACCGGCTTCCGGGACGTTCCTTCGGAAATCCGAAACCCGCTGGGAGAGGTTGTTGGCTCCAACACCAACTATTTTGATTTTACCGTGGCCACCATCAACCTGGACTGTAAGCTTGTCCACCTGGACTACAACATGGACAAACTCACCAAGCTTAAGGAAAAATACGGCAGCAAGGTAATAATAACCGATCCTGGCAGGCTAGGGTCTGTCCTAGTCTCCAGTGAACATGAAAATATCAGTGCTGAAGAAATGATCAAGGAATTTGGTATTGAACTGCTAGATGATTATTTTGAAAGATCACGGGTATTCAGGGAGCAGCGTTTTATTAATAATTGACAATATTTTAAACGTCTTTTGACGGCCGGTACCGATTTACCCGGTGTAAAATGTATGAAAATCCTGAAAAAATATTAATAGCAGGGAATCAAAAATCAAATATAAGGATGAAAAAAAAACTTTTGTGGGGAGGAATAAGTATTGCAGGACTAGTTATTATCGTTCTGGGCTGGGAATTTATCAACACATTGGGTCGTACCCAGTTACAGATAAACATCCACCAGAATAAAGAACTGATTTATCTTTCGACCTTTGCCGAACCACCACAATTTGCCATTTGGTTGGAAGACCCGGAAACACACCGCCTGATGACTGTTTTTGTAACACACCGGGTGGCCGTTGGTGACTGGGAAGGCAAGGCCAATGTTCCGGTAGCGTTGCCCCGCTGGTTTGAATTGTTCAAAGTTAATAAACATGGAGAAGCTGACGCAGAAAAGGTTCCTCCTTTAGTAGTCACCGGGGCTACTCCCAAAGATGATTATTTTTCTGTCAGGGCAGAGGTAAAACCTGGCTCAAAATGGATTTGCTGGGTGGAGATGAATTTGGCAGGAGATTTTAACGATGCTTTTCCACAGGAGGATATTCAAAATTTCAAGGTTGATGAGTTTAGCAACGGTCAGCCTGCCTTACTTTATTGGGCAGAGGTTAAAGCCGAGGAAGGCCGTGTCTTTGATTTTGAGTTGGCTGGGAAATCCATTTGGGACAACGGGAAAACAAGAGTTGAATCTGTCTCCGAAGGGATTACCACAGCCCAGAGTGTATTTGACGAGATGAATATCGAAGTCATCCAGCCAAAACCTAAATTAATTGATAGGAATAGAATGTAATTATAAATTATAAAAAGATGAAAAGGATAATTTTATTTCTATTGCTTCAGTTTGCTGTATTAATAGCAATAGGTTCAGCTAAAACAACGTGGGGTTTTCAACCTTTTTCTATTCCTGGTGACAGCATAATAGTACCGGCAGGCGGAGATATTCAGGCTGCCATTAATAGTTTACCAAACGGCGGTGGCTCCGGTAGTTGGGGTCCTGCATCTGACGGGCATTACCATGTAAAAAATGTAATTATAAAGGACAATGTTATATTCGATTCCAACCGGGGAATTTGTTTTAGCGATCCTGGAGG
>NZ_QWET01000035.1 GCF_003573545.1 Mariniphaga sediminis | reverse complement strand
AGAGTGCTGCCTATCTTGAGTTTTATGAGTTTTTTGAGAACAGTGTTTTGATGGGGGTCCCCGATTATGTCCCGGCGGAAGTAGTGGAAGGAAAAATAAAGGTAAAACCGGCCGCATTCGGAAATATCGGCGGCGGCCTGCTGAACATCTCAACCATGAAGACCGGCAGGCTTACGTTGGCCAGGTTGTCCAACACCGGTAACCGGTACAGCATGCACATCTGCACCGGCGAAGGAAAACTAAAAGCCTGGGAAGAGGCCGGCTGGGATTACCCGGCGCCCCAATTGCCCAGCCTGGATATCCACCTGGATGTGCCGGTAGATGATTTTGCACAGAAAATATCGGGGCAGCATTATATTATTGCCTATGGCGACCACACCGGGCCCCTGAAAGACTATTGTTATTTAAAAAACATCGAAGTTGTATAAATAGCTGGTATGGAAAAACAGTACGACGCCGTGATTGTCGGTTACACCTGTGTTGATTTAGTCCCGGGGTTCAGAAAAAATTCTCCGGTAACCAGCACCTCCGTTTTTTTTAAGCCCGGAAAGCTCATTGAAATCGGGGGGATGGATTTTGTATTGGGAGGTGTACCGCCCAATACCGGGCTGGCCATGAAAAAGTTTGGGAAGAAGGTATTTTTAAATGGGCTGATTGGCGAGGATTTTATTGGCGAAATAGCAGCGCAGGGGTTAACCCGTGCCGGGGTTTCCTTCAACATGATAAAAACAGGAGGAGCAGGTACTGCTTTCAGTATTGTACTGGCCCCTCCCGGGGTGGACCGTATATTTTTGGAATCACCAGGCTGTAACCGGGTTTTTGGTATGGAGCACATCGACTTTGAAGCCATACAAAAATCGAGGCTTTTCCATTTTGGCTATCCGCCGCTGTTGCGGGAGTTTTACCTGAATAACGGGCAGCAGCTGCAGCAAATGTACGGGGAAGTTCAGAAAATGGGCGTTGTTACCTCCCTTGACTTCAGTCTTCCCGACCCCGAAAGCGAATCAGGGACAGTCAACTGGCCGGAGGTACTGGAAAGAACGCTCCCCCATGTGGATATATTTGTCCCGAGCCTGGAAGAACTCATTCAAACGATGGTCCCGGAAGCGTATGCAAAAATACAATCATTGCCCGGGGACACAGAGATTGTGGACAAAATCCCCCTTGACCTGGTAAAACAGGTTGGGCAGAGGATTATCGGCTTGGGGGTAAAAATCCTGCTGGTAAAAATGGGGCACCGGGGGGCCTTGCTTTTGTCAGGGGATATCTCTTCCTTAAACAAAAAGGCAGGCATTGCTTTGGAACAAGACAAATGGAACAACCGTGAAATACTGTGTGGCGCCTACAAGGTAGATAAATCAAAGGGGATTAACGCTACCGGGGCAGGAGACACGGCAGTGGCGGCATTTCTTACAGCGGTATTAAATGGTGAATGCCCTGAAACAGCCGTTAAGTATGCAGTCATGGCTGGAAGGGAGAGCCTGTACTGCGAAAATATTTATAAAGAGATAGGCCGCTGGGAGCAACTGGCCCATAAAATACATGTTGAGCAAAATGAACTAAAATGCTTCTTGTAATTCAAATCAACGCAATACAACAAATAATTTGCACCTATCAGAAACAAAAGTTAAATCTGTCAAGCGATTCCAGGAAAGGACAAGTCCTGCTTCATTTTTTTACTCTCCTGTAAGCTTTTTTGACTTCCAGTAGCGATTTTTCCGATTTCTGTAGCTTTTTTTATTTCCCTGTTGTTTTTTTTGTGATTTCTGCAGCATTTTTTGTTCTCCTGTTCCTTTTTTTTGAATTTCAGTGCGACAGAAAATCATAAAATTGCGACAGGAATGGTTTAAAGCAAACAGGGCGCCCTGCAAGGTAACAGGACGCCCAAAGTTGCAGCAGGATTACAAAATTAATCCGCTACTTCGTCAGTTTCTTCTTTTTTGCTCCGGTTTTGCTTTTTCCAATAGTCACTAGAGTAACCTTTTAGCCGGTTTTTATCGTTTCGGAATACATATTTCCCAGCTTCCCGGATTTCATCCACCAGCACCTTCAGGTGCGTGTAGGCCTTGTCGCGGATGATCTTCGATTCGTTGGGATCAGCTTTGTCGCCGTTTGCTTCGGCCAGCAGATCGGCCAGTTCGTTTGCATCCGTGGCAGCAGCATCTGGCCAGGACAGGTCAAATCCAATGGTGATTAAGGGGTTGGTGTTAAAAATATCCCATGTTCAATCCAGACGAAACACTTGGGTTGATAAAACTACTTTGCGGCTCTCTGTGTCTTCTATGCGCCCTCTGTGGTTAAATAAAATAGCCACAGACAATAAATAAAGAAAGCACAAAGGGATAAGAAAACACAATTAAAATATTGCTTTTCATGTTAGGAATTTCCGATGTAGAATACTCAACACTCAATTTCCAAATAGGCAATGAGTTCCTTTGTTGATTGTTTGTATCCCCTCTACCAAACAGGTCATAGAAAGTTCTTTCCTATTCACGATTTGATTTAATTTCATACTTTTGTTACTTCAACTATTTAACTAGTTTTTGAAGATGAGTAATTCAAATACTGAACTTGTAAAACTCCTGAAAAAAGGAGACATGACGGCGTTTGATGTCATCTATAAAAAATATTCCAGGAGATTATATGGCTTTGTTTTTCGTTATGTAAAGCAGGATACAGATACCGAAGAAATTGTTCAGGAGGTGTTTTTAAAAATTTGGAAAAGCCGCGATAATATTAATATTTATTCCTCTTTTGAGTCTTTTCTCTTCACCATAGCCCACAACGCAACGGTAAACCTTCTTAAAAGAAAGGCAACTGAACAAAAATATATAGAACACATAAAATCACTTCAATACGTTGATGAGACCTACGAACTTACCGATGAAATTCATTATAAAGAATTAAAACATAAGTTTCAGAACTTGTTAAATGAGTTATCGCCCCGTCAAAAAGAGATTTTTCACTTAAGCCGCGAAGAGGGACTGAATCATAAAGAAATAGCAGAAAAGTTAGGTATTTCAACGAATACGGTAAAAAACCACCTGGTAACTACACTTTCTTTTTTGAAAGGCAAGATTGATAATGGGCTGTTAATTAGCCAATTGTTTGTCTGCTTATTCCTGTAGTAAAAAAAATCATTTTTATATTAGTCCCTTTTGTTTTCCTTGTTGTATAACTAGTAAAAGATATCATTAATTTGATAGTTTAGTTTGGTTAGCTTTTGGGACTTCACTATGAGTGAAGTCCCATTTAGAAAAGAAAAATGACAAAAGAATTATTGGAAAAATATTTAAACAACCGTTGTACCTCACAGGAAGTTGAAGAGATAATTTTATGGATGCAACAACAGTCTTTTTTTAGTGAAAGCAAAAAGCTTGGAGAGATTGATTGGCAGCATTTTAAAGAAGACGACGTTGTTTCAGACGAAAAACTGGATAGCCTCCTGGATAAAATTCACCACAAGTTGAATATTGAAGAACCCCGTACGGTTCAAATAAAAAATAACCGTTTGCTTCATTGGATATCGAAAGCCGCAGCTGTCATTCTAATTCCGGTTTTGGCTTACTTGCTTTATACAATTTCGGAAAATAACAGGTTAACAAATCAAATTACAACCGTAACAATAGATTCTTTGGAAGTGATTGCACCTGTTGGTTCACGAACGGTTGTTGAACTGTCAGATGGATCAGTGGTTCATCTTAATTATGGTAGCCGGCTAAAATACCCGCAGAATTTTTTGGGAGAGTCCCGTGGTGTAGCTTTAACCGGAGAAGGTTATTTTGAAGTGGCTCACAATCCTGATAAACCTTTTGTGGTGAATACAGGACGTATTAATATTAGAGCATTGGGGACAGTATTTAATGTAAATGCATATTCTGAAAGTAATTGCATTTCGACTACACTTATAAAAGGAAAAGTGATAGTAGAGAAAACGAAAAATAACGGGAATATTGAAACGATAAAAGAACTGATTCCCAGTCAGCATGTAGAATACGAAAAGAATACTGGCGTTGTAAGATCAAGCCTGGAGCAAGTTGAGAAGTACATTGCCTGGAAAGATGGCAAGCTGGTTTTCGAGAATGAATCGATAGACCAGGTTGCCAAAAAGCTAAGCCGGATGTTCAATGTTGAAATACAGGTAGATAAAGGGGTGAAAGAATACAAATATACAGTAACCTTTGTTGATGAGCCCCTTTTTCAAATACTTGAATTATTGTCGGTAGCAACACCCATTAACTACCGGGCATTGCCACGCATTAAGAATCCTGACGGAACATTTTCAAAACAGAGAATACTAATTGAGAGAAATAAACAGAGTCAAACCAAATTGAATTAAAACTAGATTGCCTATGAACAAATTCATTTATTAAAAACAACAGGGAAATGCTACCAACATCTCCCTGGAGATTGTAAAAACTACCCTGTACGCTTCACTTTACAGGGACATTTTTAACTTTAACAATACAAAAATATGAAAAAAAAATCCTGTTTTGACCGGAATTGGAAATTTTCCGGACTAATTAAACTATTAAAAGTAATGAAACTAACTGTTTTTCTATTATTGGTTTCGGTGTTTGGAGTATTAGCCAATAAAAGCTATTCGCAAAGCAAGATGCTTAACTTAAATATGCGTGAAGCCACAATTAAGGAGGTCTTAAGCAGTATTGAAAAACAAAGTGAATTTTATTTTTTGTATAGCGAAAATCTTATCGATATAAAACGAAAGATTAACATAACCCTTGTAAACCAAAAAATAGACCCGGCCTTGAAATTGATATTTGAAGGTACGAACGTTGATTATTCTATACGTGACCGCATTATTGTGTTAACCACACCAGAAATGCTTTCAGAAAAAATTGAAGTATCGCAGCAACAAAAAACCGTTTCAGGAAAAGTAACCGACTCTGATGGACAGCCACTGCCCGGTGTAACAGTAGTGGTAAAAGGGACCACTCAGGGAACGGTGACCAATGTTGACGGAGAATATTCCATAGCCAATATTCCGGAAAATACAACACTGGTATTTTCCTTTGTGGGAATGAGAAAACAGGAGATAAACACTGGCAACCAAACAGTTATAAATGTCACGATGGAAATTGATGCCATTGGACTTGAAGAAGTGGTGGCCGTGGGATATGGAGTTCAACAAAAGGCAACTTTAACGGGTTCTGTCTCACAAATAGATGAGGAGAAATTAGTAAAGTCTCCTGCTATAACAGTGGGTAATACTATTCAGGGATTAATACCAGGATTAGTTTCAATGCAACGAACAGGTGATCCGGGTGATGACCTTTCAACTATTTTAGTGAGGGGACAAAGCACAACAGGACATAATAGTCCTCTTGTTCTTGTTGACGGAGTACCTGAACCGGATTGGCAAAGAATAAGCTCAAATGATATTGAATCAATATCTGTATTAAAGGATGCTTCAGCTTCTATATATGGTGTACAGGCTGCAAATGGAGTTATTCTTATAACAACCAAAAGGGGAACTACAGGAAAACCAACTTTTAATTTTACTTATAATCAGGGAATAACCCAACCTACCAGAATACCTGAAATGGCTGATGCTGCTACTTTGGCAGAATATGCTAATGAATACCTGGAAAGAACCGGAGGAGACCCATTGTACACCCCGGAAGAAATTCAAAAATATCGGGATGGAAGCGATCCTATTTTTTATCCAAATACCAATTGGGCAAAAGAAACACTCAAAAACTTCTCTACACAGAGTTCATCAAATATCAATGTACGGGGAGGCACCGAAAACGTTAGATACTCATTGTCAGGAAGCTATCAACACCAGGGTGATATAATAAAAAATGGCACCCACGATTTTAAAAATTACACGGTTAGATCAAATATTGATGCACTGGTAAACGACAATCTTACCCTCAGTCTTGATATTAATGCCAGCCTGGGAGACAGAACGACTCCCCGGCACAGAACAATTGGAATGATGTTCGTAACACCCCCTAATCTTCCTGTATATTATCCCGGAGGATATCCAAGCAGTTTACCAAGTGATCAGGGACAACATCCAATGATTAACAATACAGGTGGCTCCGGGTATGATAATAACATTGGAAAAAGATTTTCCAGCAAATTCTTATTTGATTTGAATGTCCCCTTTGTCGAAGGGCTAGGGGTTGATGGATATTTCTTCTATACCGATGAACATTTCCATAGATCAATATGGTCTACACCATGGACTTATTATGCATGGGACGAGGAGGCACAGGAGGCCATTCCCATGCGTGGAGGCTTTGATGCGCTTGCTAACCTGGAGGAAAGATACAGTAACAGTTCCTCTAACCTGATTAACTTAAGAATTAAATACGAAAGACAATTTGAGGACCATTATGTAAATGCATTTTTGGCTGTGGAACAATCAAAAGGCTTATACAAAGAATTTTCAGGCTTTAGAAGAGATTACATGGCTCAAGCCATAGATGAACTGTTTGCCGGAGCTGACGCCAATCAAAGAGCAGACGGATACTCTGCTGAAAATGCCCGACGAAACTTTTTGGGACGTTTAAGTTATAATTTTCAGGAAAAATATTTGATTGATTTTAATTTCAGGTATGACGGTTCATACCGGTTTCCCAAAGATAACAGATGGGGATTTTTCCCGGGAATTTCAGTTGCTTATAGAATTTCTGAAGAAAATTTTATGAGTGATAGTTTCTTTGACAATTTAAAACTGAGAGCATCTTATGGGGAAATGGGAAATGATGCTATTGATCCGTTCCAGTTTTTGCAATCCTATAATCTCAGAACATCCGGTGTTTATTTGGGGACACCTGTTACACCATATCCCGCAATTTGGGGAGGAGTATCCCCCAACCCAAATGTCACCTGGGAAGTAGCCACTGTACAAAATATAGGGTTGGATGCATTGATTTTAGATCAAGCCCTTGAACTCACAGTGGATGTTTTTAAGCAAAGAAGATCGAATATCCTGACCACAAGAGCTCTTGAAATACCTAAATATACCGGACTGATTTTGCCGGCTGAAAATATTGGCATTGTCGACAACAAGGGCGTCGAACTTACTCTAAACTACAGGAATAAAGTATCTGTTGGAAAAGGCTTTACGTACAGCCTGGGAGGAAATTTTGCCTATGCCAAAAATAATGTGGTAGATGTTTCTGAAGCAGCCGATGTACCCGAACATCAAAAAATGCAAGGCCATATTTTAGGGGCGGGGCTTTATTATCGTGCAATTGGTATATTCCGGACCCAAGAGGAAGTTGATTCAAATCCTATAGTTCCCGGAACCATTGTGGGGGATCTCCAATATTTTGATTATGACGGAGATAAAACAATAACTGCTAACGACAGAATAAGAATGGATAAATCCATACATCCTGAAATTAATTATGGTTTTAACGGCACAGTAAATTACGCTGATTTTTCATTATACGCCCAATTTTCAGGAGTTGCCAGGGCATGGTGGTGGATCTATGATATTGCAAGACCAGTAAGAAACGCACCAGCAGAATTGCTTGAGAATCGCTATACTCCCGGTAGTATGGACTCGAAATATCCCTGGATACCAACATGGCATCCGGATATGGAAGTAAGTGGATTAACATCCGACTTTTGGGTAAAAAATGCCTCATTCCTCAGACTAAAAACGTTGGAACTGTCCTATGTTTTGCCTCAAAGCCTGACCTCTCAGATAGCAATCAAAAAAATGAGGGTCTATTTGAGTGGAAGCAATTTATTCACAATTTCCGGAATTAAAAATTATGATCCGGAGGGTGCAAATCCAGGTACATATTATGGTTCGGCCCATTTTTATCCACAAACTAAAGTTTATAATCTGGGTGTACAGCTCACCTTTTAAAATTAGTGCATCATGAAAAAAATATATAGGCATTTATTTGACAGGAAAAATCTGATATTGATTTCAGTACTTTTTATAAGTTCAATGTTTATCCTTGTTTCCTGTGATAAAAATTTTCTGGATATCACACCAAAGGACAGCTTCACGGAAGCAGCAGTGTTTGAAGATCCCGCTTTGCTCGAAGCATTTGTCAACTACACATATAGATTAACACCTCATGGATATCAGGAAATGGGAGGACTTCTTCCCTTAGCAACATTGGTAGACGAAGCTCACTCAAAAGGAAATGTAGCCACCTTAGGCCCAATACTTGCCGGAAATATTCGGCCTGATAATATGCATGCGCTGGATGTATGGACTGGCGCCGGTCAATCGTTATCCAGCAGAAATTACAGGAGCTACTGGACCCCTATTAAGCAATGCAATGAATTCATGTCCAAAGTGGCAGACTCAAAACTGGATCAAGAGCTACTGACCCGCTACACCGGAGAGATAAAGATGCTTAGAGCATATAGCTATTTTCAACTCATCAATCATTTTGGTGGTGTACCTTTATTTACGAAACCATTTACTTTAGATGACTGGCAGGTTCCAAGAAACAGCTACGACGAGGTAATGGAATTCGTTCTTGATGAATTGGATGACGCCATTGATATGCTCCCTCTTAGTTACGACGGAAAAAATCTGTACAGGCTAACCAAAGGTGCAGCAATGGCCCTTAAAGCCCGTGCACTGCTGTATTATGCCAGTCCCTTAAATAATCCTTCAAATGATCAGTCCAGATGGCAGGCAGCGGCTGATGCTGCAAAAGCCGTTATTGATCTGGATCTATATGAATTATATCCAGATTATGAAGGAATATTTCTCGAAAAAACCGGTTATCATCCTGAAATAATCTGGGCGAGGCAATTTATACATATAATTGAACCCCAGGTTTATCTTGAAAGAAGGCTTTTCCCCAACGGATGGTTAGGACATGGCCATGCTCCACCAATTCACAATCTTGTGGATGATTACGAAATGACAAATGGGAAAAAAATTAATGACCCGGATTCAGGCTACGATCCACAAAATCCATATGTTGACCGGGATCCAAGATTTTATGCCACTATTTTGTTCGACGGAGCACCGTTTAAAGATAGGACACTCGAAACTTTTACACCAGGAGGACTCGATTCATTTGAATCTCCAATATCATCATGGAATGCTTCTGAAACAGGATATAATATGAGAAAATTTATTGACGAAGATGTTGATGATATTGGTTCCGGAAACACGAATGCCCCATGGATATATATTAGGTATGCCGAAGTATTACTAAACTATGCCGAAGCAATGTATAACACGGGAGATGAAGACGTATGCAGGGAATACATTAATAAAATCAGAAACAGACCTGGCGTTGAAATGCCACCTGTTACAGAGAGCGGAGAGGCACTTTGGGACAGACTTGTTAATGAGCGTCGTATAGAACTGGTTTTTGAAGAGCATCGTTTTTTTGATGTTCGCCGCTGGAAGATCGCCAAAGAGGTTTTAAGCATTGACCATACCAGAATGTCGATAAATAAGGATACTGAAACCGGGGAAAAAACCTATACCGTTTTGCAACATGTACCCTGCAATTTTGAAGAGCATCATTACCGGTCACCTATACCACTGGAAGAAATTGAAAAGAATCCTTTGTTAGAGCAAAATCCGGGTTATAACTAATAAAACGTATATTCAACTATAATTATCAGGGTAATTTGAAATTACACAAATCAAACTTGCCCTGATAATATTTTGATTTTCTTAGCTTTTAATAATTTTATCATGAATTTTTTTAAATCATTGTTTGTCGTAAAAACTTCTTTATTGCATGGCTGCCTGCTTTTTTTTACGTTTTTTTCCCTGGATGCCCAAGATGCAAAAATTATCGACCAAAGTCACTATAGCAATGTTTTAGGGGAAATTCGAAATTACCGTGTTTTTTTACCTCAGGGATATGAGAAAAATTCTGAGAAAAGATACCCGGTAATTTACTATTATCATGGTTGGTCGCAGCGTTATTTTGGTAGCATCCGGGATTTCCAGGCTGATGAAGGAGAAAGTAACGGGGGCGATAATATCGCCAATTTTGCTGCTCAGCATGATGTTATTATTATAAAAGCTGATGGATTTAACCGACGGCCTAATGAAGAGTACTATTTGAGACCCTATAATGTTAGTCCTGTGGAAACATACCGCCAATTCCCCCTCTATTTTCCAGAGCTAGTTAACCACATTGATAATAAATACCGCACTATTGCCGACAGAAACCACCGTGCTATTTCGGGTTTATCAATGGGAGGCTTTATGACTTTTTGGATAAGCGGAAAATATCCACACCTGGTTTCATGTGCAGGAAATTTTTGTGGGTCAACCGAATTTGTAGTTGGTCCCTATGATTTTCCGGTAGAATACCGTCATCAGGATATGTACAAAAATTACGGAGGGGTAAACTTACGCCTGAATTACGGGGATAAGGACTTTATCAGGGCATACCACCAAGACATGAATAAAATATGGACACAGGTTATAGATAATTATGAATATAAAGTTTACGATGCAGGACATTCTACTGCAGGATTGAGTGAGATGTTTGAATTCTTGATGAAATCTTTTGAAAACCCACCGGCAAAACCAGCAAAATGGAATCATATTGATGTTTATCCTGCATTTACTGTCTGGGATTACCAGGTTAATTCTGACAGAAATATCCCAGGGTTCACGATTCTTGAAAATGTTGACCGAAGGGGCTTCAAATGTTCTGTACGAACATTTCTACCTGATGGTGAATTAATGCCCTCTGTAAAACTGAGTGTAACCACTCCTCCTATTTACAATAAAGATCAGTTTTATCAGATTTATGATTTAAATCCTTTAACAGAAGAATTGGAAATCAATTCTATAAAAAGTGATAACAAAGGCCAGTTAAGAATAGAATTGGATGGAGGCATTCAAGAGATTGGAATTAACAAAATAGATGACGATCCGAATCTAACTGTGGCATCATATCAGATTGAAAATCATAATTGGGTCACGCACAACAAGAAGATGGATTTATCAGTTCGCCTTTTAAATAAAGGAGTAAAAGCAGGAAACAACGTAAGAGCAAAATTAGAAGCCACCAGGAAAAGTGTTGATATCTTGCAGGCAGAGTCTGTATTTGATAAAATCGAGTCTGGTAAAATTAAACAATCATCCAGTACTTTTTCTTTTCGGATAAAAGAGAATGAGGTGGAAATTGAACGTTTCAAACTAACTATTTACGATGAGAAAGGGAATGAATGGACCGACTTCATTGATGTGCCAATAATGATCGATGAACCTCTAATAAAAGATTTTATAATTGCTGATGGAAAAACATTTGAAGTAGCTGCTGCCGGAGACGATACGGTTTCTGTTTTTTTAGGCAAAGGGAATGGAGATGGCAAAGCCAATCCGGGAGAGTCAATTGTTATCCTGGCAAAGGATGAAGGGCAAAATTACAGAACCCTTTTGCATTCCTCTGATCCATATGTAAATCCGGGAGGAATACATTTAAGAGAATCAGATAATTGGAGTAGCTATGATCACGTGGGGGGATCTGCTAAATACTCAATACCTGTAATAAGTTCTGATTCTCCGGAGGGACATCTGATACGATTTTTTGCTGAATACTGGTTACCTGACTATCCGGATCACATTATCAAACGTGGCGTTGTTGAAATCCAGGTGGAGGGAACCGATACAACCTCACCAGAACTGGAATGGGTAAAAGTATTGGGAGACAATATTATTTGCGCAAAATTCTATGATGGAGGACCAATTATATCTGCAAATGCTAAACTCACTTTAAAAGAAAATCCGGAACAATCTTTTGACATCGAATTATACGATAATGGAGAGGAAGGAGACCTAAACAACTCAGACCGTGTTTTTAGCAGAAAAATAGAGGAAAGAGGATTTGGGTTATACCAAATTCAAGTTGAAGCTAAAGATATCTTTGGGAACAAGATGATTAAGGAGCATCCAGAGATTATCATTTTACATTAGTTTTCAATATATGAATGCTTATTTAGATGATTTTATAAAAAAGTATTAGTACCTTCTACATATCTGGCCATAATTTTTTCAAACAATTTTAAAACCTGTTTAAAATGACAAAAAGAAGGGATTTTATAGTAAAAAGCGTTTTGGGATTAACTGCCGGGATTACAACCGGCAGCATAAATTTAAGCGCGGAACCCTCCACTCCGGTAACTGGATCCAGCATCCCGGCACAACCCAACTGGCAAAACGATCCCCATTGGAGAAAAATTAAATATGGCGACTGGGGAGGTCCCGGGGTGTCCTCTCAGCCAGGCCCCATGGACAAAATCCTGCTTAAGGACTGGGCGCCAAATTCTTTGGTAATAACGCAAGAAACTTTTGTCCCCAAAGCCAAATATCCGGCCATTGACAGTCATGTGCACGTTGTTGCCAAAACACCGGCAGACATTGCTGACTGGGTAAAAACAATGGATGAGGTTGGTATTGAAACTTCTGTAGTTTTAACTCATCCAGCCATTGGAGATGATTTTGCCAAGTTGGTTAAGATATTCAAAAAAGCTTATCCCGGTAGGTTTGAATTATACTGTGGAGTGGACTTTACTAATTTTGAAAAAAACGATTATCCTAAACGGGTTGTTGAACAGCTGGAACGATGCCATGAGATGGGAGCATGCGGCGTCGGGGAAATTCACGACAAGGGCCCTGGTTTTACAAAAGATACAAGTATTCCACCGAATAAAAGATTACATGTTGATGATGAGAGGTTAGATGCTTTTTGGGAAAAATGTGCCGAATTGAAGATGCCCGTCAGCCTCCATGTCGCGGATCATCCTTCAGCCTGGACTCCTTTGGATGTCTTTCAGGAACGCACACCAGATTACCAGCACTTCAGCCAGTATAACAGGAATGTACCATCGTTCGATGAAATGATTGAAAAAAGGAACAAAGTACTTGAAAGACATCCTAATACCATTTTCATCGCGTGCCACCTGGGAAACCAGGGACATGACCTGGGTACATTAGAACAGGCAATGCAAAAATATCCTAACCTTTATCTCGACACTTCAGCCCGCGATTATGAACTGGGCCGCACACCCCGCTCATCAGCTAAATTTCTAAATGTATACAAAGACCGTATAGTTTTTGGAACAGACATGGGCAGGCTAAAAAGCATGTACCAAATTCATTGGCGCCTGCTGGAAACTGATGATGAATACATACCTGGCCGGGTTGGGTGGAGATATTATGGCCTTGATTTGCCCGAAGCAACATTAAAAGCCCTGTACAGGGATACAGCCAAAAAAATCTTTAATATCTAGAATAATCTTTTCAACAATCATTAAAATCTATAGCATGAAACTGAATCGCAAAAATTTCCTGAAAGTTGCAGGGTTTGCAACTGCAGGAATGATGGTAAAACCCAGCCAGGCAGGCACCAACTCACCTTTCTCAAAAAATCATGTACAAAAATTCAACATGCACGGATATAGTGCTCCCAAACTGGATAAAGTAAGAGTAGGCTTTATAGGAGTTGGGAGCCGAGGTTCAGGAACTGTTGTCCGCTTATCCAGCATTGAAGGTGTTGAGATTAAAGCGCTGTGTGATTTAATTCCTGACAGGGTAGATTCCGTTATAAAACTCCTAAAGAATGAATTCCCCGCTCAAAAACCAATGTCATATTCCGGTAGTCCAGACTTATGGAAGGAGGTGTGCGAACGGGAAGACATTGACCTCATCTATATTGCCACTCCCTGGCAACTACATGCACCTATCGCTATTTATGCCATGGAGCACGGGAAACATGTTTATACAGAACTACCTGTTGGAGTAACACTTGAAGAATGCTGGCAAGTAGTTGAAACTTCGGAGAATACCAGGAGACACTGTTTTATGGGTTGTGGCTCTGCCCACGATGGAATGGCCGCTGTCATTTTAAATATGGTCCGACAGGGGTTCTTTGGAGAAATCATTCATGGCGAAGGCCATTATATCCACGACAGGGTTTCTGATAACAAATTAAGATGGGAAAGAGATAAAAGTAACAATAACTGGTTTGGTTATCGCCCCTGGCGTCTGCAGGAAAATGTAAACAGAAACGGAAATCTTTATCCCGCGCATGGCTTGGGGCCTGTTTCTCAAATGATGGATATTAACTATGGTGACAAAATGGAATATTTGGTTTCAATCTCAAGTAACGATTTTACCATGGGCCATAAAATGAAAGAAATGGCTGAAATCGATGACTACTACAAACCTTATGTTGGATTGAATCTTAGGGGTAATATAAACACGACAATAATACGAACCCACAAAGGACGAACCATTATGCTCCAGCACGACATTAGTTCACCACGCCCTGGTCACCGCTTCGATTTAATCAGTGGAAACAAAGGCATATACAGGGCACGACCCGATAGGATTGCGACCTCCGAAGAATGGCTCCCTGAAGAGGAATTCAATTCCCTAAAAGAGAAATACACGCCGGAGATTACCAAAAAGTTTAATGAAAAACGTAACCAGGCTGGCGGCAGTCATGGAAGCAGAGGGTATGAACGTGTAACGGCTAGCGACTGGCGATTGATTGACTGCCTTCGAAACGGATTACCACTTGAAATGGACGTGTATGATGCGGCCCTTTGGAGTGCCATTACACCATTGAGTGAATGGTCAGTTGCCCGCCAGGGGGAAACGGTAAAAATACCTGACTTCACCTGCGGTGCATGGAGAACGAACAAGCGGGGAATGGATATTAATATTCAGCAGGGAGGAACAACAAACTTGATTTAATGACCTAAATTAAATGTCAGATGATGGAAAAAGAAAATGATCCAAACAGAAAACTTAATGACTGGCACTACTCAAGAAGAAAATTTATCCATGTCACTTCTGCCGGTCTTTGCGGGCTTGCCCTGAAGAGCGCTTCTGCTTCCGGTTTGGCTGAACCACTTATCACGCTCAAGGCTGGTTCATTAAAAGCCAATGAAAATACCAACCTTATTGGCGCTTATGGCCAATGGGCTTCCAAATCAACAAAAACCAAACTCCCTTCCCTCTCATTCAGAAAAAAGGAATGGACGGATATTGAAGCATGGAGAAAGAAAGCAAAAGAACAGGTTTTGGAAAGAATCGCTATGCCTGATTTGGGAGGAACACCTAAAGTAACCGTTCACAAAAAATACCTTTACGATGGTTTACAGATAGAGGAAATCAGCTGGCAATTACCGTACGGAAAGCCAACAGAAGCCATTGTTCTAAAACCCGCCAATACAAAAGAACCTTTGCCCGGGATTCTGGCTTTTCATCATCATGGAGCGGATAAATATTTTGGCAAACGGAAAATCACCAGGACAAGCGATTCGCAGCATCCACATGTAGTAAATTCGCAGCAAAACTATTATGACGGCTTTGCATGGGCTAACGAAATTGCCCGAAGGGGCTACGTGGTTATGGTACCCGATGCTTTCCCATTTGCCAGTCGCCGTGTAATGTTGCAAGATGTTCCCGAACATTTAAGGAAGGGACTAAATGATAATGATCCTGAAAATATAGACAACATAGAAGCTTATAATGATTGGGCGGCAAAGCATGAAGATGTTATGGCCAAATCACTTTTTTGTGCCGGAACAACCTGGCCGGGTGTTTGGGTGGCCGAAGATTTGAAAGCACTTGATATTCTGTGCTCACGGGATGATGTAGATGCAGATAAAATTGGCTGCGGGGGCCTCTCCGGGGGAGGAATGAGAACCGTATTTATCGGTGGCCTGGATTCAAGAATCAAATGTTCAGTTTGTGTTGGCCTCATGACTACCTGGGAAGATTTTATGCTCAATAAATCGTACACTCATACCTGGATGAGTTTTGTTCCGGTACTTCCGGAAGAACTGGATTTTCCCGAGATTCTGGGCATGAACGCTCCCTCGCCAGCGCTGGTGCTAAATGCGGAGCAGGATGGACTGTTTACACTTCCCGGAATGAAGGAGGCAGATAAGGTTCTTCAGGAAGTTTATAAAAAAGCGAAAGCACCCGAACATTACAAGTGCTCTTTCTACCCGGGAGGACACAAATTTGGAAGAGAAATGCAATCCGAAGCCTTTAATTGGTTTGACAGATGGCTGAAGTAACACATCATAAAATATAAATCCTATGAAAAAATCTCAGGCTTTAACGATTCCCCGGACTATCCTGTTTATCGCAATCATCCTTTTAAAAATTAACACGGCCTTTGCTCAGGAAGAAAACCTCAATGTATTCGAACGGTGGAGAGCATGGTCGGATGGCGAGAACATGCTGATGCGCCACTTAAACAAACAGGCATTTACCTACCTTGATATCAGGGACAAAGAGATTGCAGCACTACAAACAAAAGCAGATTGGCAGAGCAGGCAAAAAAAGGTAAAAGAGACTCTGATAAAAACAGTGGGGCCTTTTCCGGAAAAAACCCCTTTAAACCCACAGATTACAGGAACAATTAAAAAGGAAGGGTACAAAATTGATAACGTAATTTACGAATCTATGCCTGGTTTTTATGTAACTGGCAGCCTATTCCTTCCCGACGGTAACGGTAAAAAACCTGCTATCCTTTTTACCAGCGGACATGCACAAAACTCATTCAGGCATGAATCATATCAGTTTATGATTCTGAACCTGGTAAAAAAAGGCTTTATTGTTTTTGCCATCGACCCCATAAGCCAGGGCGAAAGGGTTCAACTTTTCGACCCGGAGAAAAATGCCTCGGCTATAGGCCCTACAACGCTCGAACATAACTATCTGGGGAATAAAACCCTGCTCTCCGGAGTCTCGCTGGCCAGATACTTTATCTGGGATGGGATAAGGGCAGTAGATTACCTGCTGACCCGCAAAGAAGTTGATTCGGAAAGAATTGGAGTAACGGGCCAATCCGGAGGGGGTACACAAGCAGCTTATATTTTTGCATTCGACGACCGGGTAAAAGCAGGAGCGCCTGTAAATTATATCACAGGATTCAGGCGATTACTCGAATCTATTGGACCACAAGATGCAGAACAGAATTTCTACCACGGCATTATGAATGGTTTGACTCATGCCGATTTACTTGAAGTCAGGGCGCCAAATCCTGCTCTGATTTGTGCCGGCACAAGGGATTTTTTCAGTATTCAGGGTGCACGCGAAGCTTATGCAGAAATTTCCAAGGCCTATAAAACATTTGGGAAAGAGGAAAATATCGGGATGGTAGAAGATGATTTTGGACATGGTTATACTGAGAAATTAAGGGAAGGGATATATGATTTTTTTCAGAAGAACCTTAACCTGACAGGGAATCCTGGTGATGAAAATGTGGCCATATTGGCTCCCGAAGAATTAATGGTAACACGCACCGGAAATGTCGCTTCTTCCATTGAAAAGGCGCAAACAGTATTTGACCTCAATAAAAAGGAGGCACAAAAACAAATCGAAAGCTTGCAGGATGCAAGGAAAAATATCGCTATCCATTTAAACAAAGTACAGCAGGAAGCCAAAAAGCTTTCAGGTTATCGCCCGCCGGATGAAAATATTCAATCTGTTTTTCGGGGCAGATACCAACGAGAGGGATATTCGGTTGAAATGTATGCTTTACATGGCGAAGGGGAATGCATTATTCCACTGTTGCTGTTTATTCCGGAAACAGGGAACAATTTTTCAAGTATTATCTACCTTCACCCTAAAGGGAAAATTACAGATGCAGCAACAGGAGGCAGAATTGAAGAACTGGTAAAAAAAGGCTATCTTGTGGCAGCTCCTGATGTATCAGGCATCGGTGAAGTTAAAGATGATAATTACGGAACAAACTATCTTGCGTTATTGATAGGCCGCAGTATTGTTGGAATTCAGGCAGGCGATGTGAACAGGGTTGTTAATTTTTTAAAGCAAAGACCGGATGTTGATCCGGAAAAATTGGGTGCAGTTGCATTTGATGAACTGGGTCCCACGCTATTACATGCCGCTGCCTTTGACAAATCAATAAGCTCTGTTACACTCATTGACCCCCTCATCTCATATCAGACAATTATCGAAAACAAATTTTATAATACAACCCTTACAAACAGTTTTGTTGCCGGAGCATTAACCGCCTATGATCTGCCAGATCTGGCGGCGATACTGTCGCCCGCAAAACTTAACTTAATCAATATAAGGGATGGAGAAAAAAAATGTATTGATGCGGATATTAAAAACAGTGATATTGAATTTATAAAAACTGCCTGGCATGAAAAAAACGCCAGCAGCCAATTGCATATTGTGAAAGAAAATTCAGCAGAAACAATGTTTAAAGAATTTTTGAAATACATAGAATAAAATACAGATAATCATTTAATCTAATTTTAACCGCGATGGAGAAAAAAATAAAACAATCAGACAGACGTCAATTTATTGGTAATGCTGCGGCTTTAGGCTTAATGGGTGCAATAGGTGCAGGCTATGTGCTTTCTTCCTGCAAAACACAAAAATCAGAATACGCGCCGCCTGTTTTTCCTGAAACAGCCCCTGACGGGCCCGTGTTAAAAGCCGGACTGATTGGCTGCGGGGGCAGGGGAACAGGCGCTGCAGTTAATTTTCTTAATGCAGGCCCGAACCTGCAAATAACAGCTCTTGCCGATGTTTTTCAGGATCGTATTGACAGGTGCAGGGAAACGATAAAAAAAAGCCATCAGGTTGAAATTTCCGACAAAAATTGCTTCGTTGGATTTGATGCATACAAACGTTTAATCGAATCCGGGGTAGATGTAATCATTGAAGCTTCGGCAACGCATTTCCGCCCCAGGCACTTCGAGGCTGCGGTACAGGCAAGAAAACACTGTTTTATTGAAAAACCCGCTGCAGTAGATCCGGTTGGAGTCCGATCCGTAATTGCTTCCGGAAAAATGGCAGAAGCAGCAGGCCTGACAGTCGTTACAGGAACACAAAGAAGGCATCAAGCTGATTACAACGAAACTTTCAGCATGATTAAAAACGGTGCCATAGGTGAACTTATTTCGGCCAATTGCTATTACAACAGAGGAGGAGCCGGTTACTTTACAAGGCAGGAAGGATGGACCGATATGGAAGCGATGATACGAAACCGGGCAAATTGGCTCTGGCTTACAGGTGATAATGTGGTAAACTTACTTGTTCATAATATTGATTGTTTAAACTGGTTCTTTGAAAAACATCCGGTAAAAGCATCTGGTTTTGGTGGCCGTTATCACCGCCCAACAGGTGATATGTATGATTTTTTCAGTGTCGATTTTATTTTTGATGACCAAAAGCGCTACCAGGGCATGTGCCGTGAAATGGACGGATGTACCAACAATATAGGCGATGTAATTTTTGGAACCGATGGCTATACAAACTGTCAGAACAAGATATTTGATTATAACGACAATTTGATTTGGGAATACAAATATCCATTGGATCATGACGGTAAACCAACCGGCAGAACGGCCATTTCGTCTTACGATCAGGAAATGATAAATTTCGTAACGGCTATTCGTACCAAGAAACCTGTCAACCAGGTGGAGGAACTGGCCAACTCAACGCTTACAGGTATAATGGGAAGAGAATCGGCATATTCAGGAAAAGATGTGACTTGGGAAGAAATGATGAACTCAGATTTAAAGCTTGGGCCAAAAGAATACACTTGGGGACCAGTTGATATTCAGCCTGTTTCTCCCGTTCCCGGGATGAAACCGTCCACCTAAGTCCACTTAAATAATCAACTTCAAAACCGGCAAAAGTTGAAAGAATAACATTGAAATATCGATTAAAATTTTTAAAACTTAATTTTTAAACCGTCTCTAAAATTAAAAACATTCCGGGCAATGGATTAGGTTCAACCTATACTTTGCCCGGTTTTCTATATTGGTTACAGTGCTTTGAGTGTGTGGACCCAAGTTTTTATACATCTTTTGGCTCACCCGAAAAATCCGGTGGAGTAATCTGTTTTCAGATACATTTTCCATCAATATTTTTATGCCTTATCAGGCCGATTTTACTCTTTGCCTTGACGCAAATAGTAAACAGAAAAGTCAAGGCTGCGTTCGCTTCACTCGGAAAAACTACGTGTTGCCGGCTAAAATTACTGAAACTCGTCGTACCTCCTCAAACAACAGTAATTTTTTAACGCCGTGCTCACTTGTTTTCCGGCTCACCGACCGAGGCCATCGCTCCGATGTGTTAGCCATAAATGTTTATATGTGAACCGGCCTATTCTATCAATTCCTGAC
>NZ_QWET01000034.1 GCF_003573545.1 Mariniphaga sediminis | reverse complement strand
GGGTCGAGGTAGATTTAGGGAAAGATTACCTGCTCAGCAAAACCGAATTGGTTTGCCACCTGGACAGGGCCTATCAATTTAAAGTGGAAGTAAAAACAGATGGGGACACAACTTATACCCAGGTTGTCGACCGGTTAAATAACACGCAGCCCGGTACAGCCACGAACCCAATTGCAGACACATTTAGCGAGCCGGGGCGTTATGTTCGTTTAACTGTAACTGGTGCGGCAGTTTATACAGGCACCTGGGTTAGTTTACATGAATTTCGTGTTTTTGGAACCGCATCAGTCGATAGTGTAGTAACATCGTTATCCCCTGAAGCAACAATTATCCAAGGTAGTTTTTATACTGGTAACCACCCGAATCCATTTAACGCTTCTACAAATATCCGCTTTGTTTTACCGGAAGAGGGCAATGTTGCCGTTAAAATATATAACATAAGAGGTGAAGCAATTAAAGAAGTCACCAAAGCCACTTATTCGGCTGGCCCGCACACTATAGTATGGAATGCCTGTGACGGTTACGGAAACAAAGTACCTTCCGGAATATATTTCTATCGGATTGTGTATAATAATCAAGTTAAAACTAACAAAATGATTCTAATGAAAAGATTATAGAACTAAATTGATATGGAATTTTTATCATGCCTCAAAAAATCTTTTAAAAAGATTAATTGAATAACATAAACAGATAGCTTGGACTATTCTTTAAGATGTTCGGTTTGGCGATTGAATGATGAAATAAAAAAACTGCTTGTCTGCTTCGCTCAAGTAAAGATTTAAAATAAGATAACATGCTGTAATTATGGTTATCATGCAATTTGTTATTAAATTCGAATATTTTGTAATAGGCGTACTATCAATTATTTATAGTTCTCACATGTCTAAAGCAGATAAGCTGTATAAAAAATATTAACACTTAAACGTATATTTTTCGAAGAAACTAAAATAGACTACGATTTAGATGTAACACAAAGTAAAATAATATAAAGTGGGGTATCTAATCATTACCCGTAGTTTTTCTTACTGAGCTGATAGATAGCCACTTGAGAAAATATTGAGTATTTTCAATGCATTGTAATTCAGATCATTACACATTTCACTGGTAATAACCGGATACCCCATTTAATATAATTAACTGAAAAATCTAATTTATAAATACATATAAGAAATTATGAAAGTACTAAGGAGAGATTTTTTGAAAGGGTTGGCAACAGTTCCTTTTTTTGGGTATTTTGCTTTTGGCTTTAAAAATAATATTACCAGGGAGATAAGCGAAAAAAGCATAGATTATCAAAAAACCTTAGGGATAGGGGAACTTGAGGTTCCGGGTGAAAAACTGCGTCCACCAACGGGTAATAGCGGCAACCCTTTAAGGATAGGCCTCGTAGGCAACGGCTGGCGGGGGGAACAACTGTTAAATACATTCGGCTACATACATACTGAAACTGTTAAGCAGCATACTGCCAACGGGGAAACCTCAAGCTGGCTGCAATCTATAATGCAACGGGAAGATTTAAATGTTGAACTTGTGGGAGTTTGCGACACTTTCGAGGTACATGCCAAACGAGGGAGCGAGTTCATTCCTGTAAAAAATGGTTTAATTGGAGAGGGGCAAAAAAAAGATACTAACGTTAAAATATATCATACTTACCGTGAAATGATATCTAATGGTGAAATCGATGCAATCGTTATAGCTACGACCGACCATACCCATGCCCCTATTGCCATAGCTGCTGCAAAGGCCGGGATACATGTTTACCTTGAAAAGCCCATGACCCACAGTATAGAAGAAGCCATTGAATTAAGGGACACAATAAAATCGACAGGCGTTATTTTCCAGTTGGGGCATGAAAACCGGCAACAAATGAGTTTTAAAATAGCACGGGAATTATACCGAAAAGGTGCTTTTGGTAATGTTTCCATGGTAGAAACATACACGAACCGGAATTCCGTTTTCGGGGCATGGATAAGAGACGAAGCTTTTGACCACAAATTGGGGAACAAAGACAATATCAACTGGGAAGAATTCCTTGGCAGTGCGCCGTGGCACGAGTTCAACCTGAAAAGGTATTTTAGCTGGCAACGTTACAGTGACTACGGTACCAGCATCACGGGGAACGATTTTACGCACAGGTACGATTGTGTGAACCAGGTTTTGGACCTTGGGATCCCTGAAATAGTGGTTGCACTGGGTGGTCAGTATTACTATCAAAGCCATGGCGATATGCCCGACGTCTTCAATGCCATATTTAGTTATCCTGAAAGAGGGCTTACAATGACGTATGATGGCACCCTGAAAAACCAGGTAACCCGGACATCGCGCATATTGGGGTCAGAAGCAACTATGGACATTGACGGGGCCATACTGATGTATAAAGACTCGTATTCTGAAAAGTTCAAAGATGTTAAAACCGACCCTTCCGGACCACTCTATTTCTATGCACCAAGAACTGATGTGGATGCCATCTCCACCGCCACATCGAAGGCTTATATGAAAGGGGGCTTTGGGCCAACGTTTATTGATGGCAAAGTGCTTGATACAACTTTCCTGCATGTAAAAGAGTGGGTTGATGCCATCCGTGGGCATGGGGAAACCAGTTGCAATATTGACAAAGGATTTGAGGAAGCAGTCACTTTCAACCTGGCCAATTTAGCTTATGTGCACAAAAAACCAGTAAGGTGGGATGCTGATAATGAAAAAGCAATTATCGGATAAAAAAAATTGTGAGTTACGAGTTTCGAGTTATTAGTAGTAACCATAAAATTTCACTACATCTAAATAATAAATTAATGAAACAATATCATGAATAAACAAAATTTAAAAGTAATCTATTCATCCTGGCAAATCTTCGCATTAACCTTTTTAAGGGTTTTGATAGGATGGCATTTTTTATACGAAGGACTGGTGAAGTTTTATACGCCTGGCTGGACGGCAAAGGGGTATTTGCTTGGCTCGGTTGGACCGCTTGCCCCTGTTTTTAGAGGGATAGCACAGTCCGCATCTATGCTCCATGTTGCCGACATATTCAACGAATGGGGGTTGGTTTTGGTTGGTTTAAGCTTGTTTATTGGCTTGTTATCCAAACCGTTTAAACTGTTCGGCATAACCCTGTTGTCGTTTTATTACCTGTCGTATCCCCCGTTTTCCGGGCTGGGGGCTAATGCCCATGTAGAAGGGAATTACTGGATTGTCAATAAAAACCTGATTGAAATGGCTGCCCTTTTTGTGTTGATATTATTTCCTTCAAGTCATATATCAGGGATAGATAGGTTTATCTTCAAAAATAATAAATCAAAAATGTAAGGAAAATGAAAATTATATCATTTTATATTCAAATTATATGTGTATTCCTACTCTTACAAACTACAAATAATAAAGATGTAAATGCCCAGAAAGAAAATTTTAAAATACTTGAGGATTGGGTCGAATGGAGTAATCCGGAAAACATGCTTCAACTATACCTTAACAAGCAGGCATATAACTTACTGGATAAAAGAACAGATGCAATCACGCAATTGAAAACAGCACAAGATTGGCAGTCAAGGCAACAAAAGGTTAAAGATATTTTAAAAAATATTGTTGGACCATTCCCCGTTAAAACTCCTCTCAACCCTAAAGTAACAGGTATTATTTATGGGGAAGGATTTAGAGTAGAGAAGATTTTATACGAATCAATCCCTGGATTATATGTTACAGGCTGCCTTTTTATTCCCAATAGAATAATTGGAAAACATCCGGCAATATTGAATGTATCTGGACATTCTGCACAGTCATTTCGCCGTGATTTTTATCAGAACGTTATTCTTAATCTGGTAAAAAAAGGCTTTATTGTGCTGAGTATCGACCCTATTGGGCAAGGTGAAAGGCTTCAATACTTTAATCCCCAGGAGAAAACTTCGGTGCTATTTGGATCTCCAATTAAAAGTTCGGTGGAAGAGCATTCTTATGTTACCAACCAGTGCTTACTCACTGGTAATTCTTTAATAAAATATTTTATATGGGATGGTATCCGTGGGATTGACTACCTCCTTTCTCGAGAAGAAGTTGACCCTGAAAGGATTGGATTAACAGGACTTTCCGGCGGAGGCACACAAACTGCATTTATTGGTGCTTTCGATGAACGTATTGTTGCAGCTGCTCCATCGTGTTATATTACATCCTACAAACGGCTCCTTGAGTCAGTCGGAACACAGGACGGGGAACAAAACCTCTACCACGGATTAGAAATGGGTGTCGACCATGCCGACTTAATCGAAGTCAGAATGCCAAAACCAACACTGATTGTTAGTACAACACGTGATTTTTTTAGTATTCAGGGCACCAGGGAAACATTTGAAGAGGTATCAAATGCATATAAGATATTTGGAAAGGAAGAAAATATTAAAATGTCGGAAGCTGATTATGAACATGGATTCATGCAGAAAAACAATGAAGCTACCTATGCCTTTTTTCAAAAAGAATTAAAACTGCCGGGCAGTGCTACTGAGGAAAAAGTGAAAATATTTCCGGAAAATGAATTAAATGTAACCCCGACAGGTCAACTATCTACTTCTTACAAAGGAAAAACAGTTTTTGACTTTAATAAATCAGAGGCAGATAGCCTTATTAAAAGAATAGAACAATCCAGAAGGAATAGTTCATCACATTTAGAGATTGTTAAGCAAAAAGCGATAAAGCTTTCCGGATATATGAAGCCTAAA
Organism: Mariniphaga sediminis; assembly: GCF_003573545.1. GTDB lineage: Bacteria > Bacteroidota > Bacteroidia > Bacteroidales > Prolixibacteraceae > Mariniphaga > Mariniphaga sediminis. Next base: position 21,136 of record NZ_QWET01000034.1, on the reverse strand, counting down.
AGTAGTATCAATTTTGTTTTCAGGGGAAGTTACCAGAGGGATGGTTACTCCGTCAAAATGTATGCTTTAGAAACGGATGAAGATTATGTTATCCCACTTTTGATTGCAATCCCTGATGGTGAGGGGGAGCATCCTCCAGTGATTTATATCCATCCGGATGGTAAGGAAGAAGGGATTGCTGTAGGTGGTCCTGTTGAAAAGCTGGTAAAACAGGGATTTATTGTTGCTGCCCCTGATTTATTAGGTATAGGCGAAACAAGTTCCCTTCGGGATTATCCCGGGTCGCATGGATACGAAGCACAATTAATTGGGCGGAGTATTGTAGGTATCCAGACAGCTGATATTATAAATGTTGCAAATTTCCTTAAAGGAATCCCAAATGTTAAAGCAGATTTTATGCAAGCTGTTGCATTTGGTGAGCTTTGCCCTGCTTTGCTTCATGCTATAGCTTTCGACCCAATTATTAAGGGTGCAGTATTTATTCAAGCTCCTGTCTCATATTATAATATCATGCAATCTAAACTATATGATTATAGCCTATCTTTCAACTGGGGTGTTGCCGGGGCTTTGACAGCTTATGATCTACCTGACCTGGTGGCATGTGCCGCACCAAAGAGATTGACATTTGTTGGAATGTCCAACGGTCAAAAAAAGCCAGCATCGGAGGAGTTAATCATCGACCAGATGGCCTACCCCAGGTCGGTTTATGATAAAAGCAACCCTGGCAACCTTAATATGATAAGAACCACCGGCAATGAGATAGGTCAACTATTAATAGATTGTTTAATGAAATAATAAAATAACTTATAGGTTTTTTATGACAATTATTACCCTATTAAAAAAACATTTAAAATGAATAAAATAATTAATAAATATTGGATTTTTATTCTGTGTTTCTTCATACTTCCATATTATACAAAGGCAAAAGAAAGTATAGAAACTAGGAAATGGGAAACATTTGTTAAATAAGATTATAAACCAGTTATGAAAAAAATAATTTTCCTTTTACCGATTATTACACTTTTAATACTCTCTTGTCAAAACTAATAAAAAAAATCTGTCATTCAGAGCGAAGTCGAAGGGCAGAAGCCAAACCTCATATATATTATAGCCAATGATCTTGGTTATGTCGATTTAAGTACTAAAAAAAAAGAGATGATAGATAACAAGTTTGAATTAGGTTTTTTCCCGACACCAATACAATCATTAAAACGGTTATCGGAGAAGTATCCCGGGTACAATTTGTTTATAAAACGGGATGATAATTCAGGTTTAGCTTCGGGAGGAAATAAAACCCGCAAGCTTGAGTACTTAATCAAACAGGCACTTGACAATGGCTGCGATACCATTGTTACTTCAGGAGCTCAACAGTCCAACCATTGCCGGCAAACAGCTGCTGCCTGCTCAGTTGCAGGGTTGGAATGTAATTTATTGTTAGGGGGAGATGAACCCGAAAAATATCAGGGCAATTTACTCTTGTCGTATTTTCTGGGAGCGAAACTCCATTTTTCAGGAGAAAGCAGAAAAGGCGAACTAAGCCAACAATTAATAAAACAGGTAGAGAAACAGGGGAAGAAATGTTACCTCATTCCTTACGGGGGATCAAATATTGTCGGAGCTATTGGATTTGTAAATGCGGTAAAAGAACTAAAACTTCAAATATCAGAAAACAATCTGAATTTCGATTATATATTTTTTGCTTCATCTTCCGGTGGAACACAGGCAGGTTTTATGTTGGGCATTGAAATGTTTGGGATAGCTACTGAATTGATCCCAATAAGTATAGATAAAGATGAAACGAACGGCCTTCGTCTGGAAGAGGTCGTATTAAGTGTTGTAAATGAAGGAATTCAACTATTTAATATTGCCAGGAAATTTGAGCCGGAAGATATTAAATTGAATAGGGAATATGATAAACCAGGCTATGGTGTAATTACTGACAACGAAAAATTCGCAATTACTGAATTGGCAACAACGGAGGGAATTCTGCTTGATCCTGTTTACACAGGTAGGGCATTTTATGGTATGTTGGATTATCTGAAAAAAGGGCTAATTCCCAAAGGTTCAAATGTTCTCTTCTGGCACACCGGAGGATTACCTTCAAATTTTTATTATGCTGATAAACTGAAATAGCACACAAAATCAAGAGAAATGAGAAAAATTTTATTATTGCTATCTGGAAACTTTATAATGCTAACAGGAGTATTTGTTTCCTGTTTCACTTCAGCCGGATTAGCCCCTGGAAATCCACGAAACCTGATTGTTCCGCCTGAATCAGCGACAGACTCTACTATTACTTTATTATGGGATAAACCAGCGGATGGTGACAACACTTTGAGCTATCAGGTATATCAAAATGGCAACCCAATTGCCGAAGTTGAAAAAACAAATTATACAGTTGAATGCCTGACGCCGGGAAAGTCTTACACTTTTTCAGTTAAAGCAAAGAATGCAGAAGGAAAACTTTCTGATGCGAGCAATCAGGTGGTACAATCGACCAAAAAGAAAGGGCAGATCTATAATATATTAGCTTACGGTGCTATTGGCAATGGCAAAACCAAAAATACGGAAGCCATTCAAAAAGCAATTGATGATTGTACTCCTGGAGGAATTGTTTATATTCCATCTGGCAAATTTATTAGTGGAGCGCTTTTTTTGAAAAGTAATATGACCCTTTATATTGCAGAAGGCGGTGTACTAAAAGGGAGTTTAGATATCAATGATTATTATCCAATGATACCTAACCGCTTTGAGGGTTGGGAACTTGAATCGTTTGCCAGTTTGATAAATGCAGGTAAAATGGACCATTCAGGTGGATACAATGTAAGTAATCTGTCGATTAGGGGAAAAGGTGTAATAAGTGGAGGTGGCACAGCTCTGGCCAAAGCTATGATTGATGCTCGTGGTTTAAGGGGCCGCGGTCGTTTAATTTGTCTGATGAATTGTGAGAACGTCAATATTCAGGGATTAATCATCGAAGAGTCCCCCTGTTGGACAATCCATTACATTTATAGTAAAAACATTACCTGTCATGACTTAACGATTAACAGTTCTGCTGCAAATGGAGACGGGATTGACCCTGATTCATCAACCGATTCCTACATCTTTAATTGTACATTTTCAACCGGTGATGATTGTATTGCCATAAAATCAGGCAAGAATCCGGAAGGTTATTACATTGCGAAACCAACAAAGAATATTTTTATTTCCGATTGTAAATTCATTTCAGGGCACAGTTTGGCAATTGGAAGTGAAATGTCGGGAGGTGTAGAAAATATTGTTATCCGTGATTGCGAGTTGGAAAACCTTATTTATGGACTTCAGATAAAAGCTACAAGAGACAGGGGTGGTTATGTTAAAGGAATCTATGTACAGGATTGTAATCTCCAAAAAATAAGGATATTCACTTCTGTTGAGTATAATAACGACGGGGAACCGGCTCCGGTAATTCCTTACTTAAAGGATATGGAGTTTTCAAATCTTGATATGTTAGAAGCTGACACCTCAGAACCAGTAATTTTGATTGATGGTTATCCTGAGGTATCAAACTATACCGCGAACATTCTTTTCAATAATATTTTACTTCCCGAAAAATCAATAATATCAGTGAACCTCTGTAAGGATTTCAATTTTAAAAATGTACTTACTAAAAAAGGAAACAAACCAGAATATATTATAAGCAACTCTAAAAACATATTAAGGTAATCTTGAATTACTTAAGAGGTAATAAAAAGATTTATTAAACTAACGTCAGTTCGATGTAAGAAACCTAAGAAATTGCTAGTAAAAAAAAGCAAAGTTTTGTTTATATTTAAGTGTCTTATATTTAAATATTTAACAAACAAAACCTTGCTCAATATGGAGCATAAAACTACCGAAATTTTCTATCTTATCTTTGAATTCTGCAAAGAATTTGACAAAGTTAAGGAGGGATACATCTAATTACAAAGATTCGCAAAAACATGAAGAACTCTTTAATGTTGATTCAGGATAAAATCCTGCTTCGCAAAAGAGCTCTGGTCGAAACAGTAAACGATGAATTGAAAAATATCTGTCAAATCGAACATACCAGGCATCGTAACTTTGAAAACTTCCTGACAAACTTACTTTCAGGTCTGATAGCTTACTCCTTTCTGCCTAAAAAACCTACCCTTAGGATGGAAGAAGTTATTGACCAGACGCAAAGTTGTACGTTAGCTTAGCTCGAACTGACGTTAAATAAGATATTAAAGGGCTGTTTTTTGACAGCCCTTTTTTGGGCTCACCTTGAAAAATAGATGGAGAAAAAAATCTTTCATCTTTGCGCTTTATTTTTTTGAAGCAAATGACATCGCAACAAAACCAATATAAAGCCTTAGTGGAAGCCCTTTTCCGGAAGATTTATTTCGATATTGGTTGAGATAACCAACGTAAAGATTACAGAGAAAGAGATCCAGGTGGATTTGAATAAACTAAACAACTCATCTGATTTTAAGGGTCACCTTTTGCATATCAAGTTTTTTTTTGGGAACTTGAGACTGCTGAATATGAAATTGCTTGTTGGTTTGAATGTTTTGTGGTATTAGGCCTAAATATCATTCTCAAATTGAAAACAGGTAACTCATGTATACATAGAAAAATGTAATCTTAATATATTATGTATTTTAAAGAAAGATTTAAAGGAAAGATTGCCCTTGTTACCGGTGCTGCAGTTGGAATAGGCAAAGCCGTTGCTCACAGGTTAGGAAAAGAAGGAGCCACAGTACTATTGTTTGACAACAACAATGCACAACTGGAAACAACAACGAAAGAATTTCAGGAAGCCGGGATTTTGGTTGAGCCATTTTGCGTTGATGTCAGTAGTTCGGAACAGGTTTCTAAAACAATCCTCAAAATAAAAAACGACTATGGTCGGATTGATGTTTTGGTAAATGCTGCCGGGATTGTTGGTCCAACGAGTACAAAAATAACGGACTTTTCTAATGAAGATTTTGAGAAAGTTTACTCGGTTAACCTGAGGGGTACTTTTTTAATTACGAAACACACGTTGCAAGTGATGCAGGAAAAAGGGGAAGGGCGCATATTGCTTTTTTCGTCTATTGCAGGCAAGGAGGGAAATCCGGGCATGGTTGGATACTCAGCTACAAAAGCGGGTGTTATCGGCTTGGTAAAAGGTGTGGCAAAAGAATTCAGCACAACAAATATTACCGTAAACGGACTGGCTCCAGCTGTAATAAAAACCCCGATGAACGATGATACTTCGCCGGAACAATTAAAGTATATGATTGCCAAAATACCTATGAACAGGCTGGGGACAGTGGAAGAGGTCGCAGCACTTTCATGTTATATTGTTTCAGATGAAAATAGCTTTTCTACCGGGTTTATTTATGATATTTCAGGAGGGCGTGCAACATACTAAAGCCAGGGGTAAATGATTTTATTATGTTGCTATTGAAAATTATCGACTAAAACGGATGAAACATCAATTTAAGCCTTTGTTAATTGTGGCCTGTGTATTTTTATTTACAGGTTCCATTATTTGCATGAACGATATTTTATTACCGGCGTTAAAAGATTTTTTTAACCTTACATATTTGCAGGCATCTTATGTTCAACAATCTTTTTTCCTGGTTTATCTGATTTTTCCGATACCTATTGCCTGGTATATATCGCGGGTTGGTTATAAGCTAAGTGTGTTTACGGCTTTAATCATTTGCAGTTTGGGTAGCCTGATAATACTTCCGGCCTATTATTTCTCATCATATATACTGGCGCTTACGGCTATTTTTGTAGTGTCAATAGGTGTAGCTGTTGTAAATGTAGCCGCCAATCCAATGGCTGCTTTGTTGGGCGACCCCTCCGGATCACATGTGCGTGTCAATATAGTACAGCTTTTTAGCAGGATTGGATATTTACTGACTCCGGTGGTTGGAACCGGATTAATTTATGGGAAAGGAGATACAATCCATTTTCACGTGCCATACCTGGTATTGGGAGCAGGCACCATCTTGTTTTCAATGTTAATCTTCATCTCTGCTATTCCTTCATTAAAACCGGATATATTAAAAGGATTTTCTGTGTTCTCAATACTAAAAGAATCCGGAAAATACCCGCAGTTGTTTTGGGGCGCAATCGTTATGTTTTTTTACATGGCTCTGGAAACAGGTACTGCTGGTTATTTTATCAGTTTTCTCCGCGATAATTCTATCGCTGGATTTAGCGTAGAGAAATCGGCAATGTTTCTTACATATTATTATGTTTTTGCATGTGTTTTTGCATTGACCGGAGTTTTTTTGTTGCAAGTAGTTCAACCAAGTATACTTATTACTTTTTCAGGGGTATGTATCATAATATTGTATTTGCTGACATCGCTTACATCGTCATCTTTGAACCCTTATTTTTTGGTAGGCATAGGGGCATTTATGGCCATTATGTTTCCAACTATTTTTAGTTTGGGCATTGAAGGCCTGGGTAGCTTTACCGAAAAAGGTTCGGCACTGCTTAATATGGCAATAATAGGCGGGGCTGTAGGCCCTCCTGTGCAGGGACTCATTGCAGACACCAAAGGCATACAAATTTCTTATTTGTTCCCCGCTTTTTGTGCTGTTTTAATTACCGCATACGGAGTATATTGCTACCGCCGATCAAAAATAATGGTTATGAGATGAGTATTGAATGGCGAGTGTTTTAGTCACAAGAAATGACATATCCAGTCATCAAATTCATTTTGTGCCAGATAAAATTGAATAATAATGAAATAATCACGATGGAGGAATCAAACACAAAAGATAAATGGTTAGCGTTTTTGTTTTGTATCTTGATTTTTGATTCCGGGGTCTAATTTTAATCAGATGAAAATTTCAGAAAAGAATGAAAATGGTATCCGGGTTATTATTGCCGAAAACAGTCAAATAAAGATTGAAGTGGTACCTGACCTTGGCGGTAAACTATTAAGTGTTTTCAACAAATCGCTTCAAAAGGAATTTTTATGGAGAAATGATAACCTTTTGCTCTCGACCCATCAGCCGGGAGATGATTATGATTCGAATTTTATAGGGGGAATAGACGAGCTTATCCCGAATGATATCCCGGAAACCGTAGACTCGGTTGAACTTCCGGATCATGGCGAACTTTGGACAACATCGTTGAAATATGAGATAAAAGACAATTTACTTTCTTTGACAGGAGTGCTGAAACAGTGTGGATTATTCTATCGCAAAGAAATTTATCTGGATGAAGGGTCTCCGGTTATCCACTTTCGTTACAAAATAAAAAATGAGGCTGGTGCCAGACGGCATTTTTTATGGAAATTACATGCTGCCCTGCGTATTGAAGCTGGTGACAGATTGATTACCGATGCAAAAAAAGCCCGGGTGGTCGATTTGGATTATTCACGGTTTTCAAATACGAATGAATTTGATTGGCCCGAGATTCAAAATGTTGATGCTTCGGTAGTCCCGCCCAAAGATGGTTCAGTCGACTTTTTTTATTTATATAACATTGACCAGGGTAAAATGGATTTTTTAAACACAAAAAATAATCATTTATTCAGGTATGTTTATGATAAAAAAATCTTTCCATTCCAATGGTACTTTGCTTCCTATGGTGGTTTTTTGGATCATAATACAGCTATCCTTGAGCCATGTTCTGCAATGCCTATTAGTATAAATTCGGCCAAAGATAAAGGGCAGTGTACGGTTCTGGATCCAGGGCAGGAAATGGAAACATATACCCGTATTTACGCAGGAGAAAACATGTAATTATTAATAAGATAAAACCATGATTAAGGAGTTAAACACAAAAGATAAATGATCAAAATTCTTGTCCTGTGTCCTGGTTCTTGTATCTTGGTTCTAATTTTAAACGAATGAACAAAAAAGTTGTTGTAACCGGAGCCTCGTCCGGAATTGGTATGGCTACTGCCAGGAGGTTTGCATCCGAAGGTTGGGATGTTTGTATATTAGCAAGAAGAGAGGAAAACCTAAAACAACTCATCAATGAGTTTCCATCAGGGAATCACCTGGTTTTAGCCGGCGATTATTCACTTCCTCAAACCGCAAATGATCTGAGGGATTTAATTACAGACCGTTGGGGCGAATTGGATGCTTTTGTTAACTGTGCAGGAGTTTCTATTTCCGGTAATCCGATTGACGATGAGTTGGACGAATGGAACAAACCCTTTAAAATAATGGTTGATGGTGCCGTGTATACCACCCGTGTTATTGCACCGTTTCTTTCGGAAGGAGGAAGAATTATCCACATTACCTCAATTCATGGGGAGCGGGTTGAGAAAGGTAGTTCTGCTTATGCAATGGCCAAAGCAGCCATTAATCAATATTGTCGTTCTCTCGCTCTTGAACTTGCAGACAAAGGTATTTTAGTGAATGCTATTGCACCGGGTTTTATTTCCACCCCCATGAGCATTAATAATGGGGTGAATGAACTGGAAACAAAATGGTTCAGAGACAATTATGTGGATGGACACCATCTGCCTCTGCGCCGGGCCGGACAACCTGATGAAATTGCAGGAGTAGCTTTTTTTCTGGCAGGTAAAGATGCAACCTACATTACCGGTCAGGTTATCACTGTGGATGGTGGGCTAACAATTACTTTTTAACCGGGATTAATCATTAAATTATGAAGATTGAGTCAGTTGATTTTTTTTATGTAAGTATGCCTGAAGTTTTAGATATAGGAGATGGTAGTCAGGATGCTTTATTAGTCCGGATTAGTGCCGGGGGTAACGAAGGTTGGGGTGAATGTGAAGCCTCTCCGTTAACAAGTATTGCAAGTTATGTGTGTCCGATGTCGCATAGTGCATGTAAACCGGTAAAATATTCGTTGGAAGGAGAAAGGATTGAAAGTGTTAATGATATCTACCGGATTTCAAATCTAGTGCATGAAAACTCATTGGATCTGCTTCAGGCAGATCATACACTATCAGGAATAGATACTGCTTTGTGGGATTTGTTTGGAAAAATGACGGGCGAACCTGTATACCGCCTTTTAGGTTACAATAAGGCAAATCCCAAAGTACCTTATGCTTCCCAATTGTTTGGAGATACACCTCAAGAGTCATTTGATAAAGCCTTGAAATCGAAAACGGATGGGTACAAGGCAGTTAAGTTTGGTTGGGGACCTTTCGGTACAAAAGGATTGAAAGCCGATATTGAGCAACTTCATGCTGTTCGGGAAGGTTTGGGAAAAGATATTTTATTGATGGTTGATGCTGGTACTGTTTGGAATGGTAAAGTTGACCAGGCAAGGGAAAGGTTGGCTGCATTAAAATCGGTTGATGTGTTTTGGTTAGAAGAACCATTTCGCAACCTGTATCTCGAAGATTATAAAAGCCTTTCTGAATCAACCCCCAAAATTGACATCGCCGGTGGCGAAGGTTGTACTAATTTTGCACAGGCACAGGCAATGATAAAATATGCAGGAATTAAATTCATACAAATTGATGTTGGCAGAGTAGGAGGGATATCTGCGGCAAAACAAGTTGCGGATCTGGCCTTAGTAAGTAATGTCTTTTATGTAAACCACACATTTACGTCGCACCTTGCGTTAAGTGCATCCCTGCAGCCATATGCCGGGATTAAAGATTATACTATTTGTGAATATCCTGTTGAGTTAAAACCTTTGGCAAAGGAGATTACTAAAACCAGTATATTGCCTGATGAGGATGGATATATCAATGTCCCGGATAAACCAGGATTAGGCGTTGAAATTGATACACAATCAGTAAAAAAATACCTCATCAATACTGAAATAAAAATCGGGGGTGAAAGGGTTTATATTACTCCCGACATATAATGGAAGGTAAAGGAAAACATGTATTAAAAATAAATTTGACAATGAAGCTAATTCGATTTGGAAACGAGAAAAATGAAAAGCCAGGTATCCTTGACGAGAAAGGGGAACGACTTGATCTGTCAGGCTATTTTGAAGATTGGGACGAAAAATTTTTTGCATCTGGTGGACTGGAGAAGCTTAAAGAGTTAATGACAAAGGAAGGGGAATTCCCGAAGATTGCAGAATCTGTCCGGTGGGCCCCATGTGTTGCAAGGCCACCAAAAATAATTTGTATTGGGTTAAACTATTCTGACCATGCCAGGGAAAGTGGTGCGGAAATTCCTAAAGAACCGGTGGTTTTTATGAAAGCATCCAATACCGTTAGCGGACCTTATGATGATGTTTATATTCCTAAAAATAGTGATAAAACAGACTGGGAAGTTGAACTGGGGGTGATAATAGGCAAAGAAGCCATGTATTTGGAAAGTCCAGATGAGGCTGACAATTATATTGCAGGTTATTGTATTTCCCATGATGTATCGGAAAGGGCATTCCAGTTAGAAAAGGGTGGCCAATGGACAAAAGGAAAATCCTGCAAAGGGTTCAGTCCAATTGGTCCATTTTTATTGACTTCCGATGAAATGGATGATGTCAATAGTTTAAAACTGGAGTTAAAAGTAAATGGTGAACCCATGCAGCAGGGAAACACAGGTCTGATGATATTTGATGTTCATCATATCGTTTGGTATCTCTCGCAGTTTATGGTGCTTGAACCTGGCGACCTCATTTCAACGGGAACGCCTCCCGGTGTCGGGATGGGGAAAAAGCCACCACAATACTTAAAAGATGGTGATGTTGTAGAGCTTGGAATTGAAGGGCTGGGGTTTCAAAAACAAAAGTTTGTTAATTACCCGTAGTTAAGCCAACTACGGCCATAATTCTAATTTCTTATCTGTTTTCTAACGTTTCTATGTACCGCATAACTTATGCGACGGGTTGAACCCACTTTGGGGTTCTTCTCATATCCACTTTATTACCACGGGTTTTACCCGTGGCTGTTATTGTTCCATCCCTTTCGGGATAAAGAAGTGTCTGAAGGACATAAATAAAAATAGCCCCGTGCGAAGCTTGGGGAAGGCAATGCGGGGTAAAGACGCAACCCAAGAGTGGGGCGAATTATTGATAATCAGCTAATATTAACTTGTGATCCGCATAACTTATGAATTTATAAAAACCGGACAGGAAAGATACATACCTAAAAATAAGAACGCGTGAAGAGGCTTGTGTGGCCAAAATTATTTCCCGGTTTCTAAGTGCACTATAAATATATTACAACTTACGCGTTGGCAGGGTTTTCTTAGAAATGACATTGAAATCAAACGAGGTGATTATACATTTTTCAATTCATTTGATGTAAAAAAATTGAAACCCATATTATAAATTTATCCGTTCAGAAGTAAAAAATTTATATTTGAACAAATTTTCAAATCAGGCCTTGTCTTGACAAAATTAAAATTAAATAAGGAGTTGGAGTTGGTCCGAAAGTTAAGGGATGGTGATTCTTCAGCATTTGATTTACTATTCGAAAAATATAGCAGTAAACTCTTTTATTTTGTTAATAAATACTTGAATGTCAAGGAAGAATCGGAAGAGATTGTGCAAGATGTTTTTCTAAATCTTTGGAAGCATAAAAAAGAGATAAGGTCTGAGGAGGCTTTTAAATCTTATCTTTATAAGATTGCATTGAATAATATTCGAAACTACTTCATAAAAAAACAGGTTCGGGAAAAGCATAAACAACTTATCGCTCAGGAGTTTTTGTTTGAAAGTGATTCGGATGAACCAGATTATGAGTCCGTTATTAAACAAGTGGATCGATTGATTGCCCAATTGCCGGAAAAACGCAGGGAGATATTCTTGCTAAGTCGTAAAGAAGGGCTCGATACATCTGAAATTTCGAAATACCTGGGAATAGCTGAATCTACCGTAAAAAATCAAATTTCTTCTGCCATTTCATTTCTAAAGCAAGAAGCAAAGAAAAGCGGGCTTTCCGGGGCATTATTCTTCGCTCTTTTTTATCGTTAGAATATTTTTTTTATCAAAACATAGTACCTTTTTATTTGAGCCTGTCTTATGGTATGAGGTCCGAAAAAAAATGACTAATAATGACGCATAATAAAAAGGTATTTGAAGAATTATATAAAGGAAATCGTTCGTTTTCGGTTATAAGTTCCGTCCTTACCTATTTTAGTCAACGGAAGGTGGAGGCAGATGTAGAAAACATTCAAAAAGAGGAATGGGGTTCTATTTGTGAAGATAGCAATATACCAAAAGCCGAGTTAAAACATGTTTTATATAAACTTAAGTACCAGATTCTGCTTGAGAAAACACAACGGCAAAAACACCTGATGATCCGGATATCTCAAATCGCAGCGGTACTGATTTTACCTTTAGCGCTTTTTTTCTTGTTTCGCGATAACAAAAATGTATCGGATACCGTCAAACAACTTAGCTTCGTTGAATTGCATTGTCCGGAAGGAGCTCGTACTAAATTTACTTTACCCGATGGGTCAATGGGGTGGTTGGCTGGTGGTTCAACAGTCACTTACCCTACAAGTTTTGAAAAGCATAGAAATATTTCGGTTGAAGGAGAAGCTTTTTTTAGTGTAGAACGTGATGAGAAACACCCTTTTGTTGTGGAGCTTAACGATTTTAAAGTAAGTGTTTTAGGGACAGAGTTTAATGTGCTTAATTATAAAGACGAACCCGTTTCTGAGGTGGTTGTTTTATCTGGTTTGGTGGAGGTTTCCGGAAAAACAAAAAGATTTGTTAAGCAATTAGAACCCAATAAAAAACTGCAGCTTCAAAAAGATAAGAATAAAATCTATTTATCAGATGTCAATGCCAGGAGTTATACTTCCTGGATTGAAGGCCGGTTGGAATTTAATAATGAGTATCTTGAATCTGTATGCAGAAAAATTGAGCGATTTTATGATGTAGATGTTGAGCTAAATAATAAAGGACTGGAAAACAATTTGTTCAGAGCAAATGTAAAAATTGGCAGTTTAGAAGAACTGCTGAAATATATGTCGACAGCATTACCCATAAAATATGAGTTGGTAGATGCAAAAGAATCAGCTGACGGAAAGATAATGCAACGTAAATTAATAATATCAAGAGAATAACTAAAAAATGAGGAAGTGCTGGAGACACTTCCTCAGGCATTTAGCTTATAGACAAGTTTTTTACTATTACTAAACAATTCAAATGTATGAAAAAAAATTATGGAAACAGGGTATTGATATATCATACCCTAAAAAAAACATTAAGAATTATGCGAATCGTATTGTTTTTTTTGTTAGTGAGTATCTTTCAGACAATTGCTTCTGTCGGGTATCCGCAAAATGCGAAAATTACGCTAAAGGGTGAGGAATTAAGCCTTGAGGATGTTCTAAACAAGATTGAAGCTCAAACGGAGTATCGGTTTATTTACGACAAAAGTCAGGTTGACCTTGAAAAAAAGGTCAGGATTAACTTTGAGGAGGTTACTCTGGCAGAAGTATTGGAAGAGTTATTTGTGAAAAAAGGGGTTAAGTACCAGATGATTGCTAATCAGATAATTTTTACTGATATAGCTTTTGAAGTTTTGCAGCAGCAAAAAACCGTTTCTGGCAAAGTGACCGACTCCGGTGGTCAACCGTTACCCGGTGTAACAGTAGTGGTGAAAGGAACTACGCAGGGAACAATAACAAATGCGGATGGAAAATATTCCCTGGGCAGTATTCCGGATAATGCCACGCTGGTGTTTTCGTTTGTGGGGATGAGGGCCCAAGAGGTAGTTGTTGGAAGCCAAACGAACATAAATGTGGAGATGGAAGAAGAAACTATCGGAATTGATGAAGTAGTGGCAATTGGCTATGGAACGGTAAAAAAACAAGACCTCACCGGGAGTGTTTCAAAGATCAAATCAGAATCATTGGAAGAAAGGGCAATCACAACTTTGGGGGAAGCGTTTGCCGGACAATTGGCCGGGGTGAGAGCCAGGGAAAAAAGTGGAGAACCCGGACAGGAACTAAGTATTACAATTAGGGGCGTGAGTACAATAAATGCATCAAATGCACCCTTGTATGTCGTGGATGGTATTCCTGTAAGTAATATTCAGGATTTTAATCCTAATGACATTGAATCAATTGAAGTATTAAAGGATGCTTCGTCTGCAGCAATATATGGAGCCAGAGGGGCCAATGGTGTAGTTATTCTCACCACTAAAAGAGGGACAAAACAAAAACCTGTTTTTAATTTCAATGCATATTATGGATTGCAACGTGTTGATGGTGTTTATGATTTGATGAACAGGGATGAGTTTTTGGCATATAACATATGGGCAAAAAATATGAGTTATTTAAGGAGTGGAGGTAGTTTAAGTGATCCAATGAGTGCCCGCACTGCTGCTGAACAAATTCCTGAAAGCTGGCTTAATGATCCCGAGTCACTGCCGGATACAGATTGGCAGGGTGAATTATACAGAACTGCCCCTATGCAGAATTATAGTCTTAATGTTTCTGGGGGAGGGGATATCGGAACTTTTCTTATTTCCGGTTCTTATATGAAACAAGATGGTATTTTAATCGAAACCGGATATGAAAGATTTAATTTGAGATTAAACACAACACTTAACGTAGGCAATAATATACAAATTGGAATGAACATAGCTCCGTCATTTTCTACCAAACAGCCTACAGGTGGTACAAGTAGTGTTCACAGAGGAGGCGTTTTTCCCCCCATTGTTCCATTGGATTCAAATACTGAGGAAACCGGATATGCTGAGGGCGCATTTGCTTATGTGAACCCGGTTGAAGAACTTAAGCAAACGCACAGGGAAAACAAAATCAACAAGGTACTGAGTAATGTTTGGGGAGAATGGGGCATTACTAACTCCTTATCATTTAAATCACAATTTGGATACAATTATTCAGAATCACAGAATTCATTTTTTAAACCTAAAAATGTCAACAGGGGGAATCCATCATATGGAAATGCCAGCGTAAGCCAGGGATACAATTATTCATTACAAAACACCTTAATGTTTAATCCCAATATAAGTTCTCTTTTTGATGTTAATTTATTGCTGGGACAAAGTATAGAAAGCTATAAATCGTATTATATCTCTGCATCGGCAACAGACTATCCCAACGATTTAATTCATACTTTGAATGTGGCATCTACCAAAACAGGTGCTTCTACATCAGAGGCTAAAAATTCCATTGCGTCATTTTTTAGCCGGTTAAATTTTAATGTTGATGATAAATATTTGCTGACGGTGAATCTTAGGAGAGATGGTTCTTCTAAGTTTGGAAGAGACACCAAATGGGGGTGGTTCCCATCAGCATCGGTTGGGTGGAAAATTGACCGGGAAAGCTTCATGCAGGATACTGAATGGTTGGATTTGTTGAAACTACGTGTAATGACAGGTGTAGCCGGGAATGATAATATTGGTAATTACGAGCATATTGCTGCCCTCGGTATTACTAACTATAATTTGAATGGTGCTATTGCCAACGGACTTGCTCCCTCTTCCGTGGGAAATCCGGATCTGGGTTGGGAAACCAAAGTAACGAAAGGAATCGGGATCGATTTCTCTGCGTTAAACAACCGAATTCAAGCTAATCTTGATTATTATATTGACGATACAAAAGACATGTTATTAAATAGTAACATTTCTTATATGACCGGGCATGGTTCTATGCGTTCAAATTTAGGAGAAGTACAAAACCGGGGTTGGGAGTTCGAACTTACCACACATAATATCCGAAAACAGTTTAATTGGATTACTTCATTAAATCTTTCCAGGAATATAAATGAAGTAAAAAAATTGGGAGTAGATGATGCGCCAATTATTATTACTGCATATGGTAGTTCGGCCTTTATTACAACGATTGGAGAACCTATTGGCAGTTTTTATATGTATAAAACTGATGGCCTTTTACTTCCCAAGGATTTTGATGAAAATGGGGAACCTCTTGTCCCTGTTGCTCCGGGACAGGAGCCGGGAAATACGAAAATTGTTGATGTAAATAAAGACGGAAAAATTAATTCTCAGGATATTACAATAGTTGGTAATAACCAACCTGATTTAATTTTTGGGTTCAACAATCAATTTAAGTATAAAAATTTTGATTTGAATATTTTATTGCAAGGGCAAGTAGGTTCTAAAATATGGCATATTGCATGGAGGTATTTTGATAGCGGGCAATATCAGGGAATGAATTCGCTGAAGCATTGGGTACACAGCTATAAACCGGATTCTCCTACAGGTGAAGATCCGTATCCGCAACATCCGTTTGTGTCAAAAGTTGATTTGTCTTCTGATGGAAAATCAAGAATGCGATTTGGTAACAATCCCAGTTTCTCTGATTGGGAACTATACGATGCCTCATTTCTTAGGATAAAGAATATCACATTAGGTTACAATTTTTCAAAATCGATAAGTCAACGAATTGGTTTTGATAATATCCGGATTTATGTGATGAGTGATAACTTTTATACCTGGGATAAATATATTGGGCCTTCGCCGGAATCAACAAACTGGGGAAATGAAACAACATCTGCAGGAGTTGATAACGCTTCTTATGGTCTTTCAAGAAGGTATAGCTTTGGAATTGATTTAACTTTTTAACTCTATCAATTATGAAATCAAAGAATAAATTAACGAATATATTAATTGCTGTTTTTTTGTTATTAGGTACTTCGTGTAATGATTATTTGGATTTAAATCCTATTTCCAGTTACAATGCAGGAAGTTTTTACCAAACAGAAAATGATTTTAAATTGGCTGTTAATGGTGCATATGCTGTTTTAAGAAGTTTGCATAATGGTAGTATTATCAACACCCTGGAGTGTAGAAGTGATAATATTCAGGATGATCCTATAAATAGTTATGACCATAACAGAGTACATCGTTTTGAAAATGATGAATCTACGCCATTACTTACCAGTGTCTGGAATAACTATTGGATTATGATTAGCCGGTGTAATTTGATTCTGGATAAAATTGATGATGCTTCTTTTGATGATGAGGTCGCGAAGGGATATATTAAAGGAGAAGCCTATTTCTTAAGGGGTTATGCTTATTTCTATTTAGGATTTCTTTATGGCGGGGTGCCATTAATTGATGGCGAAATGAAAGTGGATGAAATAAAGGTAATGGCCCGAAGTACCCAAACAGAAACCTTTGATTTTGCCGCTCAGGATTTAGCTGCCGCTGCATCTTTATTGCCCGAAGAATGGTCAGCAAAAGATCTGGGAAAAGCTACTAAGTATGCTGCTCAGGGTATTCATGCACGACTGTTGGTGTTTCAAAAGAAATTTTCGGAAGCAAAACCTTTGTTGGAAAGTATTATTAACTCCGGAAATTATCAGTTAGCCGACGAGTATTCGCATTGTTTTTTGGATAGCTATGACAATAGTAAGGAGCATGTTTTTCAGGTACAGTATATGTCAGGTAATGTTGGCCAGGGAAATGCCTGGGTTGCAAATGCAGTGCATGAGTTTGTTGTAGATTCTTTATTCCCCTGGGGAGGAGTATCCGGCGCCAATTTAGTATCTCCGGCATTATATAATGCCTATGAGGAAGGGGATTTAAGAAAAACGTTTTCTCTCAGGAAAGGATACATAACAAAACAAGGTGTTGTTGATACCGTTTCCATATTTTATGTTAAATATGCCAAGGGTACCCAACCCTCAAGTAGATCAGATTATGAGTTAAATATGCCAGTTTTACGTTATACCGATGTGAAACTAATGTACGCCGAAGTTCTAAATGAGCAAAACTATGTTGCCGATGGGGAGGCATTTTCTATCTTAAATGAGATTAGAAACCGTGCCGACATAGAGCCGCTTACTGCTTCTCTGGTACCAACCCAGGATGCATTCAGAGAAATTTTGTTGCATGAACGTCGCCTTGAATTTGCTGGTGAGTATTTGAGATGGTACGACTTAGTCCGTTCTGGTAAGGCAATGGATGTAATGAATAATCACTTTACCCGCACGGATGAAGGCGGAGGTGGAAAATTCAGTATGCAAGAGCATCATCATATTTTCCCCATACCTCAACGCGAATTGGATGTAAATAGAGATAGGGATTTTATGTGGCAAAACCCAGGATATTAGACTTATTTGACTAAAAGGAGGTTCCGGCTTTAAGGCTGGAGCTTCTTTTTAATTATTCCATTTATAACAGCTCAAGGATTTGTAAGGAACAGATAGTTATCCTCCATCAATATCGTTGGTTTTACTACAAGAGTTGTAAGTTATTCTAATCAATACTTTAATTACGAATTATGCAAAAATTATTTAGAAATTATTGGACTGTAATACTTTACTTTTTATTGGTTGTTGGTTGCTCAGAACGAAATCTGACTGATATTACCCCCAATCAATTTAAGGGGACTGATACTGAGCGCATCCAGGCGGCCATTGATAAAGCTGCCGAAACCACAGGAAAAGTGATTATTCCTGCTGATAATTCTAATGGTTCCGGTATCTGGCTATTGGATAGTGCTATTCTATTGCCATCCAATATCAAAGTTATTCTCGAAAATTGTACGATTCAATTATCGGATAGCTGCAGAGACAACATGTTTCGCAGTGGTAATGCGGGAATAGGAATCACTGATCCGCAGTGGGTCAGAAATGTAAGTATAATTGGTATCGGTGATGTTTTGTTAAAGGGTGCTGATAATCCGAGAGCTACAGGCGATGGAGCCAGGACACTGGTTTCTGAAAAGCAGCCGGGCAGGGTCAGCTATGGAAGTGATGCCGGAAAAAAAGGAAAAAAGCAGAAGGGTGACTGGCGCAATATTATGATTCTGATGGCTTATGTAGACGGCTTTAAACTAAAGAATGTTAATATAGAAAATGCACATGCCTGGGCCGTGAGTTTTGAGCGCACATTGAATGCCGAAATTTCAGATATTACGTTCGACTGTCCTGACTTTCAAAAGGTGAACGGGAAAGAGGTATTTATTAGAAACAGGGACGGGATTGACCTTCGTCACGGATGTAAAAACTTCAGAATCAACAATATTTCCGGTACTACAGAAGATGACTTTATTGCCTTATCAACACTTGGAATATATTCTGACAATTTAGAAGGAGGAACATTAAATTCCACTATGGTAACCTCCAAAAAATGGAGTGGACCGGAAGACGATACAGAGAATATTTACATTACCAACATAGTCTGCAAAAGTGCTACCCGCGCTATTGCTATCCGGGCAAACGATGTAGCCAGTATCAATAATGTATATATCAACGGAGTAATATTCGAAGGGGGATACAATGCAATGCTGGTTGGTGGCAAAGGCTATGGCAAAGACTCTCAGCCCGGAAAAATTAATAATATCCATGCCATGAATATTATGGGAGACGGTCGTTCTTTAATTCAGATTGAAGAAGCCATCGCAGATTGTAGTTTCATAAATGGTCTTTATCGTGGGGATGAGGCTCAAATTATACTGTACAATACAGATGAAGCCAAAACCAGGAATATTATCACCCATGGTCTGAAAAAATTAAATGAATAAAGGATTAGGTCAATTTTAAAATCAGGGAACCAAATGAAAAAAGGCAAGTTTATTATCATACTTTACATTTTATGTGTTGTTTTACCGTCGGTAACAACCAAGATTGTTGCACAAAATGGGTATGCTCAGCATATTCTTATTGGCTGGGCCTCAGAAAACATTACCCCGGATGGTTCGGTCTCATTGCAGGGGCAGTATTATGAGCGGATATCGGAATATGTGCAAAGCCCGTTGGACGCCACAGCGCTGGCAATGGAGTCTGTATGTGATAGTGGAAACAAAGAGCAGGCTATTATGATTTCGGTCGATGTAGTCAGCTTCAGTGACGGCCTGCAGGATTCACTTCGGAAAGTGCTTAAGGGAAAAATGGAGGGTTTTGACCTTAATAAACTATTCCTGAATGCCACGCACACCCACTCCTCTTTCGATACCGGCATTGAAAGTAAAGACCGGGCAATGTTACTTGATAAATTATGCAAAGTAGCTGTTTCGGCCTGGGAAAACAGAAAGCCGGGCGGGATAAGCCGCGAACTGCGGTATGCTGTTGTTGGTCACAACAGGCGGGTTGAATACGCTGACGGTTCCACCGAAATGTATGGTTCTACCGGCAGAGAAGATTTTATTGGGCTGGAAGGGCCTGAAGACTCCGGTGTCGACATGCTCTTTTGCTGGGATATGGATAAAAAGCTGACGGGCATTGTAATGAATGTTGCCTGTCCGGCCCAGGTAACAGAATCAAAGTATTATGTTTCGGCAGATTACTGGAGTGAAGTCAGGACGTATTTAAACAATACATTTCCCGGGAATGTGCATGTTTTGCCCCAGATAAGCGCTGCCGGCGACATCTCCCCCCGCGACCTTTCCCGCGGATATAAAGCCGGCGAACCCGATATGTGGGATGTTCCCGGTGTGGTTGAAATTGGCAAGAGGCTGGCACATGTTATTGATGAAGCTTATCCTGATGCCAGGAGCAACATTCAGAACCAGGTTGTTTTTAAACATGTTGTGAAAAACATAAGCCTTCCCACAAGAAAATACAGCAAAGAGGAGTATAAGAAAGCGCTGGCAATTGTAAAAAGAATCAGGTCACAGGAACCGGATGATCCGAATTCGCCGGAAACAGCCTGGAACAGGTTTTTGAAAGAAATAGAGGAGAATGAAAAAGTAAAAGTGTACGGCCCGTGGGACAATAAATTATCCGATTTTGGAATTGTAAAAAAACAGGAGGCCCTGGTACAGCAGTATGAAGAGCAGGAACAGCATCCGTTTTATCCGGTTGAATTACACGTACTCCGGATTGGAGAGGTAGCTTTTGCAACCAATCCTTTTGAGCTTTACATGGATTATGGTTTCAGGATGACGGGCAGGAGCAAAGCCAGGCAAACTTTTATTGTCCAGTTAAGCGGGGGAGATGGAGCCGGATATCTTCCAACGAAACGGGCCATAACAGGAGAAGGCTACAGAGGCTACAGCGCGATGGTCAACAAAGTGGGGCCTGCAGGAGGACAGGTACTGGTAGACGAAACCGTCAATCTTATAAATTCTCTTTGGGAGACAGAATAACAAAACCATGCTTCACAAACAATTTCTACCGGTCTATCTGATATTTTTATCCATGGGCATGGTGGATGCAGCGGGTCCGATGGTAAGCCTGGCACGGGAGTCATTCACGCTTTCCATAACCGCAGCCACCCTGCTGCCATTTTTGGGCTACCTGATGTTCGGGGTGTTGTCCATACCCATGGGAATACTCCAGGACAAAAAAGGGAAAGTATTTATTT
>NZ_QWET01000033.1 GCF_003573545.1 Mariniphaga sediminis | reverse complement strand
GTCAACAGCCGGCTTTACCGATGCTAATGCATTTGGCTTCTCTGCTGGCGCAAGTGGAATAGAAAATGTAAATGCTTTGCAAAAAGCAATCGATAAAGGGGGAACGATAGTCGTTTCTCAGCCGGGGGTTTATAAAATTGCCTCTACGCTTTATATTGGAAGTAATACGAGTATCATTTTTGGCGAAGGTGTGTCACTTAAAAAGGTAGATGAAAAGGGACCCTTTGCGCAAATATTTATTAATAAAGGAGCCCTAACAAAAACGTATGATGAAAATATAACGATAGAGGGATTGCATGTTATCGTAAATGGTGTAGATAATTGTTCTGACCTTATTTTAGGATTGCGTGGCGTTCTGGGTTTTTCATACGTAAAAGATTTACGGGTTAAAGGGTTACGTTGTTATGATCTTACGGGTTGTCAGTATTGTTTGCAGATTAGCCGGTTCGAAGATGTAATCATTGAAGATGTGATTATAAAGGGACAAAAAGATGGAATTCATTTTGGTCCCGGCAAACGATTTACCATCAGGGATGGCGTATTTCAAACTTTTGACGATGCCATTGCACTCAACGGCCAGGATTATTCCACATCGAATCCCGAGATGGGTTGGATTGAAGATGGGGTGATAGAAAACTGTTACGATCTGAACCAGGAAAAAACAGTGGGATATTTTTGCCGCATGTTGGCCGGTGGCTGGATTGACTGGAAAGAAGGAATGGAGGTGCAGCAGTCAGATGCAGTGGTGTCCAATGGAAGAATATACCGGGTTAAAATGCCGGCGGATGAAACCCTTTACACATCGCTTACCCGGCCTGATTTTGAAAGCGGGACAAAAGTATTAGATGGAATTACATGGGTAATGTCCCAGGAAATAATTTCATATACTGCCGGGGTACGGAATGTGGTTTTCAGAAACATTCAGTTGGAAAAACCACGAATTCCATTTTCCATCGAATTTAATATGGGAAAGCACAATCGTTCGTATTATTCGGGCGCAGAAATACCAGTACAGGAGAATATTATTCTTGACAACGTAAAAGTTCTCTACGATGCGAATATTCCTTTAATTCAAATCTCATCGCCGGTAAATATGATAACCATTACCAATTCGAGATTGAAAAATGTTGGTCTGAAAATTTATGGAAATGAGGTGCTTCCGGAATATCTGAAAACCCATACACTCCCGGAGTATTACAAAACCAACATCAATATTCATGGTTGCATTTTTGAACATAAAGGTGAAATGGTTTTGCTGCATAATACTGCCAAAGGGAAAGAGGTGCAGCTAAAGACTTCATCAAATGTGGAGTTGGGAGAAGGTTTTTCTGCAAAAGTTATAAAGGGAGGGGGAAATATTACTGTTCAGTCTGACTTAACAGGATTAAATAAATAAATAAGTACAAAAAATCGCTTATGAAAGGGATAAAACTATTACTGCTGTGGGGTATCCTGGCTGGGACAACACCGGTTGTTGCAAAAGCAAACGTAAAAACAATTGAAACAGCTCAATCAGGGGAAACAACCGGTTTTGCGGATGCTGCTTCATTTGGGTTCTCGCCGGGTGCTACCGGCATGCAGAATACGGCCGCCATGCAAAAAGCCCTTGATCAGGGGGGAACGATTGTTGTTTCGCAGCCCGGCACATACAAAATAGCAAAAACACTTTACATTGGCAGCGATACCGAGCTGGTTTTTGGCAAAGGGGTTTCGTTGAAAAAGGTGGACGAAGAGGGACGGTTTTCACAGGTGTTCATCAATAAAGGAGCGCTTACAAAAAAATATGACGAACGTATTACCATCGAAGGGTTGCATATTATCATGAACAATGTCGACAATTGTTCTGATTTGGTTTTAGGCTTGCGGGGTGTGCTGGGTTTTTCGTATGTGAAGGATTTAAAAATTAAGGGCTTTCGTTGTTACGACCTGACGGGGTGCCAGTTTTGTATCCAGATTTGTCGCTTCGAAGATGTAATCATTGAAGATGTGATAATAAAAGGCCAAAAAGATGGAATCCATTTTGGGCCCGGTAAGCGGTTTACCATCAGGGATGGCGTATTTCAAACATTTGACGATGCTATTGCACTCAACGGCCAGGATTATTCCACGTCGAACCCTGAAATGGGTTGGATTGAAGATGGCTTAATCGAAAACTGTTATGATTTGAACCAGGAAAAAACAGTGGGATACTTTTGTCGTATGCTGGCAGGTGCCTGGGTTGACTGGGAAGAAGGCATGAAAGTCCAACAGTCGGATGCAGTAGTATCCAACGGTAGAATATACCGGGTTAAAATGCCGGCTGATGAAACACTTTATGAGTCCGTAACACGACCTGATTTTGAAAGCGGAACAAAAGTATTAGATGGAATTACATGGGTAATGTCCCAGGAAATAATCTCGTATACCGCCGGAGTGCGGAATGTTACATTTCGGGATATTCAACTTGAGAAGCCCCGGATTCCGTTTTCCATCCAGTTTGATATGGGCCGGTTCAACCGTTCCTATTATCCTGGCGCTGAAATACCCGTCCAGGAAAACATTGTGCTCGATAATATAAAAGTGCTTTTTGATAAAGACCTGCCTGTAGTACAGGTGACTACGCCTTTAAATATGATTACCATTACCAATTCGAGGCTGAAAAATCGCATCTTTAATTTTTATGGCAACGAGGTATATCCAGACTATTTGCGTGCGAATACAATCTCTGAGTTTGGGAAAACACTGATCAATATTCACGGCTGTGTTTTCGATCAGGATAATGAGATGATTCTTCTGAAAAATTCGGGAAAAGGAAAGGAAATCGAACTGAAAACTTCTTCGAATATTGAACTGGGTGAAAATTTTTCTGCGAAAATAATTGAAGGAGACGGAAAAGTAATTTTTGAATCGGATCTGACCGGGCTGAAAGATTGAACTGTTTTATGCTGTGTGCTGAATGGTAATAAAATGGGGTAAAAAATGTTTTGAATTGCTTGTAATGACACAACTGAAAAGAATGAAAAAATATTTAATTTTAAGCATGATTGCAGGAGTGGGATTGTTAATCTCCTGTCAGAACAATACCGAAAGAAGTTTCAGAAAGGCTTCCCATGTGTTGGTTATCGGAATTGATGGAATGGGTTCGCACGGGCTGGAAATGGCCAACACGCCCCATTTGGATGAATTGATGGAAAACGGGGCCTGGTCAACAGATGCCAGAACCATTTTACCAAGTAAAAGCGGGCCGGCATGGAGTTCGATGATAACTGGTGCTACCGTTGAAAAACATGGTGTGGGAGACAACGGATGGACTGTAGAAGGTAAAAAGCTGGAGCCGGTATTCAAAGGCGAACACGATATGTTCCCAACCATTTTTGGTGAAATTCGCAGGTGCCTCCCCGAAGCGGAAGTAGGTGCTTTTTATCATTGGAGCAAGTTGGGTAATTTTATTGAAAAAGGAGTGTGTAATGTAAGTGAGCCGGGCAATTCTGAAAGCATTGCTACTGAAATGGCCTGCGACTTCCTGAGTGAGAAACAGCCGGATTTTACCTTTGTGCATTTGGATCATGTGGATCATGCCGGTCACCACGGCGGCTATCGTTCAGCGGAATATTCGAAAGCAATTGAACGGGCAGACAGTCTGGTGGGAGTGTTTACAGGAAAGTTGAAAGAGGCAGGAATGATGGAGGAAACGGTTGTTTTTGTCGTTTCTGACCACGGAGGCATTGAAACAGGACATGGAGGATCACACCCCGATGAAATGATTGTGCCTTTTATTATTTCGGGGAAAGGGGTGAAAAAAGGATATAAAATCGAACATCCTGTTTTTATATACGACCTGGCGCCAACTGTGGCATGGCTGTTTGGATTTGAGTTAAACGACTGGATAACGGGTGCTCCGCTGGTGAATGCTTTTCAAAATTGAAACCTATTTGAAAATGAAATCAATGAAATCAATGAAAAAATATATCAAAGGAATACAGGTAATGGCCATTTTATTGTTCGGTTCGTGTTCGGTGCAACAGGAAAAACGTCCGGTGGATTATGTTGATCCGTTTATTTGTACCCAGGACGATCATGGACAGTGGTTGCCGGCCGCACTGGTCCCTTTCGGGTTGGTCGAATTATGTCCGGATACATATCCCAGCAGTTTAACAGGAGATGGCGACTTCGCTCATGGAGGATATAATTATTCTGACAGTCAGGTGCGGGGATTTAGTCACCTGCACAAGGGAAGTTCAGGAGGTGGCAGGATACACGATCGGGCCGGACTGATTTCGTTGGTTCCCTATTCTCATTCCCGGGTCGACACTTTTTTTACCAACCCGGTACTGGACATTGATAAAAGTACAGAAACCGCGGCGGCGGGCTATTATAAGGCGCATCTGACACAGGATGATATTTTGGCGGAATTGACAGCTACCGAACATGTGGGGGTTCATCGCTACACTTTTAAGGAAGGAACCACTGCAAAAATATTTCTGAACAGTGGAAAAAGAGGCAGTTCTGTTTCTTCTTCCCTTGTGGCTCCCTCCCGGGTGGAAGGGGCTGTCGGAAATAAATATTTTGTAATTGAATTTAATTCTCCGGCCACCGCTACTTCTGTCTGGAATGGTTCTGCCATTGAAGCGGGAAATACTACCGGTAACCAGGCGGGTGGGGGACTTGTCTGCGAATTTGGAGACCTCAAAAATAATGTACTGCTGGTAAAAGTGGGGATTTCACTTACCGGGATTGACGCCGCCAAAAATAATCTGGAAACCGAATGCCCGGAGTGGGATTTTGATGCCACGCGGGAAAAGGCAGCCGATACCTGGAATGATATCCTTTCAAAAATTCAGATTAAAGGAAAAAATGAAGCCGATAAAACCATTTTTTATACCGCCCTTTACCATACCTGCTATTTACCGGTGGTGTTGAGCGATGTGGACGGGCATTATCCGGGCCTCGACCAGAAAATTCATAAAGCCGAAGGATACAAACATTACGGAAATTATGCATTTTGGGATTCGTTCCGCACCAAATACCCGCTGTACAGCCTGTGGATACCGAATGTTTACAGCGACATTGTAAAATCGTTGCGCGACATTTACCATCAGGCCGGCAACTGGGATCCCTTCCCGGACAACGACCATCCTCCACACGGTTTTTGTTTCACGGTAAGAGGAGAAGGTGGTTACAACCCGCACAATACCTGCAGGCACGAGCACATGCTGATGGTGATGACCGATGCCTACTTCAAAGGCCTGTTTGATATTAGCCTCGAATCGGTATATCCGAATATAAAGCATGAAGCAATGATTCAGATGCCGGAAAGGTACGATTCCATCGGGTTTATTCCGGCGCGCCCCGACCAAACAGGAGAATATTCCTGGGACAGCTGGTGTGTGGCGCAACTGGCAAAAGAGTTGGACAAAAAAGACGATTACAACTATTTTATGCAACGGGCCGAATACTGGAGAAATACCTGGGATCCCTCTATCCGTTTTTTTAGGGCCCGTGCGGCTGACGGTACCTGGCTAGATTTTCCGGAAGACCCGACGGTAAACCGTGAAAAATACACCTACGAAGGCAGTAAGTGGCATTGGCGCTGGAATATTCTTCATGATATGCCCGCATTGATTGAAACGTTTGGAGGGAAAGAACCCTTTGTTAAAGATTTGGAATACTTTTTTGATAACGATCTGTACACCGCCGGGAATCAAATTGACCTTCATGCCCCATTCCTGTTCAATTGTGCAGATTCCCCGTGGCTGACACAAAAATGGGTGCGAAAAATATTAACCGAACCAATTGTACAAAAATACGGGACACACAATTTTTTCCCGGAACCCATTTTTGATCGCGTGTACAAAACGACTCCCGACGGTTACCTTGAAGAAATGGATTGTGACTACGGATGTATGGCCTCTTGGTACAATCTGGCGGCTATGGGGCTTTACCAGGTCTGTCCGGGCGATCCGGTGTATCAGCTCACCGCACCCATATTTGACGAAGTATCTATTGATCTCAATAATTCCGTTTACTCGGGGGAAAAGTTTACCATAAAAACCCGAAACCTGAGCGATGAAAATATCTATATCCAGTCGGCTTCGCTGAATGGACAGCCATTTCAGCGTTCGTGGATTAAGCACGATGAAATTGTAAAAGGCGGCGAACTTATTTATAAAATGGGGTCTGTCCCCAATAAAGAATGGGGAAAGGGACAGAGTGTTCCTGCCAAATAATTCAAAAGCATAAAGGGATGAAACCAATTGTCTATTTACCTGCAGTTATTTTTTTTATCAGCATTTGGGGAGGATTGAAAGCAAAGGAATCTCCCAAAACAGTTTGGGTTGACAACGGTGTTGCCCAGGCAGTGATTGTTCTTTCGGATAATCCCTACAGCATGGCAGAGTATGCGGCGGAAGAGATGGTGTATCATGTGAAACGGGCTACCGGGGTAACAATTCCTGTTCAAAAGGAGTCTGAAAATATTTCTACTGCAATGCATCGTATTTATATCGGCCAGTCAGATGCTGCACGAGAGGCAGGAATAGATCATAAAAAGATGGAATCTGAGCAATGTATAATCCGCACTATTGAAAACAATCTTTTTATTGTTGGGAACGATGGCAAAGGCGATCCACTCGATTTTCAAAACCATCACACCGGTACTTTGTGGGGAGTGTACGAAGTGCTGGAGCGGACGTTAGGGGTAAAATGGCTTTGGCCGGGTGAATTGGGCACGCATGTTTCCCGACAGGAGAGCATCGGTATTGGTGAGTGGGATGAAAAGATTAAACCAACCATGGTACGACGCAATATACGTATCCGGCTATCCCGGTGGAATGACGGCAAAGGAATTGTAAACGGCTTCTCATCCCGAAAAGCTTATGACGATTATGCCAGGGAAGAAAAGGTTTTTTTGCGTCGGCACCGCATAGGACGTTCAGACGATCCACGTCCCTACACCGGGCATTCGTTTAATAGCTGGTGGTATGAATACGGGAAGAAACATCCCGAATGGTTTCAGAAGTTACCTGAAGGCGATCTTGCCAACGAATGGCGTGAACGTTTCAGCCCTTTTTACCCGATTTACAACACGATTCCTGAAGAAGGCTGGCCGGATTTTCGTGGTTCGGTTTCCTACCGTGGCAAAACATTGACTTCAATGTGTGTATCCAATCAGGAATTCCATCAGGAAATTATTAACCGCTGGAAAAAGCAACGGAAAAAAAATCCTGATCAGAAGCATATCATCCGGATTGGCGAGAACGATACACCGGCCCTTTGCACTTGTGATGATTGCCGCGCCCTGGATGCCCCCCAGCCAGCAGCGGAAGACTTTGATAAGCTTCCTGAATATGTGAAAGTGCCCTATACTCCCATGAATGCCGGACGACGATATGCTCTCTACTGGAAGCATGTGCATCAGTTGGCTGCGGAGGTGGATCCGGATGCCGTTGTAACGGCTTTTATCTATTTCAACTATTTTGTTGCACCTGAAGATGTTAAGCTGCATAAAAATATTGTGCTGAGTTTTGTCCCCTGGGATGGATGGTGGTTTCCGCGCTATCCGCAGGAACAACAGTGGTTACTCGATCAGTGGCAGAGTTGGCGGAACACCGGGGCCACGCTTTACTATCGTCCCAATTACATGTATAACGGAGGGTCAATGCCTCATGTTTTTGCCCGGCAAATGGCCGACGAATTTCAATTTATTTATCGCAACGGTTCCATTGGTACCGATTTCGATGCACTGACCGGTCAGTGGGCTGTTAACGGAACTACACTTTACCTCTTAAGCCGGTTGCATAATCGTCCGGGCGCGCCTGTTGATGAACTTCTCGATGAATACTATGCCGCATTCGGACCGGCTTCCCGGCATATTAAGGCATATTTTGATTTTTGGGAAGCTCATACTGTTTCCAACCGAGACCTCTATGGTTTTGGTGGTTCGCTGGAAGATTACAATCATTATGCGCATAAAATGTTTCCGCCGGAAAGTTTCGTGTATGCAGAAAAATTTCTCGAAGATGCAGCAAATAGTTTAGCCGGGGAAGAGAACCTGGAATATGCCCGGCGCGTAGATTTTATAAGAATGGGGCTGGAGCATGCCCGAAAAGAAGCAAAGCTGGCTACATTGTTTAGCGATGAAGGAACAAGCGAAAAGGAATGGCAAGAAGCCTTACTGGATTTGGTCGGGTTTCGGCGCAGGACGGAACATTTGCATATTGCCAATTTTTCCTATTCTGCCGGCAACGACTATATGGGTTGGGGCGATCGGTTTAATCTTACATCAGATAAATAGCAGACAAGTTCGATAATATAAACTTTTGAAAAATGAAAACACTAAAATTTTCTTTTCGGCCTAAAATCTGGGGTATTTTATGGGGAATCCTTTTTTCAGGTAATTTGCTTGCCCAGCCGGATACCCTGTCGTTTTTACATATTTCGGATACCCATCTCATTTTTAACCTCGATTTTTACCGTTCTGAACTTGCTGAGCCAAGAGAACATTACGGAGAGGGAGTTGAGCCGTTAAAGCAATTTCTTCTCTCTGCATCCGAAACAACGAACTGTGATTTTATTACAATTACCGGTGATTTGATTGATTTTTTCGAAATGGAAACAAAGGACGAAAAAATGATGGGTTTTCAGATCGAACAGTTTTCCCGCGTGATGGATGAAAGTCTTGTGCCGGTCTTTACGACGCTGGGAAACCATGATATTGCTGCATACAGTTGGGCAAACGGGGAAAAGGTAACTTCCCAAAATGTTGCCGGACGGGCAAGGGCTGACTGGATTAAAAATGGAGGATGTTTTACTCATGGTACTTATTACAGCCGGGTTTACGAAGTTGGAACAAAAACGTACCGGCTGATTTTCCTGGACGATGCATATAATAAATTTCAACCCGGAGAGAACGTTGAACTTCCGTATATTGACAAGCCGCAGATGCACTGGTTGAAGGCGCAGCTGCAAAAATCGGATGATGACATTGAGATTGTTTTGATGCATGTGCCCATTGTGCCGGCAAACAGCCCGGCCGATCCTTCCTGCGAACTCTATTCCCTTTTAGCAAAATATCCGTCATCTAAAATGGTATTGGCCGGGCATAATCATAAAAGCGCTGTCCGCGATTTTTATTCGGCAGAAAACAATAGAATTACCCAGGTGCAAACCGAAGCTTTTGGTAGTGGTGACGAGAATTGGCGGCTGATCCGTCTGACGGAAAATAAAATACTGGTTTCGTCTCCGGGCAGAATCGATAGTGAGTTGGAGATTTTAATTGACTAACGCATAAAATCATGGTTTTAAAATACTACGTGAAGGCTTTTTCCCTTTTTACAACCATCTTGTTGAATGTAACTGTACTGGCAGGCACTTATACTCCACGTAATATTCTTTACCAAAAAAGTCAGGAAGTAGATCTGGCCGGGAAAATTGCGCTGGATGACTCCTGGGTACAACTGCCTTCATATACCGATCGCTCTTTTTGGTCTGAAATTCCTGAAAATCTGAAAGACAGTTACATTAAAAGAGCCGAACAATATTTCGATTACAACTGGCCCTCTGTTAAAGCAACTGACTATTTGGAGTTTATACGCTCCGGAGACCGTCGTCAGGAAATATTTGGCGCCCCCAAAAGTGCTTTGGTTTCGCTAATAATGGGCGAATTAATGGAAGGGGAGGGGCGCTTTCTTGACCAAATCATAAACGGGGTGTGGTTTTACTGCGAACAGGGCTGGTGGGGCTGGTCTGCCCATATGTATCTGCAAAAAGCCCCCATTGGATTACCCGATGTGGAAGATCATACCATTGATTTGAATGTGGGAGACATGGCCAATATTCTTTCGTGGGCCTGGTATTTTTTCCACGAAGAGTTTGACAAAGTGCATCCGTTAATATCAAAACGGTTAAAAGATGAACTAACGGAAAAGGTTATTGACCCCTACCTTGAACGTGCCGATTTTTGGTGGATGGGCATTGAGGATCAGTCGCATATAAATAACTGGAATCCCTGGATAAATTATAATATGCTGAACTGTATCATGCTGATAGAAGATGATGCCGGCAGAAAAATGAAGGGGGTACAAAAAATTATTCGCTCGTTGGATGTTTTTATAAACAGCTATCCGGATGACGGCGCCTGCAATGAGGGGCCGCAGTACTGGGGCGCTGCAAGTGCCGACCTTTTTAAGAGCCTGAGTTTATTAAAAAGAATGAGCGGGGGACTTCTGGATATTTTCGATAACACGTTGATTAAAAACATGGGGAGCTACATTTACAAAGTGTATATCCATTATCCGTATTTTGTAAATTTTGGCGATGCTGATGCCAAAACATCAAGCAGTCCTTTGGTAATTTACTTGTACGGAAAGGCTATCGGAGATACTACCATGCAAAAATTTGGTGCTTTTCTGGCCCGGGAAAGCAGCTGGGGAACGGGGCCTTTTGGCGGGGACCCGGGAATGCAGATTTACAGCCTGATGAAAAGGGATGAGTTATTGTCATCTGAAGCGTCGGAGCCGTTGATTGGTCACTTTTGGCTTCCCGATACAGAACAGGCCGGCGCCAGAGATAACGAGGGAACATACAGCGGTTTTTATTTTGCGGCGAAAGGTGGTTTTAACGCTGAAAGCCATAATCATAACGATGCCGGTTCTTTTGTTATGTATTACAACGGCCAACCGGTTTTAATCGATGTTGGCAGGGAAAAATATACCGCAAAAACATTTGGCTCCGGGAGATATAAAATATGGGCCATGCAATCCCAATACCATAACCTTCCCCGGATTAACGGAGTGGATCAGTCGCCCGGAAAAGACTTTAAGGTGTACAACACAACCTTTCAGAATCATAAAAACCGGGCTGTTTTTTCTACAGATATTTCATCTGCATATCCCAAAGAAGCAGCGGTCGGTTCATGGATTAGAACATATACACTGGAAAAAGGCCATGCTTTCAAAATTACCGATCAATATAAATTACTCGCGGTAAAAGACGAGGCTACCTCACTCAATTTTATGACTTGCTTTCAGGCCAGTATAAAAAAGCCGGGGATAATCCAACTGGAAAAAGGAAATACACAGCTTTCTCTTCATTACGATGAAACACTTCTGGAGCCTAAACTGGAGTTTATTGAAGTGACCGATGAAAAGTTGAAACAATACTGGCCCGATGGGCTTTCGCGCCTTGTTTTTAAATTGAAAAGTAAAAAGTTAAGTGGAAAAACGACCATTAAAATTTCGGAATGATGAATTAAATCTAAATAACTATGAACAATCATTTTATGAATAGCAAATGGCTTTATGCTTTCCTTTTGGCGCCGGTTATTTCGGCCGTTCTTGCATTGCTCCATTTCGGCTTCGTTTTTAAATCGGGTACAGCCGGTTTCGGAATAGTAATCCTGCTGATTTTATATTTTGACAGGCTGAAGCAGGCGAAGGATGTTTTGCTGATTATGGCCGCATTCTTGTTTTCTATTGTGGGAGACTGGTTTTTATCGAATATGAATGGAGATGCCGGTATGTTCATTTTCGGAATCGTTTTTTTCTTTTTCGCCCATATTGGATATTTTCTGTTTGCTTTGATGAACGGAAGAATGAAAAGGATATTTACCTTCATTCTTCTTGCCGGGTATTTGTTGTTTTTTGCCATGAAATTATATCCCAACATCGACAACACAACACTCATGTGGTCGGCATTGATTTACCTGGTTATTTCCTGTCTTTCCCTGGGAGCGGCGGTGGGACTCCGGGGTAGTCCGGTCGCCAAATGGGCCTATGTTTTTGGTATCTTTTTGATACTGTTTTCCGATACGATTATTGCGTATAAAGAATTTGTTGGTTATAACGAGCTTAACTACCTCATTTTACCAACCTATTACCTCGCGCATATTGCTATCGTTTTTTCAATCATAAAAAAACGTATAACGGAATAGGAAGGAAGCCCGGAAATAATCGAAGTACTAAAAATATATTCTTTGCCTGAATAATGTTTAATTTGTTGAATTAAAGCCAGAAACGAATGAAAACGATACTGTTTGTCATTTTAATAAGTTTTCTCCCTGCATTCTGTTTTTCACAAGCAGAAGCCGAAAAAAAATCATTATCAAAAATCAGGCTTCCGGAAAGGGGGCTTTGCGCCCATCGGGGAGCGATGAAAACCCATCCGGAAAATACACTTTCGGCTTTTAAGGCTGCCATTGAAGCAGGAGCTCACATGATTGAATTTGATGTGCAGCTGACAAAGGATAACCAGATGGTTGTCATTCATGACGGCACAGTGGACAGAACGACCAACGGTACCGGGAAAGTGTCGGATTTGACATTCGCTGAAATAAGAACGTTGGATGCAGGAGGTTGGAAATCACCTGATTTTAAAGGAGAACAAATTCCTACGCTTGACGAAACGTTAAATATAATGCCCTACAATATCTGGCTGAACATACATATAAAAGGAGACGGGGATATGGGGCTGCGAATAGCAAAAGTACTGGCTGAAAAAAAACGGCTGCACCAGGCTTTTCTGGCTTGTGGCGCCAAAGCGGCAGAAATGGCCCGAAAGGAAGTCCCGGAGATATTGATATGCAATATGGAAAGACAGGCATCCAATTGGGACTATGTGAAGGGAACAATGGATATGAATGCAGACTTCATTCAGCTGCGCGGGGAAATTGTACCGGAATTTGCTGAATTTAACCGCACGCTAAAAAGAAGCGGGATTCGCATAAATTATTTCGGGACTGACTCCCCGGAAGAAATGAAGAGGCTGTTTGATTACGGAGTTGATTTTCCTCTGGTGAACGATATTGTACATGCCGTAAAAGTGGTAAAAGTATTAAATATTACCCCCGTGAATCCCAACTTTCGGTTGGAGGATTGATAACAGACTGTGTCTATTATTATGTTGACAGATAAATATTTATGTTGTATATTGGAAGACTTCTGAGGAAGCCTTGGAAAATCATAATTTTATAAGATGAAAAACCTAAAACTACTTAGTCTCATTATGCTCACTGGCATGATTACATTTTATGCGTGTGAAAACAGGAAGGCTCCGACCGATGCAGACGGACGCCCGCTCATTGTAAAAACCGGGACCATAGATTGTGATCTGGTGGAAACCACCCCGGTGGTATTTAAAGATAAAGTGTATCGTTTTGAATATGTCAGGCCGAGGTACTGGAATAATCCCACCGGCGATTCCTATTTCAGGTTTGTTGACCATAAAACCGGGGAAAAAACCGATTCGTTTGCGAAAGGATTTCACCTGGGGAGTGCCTATGTTTACAATGATTCTGTTTATGTAACTGCCGTTGACATTTGGGATGGAGAGCGTGTATTTATTTTTACATCCGGTGACTTAAAAAACTGGAATCGTCGTTTAGCTTTTGAGCTTCCCGGCTACGGTATTTTTAATACTTCGATGACCAAAGCAGAAAACAAGTTCGTTTTAATGTTTGAAATTGGAAAGCCGGAAGCTTTGTCGGGTGTGCGGTTTACCGCCCTTTTTGCAACGTCACCTGATTTGCTGGAGTGGGAAATCCTTTCGCCGGATCATAATTATGCGAAGGATCGGTACACGGCTCCCCACTGTTTGCGCTATCTGGATGGCTGGTATTACAATTTCTTTCTGGAAGCCCATAATGGCTATGAAATGCGGGTTGTGCGCTCAAAAGATTTGATTCAGTGGGAGCCCAGCCCGTTAAATCCGGTTTTAAAAGTTTCGGCAGAAGATAAACAGATTGCACATGAAAGTTTACCGGATACATTGATTCAAAGAATAGCAGAAGCCGAAAACCGAAATAACTCCGACCTTGATTTTTGTGAATACAACGGGCAACTGGTTATAAACTATTCCTGGGGCAACCAACGGGGAGCAGAATTTCTGGCTGAAGCCGTTTATGAAGGAACGATGGAACAATTTCTCAGGGGATGGTTTCCTGAGTAGAGCATAAAGAAAAACTTTAAAAGATGTCTAAAATGCAAAAAGCTCAATATTTATTTTCGTTAAAGAAGGTTTGTTTGCAAGTATTTCTGATAAGCATGTTTTGGGGAATATCTTATTCCGGGGTTGCACAGCCAAAGGTCGGGGAGGCACTTCCGGGCTGGACAGAAGGTAGCCTCGATATTCACCACATTAATACAGGGAAAGGGGAGGCGTCGTTTTTTATTCTTCCTGATGGCACAACAATGCTGGTTGATGCCGGTGCAACCAATCGTCCAAAGCCGCGCGTAACAGATGCAAAACCGGATGACAGCCGCACCCCCGGGGAGTGGATTTCGCGGTATGTTTTGCATTTTTTACAGGATGCACCCCGCGAAAAGCTGGACTACATTTTTCTGACTCATTTTCATGACGACCACATGGGAACACGTTCTTCGGAAAAGAAATCATTGGTGGGCGGCGATTATTCTCTGACAGGGATCACCGAAGTGGGGGAGAACGTACCTTTTGGTAAAATTATCGACCGCGCCTGGCCCGAATACAACTGGCCTTCGCCCCATGCGGCTGAGTACATTGAAAATTATATCCGTTTTGTGAAGTGGCAGGAGGCCAACGAAGGGATTAGTGCCGAACAGTTCCGGGTAGGCCGGAATGATCAGTTTGTTTTGGTCAACCAACCAGCGAAATATTCCAATTTCGAAATAAGAAATATTGCAGCCAACGGCCATGTCTGGACCGGGGTTGGGAATAATACGCGAAACCATTTTCCGCCGCTGGAAAGCCTGGAACCTTCAGAATATCCGGGAGAAAACAAACTAAGTTGCGCTTTCCGTTTGTCATACGGCGCATTCGACTATTTTAACGGAGGCGATATTACTACCGGCGCTGCGGGCTCCTGGCAAGACATTGAAACACCTGTGGGACTGGTTACCGGTCCGGTGGATGTATGTGTGGCCAATCACCACGCTTATTACGATGCCATGGGAGTTCCTTTTCTGCAGGCTGTAAGGCCGCGCATCCATATTATCCAGAGTTGGGCGCCCAGTCATCCTTCTCCTTCAGTCATTGCCCGGATGATGTCAACATGGACGTATCCCGGTCCGCGAGATGCCTTTTCCACGAATATTATGGAATCGACCCATACTGTTATCGGGTCGCGTATTGATGATATGAAAAGCAGACAGGGGCACATTGTGATTCGCGTTGCTCCGGGAGGAAACAGCTACATGATTTATATCCTCGACGATTCAGCAGAAAGTTTCAGGGTAACAGGCATACACGGGCCCTATTCTTCTAACTAATAGAAAGACGACTAAATAGATAAAAATAGATAGTTGAATAATTGATTCTGTCGGAAAAAATAGAGGAACAATATATCTGCTAAAGGAAAAAGTAAAGTACTTGCCCTGACAATTCGGGGGAAAAAGTATTTTTTTAAAATAATATGAAAATCTAAAACTATGAAAAGCCTGATGAAGTTACAATTTATTCTCGCCCTGGCGCTGACCACTTTTTCGTGTAATAAAGGTTTGGATTCACAGCAGGAAAGTTCTGACAGCCCGGTTCATCAGGGATTTGTTTTTGTTGAAGGAGGAACTTTTCAAAGCGGGGATGTGGAGACAGAATCTTTTCGCCCCGAGGTTCGTGTAAATGATTTTGAAATATTGGATCACCCGGTAACCAACGCGGAGTACAAAAAATTTACCGATGCAACCGGGTTTAATGTCCCACTGCACTGGAAGGACGGACAGATTCCTGCGGGAAAGGAAGATTACCCCGTAGTTTTGGTGAACCGTTTCGATGTGGATGAATATTTGAAATGGCTTTCAGAAAAAGACGGCAGGGTTTATCGTTTGCCTAAAACCATGGAATTTGAGTATGCTTCGAGAGGCGGCCTGACAGGGAAATTATACCCCTGGGGGGATGAAGATCCGGCAGGTCAGGCAAATTTTGACCCTAGTGGTGACCGGGAATTTGATAAATGGCAGGATTATCTTCAACCCGCTAAATCGGGTTCCCCTAATGGTTATGGGTTGTACCAGATGGCTGGAAATGTCTGGCATTTAACGGTAAACCTGCTGGATCCGGCGACGACGCTTTATAAGTACAGGATGACCAACATACCTACACTGGAGGGAAGCCGGATGGGGGGCTCGTGGGCGAGGAGCAAAGAGTATTTACGTTGTGGCAACCGCTCTGAGTTGTCATCTGGTATTCGTCATCCGGATGTTGGGTTCCGGCCCATTCGTGAGCCGGAGGGAGAGAACTGGCAAATCAAGCCGCGCCGGTTATCTGCTGTGAACGGTGAAAAAGGAGAGGTGCTTTTGAGTTGGGCACTCCTGACAGGAGATACAGAAGATGTGCGTTTTAATGTGTACCGCGCCGATTCGAGAAATCATTCGGGGTTCAGAATCAATTCAGTACCTGTTACCGGTTCTTCTACTTTTTCAGATAAAAACATTGAAAAAGGGAAAAGATACCATTATTATATCCAGGAAGTGGATAAAAACGGAAAGGAAGGGCAGCGAAGCAACTGGATGGGAATAACCGTGGGAGAGGAGTTGCCTTCAGTGGTTGCCACTTTCTGTCCGGTTACCCAGGGAAATGGTTTGGCACCTGTTTTTGGTGACTTGAACGGAGATGGTTTTTTGGATTGTGTTATACGTCTCCGAAACGGAAACGGGGAGATGTCGCAGGATCCCGGGGTACCTGTTCAGTTGGAGGCTTTTTCATCCTTTGGACGCTCCTTGTGGCGAAAAGATGTCAGCCACCATGAATATTGTTATGGAAGCGCCAACAATGTTCCTTTCAACGTTTGGGACATGGACGGAGACGGGAAAGCCGAAATAATTACCCGCTACCAGGAAGGCGATTCGGTATATGTTTGTATTCTCGACGGAATGACGGGTAACGTTAAAAACAAAACTCCCTGGCCGGAAATGGCCACGGATAACCAGCGGTCTTCTACCCGCATTCATCTTTCAATAGGTTATCTGGATGGCGTTCATCCGGCAGTAATTACCCAAACAGGACTTTACGAGAATGAGGTTTTTGTTGCCTTTGATGCCCATCTTCAAAAAATGTGGCAGTACAATAGTTTTGCCGAGACCAACGGTAGCGGCGGGCATACCATTGAAGTTGCGGATGTGGACGGTGATGGAAAGCAGGAGGTATTTGACGGGACAACCTGCCTGAATCATGATGGCACTCTCCGGTGGTCCATTTACCGGC
Organism: Mariniphaga sediminis; assembly: GCF_003573545.1. Classification (GTDB taxonomy): domain Bacteria; phylum Bacteroidota; class Bacteroidia; order Bacteroidales; family Prolixibacteraceae; genus Mariniphaga; species Mariniphaga sediminis. The sequence goes on along the minus strand of NZ_QWET01000033.1, from coordinate 13,383 downwards.
AGCATCCCGATAAAATTTCAATTCACGATTTTCTTCCTGAACGTCCGGGATTGGAAGTGTATTTTGTGGTTGAATCAAATGCCCATGCCGGAGTGTACATGGTAGATGCAAATTCGGGAGAAGTTATTTGGAAAATCAACCGGGAAGATGATCCCCGCTGGACACACGCGCATGTGGGATGGGCTTCCGATATTTGGGAAGGTTCGCCGGGGATTGAGTGCATGTCGAACCGCGCCGGTCATTCGGATCATAACTATGTGCTTTTTTCTGCCACAGGGGAAATGATTACAGAGCCATTTCCCGGGTACCACCCCGTTGAATGGGATGGTAGCCCGGCAAGGGAACTGCTCATTGGCAACGGCAGCCGGATTGCAAAATTTAATGGGAAAGAGGTGGTTGAAATTCAAGGTTCTCAGCCTAATTCTATTCCTGGCACCGGTTTTAAGATGGTTGCCGACCTGTACGGTGATTTTCGGGATGAGTTGGTTGTGCAAAAAACAGGTGAAAACGGAATGCCCTGTATTTTAGTTTTAAGCTCCACGGAGTCGATCGATAAAAGATATATCTCACCCGCTGAAAATCTTGACTACCGGCTCTGGCTTTCCCGGAATATGGGAGGAGGATATTCTTCTGTCTATTATCAGGAGCTTGAAGGTCTGTCCCAATAGAAAAGAATTTCTTTTACTTCCCGATGCAGAAATTTTTGAAAATATGCCCCAAAACTTCGTGGGTAGTGATTTCACCGGTGATTTCACCCAAATAATGCAGGCATTCGCGGATGTCCTGCGACAGAAAGTCGCCGGTGATGCCGGTGTCCAGTCCATTCAAAACGCGTTCAATGGCTTCGTGGGCGTTTTTTAATATTTCGTAGTGGCGGGCGTTGGAAACAATTACATCTTCCTGTCCTAAAGCATCTGTGTTCACTGCGTGGGTCATTAAATCGACAAGCGACTCAAAATTGCGTTTTTCTTTAGCCGAAAGGAAAACCCGTTTTTCATTTTCCTGAAGTTCAAGATTATCCAATTGTTGAATGGTTTCCGGTTTTCCAGTATCTATTTTATTGGCCACAATGATAAGATGCTGGCCGGTCGTGATTCGCTTCCGTATTTTGCCAATCCGTTCTTTTACAACAGGGTAGGGGTTTAGTGTGTCAACAACCAGTAAAACAATGGTCGCTTCACTCAGTTTATGGTAAGTGCGTTCAATGCCCAGGGACTCAATGTGGTCCACTGTTTCACGCAGACCGGCAGTGTCAAAAAACCGGAAAGCAGTCCCATGAATATTTACCACATCCTCGATAACGTCGCGTGTGGTCCCGTGAATATCTGAAACAATGGCTTTGTCTTCGTTGAGCAGGGCGTTCAGTAAGGTGGATTTTCCCACATTCGTCTCACCCACAATAGCCACAGGAATACCATTTTTGATGGCATTCCCTAATTGAAACGAATTTTTTAGTTTCCGCAACAGCTCTTCCACTTTTACCGCCAGTTTTCGTAATTCCGACCGATTGGCAAATTCCACGTCTTCTTCTGCAAAGTCAAGCTCCAGTTCTACCATGGCTGTAAAGTGGAGCAACTGATCGCGCAGTTCATTAATTTCTTTGGAAAATCCGCCGCGCATTTGGTTCAGGGCCAGCTTGTGGGCTGCTGCGCTCGAAGAAGCTATTACGTCGGCAACAGCCTCCGCCTGCGATAAATCCATTTTACCATTCAAAAATGCCCGTTGGGTAAATTCTCCGGCACGGGCCAGCCGGGCGCCGTTTTCAACCAAAACCTCCAAAATTTTTTGCTGAATGAACAACGAACCATGACAGGAAATTTCCACAATATCCTCACCTGTAAATGAATGCGGACGGCGGAACAGTGCTGCCACTGCTTCGTCAATCACTTCGCCATTATTAATAATTTGTCCGAAATGCAGCGTATTGGCAAGCTGTTCTGCCAGCTTTTTCTTTTTGTTCGGACTGCGAAATATTTTATCGGCGATGGAAATAGCCTCACTTCCCGAAAGCCGGATAACGGCAATTGCCCCGGTACCGGGAGAGGTGGAAATGGCACATATTGTTGACTGATCGAGCATAATCGATTACTTTTTTGCAAAGATATGCCATTTATTTTGATTAGTTTTAGCACTCGTTGAATACAAATTGGCTGATGGCTTTTACAGGAAAAGCTTGCATGATAAATATGAAGAGGAGTCATCCGGGAATTGGATTCAACCTCACTAAAAAGACACAATCGATATGGACTCACAGATAAAAGAAACGGCGAAGATCATCCGGGAATCGAAATTTACAATAGCGTTTACTGGCGCCGGAATTTCAGTCGAGAGCGGTGTCCCTCCTTTTCGCGGCGAGCATGGGCTGTGGAATAAGTATAACCCCGAGATACTCGATTTGGGGTATTACCATGAAAATCCGGAAAAGTGCTGGCTTTTTATCCGCGAAATATTTTATGACTTTTTTGCAAATGCCCATCCAAATAAAGCACATAAAGTGCTGGCCCATTTGGAGCAGAGTGGCCTTTTACATTCGGTAGTTACTCAAAATATCGACAACCTTCACCAGGAAGCAGGAAGTAAAAATGTATATGAATTTCATGGTAACTCGAAACGGTTAAAGTGCCTCAAATGTGGAAAAGTCTTTGATGCAAGTGAAATCGACTTTGAGCATATTCCTCCCAGGTGTGACGAGGACGGCGAAATATTGAAACCTGACTTTATCTTTTTCGGAGAGGGAATTCCGACGGCGGCATTTGAAAATGCCTTTGCGGATGCTGAAAAATGTGACGTGTGTATTATTGTCGGGTCAACAGGTGAAGTAACACCAGCCTCGTTTGTTCCGCGTGCAGCCAAGCAAAATGGAGCCACTATCATTGAAATTAATCCCGAGAAAACTCTGTTCACCGGACAAGTTACCGACATCCATCTGATGGGCAAAGCCACCGTAATTTTAGAAAAATTAGAAAACCAGTTATTCTGAAAAAGCTATATTTGCGCAACAAAAAACAATTAAGATGAATTTACTTGAAGGAAAAACAGCTATTGTTACCGGCGCTTCCAGGGGAATTGGAAAAGCCATTGCACTGAAATTTGCACAGGAAGGTTGCAATGTAGCCTTTACTGATCTTTTCGAAGATGAGAATATGAAAGCCACTGAGGCTGAACTGAAGGCGTTGGGCGTGGAAGCCAAAGGCTATGCATCAGATGCCAGTAAATTAGACGATACTGAAAAAGTGGTAACCCAGATAGTGAATGATTTTGGGCGGATTGATGTGCTGGTAAATAATGCCGGTATCACCAAAGATACGCTGCTCATGCGCATGACAGAAGAACAGTGGGATGCCGTTATTAATGTAAACCTGAAATCCGTTTTCAATTTTACAAAAGCGGCGCAAAAAACAATGTTAAAACAACGTTCCGGGTCCATCATCAACCTGAGTTCGGTGGTAGGTGTTAGTGGAAATGCGGGGCAATCAAACTATTCAGCATCCAAAGCTGGAATTATTGGTTTTACCAAGTCTATCGCACGCGAACTGGGCTCACGGGGAATTCGTTCTAATGCCATCGCACCCGGATTTATTATTACTGAGATGACAGCTAAAATACCTGAAGATGCCCGCAAAGAATGGGAAGCATCCATCCCGCTCAAACGAGGTGGAACTCCCGAAGAAGTTGCCGGAGTCGCCACTTTCCTGGCTTCCGACCTTTCATCGTATGTGAGCGGTCAGGTAATTCAGGTTTGTGGAGCCATGAATACATAACCGTATTATTATGTAGAAACTCCCGGGCACAAACTATTGAAAAATAATAATGATGCCGAAGTAAAATGACAGCTCCCGGAATTTGCCGGGAGGTTTTACTTTTATGAAAAGGAATTGATTTCTTCCCTTATACATTTATTTTAAAAATTATTCCTTAAATTGTATTTTGGCATTAAGGGAGAAAGGGAATGTTTAACAAATCGATTGCATATCGTTTAAGTTTTTTTATATCGCTGGCTGTAATAAGTGTGTTTATTACCTTTATTGCTGCCAGTTTTTTATTTAACAGGTCATTACTTCGCAATAATATTGAAAACAGGGCCATCACCCTGAGCTCAGAAGTAAATAAACTGGTAAACCGGGATATTGTTACAACCAGAGAGGTTTCGACAAATATAGCCGAGCAGATTCTTTATTACAGCTCGAACGGAGATGCTGAAAAATTACTTTCGTGGGTGATGGAAAAATATTCTTTTCTGAATGCCATTCATATACAAATTGATTCCATTGTTCCACTCTCTCATAATTATCTCTTTCTGTTCCGGGAAGCAGACAGCCTGGTGTTTAAACAAAGCGACCACCCCGCCTTTTTTTGTCAGATAGAAAAAGAACTATTTGACAAAATCGAGGATAAAACAATTCCCGGATGGACCAAGCCTTACAAATGCGATGAACAGGGAGATATGGTGATCGCTTGTTATATCCCGGTCTGGTTCTATCCCGAAGGAAAGAGTCGGGTTTTTGCCGGGCATGTTATCACGGAATTGTCGCTGACCGACCTGAACGATGCCCTTAACCAGCTAAAAATAGGAAAACGTGGTTATGCCTTTTTAATTAATAAAGAGGGAGATTATATTACGCATCCAAACGAGGAGTGGATTCTAAAACAGGATGTGTATTCTCTTCCATCCAAATCCCTTGACAAACGAAAAATTGACCTCCATGATATTTTATCCAATGAAAGAAGCGGTTCGGCCATTGTATATCCTGAAATTCTTCATTTTGAAAAAAGTTGGGTGTACTATGCACCTGTTGATGAAATTCAGTGGTTTTTGATTTTTGTAATGCCTTATCGCGAGCTCTTTTACGAACTTTACCTGGTTACTTTCCGGATGCTTATTTTTGCGTTAGCCGGAATTATTGTTATCTTTTTTATTATCAGCTATATTACAAAAAAATTAATCGAGCCGCTTAGTGATGTTACGTCGAGACTAACAACGCTGAGCAGCCCGCCTGTAAGGGAAGGTTTGTCGAATACGCGCAACGAAGTGAAGCAGGTTTCCGATACACTTGAATACCTGAAAGCCTGGTTTGAAAAATACCGGATTGCCCGTGAAGAGGAAGAGTTGAGTAGCTTGAGGCGGAAGCAGGATTTACAGCAGGCTTCTGAAATTCAGGGAAGTCTGATTAAAACAAATTTCCCGGCTTTCCCTGACAGAAACGATGTTGACCTGTATGCTATCTACAAGCCAGCCAGGGTTGTGAGCGGCGATTTATTTGATTATTTTTTTATCGATGAAAATAACCTGGTATTTACCATTGGTGATGTTTCAGGAAAAGGAATTCCTGCCGCCATTTTTATGAGTGTTGCTCAAACTATCATCAAAAATAATTCAACATTCAAAAAGGCGAAAAATATAGTAAAAAAGGCAAATATTGAGTTGTGCACAAGCAACCAGAACCAGTTTTTCCTGACACTTTTTCTTGGTGTGATGAACCTGAAAAAGGGCGAACTAACCTTTTGCAATGCAGCCCATAATTTTCCCTATATTTTAAAGCCGGATGGGAAAATTGTAGAGTTAAAGCACACACACGGGTTGCCTTTGGGGCTTTATCCCGAAAAAACGTATAATGATACTCGGATAAAACTGGAAATGGGAGATACGCTCATTCTTTATACTGACGGTATTACGGAATTACAAAATGAGCAGAAAGTACATTTTGGGAATGAACGGTTCAAAGAAAATATACGAAAACTGGAAGGCCTTCCGCCGGCTGAAATAGTTCACCGCCTTGATCAAAAACTGGAGTTTTTTAGAGGCAATTCACCGCAAGCAGATGATATATGCTTATTTGTAATTAAATACAACGCATAATAAAAAAAATGGCTGCCTTTTTAAGACAGCCATTTTATTTATTAGTTTTTACTTAACTCTTTCTTGTTGGATAATATCCTGATTAACAGTTTTCCGTTCTTTTTGTCAAACCCGACAGAAATGGTATCGCCATCCGTGATGGATGCTTTAATAATAATTTCAGCCATTTCATCTTCGAGGTATTTCTGAATAGCCCTCTTCAAAGGCCGGGCGCCAAACTGTGGATCGTATCCCTTTTCAGCCAGAAAATCTTTTGCTGCAGGTGAAATTTTCAGCTTATAATTCAGTGCTTCCACCCGGCTGTAAAGATCTTTAATCTCAATATCGATGATCTGGTGAATATCCTTTTTATCCAGTTGATTAAACATGACAACATCATCAATTCTATTTAAGAATTCAGGGGCGAACGCTTTTTTAAGTGCCTTCTGGATAACGTACTTCGCATGCTCGTTATCTGACTCAGGAGTCTGATTAACTGTAAACCCAACACCACGACCAAAATCCTTTAATTGGCGCGTACCAATGTTGGATGTCATGATGATTATGGTATTTTTAAAGTCCACATTTCTTCCCAAACTGTCGGTCAAACGTCCCTCGTCCAGCAACTGAAGGAGTATATGGAAAACATCGGGGTGTGCTTTTTCCATCTCGTCAAGCAACACAACCGAATACGGTTTCCTTCTTACTTTTTCGGTGAGTTGGCCTCCTTCTTCATATCCCACGTATCCGGGAGGCGCTCCAATCAATCGTGAAACGGAGAATTTTTCCATGTATTCACTCATATCGATGCGAATAAGTGAATCGAGGCTGTCAAACAGGTAAGTTGCCAGTACCTTTGCAAGCTGTGTTTTTCCCACGCCTGTAGGTCCCAGGAAAATAAACGAACCGATGGGGCGGTTGGGATCCTTGAGACCGGCACGGTTTCTCTGGATGGCTTTTACAATTTTTTGAATCGCCTCTTCCTGTCCGATTACTTTTGTCTTCAGATCTTTTGCCATATTCATCAGACGCTTGCCTTCTGCCTGTGCAATTCTCTGCACCGGAACACCTGACATCATGGCAACCACTTCCGCCACTTTTTCTTCATCAACTGTTTCCCTATGGTTGACCAGCTCTTTTTCCCATGCTTCTTTTTCTTTATCCAGCAGTAACAGGAGATTTTTTTCTTTATCCCTGAAGTTAGCAGCCAGTTCAAAGTTTTGACTCTTTACTGCCGCTATTTTTTCTTCTTTCGTTTGTTCTATTTTTTCTTCCAGTTTTACAATGCGGTCGGGTACATTAATATTAGAGATATGCACCCGCGATCCTGCTTCATCCAGCGCATCAATGGCTTTATCCGGCAAATAACGGTCGGAAATATAGCGGGCCGTGAGTTTTACACAGGCTTCCAGCGCTTCCGGCGTGTAAATCACATTGTGATGATCTTCGTAACGACTTTTTATATTATTCAGAATTTCAATGGTTTCATCTACCGAAGTAGGTTCTACCATTACTTTTTGAAACCGGCGTTCCAGCGCACCATCTTTTTCAATGTGCTGCCTGTATTCATCCAGGGTTGTGGCCCCGATACACTGAATATCCCCCCGTGCCAAAGCAGGTTTTAGCATGTTGGCTGCGTCAAGCGAACCGGTTGCCCCTCCTGCGCCCACAATAGTATGAATCTCGTCAATGAACAGAATTACATTATTTACTTTGGTCAGTTCATTCAAAATGGCTTTCATGCGTTCTTCAAACTGGCCACGGTATTTAGTTCCTGCGACAATGGATGCAATGTCAAGGCTTACCACCCTTTTATCAAAAAGGATACGGGAAACTTTTTTCCCAACAATCCGCAGTGCCAGGCCTTCGGCAATAGCCGATTTACCTACTCCCGGCTCACCAATCAGAATCGGATTGTTCTTCTTCCGGCGGCTTAATATCTGTGCCAACCGTTCAATTTCCCTCTCGCGCCCGACGATGGGGTCGAGGTTATTTTCTTCGGCAAGCTTGGTGATATCGATACCAAAGTTGTCCAGCACCGGTGTATCTGATTTCGGAGTGGAGGGTCCCTTTTTAGCTCCCTGTCCGCCACCCGAACCACGGGAGAATGCCCCGGCCGGTTCATCATCTTCACTGTCGGGAAAATCAGAACGTGCTTCCGGAGTTTTGTAATCTTTCAGTTGTGATTTTACGATATAGTAATTGACACCAAACTCAACCAAAAGCTGAGTCACAATATTATCATTGTCCTTCAGAATGGCCAGGAGAAGGTGACCGCTGTTAGCCTTGGCACTTTTAAACCAGCGGGCCTCAAGATAAACAAGTTTGAGTGTTTTTTCGGTCGATTTCAGCATCATTAAATCCTCCTTGCCATTAATGGGCTTGTCGGTTTTAACTTTCTTTTCGATCAGATGCTTAATATCTGCCAGGTTAACACCCAAATTTTCCAGAATGTCGGTTGCTATTCCTTCACCATCCCTCAAAATGCCGAGGAAGAGATGCTCCTGCCCGATGTAATCGTTTCCAAGCCTGATGGCCTCTTCACGACTATAACCTATAATATCCTTTATTCTTGGAGAAAACTGAGAATCCATATTTTATAATAAATTTTACCTATATAAACAAAAACTATTCCTAATAGTTTGAACTACTAAATTACTTAAAATCCCGGTGCAAAATTAATAAACCGTCAGGAAGTTTTTAAGGAATAACCGGTCAATCTGAATTATTGACAGTTAATTTGTTAATATCTTATCTTCGCACTTTCATTAAATCAGCCTAGTTATATGTCCTTTTGACAGATGATTTTACTATTTTTGTGGGGCTTTAAAAAGAAAAATTTAAAGGAGAAGAATAATGAGTGATGGAGAAAGAATAATTAGGATAAACATCGAGGAGCAAATGAAATCTGCTTACATCGATTACTCGATGTCTGTCATTGTTTCACGTGCGTTACCTGATGTAAGGGATGGGTTTAAACCGGTACACCGCAGGGTACTTTACGGAATGTACGATTTAGGAATCCTGTCGAACAGGTCATATAAAAAATCAGCAAGAATTGTAGGGGAAGTATTGGGTAAATACCACCCCCATGGCGATTCTTCCGTTTATTTTACCATGGTGAGGATGGCGCAGACATGGTCTCTGCGTTACCCCTTAATCGACGGGCAGGGTAACTTTGGTTCTGTTGACGGCGACAGCCCGGCAGCCATGCGTTACACGGAGGCCAGAATGGCAAAAATTGCTGAAGAGACCCTGGCAGACCTTGACAAAAACACGGTGGATTTCCAACCCAACTTCGATGAATCGTTGACAGAACCTACCGTATTGCCTACCCGGATTCCCCAGCTTCTTATAAACGGATCTTCCGGTATTGCCGTTGGGATGGCGACCAATATGCCGCCACACAACCTTACCGATTCCGTAGATGCCATTATTGCATACATAGATAATACTGACATTGAAATGGAGGAACTCATTGGAATCATAAAAGCGCCGGATTTTCCTACCGGTGGAATTATTTACGGTTACCAGGGAGTAAAAGAATCTTATGAAACAGGGCGGGGGAGGATTGTCCTTCGTGGAAAAGCTCACATTGAAAATGAAGGAAACCGGGAAAAAATAATTGTTACTGAAATCCCTTACCTGGTGAATCGGGCTGAAATGATTCAGCGAACTGCCGATTTGGTGAACGAAAAGAAAATAGAAGGCATCTCCAATGTAAATGATGAATCGGGCAGGGGAGGGATGCGCGTGGTGTACGATTTGAAAAGGGATGCCATGAGCAACGTGGTGTTGAATAAACTATATAAATACACCGCTTTGCAAACCACCTTCAATGTAAATAATATTGCATTGGTGAAGGGAAGGCCTAAAATGCTGAACCTGAAAGATCTGATAAGGCATTTTGTTGACCATCGCCACGAGGTGGTAACCCGTCGTACCCAGTATGAACTCGATCAGGCTGAAAAACGTGCACATATTCTGGAAGGACTTATTATTGCCAGCGACAATATTGATGAAGTAATTGCTATTATAAGGGGATCATCTACCCCGGATGAAGCAAGGGAAAAGCTGATAGAACGTTTCGGGCTGACGGAAGTGCAGTCGAGGGCGATTGTAGATATGCGCCTGAGGCAGCTAACAGGTCTGGAGCAAGACAAGCTGCGCAAGGAGTTTGACGAGATTATGCAACAAATCGAATATTTCAAAAAAGTGCTTTCTGATATTTCCCTTCGTATGGATATAATTAAGGATGAGCTACTTGAAATTAAAGATAAGTTTGGCGACGAACGACGTACCGAAATAGTTCCCAATGCGGAAGAGTTTAACCCGGAAGATTTTTATGCCGATGAAGACATGGTGATTACCATTTCGCACCTTGGCTATATTAAACGTACGCCGCTCACCGAGTTCCGTACCCAGGGAAGGGGAGGAGTTGGTTCAAAAGGAGGGACCACCCGCGATGAAGACTTCCTGGAACAGATTTTTATTGCTTCCATGCACAATACCCTGCTGCTTTTTACCGAGCAGGGCAGGTGTTATTGGCTGAAAGTATACCAGATTCCTGAAGGAACAAGGGCTTCAAAAGGAAGGGCCATTCAGAATATCCTTAATATCGGTACCGAAGATAAAGTGCTTACCTTTATTAAAGTAAAAACACTTTCTGACGCAGATTTCATCAACAATAATTATATCCTTTTTGCCACTAAAAAAGGAATGATTAAAAAGACTTCGCTTGAAGCGTATTCAAGACCGCGCCAGAACGGGGTAAATGCCATAACTATCAGGGAAGACGACGAGTTGCTGGAAGCAAGGCTCACCAACGGAGAGAGTGAAATTATGCTGGCGGTGCGCTCGGGCAAGGCTATCCGGTTTAATGAAACAAAAGTGCGGCCCATGGGACGTACGGCTTCAGGCGTAAGGGGAATTACCCTTGCAAACGAAAAGGATGAAGTGATCGGTATGGTTTGTTTGCTGAACGGCAATGAGGAAGATATTCTGGTAATCTCAGAAAATGGTTACGGAAAGCGCTCTGTAATAGATGATTACCGGGTTACAAACAGGGGAGGAAAAGGAGTAAAAACCCTTAATGTAACAGAAAAAACCGGTAATTTAATTGCCATAAAAAGTGTATCGGACGAAAATGATCTGATGATTATTACCCAGAACGGGCTTACCATTCGCCTCGCTGTCAACTCGATTTCATTATTACGCCGTGCTACTCAGGGAGTAAGGCTCATTAATCTGAAGGATGAAGATTCTATTGCTTCTGTAGCAAGAATTGTAAATGAATCAGCAGAGGAAGAAGTAATGGATGAAATTGTTGAACCTGATGAAAATGCCCCGGATGAAAGCGAAAACGGGGGTGAGGATGTTGAAAATAACTTAGAACAAGAATAAATTGATGAATATTTTTCTTAGATTTTTGAAATAAATTCTAATTCGTAATACTTTTGTATAAATAATTGAAAATTGATAGTGGCGAACCCGTCTGGCCATATAGTGCAGGGTTCCACTTTTTACCATTGAAAATTAAAATTATAGAAACATGAAAAAGACGATTATTCTGTTGAATCTGGCACTTGTAATTATCCTTGTAGCTTGCTCACCCAGGACAAAGGTTACCAGTTCCCAAAGCTTGAAGGATGCTGGAAAACTGAAGGAAGCGCTTGCCACTATTAAAGAGGCTATCGATCCAACCAATGAAAAAGCGGAGAAAACGCTTGAATGGCCACGTACCTGGGAAGTAAGGGGTGAAATTTACCAGGCCATATATCAGTCAGAGGACGAAAGTGTAAAAGCGCTTGCCGAGGACCCGTTGACCGAAGCGTTTAACTCTTATAAAAAGGCCCTTGATTTGGATGAACAAGGAAGATTTGGTAACAGCGTGAAAGTTAAACTTACCCTTTTGACAAACGATCTTACCAACCAGGCGGTGGAAGCATTTAATAAAGAAGATTATCCTACAGCACTCAGATCGTTTGAGCAAATACTTGGTATTCAGGATATTGATATAATTAAAAAGGATAATCCCGATGCAGTTGACACGGTTATAATTTTTAATGCCGGACTTGCAGCCTACAATGCTGAAAACTATGATAAAGCAATAGAATACTACAAAGAAGCAGCAAAATACAGCTACAACGGCGCAAGAACGTACAGCCTGATTTCCAATGCTTATCAGTTGAAAGAAGATACATTAGGTGCGTTGCAAGCCTTGCAGGAAGGTTTCGAGAAATACCCTGAAGATAATACAATCCTTACCAGCATGATTCAGATTTACCTGGATATGGACAAAACCGAAGATGCCATGAAGTATCTGGATATGGCCATTGCTCAGGATCCGGGAAATGCAACTTTCTACTTTGCACAGGGTACGCTTTACGAAAAACTGGAAAAAAACGAAGAAGCTATTAAAGCGTACGAAAAAGCTATTGAAGCAGATAATACCTCTTTTAATTCTTATTATAATCTGGGAGCACTTTATTATAATGAAGGTGTACAGCAGATTGAAGTAGCCAATTCTGTTCCAACAAGCAATAACGAGGCTTATGAAAAAGAATTGAAAAAAGCGGATGAATGGTTCAAAAAGGCACTGCCATACATGGAAAAATGCCATGAAATCAAACCAGATGACAACATGACGATGGAGTCGCTCAAAAATTTGTATTACCGGTTGAAGGACATGGACAACTACAACAAAATGCTTGAAAGGTTAGGACAATAAAATATATTAAAAAAAAGGAGTGATTTTTCACTCCTTTTTTTTAAAGATGTTTTATTTAACTTAATATCAATTATAGGACAAACGTATTTATTTAATATTTGGTAGCACTTCACAAAATACGTCCAGCTCTGCTGGTTTGCATAAAATCAGTTATCGCGGCTGATAAGTCCGATAACGGTAAAGATTTTATGTAAAAGTGTATACATTGTTCTTGGCAAAATTTTTTCCTATAATTCAATATTATGTCTGCGCTCGTGCCTCGCTTGCTTTCACTAATCCGCTCAGGTAAATAAAACGCACCACCAGACGACGCTTTTTAATTGTGCTAATCAGAATAACTGTGCTAAAAAATATTTTTATGCGATTCTCAGAGAGTTTACTTTTCGTGCTTCTCAGGATGGTTTTTCCTATAATTCGACACTATATTAAATAGCCGCGCGGCTGTCGCACTTGTCCAACGCACACCAGCCGCACATCTATGAATACAAAATCCATTGCTAAAAAGTTTTTCTGTAGAGCATTCCAAATTGATGCTTTGTGCTGAATGATCGCAACAGTACAACAATTTTTAGATGTGTTTTATTTAACATAATTGGAATGTAGGCAAAAATTGTTGCACACTTGCTTTGTTCGGTTCTCCAAAGATTTTAGATTATTTGTCCTCGTGCCGGACTGGCATTTACTTTTCTTCTATTATATAACTAATTCGCACATCGCTATAAATCAATATGTTATTACGCTACTTTTTTTAGCTTTTCCAGTTGTTTTTCTAAATTTTTTATACGTTTTTCTCTCCACTTAACCTGGTCACTTAACG
>NZ_QWET01000032.1 GCF_003573545.1 Mariniphaga sediminis | reverse complement strand
CCATCAATAAACAATTCATCGAACAATGTTTTGGATATGTACCCTTTGTCTCCAACCAGTTTTCCGAAAATTTTATCATGAAAGTTTTTATTTTTCAATGGTTCACGGTCATCAACGTTGCCCTGGGAAAAAAGAAAGTCAAGGATTTCTCCTTTGTCGTTGATCACAATGTGCAGTTTAAATCCGAAAAACCATCCCATTGAACATTGTCCCTTTGTAGCAAGGCCTTTAAAAGTCTTATGCTGAAATTCCCGTTTTATATGGCAGACCCTGATCGGGGTAGAATCAATAAATGAAATACCGGTACACTTGCCAAGACAACACAATTGGAGAAACACAGCCATTGGCATCAAGGCCTTTCGTTGCAGTTCCACAAATCGGTTGTATGCCACGGTTTTCGGAAAGTCAGATTGCATATGCTCCTGAACATGCATAATGTAAAAATGCTTTAAACACCGGTATTTTTTTATATGAAACAGGATTACAATGGTAATAACCTCGCTGTCGGACATGGTAAATTTACGTTTTCTTCGTTTTACCGAGGTTTCGTCTGTGAGGATATGTCCCTCCTTATTTCTTTCAAATTCTTTACAAAATTCGTCAACCAGATAGAAAATTTCGGTAATTTTAGAGTCCATATCAGAGCAAGGTTTTGTTTGTTAAATATTTAAATATAAGACACTTAAATATAAACAAAACTTTGCTTTTTTGCTAGCAATTTCTTAGGTTTCTTACATCGAACTGACGTTAAATAACAAAAAACCATTTGAAGAGTTAACATGTGAGTTATTTTATGCTGATATTCTGTATAAGGCTTCTTTAAAACAAGCATTTAAGGGAGTAAATAAACTATACCATGTAGCAGCGGTGTTTAAACATTGGTCGAGAAACCCGGGAAAAGATATTTTAGAGGCGAATCTTAAAGGCACGCAAAATGTATTAGAGGCAGCAGCTGAGTGCGGAATTGAAAAAATTATTTATGTTAGTTCCATTGCAGCACTTGATTTCAATAAATTACCTATGAATGAAAAAAGCTGGGGGACAGTTTTTCCTAATACATATTTTAAAGCAAAAAACGACTCAGAAAAGTTAGCCTGGCATTTAGCATATAAACTTTCGCTAAATATGATTACTGTTTTACCATCGGGCATGATAGGTCCGGAAATATTTGCCAATATGGCTCTAGCTATGAATATGCTAAATAATATGGTAAAAAACCGGTTAGCTTTTGATCCACAATATGAAATAAATTATGTCCATGTAAAAGATGTTGCAAAAGGAATGATTCTGGCTGAACAAAATGGGAGAATTGGTGAAAGATACATTCTAGGAAGTGAATATTCTTTAAATACATCGAATGTTATTCAAATCGCCAGAAATATGTACGCTGATATTCAAGTACCGAAGAAAGCAAATAAGAGATTTCAACTTTTTCTTGCGCAAATAATGAAAATTACAAGCATATTTACTGGAAAACCTCCTTTATTACTGAAAGGTAATATTCATCATTATTATAAGAAAGAAGAACATTTGGATATTGAAAAAGCTCGTCGGGAATTAGGGTACAATCCCCGAAAACCTGAGATTGCATTAAAAGAAACAATTAAATATTTATATGAAAAGAAAACAAAGGAATAAATTTACAATAATCCAGTTGCTATCATCGGGTCATAAAGTATGCATTTTTTTGGTAGCGGTCTGACAGGAAGAACGGGGCTAATAAGCAAGTCCTAACCCATAACTTCTCTTTTAAAATAACCTGTTTTGGGAGACTGTCCCAAAAGAAAAATTGATACTGCGTATAAAATGCATCCATTAAAAACACCAGGGATTTAGACACTTACAGGTATTCCCTTCCTGTGCAGATTTCAAGTTGCAATCTGCACAGGCTTTTTTTACTGCGTCCCTAAAACCAGTGTATTTTATTCCTTTTTCTCTTGTTTTTTTCAAAGGCAATTTCTACTTTAGTTCCCGTAATTTTTTGTATATCAACTAACACCAAAAACCAATGTTACATTCCAGGCAGATCAATTCACCGAAAAAAATTCTGAACTGCCCCAGGGCACAGAAAAACCATAGGACAATACCTTCAACAGAAACAATATTCTTACTTACAGGGACATACGAAAGTTAGCATTCATACAAAGAAACCAAAGTGCAAGCATGAAACGAAGTGAAATTGTTTATATTTGATACAAAAACTAAAATGGCAAAAGAATCCGAAATAATATTTTACCAATCTGATGAAGGAATAATAAAAATTGAGGTCATCTTTCAGGACGAGACATTTTGGATGACCCAAAAGAAAATAGCTGAATTGTTTGGAGTTCAAAGACCCGCGATAACAAAACATTTAAAAAATATCTTTGAATCAGGAGAATTGGCAGAAAATTCAGTTAGTTCCATTTTGGAACATACTGCGGATGACGGGAAAAATTATAAAACAACGTTTTATAATTTAGACACAATTATTGCTGTTGGATACAGGGTAAATTCAAATAAAGCAACAAAATTTCGGATTTGGTCAACCAAAGTATTAAACGAGTTTATAACAAAAGGATTTGTATTAGATGATGAAAGATTAAAACAAGGCAAACATTTTGGAAAAGACTATTTCGATGAGCTAATTGAACGGATTCGAGAGATTCGTGCCAGTGAGAGAAGGTTCTATCAAAAGATTACGGATATTTATGCTTTGTCAATTGATTATGACAATACAGATACATTGACTAAAGACTTTTTTGCTACAGTTCAAAACAAACTACACTGGGCTATAACTGGAAAAACTGCTGCGGAGATTATTTATTCATCTGCTGATGCTACAAAAATATACATGGGATTGACCAACTGGAAACATGCGCCAGATGGTAAAATATTAAAATCCGATGTGTCGATTGCAAAAAACTACTTAAACGAGCAGCATATTAAAGAACTTAATCGGATTGTTTCAGCTTACCTTGATTTAGCTGAGACAAGAGCAGAAAGGCAGATACCGACTAACATGCAGGATTGGATTAATTTTTTGCATCAATTCCTGGAATTATCGAACTACCCGATTTTAAAGGACAAAGGAAAAGTAAGTACTTTGGAAGCTAAATTAAAAGCTGCACAAGAGTATGATAAGTACAGAAAAATTCAAGATAAAAATTATACTTCCGATTTTGATAGGGAAGTAAAACGATTAAAAGGCGAGGAATGATGCACCAAATGCTAACGTTTTGCATAGGCAATGGCAGACAAGCGCTAAATATCATGGATTATAGCCCGATCAAACTGCGTAGCGGGTTGACAGAAAATTACCACCACGCGATCTACCACTACTCACACAAGTGACCATTAACGCTACTATTTGACAACCAGAAAAATCACAAAAAATCCAATTAATTTACAACCATGAAAAAATATCTAAAATTAATTTTACTCCTTTCAATTACACTTATCATCAAAAGTTCGTTTGCACAAATAAGCTTTTCAACATATTCGCTTCAGGCGATTGGTATCAGCACCGACAATGACAAAAAAATAAGTGGAGAATTAAAGGCATTTCTGAACAGAGAATCTGAAGATATTATCCTTGAGCCGACAATTTTCTATAATTTCAAACAACATGATTATCACCAAATTTCAGTTGGAATTGGATTCAGCGCCCGCCCGTTTGCAGAAATTGATGGAGTAAACGGATTAACAATTCCTGTTCAACTGGAGATAAGTCCGATTGAGAAAGTAAAAAACTTTTCTGTCTTGATGGAATTAACGCCTCAAGTAGGTGATAATTTTTCATCTGAAATTCGGACACTTTGGGGAATACGATATACATTCAGATAAAAAATACCAGCGTCAACAAAGTACACATTTCAAAGCCGGGTGAGTGCAGTTAGCAACCCATCATTAAGTACAAAAAAACGATGTAAGAAGATAAAAATATGAAACTAAAAATCACCCTTTTAATTCACATTGGCATAATAACCTTAACAGCCTTAGGCCAAAATTCAGGACACGAGGTCCCCTATATTGGTAAATTTAAACTTGATAGTATAACTTCACAACATTGGAATGCTTTCAACAGCCAATGGGACCCAAGTAATGTATCTACATATAACTATGACACTCAATACAATATGGTACAATATCTTGATTTTAGCTATGAAATCCTTACGAAAGAGTGGATCATTTTTGACAAGAATGAATTTGTATATGATGTAAACAATAACAAAACAGAAAAGATTGTTTACAGGAAATATGACTCCCGGCTAATTCCAGCTTACAAACTTAAATACATTTACAACAACAAAGGGTTAATTGATAGTTCTCTATTTTATGGATGGGATTACGTTATAGAGCAATGGAATAGTTCAGCATCTTCAAAAGAACAATATACATATAATAGCAATGACGAACTGACCATCCAAAATACTTACTCCCCAAATGAAAATACAAGAGAATGGGAGGACTACAAAAAAGTTGAATATTCCTACAATTCAAATGGACAATTAATTGAGATGACTTCTTTTTATGTAAAAAGAAATGCCAGTGAATGGTCAAATCTTGAAAAAAGAGAATATAAATACGATTCAACAGGAAACGAGATACAGTTTGTCTACCGCATTTTTAATGAATCTACAAACCAGTGGGACAATAAAAGGAAAATTGAAAACACCTTTCTTGAAGACACCTTACAATCCATTGATTTCAAATGGGATAAAACATCTGAAGATTGGATTAGTAATTCAAAAATTGATCTTTTGTACGACCCAAAAGGAAACCTTGTCGAAATAACTTCCTTTAATAACAATACTGAGTCAGGTCAATGGACACCATCAAGTAAAGATGTATTCAGTTATGATTTAACGGTTGAATACCAGGAATTAATCTTACCCCCCCAGAATCTTATCTTAAGAGGTATTTTCACCTTACTAAAACAACAGAATATAAAAAATAAACCTCAAAGTTATTCCAAATTCTACTGGACTGAAAATAATCAAGATTGGGTATTATCAGAAAATGGGACCTTTCATTATAGCAAAATAACAGTGAATTCAATTCTTGAAACAAACGCTAAAAATATTCTTATATATCCTAATCCTGTCAATGAAAATCTGTTCTTCGAAACACAAAACTTATCCGGGCCTGTTACTTTTAAATTATATGACTTGTTGGGACGTGAAATATTAAATAAAGAAGTAAGCTTTACTAATTGCATAAAAACCACTCATCTAAAAAAGGGACATTACATTTATCTTATAGAAACAAATGGGAAACAACAGGCCGGAAAATTAATAAAAAATTGAACAACAATTCCTACACGATCCATATTGCATAGTGGCATTTGGTGGTACAACAGCTATAACAAACACAAACCGTTGGCGTCAAGCAACCAAATTGAATCAATTTGCATCTAATAAACATACACTAACAAAAAAATAATATGAATAAAAATTTTAACCTTTTAGTACTAGTAACAATTATCTCATCGATTACTCTGGGTTCATGTAAAAAGGATGAGAATAACGATTTAAATAATAAATGTAATGTCTCAAATCCTGCAGAAGAGTTAGATTGGCTAAAGGAGGCAATTGATGATGTTAAGGAAGATGAATATGCATATTATGCCATGGCTACTTACAAGGGAAAGACAGTATTCTACTATGGCAATTGTAATCCTGCTGCTAATTATGCATCAACCGTAAAAAACTGCAGTGGTGAAAATCTTGGTCATACAGATGACTTATACGATGAATTAACAGACATTACGATATTGTGGAAACATGTTGACTCTAAGTGTAATTTTCAACAATAGAATTAACCGTCGATAGCTTTGCTAAGTCTTTGGACTAAGAAGAAGGTTCGAAAAAAATATAATGACAAGGCGCTGCGTTTGGAAAGTAATTTAAATCTCACTTTAGTCAAACAGATTTCACTCCATTTGTTCTTTGTATTCAAAGGACAGATAAGCAGGTTCAGTGTTTTAGATATTCGATTGGTTGAAACTCCTAATTCCAGGCCGACACATATTGCTATCTCTTACCATACAGAACTGTAAATCAGACTGCGCTTAATATTGTTTTTTTCATGATAACTAAAAAATCTGGTTTTGCATCAAATTGATGGAAGGAATGAACAATAAAAAACCAATAAAACGAAGGGAATTAATTCAGGAAAAATATCGTAATATTTGCTTGCCCATTTTTATTTGGTAAAAACAGGACCCTGTAAATGAGACTAAAACAACATCTTCTGTATTTACTGGTGTTGAAAACGTTGGCGCCCCAATACTGTCATTACCGAAACAAAAATAATCCAAACGGAAATACCATCGATAAAAAAGATTTCAGCTACGCCGTTTAGTCCGTTGGTAATTAATAAATATGCCATTATCAGAATTACCAGACCCAAAATGCATAATCCGGTTATGCCAATAAAAGGCAGTTTTTTTACAATTGAAACCTGAAAGGTTATTATAAGAGCAGGCACAGACAAAAAAACAACCACTGCCAGTAGATTATGCAGCATCCGCTGCAACGAGGGAGCCAGATTATACCAACTATATGGCTCAATATTATGAGGAACGAATGCTAAAAGTGCGAGCGATACAAACGTGTAGGTGATGGTTCGCATCAGCCGGTCGTGTTTGCCCAGGTTATAATACTTCGTGAGTAGCCAAAAAAATGTATACAGAAGAATAGCCATTGTAAAAAGAAGCACGGTATACCCTCTTTCAAATGCTTTACCATATAAGCTTTCGTTGCTGAGAAAACTAAGCGTTTGTTCTTTAATGTCTATCGTAACATGCTGTAATGATTTTTCTACTGCGTTGGGCAAAAGGCCCACCGTAATGTATCCAATCGATAAAATACCGAATTTTATCCAGTTCATAATAAAGCCGGTTATTCGTTTTACAAATATTGCCTTCTTCCTTTTAAATTTAGGAAAATGATGTATTCTAACAATGAAAAAACAAATAAAAAAAAGACATAAATACAGCGCCGTCAATGTCGGCCGGAAATGGCAGACTTTCTTTCATCGTTTTCTCCGGCGGATAAAAGCGCACTCCGAAATCCGAACCGCACTATGCTCCTGCCATTATACAACAGTGAACGATGAATAAAAATGGTAAATATCAGAACAGAAAAGCATATTTCCCGGATTTTAAAAATCTGATAAACAGAAGCATGCCAGATGGGATTGGACTTGTCCGGCAATATCCAATATAGGACACAATAGTATCCAATCCTTATGCAAACAACCAATATTCAATCCGGAAAAAATATTTGGTTTCGCAGTTCGACCTCTGCGGTACTCTGTGTCTTCTCTGCTCTCTCTGTAGTTAAAAAAAGGCATGAAGAGACATATTTCCAAATCGAAAAGTGGAAATCTTTTGTTGGGTTGGCAAACCCGCTCAATTCTACATACTTTACAACATAAATATTGAACTTTAAACTCCTTTCCCTACTTTTGCACCGATTTTAAAAGAAAACAATGCAAAACATCTGGCCGCAACATTTTGAAGAGAAGATAGGGTTCGACCGTATTCGTGCCATGCTACACAATAAATGCCTCAGTTTGATGGGGCGTGAGTGGGTAGATGATATACATTTTCAGGATAATTTCGATGCCATTTCGCGTCAATTAGGAGAGGTAAATGAATTCTGCCGGATAATTCGTGAAGTGGAAAACTTTCCGGCCAACCATTTTTTTGACCTTCGGAATGCCCTGCAAAAAATTAAGGTGGAAGGCCGTTTTTTGGAAGAAGAAGAACTTTTCGATTTGAAAAGGTCGCTGGAATCAGTGCGTGCCATCGTGCAGTTTTTTAAGAAACAGGATGAGGATGCCTTCCCGCTTTTAAAAAAGAAAACAGAACGGGTACAGATTTTTCCGTACATCTACGACCGGATTGATGCCATTATTAACAAGTTCGGAAAAATGCGCGACAATGCTTCGCCCGAACTGGCGCAAATCAGGAAAAGCATTCTTTCCTTGCAATCAAACATGTCGAAACGGCTTCATGCCATTTTAAAGCAGGCTCAAAAAGATGGGTTGGTGGACGAAGAGGCTTCGGTTTCCATCCGTGACGGACGGGCTGTTATTCCGGTTTCAGCAGCAAACAAGCGAAAAATCAAAGGCATTGTTTACGACGAATCAGCCACAGGAAAAACCTCTTATGTTGAGCCGAATGAAATCGTAGAAATGAACAATGAAATCCGGGAACTCGAATACGCCGAACGACGTGAAATTGTCCGGATTCTTACGACTTTCTCCAACGATATCAGACCTTACATTGCCGACCTGCTTTATTCGTACGAATTTCTGGGGGAAATCGACTTTATTCGTTCCAAAGCCTTGCTGGCCGTAGAGTTCAATGCTATTCTCCCCGAGGTGGAGAATAAACCGCTCATTGGGTGGGAACAGGCTGTCCATCCCCTGTTGCAACAAGCTTTGAAACGGGAAAAACGCAAAATTGTCCCACTCAATATTCATCTTGACGAAAAGAACCACATACTGCTTATTTCCGGTCCGAATGCGGGAGGGAAGTCGGTATGCCTTAAAACAGTCGGGCTGCTGCAATACATGTTGCAATGCGGACTACTTATCTCGTCAGGAGATGGTAGCAAAACCGGTATTTTTCAACAAATTTTCATTGACATTGGCGACGATCAGTCGTTGGAGAACGACCTTAGCACCTACAGTTCCCATCTGCTAAACATGAAACATTTTGTAAAGCACAGCAATGCGAATACGCTGGTTCTCATCGATGAATTTGGTACCGGTACCGAACCCATGCTGGGCGGTGCTATTTCGGAAGCAATCCTGGACAACCTGAATAACCTGGGCACCTTTGGGGTCATTACCACCCACTACTCCAACCTGAAACACTTTGCTTCATCTGCAGATGGAATTGTGAACGGCGCCATGCTGTACGACGCACAGAATATGAACCCGTTGTTTCAGTTGGAAATTGGTAAACCCGGAAGTTCTTTTGCCTTTGAAATTGCCCGCAAGATAGGCCTTCCGAAAGAAATACTGGAAAAAGCCACTGAAAAGGTAGGGAAGAAACACATTGACTTTGACCGAAACCTGCGAAAAATAAACCGTGATAAACGGTATTGGGAAACGAAACGGGAAAAAATCAGGAAAGTTGAAAAAGTCCTCGACAACATGGCGGCCAATTATGAATCGGAACTGGAAGAAACAAAAAAGCAACGGAAAGAAATACTAAAACAAGCTCGCGAAGATGCTGAAACGCTCCTGGCAGGAGTAAACAAACGGATTGAAAATACAATTCTCGAAATAAAAAAAGCGCAGGCGGAAAAAGAGAAAACAAAACAGGCACGACAAAAGCTGGAAAACCTGAAAGAGGAGGTAGAAAAAAGCACGGGCAACCAGGATGACCGGATTGTTACCAAAATGGAAAAACTGCGCCGGCGCGAAGCCAAACGAAATCAGCGGCGTCCGGAAGAATCAAAAAAGGAAATCAGCAAAAAGAAGCTGGAAAAACGCGTTGAGTTAAAACCTGGCGATAAAGTGCGCATCATTGGTCAGCAAACTATCGGAGACCTCATTGAGCTAAATGAAAAAAACGCCGTAGTCGCATTTGGGCAGCTCATCACTACCCTACCGCGCAAACAAGTAGAACGGTTAAGTAATAACGAGGCAAAGAAAGCCGAAAAAGATTCGCGTTCGGGAGGAGGCTCCCGGCTGCTGGGTAACTACTCCGAACGAAGGCTTCGTTTCAAATCCGAAATAGATGTCCGCGGGCAGCGGGCCGAAGAAGCCATTCCGAAAATCCAGGAATTTATCGACGAAGCTATCATGTTTGAAGTAGCACAACTGCGTATCCTGCATGGAAAAGGGCACGGCATCTTGAAAGAAACCATTCGCAGCTACCTTCGTTCCGAACCCATGGTACGCAGTTTTAAAGACGAACATGTCGACTTTGGAGGCGCAGGTATCACGATTGTCAACCTTGCGTTATAATCATCCGTCTTAGTTCTATTCTAATATAATTCGACAGAAAGCTACATTTCTTATTTTATGCACCAACTCCGGGAAAAGAGCAAAAAAGTCCCTGCCTGAAGTTTAAAAGCTATCCGGTTCTTCCTGTAAGTTAGGATACAACGGATGGTTTTTTCAATTTTAAGGTAGTGTACAAAGCAAAACAAAATACCGGATAAATTTATCCGTTTATTAAATTTCATCAATAAAAAACGGCTATTTGTTTTCATTTTAAAAAAATATTTTAATATTTGCAGCAAATCGTAAGTTTAAAGAATGAATTTACTAAACAACATTTCACTTCTCAGCCTAATTATTGGCATTATTCTTCTAATTCAGAAGAAATGAGAATGGTATGTTGTAAATGATAAGAAAAAAACGAATTAAGCCATTCTCATAAAAAGGGGATGGCTTTTTTCGTGGAAGGAATTAACAACTGAAAAATAAGTAAACATGAGTGACAGGCTTTTCATTTTTGACACTACCCTGCGCGATGGCGAGCAGGTACCGGGATGCCAGTTGAACACAGTCGAAAAAATCGAGGTGGCCAAGGCATTACAGGAACTGGGTGTTGACATTATCGAAGCCGGGTTTCCAATTTCAAGCCCGGGCGATTTTGAATCGGTGGTCGAGATTTCCAAAGCGGTAACGTGGCCGACAATTTGCGCTCTTACCCGCGCCGTACAAAAAGATATTGATGTAGCTGCAGAGTCGCTAAAATACGCGAAAAAGGGGCGCATCCACACAGGAATCGGTACTTCCTATTTCCATATCCACCACAAGCTAAATTCAACCCCTGATGCCATTCTCGAACGGGCTGTGGAAGCGGTAAAATATGCAAAAAAATATGTGGAAGATGTGGAATTCTATGCCGAAGATGCAGGCCGCACAGAAAACGAATACCTTGCAAAGGTAGTCGAAGCGGTAATTAAAGCCGGCGCCACAGTGGTAAATATTCCCGACACAACCGGGTACTGCCTCCCCCATGAATTTGGTGAAAAAATCAAATACCTTGTCGAAAATGTAAATGGTGTTCACAAGGCCGTAATCTCCACCCATTGCCACAACGACCTGGGGATGGCCACAGCCAATACCATTTCGGGTATTATGAACGGGGCACGACAGGCCGAAGTAACCATTAACGGTATTGGGGAAAGGGCCGGGAACACTTCGCTGGAAGAAGTAGTGATGATACTGAAAAGCAGGTACCAGGTACTGGGAATTGAAACCGGTGTGAACACAAAAAACATTTACCACACCAGCAGGCTGGTTTCTACATTGATGAACATGCCGGTGCAGCCGAACAAAGCAGTAGTGGGACGCAATGCTTTTGCCCACTCTTCGGGTATCCATCAGGATGGCGTATTGAAATTCCGCGAAAACTATGAGATTATGGATCCTGCCGACGTAGGCATCAATGAATCATCCATATTGCTTACCGCACGCAGCGGTCGTGCAGCGCTCAAACACCGGCTGGAAATAATGGGGTTTGAACTTACAAAGGAAAAACTGGAAGAAGTTTACGAACAGTTTCTGAAACTGGCGGATAAGAAAAAAGACATTCGCGACGACGATATCGCTTTACTGGTAGGCGACGCCACCCGTCAGGAACACCGCATTAAGCTTGACTTCCTGCAGGTTGTTACGGGCAAAAGCCTTACGCCGATGGCCATTGTTAAGCTTAACATTGCCGGTGAAAGCTTTGAAGCTTCTTCTTCCGGTAACGGCCCGGTAGATGCTGCCATCAAAGCGGTGAAGCAAATCATTCATCGCCAGGTGACAATCGAAGAATTTCTTGTTCAGGCCATTACCCGTGGCAGCGACGATATCGGTAAAGTGCACATGCAGATTGATTACAACGATTCAATTTTCCACGGATTTGGAGCCCACACCGATATTGTAACCGCTTCGGTGGAAGCTTTCCTTGATGCAATAAACAAATTACCTGTTGTACACGAGGCAGTTTAAAATTAGAAAAACGCATAAACAGAGTTAATATTAATGGAAGCAAAAACATTATTTGACAAGATCTGGGACGCCCACGTAGTAAAGAAAGTGGAAGGTGGCCCCAATGTATTGTACATCGATCGACATTTTATTCATGAAGTGACCAGTCCTGTTGCTTTTCTCGGACTGAAAACCCGGGGATTGAAAGTTTTCAGGCCCGATAGAACCACTGCCACCCCCGATCATAATGTACCTACCGAAAACCAGCACCTCACCATCATGGATGAGTTATCCAGAAACCAGGTGGAAATGCTGAAAAAAAATTGTGCGGAACACGGGATTACATACCACGACCTCCAGAGTGAAGGGCATGGTATTGTGCATATCATCGGACCGGAAATGGGATTGACACAACCGGGGATGACCATTGTTTGTGGTGACAGTCACACCTCAACTCACGGGGCATTTGGCGCCATTGCTTTTGGTATCGGCACCAGCGAAGTGGAAATGGTGCTGGCCAGCCAAAGTATTATGCAGCCCAAACCAAAAAAAATGCGGATAACGGTGAACGGACAGCTGAAAAAGGGTGTAACTGCCAAAGACATCGCCTTGTACATTATTTCGAAAATTTCCACCAGTGGGGGTACCGGCCATTTTATTGAATATGCCGGTTCGGCCATTACAAATTTAAGTATGGAAGGCCGCATGACCCTCTGTAACCTGAGTATTGAAAGCGGTGCACGCGGAGGAATGATTGCCCCCGACGAAACCACCTTCGATTATATCAAAGGCCGCGAATTTGCTCCGAAGGACGGAGAATGGGAAAAATCAGTGGCAGCCTGGCGTGAGCTGAAAAGCGACGAAGGGGCTGTATTCGATACCGAATATACATTCGAAGCTGACGACATTGAGCCGATGATTACCTATGGTACCAACCCGGGGATGGGAATGGGAATTACGCAAAATATCCCTGTCACAACAGGCATGGAAGGATCGGACAAAAATACATTCCTCAAGTCTCTTCAGTACATGGGATATCACGAAGGAGAAGCCATGCTGGGAAAAAAAGTGGATTACGTTTTCATCGGAAGCTGTACCAACGGACGGATTGAAGATTTCAGAACATTTGCCGATTTTGTAAAAGGAAGAAAAAAGGCATCGGATGTTACGGCCTGGCTGGTTCCGGGGTCACAACGGGTAGAAAAACAAATACGCGCCGAAGGATTGGATAAAATCCTGGAAGAAGCCGGTTTTCAACTCAGACAACCCGGGTGTTCTGCCTGTCTGGCAATGAACGATGATAAAATACCTGAAGGGAAATATGCAGTTTCCACTTCGAACCGGAATTTCGAGGGCCGCCAGGGACCCGGTGCGCGCACCATGCTTGCCAGTCCGATTACAGCAGCGGCAGCTGCAATAACCGGCGTAATTACCGACCCGAGAGAACTGTTGTAATTTTTATTTTTACACCTGACAGAAACTAAAAAACATGTCGGTGTTTCATTAAATATTCTGAATAAAATATAGTAACATGGCATACGATAAATTTTCAACAATAACTTCGCCGGCAGTACCGTTAGCGGTAGAAAACGTGGATACCGACCAAATTATTCCTGCCCGCTTTTTAAAAGCAGTGGAGCGGAAAGGTTTTGGCGATAACCTGTTTCGCGACTGGCGATACAACAAAGATGGCAGTCCGAAAGCCGATTTTCCGCTGAATAATTCAAACTACTCCGGAAAAATACTGGTAGGGGGGAAAAATTTCGGGAGCGGTTCAAGCCGCGAGCACGCTGCATGGGCTATTTATGATTACGGATTCAGGGTAGTCGTTTCCAGTTTTTTTGCTGATATTTTTAAAAATAATGCATTGAACAACGGCCTGCTTCCAGTTGTTGTTCCTCCGGAATTCCTTCAAAAAATTTTCAATGCAATAGAAAAAAATCCCGATACTGCATTTGAAGCGGATCTGGAGAAACAGACATTTACAATTTTGGAAACAGGTGAATCAGTAGAGTTTGAAATTAATCCGTATAAAAAACATTGCCTGAAAGACGGACTTGACGACATCGATTACCTGGTTGCAATGAAAGATGAAATTGGAATATTTGAAGAAAAAAGATAAAGACGCGGTCTGACCGGGCAGTTATGGCTTCCTCTTCT
Source organism: Mariniphaga sediminis (assembly GCF_003573545.1). GTDB lineage: Bacteria > Bacteroidota > Bacteroidia > Bacteroidales > Prolixibacteraceae > Mariniphaga > Mariniphaga sediminis. The sequence goes on along the minus strand of NZ_QWET01000032.1, from coordinate 21,115 downwards.
GTTGGCAGAAACCAATGAAGAGGAAGTCCGTTATTGGAAAAATGGTATTTATTTGGCTATAAAAAGGGAAAGATGACAGGTAAAACAGTTGAAATTGAAGGGGAACGCCTCACCATAATGGACACCACACTGCGCGACGGGGAACAAACTACCGGAGTTTCGTTCAAAGAGGGCGAAAAACTAAGTGTGGTCAAAGTGCTGCTGGAAGATGTTCGTGTAGATCGTATCGAAATCGCTTCGGCGCGGGTGTCGGAAGGTGAATTTAAAGGAGCACAGCGGGTACTGCGTTGGGCAGAAGAAAAAGGGCATCTCGACAAGGTGGAAATCCTCGGTTTTGTTGACGACAAAATCTCATTGCAGTGGATTGCGGATGCCGGAGGAAAAGTGGTTAACCTTCTTTGTAAAGGTTCACTGAAACATGTAACCGGACAATTGAGAAAAACGCCCGAACAACATCTTGCCGACATAAAGAAAGTAATTGCCAATGCCACAGAAATGGGAATCAGGGTAAATGTTTACCTGGAAGATTGGTCGAACGGCATGCGGAGTTCAAAAGAGTATGTCCATTTTATGATCTCCAATCTCAGCAAAGAAAAGGTAGATCGAATTATGCTTCCCGATACGCTGGGGATTCTTGACCCGGACGAAACGTATGACTTTTGCAGGGAGATGACTGAAACATACCCTGGGGTTAAATTTGATTTCCATGCCCACAACGACTATGATCTGGCCATAGCGAACGTTTTCCATGCGATTAAAGCCGGTATCAGATGTGTGCACACTACGGTAAACGGACTGGGAGAACGGGCTGGTAACGCACCGCTTTCGAGTGTGATTGCCACCATTAAGGATCACCTGAAAATGAAAACCAATGTTAATGAAACCCAGTTAAACAAAGTGTCGAAACTGGTAGAATCGTTTTCAGGTATTCGCATTCCTACCAACAAACCACTCGTTGGTGAATTTGTTTTTACACAGTGTAGTGGAATTCATGCTGATGGCGACAATAAAAACAACCTCTATTTTAATGATCTCCTTCCTGAACGGTTCGGAAGAATAAGGCAATATGCCCTGGGAAAAACATCGGGCAAAGCCAATATCAAAAAGAATCTGGAGGATCTGGGAATTGAACTCGACGCCGAGTCATTAAAAAAAGTAACCCAACGGATCATTGAACTGGGAGACAAAAAGGAAACGGTAACTTCTGACGAACTGCCATACATTGTTGCAGATGTGATGGAAAACGACCTCATCGAGCAGAAAATCAGGGTAGTCAACTATTCTGTAACCCACACAATGGGATTGCGCCCGGTAGCTAACATAAGCCTTGAAATAGAAGGGAAGCTGTACGAAGAAATCAGCGACGGGGATGGCCAGTACGATGCCTTTGTAAAAGCATTGAGAAAAGTTTACAAACGCCTGGGTAAATCCTTTCCCAAACTGGTGGATTACGTGGTAACCATTCCGCCTGGCGGAAAAACAGATGCCTTGGTTGAAACAGTGATTACCTGGAAAAATAAGCGGGAATTTAAAACCAAAGGCCTTGATCCGGATCAAAATTCTGCTGCGATAAAAGCTACCATCAGGATGTTGAATATTATTGAAAATGAATTCAAACCCGGATTACTGGACAAAATTCTGAATAGTATCACCTAGTAAAAAAACTTCCCCCGGTTCAGTCTTTTGCAAATGCAAAGACTAAATGAAAATGTAAAATTGTACGGATGTTTAATATTCAGAAAAATCAAGGTCTAATAGTTGAATATAAATTATTTATGTTATCATTGCGACTCAAGAAAAAATTCAAATATCAAATTAAATCTTATAATCAATGAGCAAATCATACAACATTGCAGTACTACCTGGCGATGGAACAGGACCGGAAGTAGTTATTGAAGGAAAAAAAGTTTTATCAGCAGCCGCCCAAAAATTTGGGTTCAAATTAAATTATGAAGAGTTTGATTTTGGTGGCGACCGCTACCTGAGAACGGGAGAGGTACTTCCCGATACAGCATCAGACCAGTTGAGTAAATTCGATTCCATTTTTCTTGGCGCCATTGGCCATCCTGACGTAAAACCAGGTATTCTTGAAAAAGGCATTCTACTCAGACTTCGTTTCGAGCTTGATCAGTACATCAATTTACGGCCTGTAAAACTCTACCCGGGAGTTCCAACCCCCCTGAAAGATAAGGGACCAGAACATATTGACTATGTAGTGGTACGCGAAAATACCGGTGGTTTATATACCGGTACCGGAGGTTTTACCATGAAAGGGACTCCGGATGAAGTAGCCATACAAAGTATGGTTTACAACCGCAAACAGGTTGAAAGGTGTTTGAAATTTGCTTTTGACTACACCAAAAAACGCAATAGAAAAAATACCCTGGCTCTTTGCGGTAAAACGAATGTATTAACGTATGTCTATGATTTATGGGAAAGAGCTTTCCATGAACTTGGCGCAAAGGATTACCCGGAAATAAACCGTGATTATTACCATGTGGATGCCACATGTATGTGGATGGTTAAAAACCCGGAATGGTTTGATGTTATTGTAACAGGCAATATGTTTGGAGACATAATAACAGACCTTGGTGCTATTACGCAAGGTGGTATGGGTATTGCCGCCGGAGGAAATATTAATCCGGAAGGTGTATCCATGTTTGAGCCCATCGGAGGTTCTGCTCCGAAATATACAGGCAAAAATGTTATCAATCCGCTGGCAGCTATTGCATCTGGTGCGATGATGCTTGATCATTTGGGAGAAGAAGAAGCAGCCCTTGCGATTGAAGCAGCGATAATGGATGTAACGGCCAATAAACTGAAAGATATGGGAGCCGGAAGAATGGGGTACTCCACCACGGAAGTAGGAGATTTAGTAGCAGAAAGAGTATAATTATTAATGTTAAAATGAAATTTAAAATTGCAAAATTACCGGGCGACGGAATTGGCCCGGAAATAGTTGAACAGGCAGAGAAAGTTATTCATGCCATCGGTAATAAGTTTAATCACCAATTTAGTTTTGAGTTTGGGATTGTTGGTGCCGCAGCAATTGATAAGGTCGGTGACCCATATCCGGAAGAGACACACAATATTTGTCTGAACTCTGATGCAGTATTGTTTGGAGCCATTGGCGACCCAAAATATGACAATAACCCTGCAGCAAAAGTACGGCCCGAACAGGGCTTGCTGGAGATGCGTAAAAAACTGCAACTGTATGCCAATATAAGGCCGGTAAGTACATTTGAGTCATTAATCAATAAATCTCCGTTAAGGCCAGAATTGATTGAAGGCGCTGACTTTATGATTATTCGTGAATTAACAGGGGGAATTTACTATGGTGAATTAAGGGGCCGAACCGAAAACGGAACAAAAGCCTTTGATACCAATGTCTATTCAAAAGAAGAAATTGAACGCGTAGCCAAACTTGCTTTTAGTTTTGCAGCAAAGCGCAGGAAAAAACTCACTGCAATTGATAAAGCAAATGTGCTGGCCACATCGCGATTGTGGAGGGAAACAATCCAGGAAATGGAGAAAGACTACCCGGACATTGAGGTGGATCACATGCTTGTTGATAACGCAGCAATGCAAATTATTCAGTGGCCCAAAAAGTTCGACGTAGTAGTTACCGAAAACATGTTCGGCGATATCCTCACCGACGAAGCCAGCGTAATTACAGGATCGCTCGGTTTATTGCCGTCCGCTTCTATTGGAATCCACACCTCGGTATTCGAACCCATTCATGGTTCCTATCCACAGGCCGCCGGGAAAGACATTGCCAATCCCATTGCGACCATCCTTTCCGCTGCCATGATGTTTGAGTACTCCCTGAATCTACCGGAAGCGGGAAAAACCATTCGGGATGCCGTCGCAGCTTCTTTGGCCGAAGGTTTTGTAACAGAAGACATTGCTTCCGGACAGGCCTATAAAACGTCACAGGTAGGCGACTGGATTGCACATTGGATTGAAAAAAATTAGGAATTGCGGTTTTTAACTATCTCTCTTTTGGTAATTAGAAAATTGCCAGTCCTGAAAAAAAACCGTTCTCACTTAGTTAGGAACGGTTTTTTTTCATTCCTCTTAATCAACTGAATAATACTCTTTCCCCAAACTTTTTTTGAAAAAACATCGAATACTACTAAACCTTTAGGGTTGTTTGCCAGTTTTAAAGTTACACTGCTTTTGATTTGTACATTTGACAAGATAGACCAACTAATAATTCAAACATGGTGAAATTTTTTTCATTCATTACCAGGAAAGAACCTGCTCACACACTTCAATTGATTAATGAAGAGATTCTGAAACAAAATGTGGAGCGGCTAATTTACCTGGCAGGTGTAGGAATTCCGGCAGCAATCATTCATATTGTATTCTTTTCCATCAACCTCTCTGAAACCAGTTCGAATGACTATACATGGCGATTAGGGATCATTTTTTCGCGTAGCATTATAGTACTTATCCTGCTGGTAATCGGCTTTATTGGCATAAATCATAAGCGAAAGTCAATCCCGAACAAAAAAACAATGCAGTGGCTTTTTCATTTTTTCTATTCTTTGGGCATCCTGATTGCTGTCTGGATTACAATCATCGATCAATTGGTAACAACGAGTATTAACCCGTTTCTGATTATTTGTATTGTTCTTTCCGTATTCTTTCTGGTCAGGCCTGTTTGGGCCCTGCTTAATTTCAGTGCAGGATTTTTACTTTTATCCCTGTTCCTGCCAAAAGTACAGGCCGATCAGTCTGTTTTACTCTCAAATATATCGTATAATCTAACAACATTGATCGTTGTGGGGATTTTATCGATTGTTATGTGGAACCTTTTCCGCTCGAAGATGAAACAATCGATTACCATTGCAGAACAGACGAAACAGCTGGAGATAAAAAACAGAGAGCTAAAGGAACAATCAGCGAAACAACAGATGTTAATCAAAATGCGCGACAAATTTTTTTCTGTTATTGCGCATGATTTGAGAAGTCCCCTGAACGGAGTACTCGGTCTTAGTGAAATAATGTACAGGGAGACAGACCAGATGAGCCAGGCCGAAATAAAAAATTGCAGCGGATCAATCTGGTCATCTACCAAACAAACGTACCTTCTTTTGGAAAACCTGCTGGAATGGGCCCAAATGCAACAGGGTCAGATTAAATTTTCACCGGCCGGATTAAACCTTCAGTCTCTGGTACATGAAAACTTCGACCTTTTAGCAGAAAATGCTTTTCAAAAAAACATTCAACTGGAGCAAAATATCCCAAGTGGATTAACTGTTTGGGCCGATAAATCCACGCTGAATTCTATCCTGCGCAACCTGATTTCAAATGCTATTAAATTTACAGAAGAGGGAGGGGATGTTTCTGTTTCAGCAAAAAAAGAAAAAAACCAGGTAAAAATTGCAGTAACAGACAGTGGTGTAGGAATGGAACCTTCCATCATCAAAAACCTGTTCAAAGAAGAAGAAAAAACATCTACCTACGGGACAAAAAAAGAGAAAGGAAACGGACTGGGCCTGATCCTGTGTAAAGACTTTACAGAGCGAAACGGGGGTACCATTCATGTGGAGAGTGAACCTGGAAAAGGCAGCACTTTTTATGTTATCTTACCGGTTTCTGCCAACGCTCAACAATGAGAATCCTTATCTTTGTCCAAAACAATAAAAAATGAGTGAAACAGAAAAGTACTTCCCAAAGCTGGGAGATATAACCCGTGCCAACATCAGGATAAACCACATTACCAAACATACACCATTACAAAAAAATCTGAATCTTTCGGAAGAGTTTGAAGCAAATATTTTGCTAAAAAGGGAAGACTTGCAGGCAGTTCGCTCTTACAAAATACGAGGGGCATTTAACAAAATTGCGCAATTAACAAAAGAAGAATTACAAAAAGGAGTGGTTTGTGCCAGCGCCGGGAATCATGCACAGGGAGTGGCTTTCTCCTGCCGGCAGTTAGGCATTCGGGGTAAAATTTATATGCCGGCTACTACTCCCCGGCAAAAAATCAGGCAAGTTGAAATGTTTGGCAAAGAAAACGTTGAAGTTATTTTGACCGGAGACACTTACGATGCTGCGGAGCTGGCTGCGCTCAACGATTGCCGCCAAACCGGAATGGCTTTTATTCATCCGTTCGACGACCCACAAATTATCGAAGGGCAGGCCACCGTGGCACTGGAAATATTACAAGACATTAAAGAGCCGGTTGACTACCTGTTTGTGCCCGTAGGAGGTGGCGGTCTGGCTGCCGGTCTGGGAGCTTATTTCAAGCAGGTAAGCCCGCAAACCAAAATTATTGGCGTGGAGCCTGCCGGAGCACCCTCCATGCAAAAATCGCTGGAAGCCGGTAAAGTAGTAGAACTCCCTGAAATAGACAAGTTCGTTGACGGAGCAGCCGTAAAAAAGGTTGGAGAAATATCTTTTGCTGTTTGCCAAAAAGTAATCGACCAGATGGTCACCATTCCGGAAGGAAGAATCTGCACCAAAATACTTGAATTATACAACCACGATGCCATAGTGATGGAGCCTGCAGGTGCGCTCTCCATCGCTGCTCTGGATCTGTTCAGGGAAAAGCTGGCAGGTAAAAACGTGGTATGTATTGTCAGCGGCAGTAACAACGACATTACCCGCATGGAGGAAATCAAGGAACGCTCACTTCTTTACGAAGGACTTAAGCATTACTTTATTGTGAGGTTTCCTCAACGGGCAGGAGCGCTCCGCGATTTTGTTGATTTGGTGCTGGGGCCAACCGACGACATAACCCACTTTGAATATTCAAAAAAAACCAACCGGGAAAAAGGACCGGCTGTTATCGGCATTGAGGTTCAGCAAAAGGAAGATTTTAACGGTTTAGTCCAGCGCATGAAAGAAAACGGGTTTGTTTATGAGTACCTCAATGAAAAGCCGGATCTGTTTCAATTTTTGATTTGAAAGTGGTATTATTCGGGTAGAATAAAAAGGGTGTTTATTCATCGTGTGCCATTCGCCTCCAGTAAGAAAAGGCATACAAAACCATCCTTGAAGGGCAAGCAAGCAGGGAAAGTTTCGCTTGTGCGAGAACGGTGATGTAGTTTGGTTTTACAACCCAGGTTCATTTTATAAATCAACACCAGCAAAAAACGGGTTACCGACACCCTTAGCCTGCTACACTCCCTACATCTTAGGTGTTTTCTTCCCCGGAAAATGTTCATACCATTCTTTCCAGAACAGTTGCACTTCGGTTTTCATTTCTTTATGCAGTGAGAGGATGCCAACCAGGTTGGGAATGGTCATCAGGGCAATTGTAATCCCCGAGAGAGTCCACACAATGGTAGTGTCAACAAATGAGGCGAAGAAAAAACCTATAACATACACAAAACGATAATAGATAACCCCCTTACTTCCAAAAAGGTAGGTAACAGCCCTGCCTCCATAGTACGACCAGCTGATAGCCGTAGAAAAGGCAAAAAGCAACAGCCCGAGGGCTACAATGTATTTTCCATAATCGCCCAGCCAACTACGCGTGAAGGCAACAGTCGTCAGAGGAGCACTGTGCATCAATGAATTACCAGTGAGGGTTAGTCCCGGCTGGGTTACCAGGTTACCGCCCTTAAAGGTTAAAGTTCCCGTGTAGGGCTGATTATTAAACCATACCTGTACACTTTCGGCCACCGAACGGGCATGAAGAATGGTTGGCTGATTCCGGATTTGCCCTTCAGAAACATTCAGGCTGCCGGAAAACAAGGGCAGGTCAATATCCCCTGACAGGAATTGATAGAGTTGTTTACGTTCATCAGGATTCGATTCTGAATACTGTCCTTCCAGCACCATTAAATCAGTTTCCTGAAACTGGTTGGGAAACTTTTCTTTCCACACACCGGACGACAGCAACACCAACCCGGTGAGCGTACAAATAATTATGGTATCAATAAACGGTTCGAGCAAGGCAACCAATCCTTCGGAAACAGGCTCATGAGCGCGTGCTGCCGCGTGGGCAATAGGCGCTGACCCCTGCCCTGCTTCGTTCGAAAATAATCCGCGGTTTACTCCCCGGTTAAATGCAAAAGCAATACTGCCGCCCAAAAACCCTCCGACAGCAGCCGTTCCGGAAAATACATCACCCACAATGGCTCCAATGGAAGGAAGAATGTTTTCATAATTATAAACAATAACTGCCATGGCTCCTAAAAAATAAATGATGGCCATAATAGGTACCAGGCGCGATGTTACTTTTGCAATCCGCTTAATTCCTCCCAGAATTACCAAGGCCAGTAATACTGCCAAAACGGCCCCTGTCAGCATTCGGTTCAACCCAAATGTTTCGAACATAGAATTGGAAATACTATTAATCTGGGGAAGGTTTCCGGTGCCGAAGGAAGAGAAAATGGTAGCAACAGCGAAAATAACGCCCAACACTTGCCCTGTTTTCAGTACCTTTTTATTTTTCAGACGAATATTCAGCCGTTTATGCATGTAGTACATGGGGCCCCCTGCAATACTCCCGTCTTCCACTTGCTCGCGGTATTTATGCGAAAGCGTTACTTCTACAAACTTGGTCGTCATGCCCAGTGCAGCCGTAACAAGCATCCAAAACAACGCAGCCGGGCCACCGAGGTGAATGGCCAGCGCTACCCCGGCGATATTCCCTGTGCCAACCGTTCCTGAAAGTGCAGTAGTAAGCGCCTGAAAGTGAGAAGTATCCCCCTGATCACCCTGCCGATCAAACTTTCCGCGAACAATACGAATTGAGTGATGTAAATAACGAAACTGAGGGAATTTCAAATATATGGTAAAAAAAAGGCCGGTGCCTAAAAGTAAAAAAACGAACCACTGCGATCCGCCAATATAACCGTCAATAAGAGAAAGAAAATTGTTTAATTCATTCATTCTAGGTTCATTTTTTTTAATTTCCGCTAAAAATAGCAATCTATTTCATAAATTAGCAACATAATTTTAAAAGTAAGCATCATGTTGCCCAGATTTTTATTAGCTGATAACTCGCTGGAAACACCCGAAACCATTTTTGTGGTGCATACCGAAATTCCTCGTTTTATTATTGAAGCTGACATCGATGATTTTGAAAGCAACCAGGAAATCCACTGGATTGATGATGAACCCGATGATGAAAACCTTATTGCACAACTGGTAGAGGAAGCCGAAGAATTTCTGGAAAAAGAATTTGAAAACGAAGAATTTCTGGACTCCGACGAAGAAGAATAACACACGGAATCAAACATCGGCAAAAAGGGACTAAACACACGACACGACCTGATTTTAGAGACATTCACTGGAATTTTCCTAATAATTTTCGCGAGCAAAATCTCCGACAGGTGTCATATACCCCCTATTAATCTCTCGGAAAGCCGGTTACCATTATTTTCATGATTGTTATTCCTGAAAAGTCTCTGGAGAATTAGCCTTTGTTTTCTTTGCTTTTCGAACGACCAGCAGGGCGCCGGAAATAACAAGCGATGCCCCCAGAATGGTCACCAGTGAAAACCTTTCGTGCGAAACCCAATCCACCTGCAACCAGGTTAAAATTGCCATGGTGGTAAACGTTATAATCGGATTTATAAAAATGATAACACTCACCTTACTGGCTTCAATAAAGCGCAGCGCCTGGGCAAGGCAACTGTAAGCAACCAGCGTATTAACACCAAGAAAAACCAGGAGCAGCCACCAGGTCCAATGCAACTGAAACACCGGTGTCAGATCAATTACCGGCAGGTAAACCAGCGTGGGAAACCCAAAAAGAAACAGGTTAAGCATGGGAGCAGAATACCTGACAACCAGTTTTTTCTGCATCACCGCGTAAAGTGCCCAGGCCAGGGCGCCACTGAGGGTAAACAGGACTCCGATATTATACTGTTCTTTTCCTTCGAAAAAAGCCCGGAGCTGATCGTTATAAAAAAAAGCAAAACCAACTAATGCAATAAAAAAGCCGGCCATTTGAAACCGCGTGAGCCGTTCTTTAAAAATGAAAAAGCCGGCCAGGGCAAGGGTAATCGGGCCAAACTGGATAAAAAGCTGGGCATTGCTGGGGGTAGTGTAATGAATACCCAGCATAAATCCTAAATAATTCCACGAAAGTCCGATGGCCGCAATAATAAGCATCAACGGAGGTTTAACCAGAATTTTCAAAGATGCGGGCTTATTGTAAAGCTGCCAGCCCAACAGGAGAATAAATGCCACAAAAAAACGGAACCAGACAACGGTTTGAGGATCGACCTCGCGCACTGCTACCTTTAAGGCAATAGCCAGAAAGCCCCAGAAAAATGCGGTAACAGCCGCATAAATGATTCCTTTTGTTTGATTCGACATGTGTACATTATTTGCGCAATTCAGCCCCCAACTCCCGTTCAAAGGCTGCAACCATTTTTTGCATGGTCTTATCTATTTGTTTATCATTTAGCGTACGTGAATCATCCCGCAGAATAAAACTAACCGCATACGACTTTTTCCCTTCGGGAACGCCTTTTCCTTCATACACATCAAAAAGACCCACTTCGCGAAGGATTTTTCGCTCGGTTTTAAAGGCCGTCTCCTCAATCTGCTGAAACTTTACCTGCTTGTCGATGAGCAGCGCCAAATCACGGCGCACCAAAGGAAATTTGGGCAACTCCCGGAATGCCACTTTATGTTTGGCCAGCCGCATCAATACGGCTTCCCAATTGAAATCAGCATAATAAACCACCTGACTGATTTCAAACTTTTTCTGAAACTTTTTCGACACAATGCCCAGTTCCAGCACTATTTTATTGTTTTCGATATAAGTTAGTCCTTCCGAAAACAATTCATTCTGACTTTCTGAAACCTTCAGCATACTAATGGTAAAACCCATTCGCTTCAGGATATTTTCGGCAACGGATTTCAACTGAAAAAAAGAGGTAGGCTGCTGCACTCCTGTCCAGTTTTCAGTTATTTTGGCCCCGGTAATAAACAGTCCGAGGTGCTCTTCCTCACGGTAATTGCTCACCGGGTCTTCTTTCTGCTCCGTTCCTTTTAAAAAGTAACAGTTACCGAATTCATAGAGTTTTAAATCTTTATTCTGGCGATTGGCATTGTAGGCGACACACTCCAACCCTCCAAAAAGCAGCGTCTGGCGCATGCCGTTCAGGTCGGCGCTGAGTGGATTCAGCAGGTTTACGGTTTGTTCCTCTTTGTATTGTTCCAATCCCTCATAATAATCCGCCTTGGTAAGGGAATTCGACCAGATTTCATTGAATCCCTGCGCAGTAAGCATTTCAGCCACAAGGTTCCGTATTTCATCGGGGTCGGGTTGCGGGGCATACTGCAACGATGACTTCACTAATGCCGGAATTTCCACGTTGTTGTAACCATAAATACGCAGGATATCCTCCACCACATCTGCTTCACGCTGCACATCCACTCGGTAAGGCGGAACCCGGAGCGACAATCCGTCTTCGGTTTCGTTTTCAATTTCTATTTCCAGCGATGTGAGAATGTTTTTAATGGTTTCTTTTCCCAACTCTTTTCCTATCAGACGGGTAATATTTTGATAGTTTACCTGAACGTTAAAGTGTTCTGCCGGCTTTGGGTACACATCTACTATTTCCGAAGAAATAGTTCCTCCGGCAATTTCCTTTATGAGCAGGGCTGCCCGCTTCAGGGCATAAATTACTCCGTTGGGATCTGTGCCGCGTTCAAAACGAAAAGAGGCATCGGTGTTTAGTCCGTGACGGCGTGCGGTTTTACGAATGAAAACCGGATCGAACCAGGCACTTTCCAGGAACACATTTTGGGTGCTTTCCTTTACTCCCGACTTGATACCGCCAAACACACCGCCAATACACATTCCTTCGCTAACATTGCAAATCATCAGGTCATCCCCGTGCAGTTCGCGCTCCACTTCATCCAGTGTGGTAAATTTTGTCCCGGAAGGTAACGTTTGCACCACTACCTTTCCGCCTGAGATTTCATCTGCGTCGAAAGCATGCAACGGCTGGCCGGTTTCAAACAGCACGTAATTGGTAATATCCACCACATTGTTGATAGGTGTATGACCAATGGCTTTCAACCGGTTTTTCAACCAGTCGGGCGACTCTCCTACTGTTATCCCCGAAATAGTTACCCCCGAATACCTTGGACAGGCCTCCGGGTTCTTAATTTCCACCGGAATTTCAAGATGGTGGTTGTCGGTTTTAAAATGATCCACCGGAATGCGTTTATATTCCGTTGATTTTGTCTGGTTAAGGAAGGCGGCTAAATCGCGGGCCACACCAATATGCGAACCACCGTCGATGCGGTTGGGTGTAAGATCGATTTCGATAACCCAATCCGATTTGATGTTGAAATATTCTTTGGCGGGCAAACCAATTTCCACCGATTCAGGCAGCACAATAATTCCCTCATGGCTCGTACCCATACCAATTTCATCCTCAGCGCAAATCATACCTTCGGAAACCTCGCCGCGTATTTTCATTTTTTTCAGGGTGAGTTCCTGCTCCCCCATATAAAGTGTCGTTCCAACCGGCGCCACCACCACTTTTTGTCCGGCAGCCACGTTGGGCGCCCCGCAAACAATATTCAGCAATTCGCCCGTGCCAATGTCCACCGTGGTTTTGCTCAGATGCTCTGAGTTGGGATGTTTTTCACAAGTAACCACCTTCCCCAAAACCAATCCATCCATTCCGCCTTTTACAGTTTCTACCTCTTCCACGCCAGCCACCTCCAGTCCGGTTTGAGTGAGAATTTTTGCCACTTCTTCGGGCGATTCATCCAAATTGATGTAGTCTTTTAACCAGTTGTACGATATCTTCATGATAAAAAATGCTTTGCCATTTTACGAAGCCACAAAAATAGAGATTTTAAACGGAAAGCGGGAGCTTCCCTTCCATTAAATTCCGAATTGGATTTTAGCCTCCGGTTGTTCCTTCGCCGGAATAGATTGTCAATCCACCACAGCCTTTTTACATGGCCTTCATAAACCCAGAACATTTCATTCTGTTTTCGCTTGTTTTTTTCGGTGACAATTCCTAATTTAGTTCCCGTAATTTTTTGTATATCAACAAACGACCAAAAACCTATGTTACATTCCGAACAGACCGATCCGCAGAAAAATTATTCAGTCAATTCCATAGCGAAGAAAAGGCACACAATTTTAGCTTCAGGAGATATTTGGGTATCGGTGAGGATAGGTAGGTGTTAAGTAGATGCAAAATAAAAACCAAAATATTATTGTTAATCTAAAATAAATGTTATGAAAAAAGTACTCGCCTTACTAATACCGATAGTACTAATTTTTATGGATTCCTGTAAAAAGGATTGTGACTGTCCACTATTAGTATCCCATGTGGTAACCTTACAACCAAATTCAGTTAAAGGTAAGGATGCCTTTATAGAAGATTATCCATTTGAAGATTACCGCAATAAAAATTGGGGCAATTCAGAGGAGTTAGCAGCTATTTCATGGACATCAGGAGGAACTCCATATATTGTTAGGAGTTTCATTGACTTTAATTTCGATACCATTCCGGCAAAAGCAATTATTGACAGTATAAAATTATCATTATATGCGCACGGAAATATTGGACATGGCTTTGGCCATGATACAATAGACGGTTCAAATGAATGTTACTTACAAAGGGTTATCGAAGAATGGGATGAAGATTTAATAACATGGAATACACAACCACAAACTACAGAATTGAACCAGGTATTGATACCCAAAAGTGATCGTACAATGCAAAACTATGTTTCAATCAATATAACATGTCTAGTTAAGGATATTTATAATAACATAGACGAATCACATGGATTGATGCTTCGGTTAAAAAATGAGGACGGTTTAAGAAGAAGAATGTTTTTTGCCACAAGTGATATTGAAGAACATCAAAAAAGGCCAAAACTTGAAATTTATTATTCGATATATGAATGAATAGTCAGCACTCAACAAAGTCACATATTACAAAGCAGGGTTGGTGGTACGCCATCCGAAGATTCTGACTCGGCGGTTCAGGGAGCACGGATATGAGTGCTCGCCGAAAATCTGTCAGAAAAAAATTTTAAAACCGTTACCATTAATAAAAAAGAATAAAAATGAGAAAAATTATATGCTCTATCGCCATCATATCAATGTTCTTTGTTGCTCATGCTCAGGAAACGCAATACATCATTCAGCAGGATATTCATTATTATAATGACTCCATTAATCAATCCGACGAATACATCAACGAGCGGTGTGTGTTAGATGTATATTACCCAAAGAATCTAAAAGGATATGCAACAATAATTTGGTTTCATGGAGGCGGATTAAAAGCCGGGAACAAGGCAATTCCCCAAGCGTTAAAAGACAAGGGAGTCGCTGTTGTGAGCGTAAACTATCGTTTATTTCCCCAAATAGGAGCGCCAAAGTATATTGAGGATGCAGCGGCATCTGTAGCCTGGGTTTTTAATCACATTGAAAGCTTTGGTGGAGATTCTTCTTTGATATTTCTTTCCGGCCATTCTGCCGGCGGTTATCTTGTCAGTATGGTCGGATTGGATAAAAAATGGCTTTCCCAATATAACATAGATGCGAATAGGATTGCGGGGTTGATTCCATTCAGTGGCCACACCATTACACATTTCACAGTAAGGGAAGAAAGGGGGATTGATGGAAAGCAACCCGTAATTGATGAACTGGCTCCTCTTTATCATGTAAGGAAAGATGCTCCTCCGGTTTTACTTATCACAGGAGACAGGGAATTAGAACTGTTAGGCAGGTATGAAGAAAATGCTTATATGATGCGAATGATGAAAGTAGCGGGCCATAAAGATACCCGCCTCTATGAACTGGACGGATATGGACATGGAATGACCGAACCGGCTTTCCCTCTATTATTGAAAGAAGTGGAACGAATAATGGACAAGAAGATGATTAAATGATAATAAAGCATTACTAAAGACAGGTCTTTATTCAAATCGTTATCCGTAAAATCAGAATGATTACAGATAGAATCGGGCAGGTATTATTAAACAGTAAAAACTATAGGTAACAAAATGTAAATTGCAAAGCAACCATTATTAAAATATAACATCTTATTGCCAGGCAGATATAATATATAAGAGAATTGCACAATGAAACCAATTAATACACGAGTAATTTGCTTTAGTTCTTTCATATTACTAAATATTTTATCTTCATGTGAAGGCACCTCTTTATCAAATTACAATTTTTTTTAATTCAGGTTGATAGCATCCGGGCTCCTGATAATATTTTAGAGAAACAAATCACAGTTGAATAAAAAAATGGATATTGAATTTAAGAAACTGGCGGAAATTAAAAAATCAGACATTATTGAATTAATGAACAATCCGTTGGTGAGGCGCCAAATGCCCTTATTGAAAGGCGACTTTAATGAACTCGTTTGTGATAAATTTATCGTTGCCAAAGAACAACTTTGGGCCGAACATGGCTACGGCCCGTGGGCATTTACCATAAATGATAAGTTTGTTGGCTGGGGTGGATTACAGCCGGAGAACGGTGAGGCAGACCTCGCATTGGTACTACATCCGGATTACTGGGGTATAGGCAAAGTTTTGTACAAAGAGATTATACGTAGGGCCTTTGGAGAAATGGGCCTGACTTCAATTACCGTGCTGTTTCCCCCCACAAGAACACGAACTAAGGGATTATTGCGCCTCGGATTTAAGGAGGATAAAGAATTTGAGATTGAAAATGAACGGTTCATCAGGTATCGACTGGAAAAACCTGTCAGAAACAAATGGTAAAATGGAACTTGATGATACATCAACCGCTAATTTCCGGACAGACTTTGGAACAACCATTCACTGACTGACTTTTGACACATAAGAATATGAGAACCGAAGAAAAAATAAAACAAGCTTTTGACCCTTATTTCAATGTCCCGCTTGAAGCGTGGAAATCATTTACCAACCTGGGTGAAATTATAACAACGGAAAAAGACGAAATCCTGAAAAGCACAGGAACAACGGAAAAATATCTGAGCTTCATACTGAAAGGAAGCGGTGGAATTTTACTTTGGAACAATAACAACTTTGTGTGTATTGACTTATGCTATGAAGGAGAATTTTTTGGAGACTATATGTCGTTCCTGAACCAACAACCGACGCCGCTTGAAGTAGTAACTTTTGAACCTTCTGAACTTTTTAGAATATCTAAAACAAATTTTAACAAGTTGAGCAACAACACGGAGTTTGGCGACAAAATATGCCGTTTTGCTTCCGAAGCGCTTTTTGTTCACAAACAACAGCAACAAATAGATATACTTACCCAAACAGCCACAGAAAGATACGTTTACCTGCAGACCAAACATCCCAAAATTATACAGCGAACACCTCAAAAATATATTGCGTCCTATTTGGGTGTAACACCACAAAGTTTAAGCAGAATAAGAAAAGAGCAAACAACAAAGCATTAGTTATCATAGGGTAACAGAAAAAGCATTTTTCAATCAGACCTTTGCAAAAATAAATCTGATATGAAAATGTTTTACACGCTTTTAATTGTAGGGATTTCAACGGTTCTGTTAGCAACTTCGGGGACTTTCACAAATCAAATCGCCCTGCAAATTCATCCGAACAGCTTTGTGAATGGAATGGCAAAGTACCAGATTTTTGCTTTGACAGTCGGAATTTTAACAACCATCGCGATTCTGGTTTTAAACCCCGAAAGCAGACAGTTTCTAAATACAGGCCAACTGAGCATTATCGCCGAAAAAGAAAAATGGCTTGGAATAAATGGCAAATCGTCATGGACGGTAAATGGCCTTCAATTACTGTTCTTTATAAGTATTGCAACAGGAATATTTATGTTTTTAGCGGTCAAGCACACCAACAGTATCCACCATTTTCAATGGAGCTTTATTCCTGTAATATTGCTGTTTTCGTTAACAAACTCATTGACCGAAGAGTTGATTTTTCGTTTTAGTATTGTTGGCGGACTTTTTAATCATTATCCTAAATTGACCCTATTGATTATATCTGCTGTAGTCTTCGGACTGCCACATTATTTTGGAAATCCGGGTGGAATCACCGGCATGTTAATGTCTGGAGTGTTAGGTTACATTTTGTGTAAAGCAACCATTGAAACAAAAGGGCTCTCCATTGCATGGACTATACATTTTGTGCAGGACATTATTATTTTTACTGCCTTGATGATGATAAACGTCAGGCAAAATACGTTCTGACACTGATACAGCAAAGGGCAGCCACTAACCTGCGGGCATAAGACATTGCCGGCTAAGTGGTAACATGAAATTTTCGTACCTTTGCCAAAGTTTCCAGTGTTCTGAAAGTGTGGTGATTTGAAATAGGTAACGTTTCATTCCACCAATCCATCAGGCAATCTAAAAATGAAAACGCACACAAATAATTTGAATAAATAAAAAAACATGTCGATAACAGAAGAGTTTGAATGGATAGGAATGAAAAAAGCCAGCGAAGCGGTTGCCCTTACCTTAAAAGAAATGAAAAAGTTTGCCCGGCCCGGTATCACAACAAAAGAACTTGACAGGTATGGAGCACAGATATTATCTGACTTTGGGGCAAACTCAGCGCCGTTCCTTACCTATGGGTTCCCGGGCTGGACATGTATTAGTGTCAACAATGAATTCTGCCATGGAATTCCTTCAGACAAACGGATATTAAAGGAAGGGGATTTAGTAAATATCGATGTTTCTGCCGAGTTAAATGGATTTTGGGCCGACAATGGCAGTTCATTTATTTTGGGTGAAGATATTCATAAACATCAAAAATTAGTAAATGCTTCAAAATTCATTTTGAAAAAAGCCATCAACAGTATTAAAGATGGAGTTCGTATTTCGGATATCGGATACTTAATGGAAAACGAGGCAAAAAAGAGGGGATTCAGCGTGATAAAAAACCTTGGCGGACACGGCGTTGGGAGAAGCCTTCATGAACAACCGGATGAATTGCTTAACTGCAGAAACAGGTTTGACCAGAGAAGGTTTCAGAAAAACTCCGTTGTGGCAATAGAAACGTTTATTTCCACCACATCCACTTATGCAGATACTCTGAACGACGGATGGACTTTAGTGGGCAACAGGGGGGGATATATGGCGCAGCACGAACACACAATTGTTATAACGAACAAAAAACCGATCATTTTGACAGAGATGAATGAAATCTGGAATTAACCCGGCCAATAGGGCCTGAACCGCGAACATGTTGCCAATAAGGGCAGATTGAATTTTAGCTGGTTCTTTTCAACACCTCCCCGTATTACATCCTATTAGACAGAATGTCGTTGGACACAAGCTTGGAAAAAGAACAATACATCACACAAAAACATAACTATTGGTGAATTAAATCATCAATTGTTGTATCTTTGAAATAAAAAATATGTATGCAAGATATCTGAGTGATACAATTAAAAAACGAATCGGTTCAGGAAAAGCTATAATCGTTATTGGACCAAGACAGGTTGGAAAAACAACTTTAATTGAATCAATTCTTGAAAAAAAAGAGTATCTGCTTCTTGATGGAGATGACCCTAAAACAAGAACTTTATTGACTGAACCAAATACTGAAGAGATTCGGACAATCTTAGGAAAATACAAATTTGTATTTATTGATGAAGCGCAAAGAATCGAAGGAATCGGTCTGACAATGAAAATAATAACAGACCGATTTAAGGATGTTCAATTATTTATAAGTGGCTCTTCATCATTTGACCTGATCAATAAAATTAATGAACCATTAACAGGGCGAAAATGGGAATACAAGCTATTTCCAATATCCTGGGAGGAATATGAAAATCATCATGGGTATTTATATTCGGAACAACAATTGGAAAATAGATTATTATATGGATTTTATCCTGATGTAATAAATAATACTGGTGATGAGATTACTATTCTAAGAAACCTGGTAAATAGCTATTTATACAGAGATATTCTTTCATACTCGAGTATAAGAAAACCAGAGATACTTGACAAATTAGTACAAGCCCTCGCACTTCAAGTTGGAAGTGAGATTAACTATTCCGAGTTGGCTCAAATAGTTAGCGTCGACAAGAATACAATCAGCAAATACATTGACATATTGCAAAAAGGGTATATTATTTTTAAACTCGGCAGTTTTAGCCGGAATGTTCGAAATGAAATTAAAACCAATAAAAAAATTTATTTCTATGATAATGGTGTTAGGAATATGGTAATTGGAAATTTTAACCCACTAAGTTTAAGAACAGACAAAGGTGCTCTTTGGGAGAATTTTCTTATTTCAGAACGAATAAAACAAATAGAATATAAACAAAGTTTGGCCCGCACATATTTTTGGAGAACAAAACAACAGCAAGAAGTTGATTTTGTGGAGGAAAACAGCGGCAAAATAACTGGATTTGAGTTTAAGTGGATGAATAAAAAAAATGCAAAACTACCCAAAACGTTTACAGAAAATTACGATGCAGAAGGCAAAGTGATTGACAAAAATAACTTTAGAGAATTTATAAAAATCAATTAATGCCAGTGCGTAACAAAAAAGATATGTAATGTGGGGTTCAGTGGTTTTTCAAGCCACAGTTCTTCGTTGCAACACAGCCAATTCACCTTTGACGATTTGGCTGTGAAAAGAAGTTCATATACTTGAATAGCCTCCTCCGTGCCGCCTGCTTTACATGACATCCTTAAAACCAGTATACTCCATTCCGTTTTCTCTTGTTTTTTTCACCGGCAATTCCTAATTTAGCTCCCATAATTTTTTGTATATCAACAAACAACCAAAAACCTATGTTACATTCCGGACAAACCGACTCACCAAAAAGTATTCTTAGCCAACTCCATGAAAAGAATTGCACCAAAAATAGATACAATATATTTGCTAGCATAGATACACCAACGTTAGGCATAATTCGCCACACAAGCACTTCCGGATTAGAAAACAAACAAATCTATCCAATCTTCCAGAGCTTATTAAGTCCTATTGCTAACGTAAAATCGGATATTTAAAATGAGCAAACTTACAAAATCATAAATACATGAAAATCAGAGACTCACTTTTACATTAGGTTGAATTAAAAACCAAAGCACAGAGTATGAAGAATACAATTTTAGTTACACTCATCACAACTGTTATATTTTTAACCAGTTGTTCAGACGACGATATGGGAGAGCCTGTATTTCGATTAACAGAATTCAATGGTGCTTATGCAATGCGCCCAGGCACATTTCTATCTGGTTATCTTACTGATTTAAATTGTTGTCTTATTGAATATCAAAATGGAAAGGTTTCAAAAGCTATTTACAAAAATACAATAGGCCAGCCTTTACCTGTTGACGGATTTACTGGAAACGTAAACTTGACAAACGAATATCACGAGATAGTCTACCAAAAGAATATCGTTAAAATAATCAAAAAAATTGATAGTGATGATATTCCATACACTCCTCAAATAACTCAATTGACACTTGATAAAACGAAGAGAATAATAAAAAGAACCGATAGTATTTCAAAAGATACGACAGAATATAGCTATTCGAAGAATGGTCTGTTAAACGAAAGTGTTACCTACAATGGAGATTGTTGTATTGTAACCAGAAAATTCTATTTTGATTCAAATAATAATTTAACTCGAATATACGAAGAATCGAACTATAATAATGGCAGCAAGTTTTATGCCTTTGAATATTTTGACGGCTATGATAATGGCATTAATGGATTTAAAAATCTCGGTATAATTGAAGGAGCTTTTACGCGCTCGTTTTCTCAAAATAACTTTAATGTGTACTCTCGCGCATCTTATAATAATGAAAATATTTTGCAAGATACCATGAGAATTACCCTTAACGTAGAATATGACGAAGATGGTTATCCAATTTATGGCGATTGTACTGAATAAATTAACTATGCCTAACAATATACATATTCCAGGGCGGGGTCGGTGGTACGCCAACTGCGGATTCTCGTTTCGCAGTTCCCTGTCCTTCGGACAGGAACGCTCTCCGAAATCCGCTACGACAACATGCACCAGCCGTCAGACTGTCTAAAAACCTAACCATATTTTGTTAAAAACTCAGACATATATCAACAGCGACAAATACAGGTATTTAGTACCTTCAGGCATGAAATACATTAAAGGACAAGACAGGACACAAATAACACTATTCCCGGTTTCGCTGGAAGATGCAGTTGATGCTGAAAATGA
>NZ_QWET01000031.1 GCF_003573545.1 Mariniphaga sediminis | reverse complement strand
TGTCCAGCTGCCCCATCTCTTTCAGTAACTGAAGGTAAGAGGCCACATCCCTGTCGAAGCTTTCAATCTCGGCATAATAGTCGCCCATGTCTTTACGCACATCTTCGGTGTCGGGCAGGTAAGGCGGCACTTCCATTTTATCTATATCAATGTTCCCTTTTTCCCATCCGCCGGTTTTAAAGGGGCGGTGCGGGTCGCGGGAGCTAAACCAGTAGAAAAAGGGCTGGCCCCTCTCTTTTTCGTTATAAAACTCTTCGAATGAATAAAACTTTTTCCCGGCGGGGTTTTCAGTTCTACCGCTGGCTTCCCAGTCGCCAGGTCCCCATCCTTTGCCTTCGTGGCCTACCAGGTAGCCTGACTCTTCCAGCAGCTGGGTGAACACTTTAAACTTTGCCGGAAAATCACCCCACAGGTTGGCGGCTTCTTCCAGCCGCCAGATATCCTGTCCTGTCAGCATGGAGGCCCGGGCAGGGGCGCACGACGGTGCAGAGCAGTATGCGTGGTTGAAACGAAGCCCGTCTGCAGCCAGCTTGTCAATGGCAGGCGTCTTTAGCACCGGATCGCCATAACTCCCCAGGTGTTCCCAGCTATGGTTGTCAGACATTAAAATAATAAAATTGGGTCTGATTGTTTCCGGTTGCCGCTCACCTTTGGGAGTACAACTCCATACTCCTATCAATATTGCAGGGATAAAAATTGCATGAACTCTTAAAATTTTTTTTAACCTCATGGTTTTTATTTATTTAAAACTTTACTATTCTGCTGATAGCACATATGACTAT
Source organism: Mariniphaga sediminis (assembly GCF_003573545.1). Lineage (GTDB taxonomy): Bacteria > Bacteroidota > Bacteroidia > Bacteroidales > Prolixibacteraceae > Mariniphaga > Mariniphaga sediminis. The sequence goes on along the minus strand of NZ_QWET01000031.1, from coordinate 36,614 downwards.
AAAAAAATGAAACAAGTAGGCACATACAAATTGTGACTTTACAGGTATTTTTTTTATGTCACTTTAACATAGGAAACATACCTCTAATCTCTTCGTCTGTGGGTTGTCTACCATATTCGCAAATTTCAAATGATTCCGCATAAATTATTTTTTCCCCTTTTTCTTCACCATACCACTTAATTAAAGACTTTCTGATAGATGGAGTGATGGGTAATTCACGAAATTTTTTGAGCCATTGAATTCTTTCTTCTTTGTCAGTAGGTGGTACAATTGAGGCTATCCATGGAAGCCATTCAAAATATTGAGATTGATGCGCAGACATGGCATCTATTTTCTGATCGATAACATCAGAAATATCAATAGCTATGTCAGGTTTAAAAGGATAAGGTTTTTGAAAGCGGTCTTGTGTATAGAGGAAAATCGGATTTTTTTTCAATGGAGGTGTATCGGACACTACGTTTGGAACGATGACCATATATGCTGCATCTTGAATAGCAATAGCTGTATTTCTGTGGTCGGGATGATAATCGTATGGCCTGTGACCAATAACAATATCTGCATTCCACTGCCTAATTAATCTGATTATATCTTTTCTAAGCTCTAGTGTTGGGAGCAGTTCTCCGTCATGATTTTCCAGTACCTTATAAGTTACTCCAAAGCGTTTTCCTGCTTCAAAAGCTTCTTCTCTGCGTCTTTTTGCTAATACACCTCCTCCCATAGACTGGTGTCCCGCATCACCGTTTGTTAGTGATACAAATAGTACATTATGCCCAAGCTTTGAAAGCTTAATTGCTGTTCCTCCTACTTTACTATCAGGATCATCAGGATGAGCCCCGATTACAATCACATTGATCTTATTATCCTTATCAATCTGGTTATCCTGACTATAAAGATGATTGTATGAGAAAAATACTAAAACAAATACAACTAAAAATTTCATAAATTTTATTATTGTAAAAATATAAATTGAATTTTTTGGTCCGATTTTAATTCCGGCACCAGGACAAAAGCTATTTTATTGTGTCCAATCTGGATAAACTCCAGTCAAAAATATTTTCAATCCCTTGTCCTGCGGGCATAAATGCCCCCTTCGCTTTCAGTTTATGACCGTAATAGAACCGCCCATACACTTTAGTGTGGCTATTCATATATTCCTCCTTTTTTTATTTTTATGTCCGCTTCTGATAATTTTGGCAGGTACTGCAAGAACCCAGTCGATAAACATCCGGTGCTCTCAAGTTTTTTTATTTCACTTTAACAAGATAATCCTGGCCATAAAATTCCAACAAATTGAAAATCTCTCCTGACAATAAAATACGATAAGCTCTAACGAACACTTTTTCCAGAGTTTCAGGTAAACTGAGTTTAACTTCTTTAAGAAAATCAAAATCCCATTACCTGTATAGGCCTAAATCAACATGGTTGTCCCATCAGGAAATATATAAAAAGCGCAAACACCCCGACCTGTATTCATGCGATGAATTTCCATTTCTCCGTCCTGCCAACCAAGGTCAAAAGTATCATTATGATTGCACTCTGAAAATTTAAAATAGCTGTCTAATTGACTATAAGCCAACTAGACAGTTATTTATCAATGAAAAGTAATTACTCTAAAGTTTGAAACTTAAAGCTCAATACTTATATCGTACAGTGTATAAAATAGAATATGGATATGTTATCTTGGTTCTATTCTATAGTCATTCTGCTCAAGTTTCGGATTTGCATCTATCTGATTTTGCGGTATCGGAGCTATTAAATTCGTTTCATTTAAGCTCTTACCATTAGCAGTCATTACTTCAAGAGCACGACCAGTCCGAACCAAATCGAACCAACGATGACCTTCGAAAGCCAATTCATTCCGTCTTTCTTTTTCTACTGCCAAAAGAAGTTGATCTTTACCACTAGCTGAAATATCAGCAGGTGAACCAACCTCTGAACTTTGATATCCAAAACCACGACGACGAGTTTTATTAATATATTCAGCTGCTTCAGAAAAGTCACCACTTTGAATTAAACATTCTGCATACATCAATAAAACATCTGCATACCTTAGAAATGGCCAATTATTATTACTATCTCCATTATCATAGGGAATGTCGCGATATTTACGAACGTGGCGTGCACTAACCCAATTATCCGTTGTTTTGTTTGTATACCCCAAAGCCATAGAAAAGTCTCTTCGATAATCACCTTCATCCCAAGATTCCCACATTCCTTCTTCCGGGATATTGTCATCACCATTGCCACCAACTGCAACTACATTATCACCAGACGCGCCAGGAGCAAATGTATTTACCCAACCACTTCCGGTACCAAATCCTCCTTTTTTGAATTGAGCCTCGAAAATAGCCTCCTGGTTATTATGATTATCCGGATCGAAATATTTTTCAAATCCATCACATGTACCTGGCGTACTATTTTCTATTAAACTATATTGGTTGGAAGTAATTACCTCTTTGAGATGAATAGCAGCATTCGGATAGTCACCCATGGTTAAGTAAACTTTACCTAGCAGTGCTTTTGCAGCACCAGACGTTGCCCGACCAATATCTTCTTGCGAAGCGTATGATTTAGGGAGAGCAGAAGCATCAGTAAGATCTGCAATAATTTGTGTATACACTTTATTCTTATCAGAACGTATCACTTCATAAGATTCAGGTATAGTAACTGTTTTTGTCATTAAAGGTATATCATCAAAAATTCGGACAAGATTGAAGTGAAGAAATGCTCTAAGAAACTTTGCTTCGAGCGTATAACGACTTTTTAATGATTCATCAATATCTGAGCCTGATAATTCCTCAATAACTTTATTTGCACGGTTAATACCGGAATATGCGTCATTCCAGAATGCTGACAGATACGGATTTAATGAACGCAAATAAAATTTATCGAATTCATCTCTGTCTGTAACAGTTCCTGATAACACTCCATACGTATTGTCTGAAGGTATTTCAGTCAGTATATACCAGTTTTTTGTTACCCCATTACTTCTGAGTATCGAATAAGCACCGGTCAAAGCATAATCTATTTGTTCTGGTGTTTCATAAAATACTTCTTCGCTTAACATATTTTTTGGAGCAAGGTCTAAGAAGTCAGAGCATGAGTATAGAATAAGAAATATAAAAACAATATTTCCGAGTTTTATTATTTTTTTCATCTGTAAATAATTTTATGATTAGTTATATCAAAAAGTTATATTTAATCCTAAGGTAAACGACTTAGATAAAGGATACACTCCGTGGTCTGATCCAGCTAAGACCGTATTTTCAGATGTATTAACTTCAGGATTGAAGCCAGAATAGTTTGTTATTGTAATTGGATTCTGAGCTGAAATATTTACCCGCATATTTTCAATATTTAATTTGCTTAGTGTTGTATTCGAAAAGGAATACCCCAAAGTTATATTATTCACGCGCAAATATGAACCATCTTCAACCCAACGAGTGGAAATCTGGCTTGTCTGGCCCGTGGGTGTTGAACGAACGCGAGGTATCCAACCATCACCCGGATCTTCTTCTGACCTCCATCTATTCAATACCGTTCTTAATTGGTTCTGGTTTCCTTCTAAGTTTTCGTAATATCGTTTCCCGATGTGTAATATCTCTCCTCCATATGAACCTTGAATAAGTATCCCTAAATCAAAGTTTTTATAGGAAAAAGAATTATTTATTCCGTAATAAAAATCTGGTTCAGCCTTACCAATTTCAGTACGGTCAGCAGCAGTGATTACTTTATCACCATTAACATCACGATACATAGCATCACCCACATGAGAAGTTGCTTCTTTTGGATTTTCGTCAAACATTTCCTGATTCATATAAACTCCAATATGATCATATCCGTAAAAGGTTCCCATTGGAAAACCTATTTTCAATACATGTCCTTCACCTCTTGTTTGACCGGTGTAATATATTGGGTCACCTGATGGACCTAACGCTTTAACTTCGTTACGGTTCATTGATAAATTAGCACTAATTAACCAAGAAAAATCATTGGTATTGATAGCATTTGCTCGAATATTAAATTCTAATCCCCAGTTATCTACTCTACCTATGTTCTGATAAGCATTACTAAATCCAGTAATTGTAGGGACCGGCACATTCAATAACAGGTCTGTTGTTTTACGACTGTAAAAATCAGTCAGAAAAGTCAGTTTATTATCAAAGAAACCAAATTCTAATCCTAAGTCTAATTGAGATGCTTTTTCCCATGTAAGATTATGATTAGAGATAGAATTCATATTGGCACCGTTTACTATAACTCCGGATCCAGCTCCAAATGCATAATTACTTGTAGCTATTGTTCCAATTGCTGCATAATTATTTGACAAATTATCATTACCCGTTACACCATAACTTGCACGTAATCTTAAATCACTGAAGAGATTCCCGTTTTTAATAAAGTCTTCTTCAATTGCACGCCACATTAATGACATTGAAGGAAAATTTCCAAATCGATTATTCTTTCCAAATTTTGAAGAACCGTCTGAACGAAACGAGGCAGTTACATAGTATTTGTTATTATAGTTGTAATTTAATCGACCCAGATATGACATCATTGCCCATTCATTTATATTGGACGAACCTTGTCTTATAGTCGCATTACTTATTACCTCAATAATATCGTCCGGAAAATCAGACCCATTTGCATAGGTTTGCATCCAGGTTTGTTTTTGTACAGTAAAACCAGCAACTGCATCAAAATTATGTTTTTCATTAAGTGTTTTAGAATACGATAAGGTGTTTTCGTTCAAATAATTGAATGTTTCTTGCGCATCTGATTCGGCTCTACGGTGTTGGGGTAGTCCCAAACCAGGGTTTCCGGCAATTGGCATTAGACCTGCTGCACGGAAGTAGTTCCTTCTGTAGTTTGTTATAGTGGCACCAATTGATGTTCTCAGTTTTAAACTTTTATCACTAAGTAGTGAAAGTTCGGCATATGCATTTGAGAACATCTGCAATCTATTTGATTGATTTTTGGTATGAGTAGCAGTTGCAACCGCATTTACTATTCCCGTGATTCCATCACCTCCAGCTTTACCATAATCTGTTGCAGTACCATAAACACCGTTATCGTATCTTACTGGTATCCATGGAGCAATAGCTAATGCCTGAATAATAACTCCGTTACTCGGATGTCCTTCTGCTATATCATTATTTATTGAGTAATTTGGTGCTAAATTGATACCTGCAGTGAGTCGATCAGTTATCTTCGTATCAATCTTTGCACGTAATGAAAATCGTTCAAAGTTTGAATTTATGATAATTCCTTCCTGATTAAAATATCCGGCAGAGAAAAAGTAATTTGTACTTTCAGAGCCTCCTGAAACATTTAATTGATAATTTTGAATCGGTGCAGATCTGAAAATTTCATCCTGCCAGTCTGTTCCATTCCCCACTGCGGCAACTGCTGCAGGATCATCATAAAAATCCGGATACTTATATCGGTAACCAGAAGGTCGATTTACAACAGGATCCGTAATTTTAGCACCTGGTACACTTTCAATATATTTTGTATTAAAGGCTTCCCTGTTCAACTCTATAAACTCTTGAGCATTCATCAAATCTAAGGTTTTAGCAACAGTCTGAAAGCCAACGTAGCTATCAAATTGAATTTTAGCTTCACCCTTTTTGCCCGATTTAGTTGTGATAAGAATTACGCCGTTTGAAGCTCTTGAACCATATATGGCAGATGCCGATGCATCTTTTAACACTTCAATTGATGCAATATCATTTGGATTAAGAACTGACAAATCACCTGTAATTGGGAAACCATCAATAACATAAAGAGGATCGCTATTAGCAGTAATTGATGCTGCCCCACGAACGCGTATTATTGCTCCTTTACCAGGTGAACCGGAACCCTGTTGCACTGAAACACCACTAATTTGTCCTGCCAATGCCTGAGTCGTATTCGAAATATTTAAGTCTTTTAAATTATCACTGGAAACCTGGCCTACTGAACCCGTAAGGTCTGTTCTTTTAACTGTTCCATATCCAATTGCAACCACTTCTTCAATCCCTATTGTCTCTTCCTCCAGCACCACGGTAAAAGTAGTCCTTCCTGCAATGGACACTTCCTGTGTCTGCATACCCACAAACGAAAACTGCAGGATTTCAGTGCCGTCAGGAACTGCCAAAGAGAAATTTCCGTCGGCATTGGTTACGGTACCTGTAGTTGTTCCTGGTACAACAACAGTAACACCCGGTAATGGCAGTCCGCTTTGGTCAGTAACCATGCCGGTAACCGTTTTTTGCTGGAAATTAATATTCAGCAATGATTCCTGTCCCTTTTCCGTGAGGATAATCTGCCGGTTGCTCCGGACTTCGTATTCTACTCCCGCTTTCTCACAAACCGATTTGATTACCTCGTTAAAAGGTTCATCGGTAAAATCCACGGAGTATTTTTGGTCTGGGTTAAAAATTTCGTCTTTATACAAAAATACATAACCGGTTTGGTTCTCTATTGTTTCAAGTACATTCTGAATGGATGCTTTTTCAAAATGTAGGGTCACCTTAACCTGGGAAAATCCATTCCCGAAAGTGAGGAGGGTCAGCATAGAAAAAATTAGTGTTAGTTTCATTTTTTTTAAACTTAATTTAAGTTTCCTGATTTCTCCATGAGGAGAAAAACAATCTCGTCTTTTTTTCATACTTTTGAAATGTTAAGTTACACAATACTAAAATTTAACACATTTGAACCGGCAGGCGTTGCAGCGTCTGCCGGTTTTATTATTTACTTATTTCGTAATAATTTTCTCCTATTTTAGAAATATGAATGGAAGCCGCCACGGCAAGGTTTTCCAGTACTGCCTCGCGGCTGTCGCCCAACTCAAGTTTCCCTGAAATTCTAATGCCTCCCAAAAAGGGATCATTGTATTTTATGCGAATGTTGAAATAGCGTTCCAGCCTTTTAACAACGCGGCTTAAGTCGGTACTTGCAAATCTGAGCAGCCCGTCTTTCCAGAGTATGTAGTTTTCAATATCTACCGTTTTAAGCTGTGTGGTACGTTCTGTTTTGTTGAAGGAAGCTAACTGACCGGGTTCTAATTCGGTCGTTTCTGAAAACATCCCCGTATTGTTTTGTTCCAGCTGCACCTTGCCTTCAGCAAGTACAGTTTCAATAATATTTTCGGAAGGGTAGGCCGAAACATTGAACTGGGTACCAAGTACTCTGATCCGGATATCGGTGGTCTGCACAACAAAAGGATGTTTGGCATCGTGCTCTACTTCAAAAAAGGCCTCGCCCACAAGAAATACTTCACGGGTTTTATCCATAAAAAAATCAGGATATACCAGACGGCTTCCCGCATTCAGTTGCACCCTGGTGCCGTCGGGAAGAATGAGTTTCGACGTTTTTCCATACGGAATTACCAACTGGTTCATTTCCGGAGTTTTTTTGCCGGAGGGACGGGTATCCTTTTCTATTACATCGTTATTGATTATCACCTGGCCATCCTGCCGGTGTTCTATCTGCGAATTCTTTTCACTGAGCAGAATGTTTTCTCCATCGGGCCTGATGAGCCTCGCTTCATTTTCGAGAATGGGTTCCGCTGTTTCGAGGGCAGTAAATTGCGGATTGAAATTGTTCTTTTTGTAGAAAAGAAGCGCTCCAATGGAAAAAAACAAAATAGCAATGGCGGCGTATTTTGAAAAAGCTAAAACTAACCTGCGGGTTTTTCTGTTTTGCTGATGTTCTTCCACCTGTTTTAGAATACGGGAGAAAAGCAGGATTTTTTCGTCTTCAGAAAGTTCTTTGTTGTTCGTATGCAGCTTTTGCAGAATCCTTTTTGCTTCCTGAATATTTTGTTTTTCCCTGGGATTTTCGGTTTCAAATGACCTCCACCAGTCATCCAACTCATGGCCCGGGTTGAATACCCATTGTATGAACCGCTTATCTTCAAGGTATTTGCTAATACTTCCCATGTGGTTTTTTTATCATTTAACCTAAAAGGACACCAGCATGTAAAATATGGACAGATTTTTTTAATTTTTTTTAACTGTTGTCCGGAAAAGAATAAATGGCTTGACATAAGCCATTGTATTTTATTGTTTTACGGTGTGTGGTTGCCTGCGGGATTCATTTCTGTTGTTTGCCACTTTCTACCATAATTCCATTTCTGAGGAAGCTTTGTAAAATCCCGGATCGAGTTTTTTCCCTCCTTTTGTCAAGGAGGGGGAAGGAAGACGCTCACTTGTGGTATCGGGGTGGTAATATTTCCTTTATTTTTTATGAACCACCTCGTCTCCATCATTGGACGGAGCCACTCCTCCTTAGCCTTTACTGAGGCCGGCCAGGAGGAGAAATTTTTGCTACAGGGCATATTTTGCAATATGATTTTTTGGATCGTATAAAAAATCCCGATTACAAGTTTTTTTTGATGCTTTGAGGGAAAGGAATATCCTGCCATAGGTTCGAAAGGTCTGTTTGGGGTGGGATCAGCTTTTTTTCAGGTTGAATAAAAACAAGACCGGTCCCTGCTTACCAAACTGCTTCCGTATGGACGATAGTGCGCGGTAGACTTGTTTTCTTACTGATTCTACGGAGATATTCAATACTTGTGCTATTTCCTGGTATTCCATCGATTCGTTGAAACGGAGGTAGATGGCCTCTTTTTGTTTGGCCGGTAAAGTACTCAATACTTTTTTTACCCGGCGATTCAGTTCGGTTTCTTCTTCGTCCTCAATGATGATTTTTTCGATGCTGTATTCCGGTTCAAATTCCGTTTCGAAATCCTCTTCTTCTACTAACTTCCGGTTTCGTTTCAGTTTTTTTATGAGGTTTCTTTTTAACGCTAAAATCAGGTAATAATGAAGGTTTTCCGGATTGGTTTTGTTTTTATGCCTTTTTAGAAAAAGATCAAGAAAAATTTCCTGTATGGCATCTTTTACAAGGTTTTCGTCGCTGCAAAGTTTGGTCCCATACCGGTACATCGATTCCACATACAGGTTATATATATGAGCAAACGCTTCTTTATCGCCTGCCAGAAAACTTTCCCAAATAATTGCGTTGCTTTTGCCACCTTCTCTCATAAAACCCTTTTCGGACTATTTTTTTAGCCAGGCACAAAGATAGATAACAAAATAACTTTTTAAACAGATAAATGGGGATTCTTACTTTAGATCAATCGTGTACCTCTTCCGTCGGCCATGTTCTCCGGGTTCGTAATCAATACTTCTTTTACCCCATTTCGCTTGGCCCGAAAACCGTTGTCAAGTTTCGGTATCATCCCGGCATGAATAACTCCTTCATTTTGATACTGCAGGAAAAGCTGCATGTCGAGTTCATGGATGACGCTGCTATTATCCTCGGGGTCGAGCAATACGCCGGTTTTTTCGAAACAATAGAACAAGTAAACGCTAAAATAATCGGAAAGCTCCGTTGCCAGTTCGGCGGCAATGGTATCGGCATTAGTATTTAAAAGCTGGCCTTTTTCATCGTGGGTAAGGGGCGCTACTACCGGAACTACGTTTTCATTAATCATCATGCGAAGCTCCCGGCTGTTTACGTCTATTACATCGCCAACAAAACCATAGTCGATTTCTGCCACCGGCCGTTTCCGCGCGCTGATAAGGTTCAGGTCGGCACCGGTGAGACCAATAGCGTTGCAGCCCCGGGCCTGTAGTCCGGCCACAATTTTTTTGTTGACTAATCCGCCATAAACCATGGTTACCACGTCAAGCATCTCCTTTCCGGTGATGCGGCGCCCGTCGACCATTTCGGTTTCAATGCCCAGTTTGGCTGCAATGTCAGTGGCTGTGCGGCCTCCGCCATGCACCAGTATTTTATTGCCGGAAATTCGGGTAAACTGATCCAGCAGGGCGTTTAGCGAGTCGGGATTTTCTACTACTTTCCCGCCAACTTTTATAATTGTTAATCTATCCATGATTCGGTTTAACGTTTAAATTTTCAAAAAGTTCTCTAAAATGGCTGCCCCGATTTTTCCGCTTTTTTCGGGGTGAAACTGAGTGGCGAAAAAATTGTCCTTTTGCAACGCGGCACTGAACGGTAGGATGTAGTTGCAGGTAGCGGCTGTATGTTCGCCCAATCCGGCGTAATAAGAGTGAACAAAGTAAACATACCGGTTCTCCATTTCGGGTGAAAAAAGATCACTTTTTAAATCGTATACTGCATTCCAGCCCATGTGTGGTACTTTGGTAATGAATTCATCTCCGGGTTTTGGGACAAAACGTTTTACTTTTTCTTCGAAAATACCCAGGCAGGTGGTGTCATTTTCTTCTGAATGGGAACACATAAGTTGTAACCCCAGGCAAATTCCCAACACCGGTTGTTTGAGCGAAATAATAAGCCTATCGAGTTGGTGCTCCCGGAGGTATTCCATGGTGGTGCTGGCTTCTCCTACTCCGGGAAAAATAACCTTGTCTGCATTTTTTATTTTTTCCGGATCGGCAGTAATTTCTGCATTAACCCCCAGGCGGTTCAGTGCATTGTTGACCGATTCAATGTTTCCGGCGTTGTATTTTATAATAACGATGTTCATGATTTATTTCTTGTTTCTCGTTTTTGGTTTATGATTTCCAATTATTCTCTACGTATTGAATGAAGTTTTTTACCAGTAACAAGCAACCAGTAACTAATTTTCCAATAACAAATTAATTACCTCTTTCATTTCATTAAATTCTTCCTCTTTAAAAAGCCGGGTCATATAAACAATTTTACCTTCCCGGTTGATGATGACGTTACGGGTAACCCCTGCTCCTTTTGCGGCAAAGGTGTAAAAAATTTTTCCGCCGGGATCGAGTGCCAATGGGTAGGTGATTTCCATTTTTGCTGCAAATTTTTTTACTGTTTCCAATGGTTCGTCCATGTCAATGCCAATCAGCACAAAATCTTCATTGTTTTTGTGTTTTTGCCAGATTTCATTTTCGATGTGTGGCATCTCGCGCCGGCAGACACCACACCAACTTGCTGTAAACTGCAACATTACCACTTTCCCTTTTAAATCGTCTGTCGTTATGGTTGTTCCGTCGGTCAGCATCAGTTCAATATCCGGCATTTGCTGTCCGATTTTTACAATGTATCCGTAATCTGCCGGGATTTCCTGCCGGGGAATTCCGGTTGACTGTGCATTTGCCCAAACAAAAAAACCTGCTAATGCAAAAAGTGTTAATGTTGCTTTCATCTCATTAAAATTGTTTATTTCTTTTGTATTCGATGTAACTCCCGATGAAACGAAGTTCGACCTAAGTCAATTTTAATTCTTCTTGTTTGTGAATTTAAAGAATTAAAATTCATGTTCGTTTCATAACCAATTAATTAAAAACCACCGTTCTGTTTTTATAAACAAGGATTTTGCGCTGTAAATGTTTGTAAACAGCCTGTGAAAGCACAATTTTTTCCAAATCGCGTCCTTTACGGATGAGTTTTTCAACGGTGTCTACATGGCTGCAGCGGGTTACGTCCTGTTCAATGATAGGGCCGGCATCCAGTTCAGAAGTAACGTAGTGACTGGTAGCGCCAATAATTTTTACGCCCCTTTCGTGGGCAGCATGGTACGGTTTGGCCCCGGCAAATGCCGGCAGAAATGAGTGGTGTATATTGATGATTTTATTGGGAAACTGTTTTACAAAGTCTTGGGAGAGAATCTGCATATAACGGGCCAGTACCACAAAATCAATTTTATACTTTTTCAGTAGTTCCATTTCCAGTTTCTCCTGTTCGTCTTTATTGTCCTTTGTAACCGGGAAAAAATGAAAGTCGATGCCAAACCTGTCGGCAACAGGTTTCAGCAGTTCGTGGTTGCTGATGATGAACGGTATGTTTACATCCCATTCACCTGCAGCATATCGGGCCAGTATGTCGAACAGGCAGTGCGGCATTTTGGAAACAAACAGTGCCATTCGCGGGATATCATCCGAAAAATAGAGACGCCAGTACATATTCAGCGGCGATCCTATGAGCGTGTCGAAATATTCCCCGATTTTTTCTGCCGGAATGGCAAAGCCTTCCAGTTCCCATTCCACACGCATATAGAAGATTTTTTCCTTGCGGTCCACATGCTGGTCGAGGTAAATAATGTTTCCCCGGTTTTTATTTAAAAACTCGGTGACCGTAGCCAGTATTCCCTGTTTGTCGGGGCAATGAATCAGCAAAATGGCTGTATTCTTTTTTTCACGGAGTGGTTTTATCGTTTTCATCTAAATACTTTTTTTACCACAGAGAACGCTGAGTTTTCGCAGAGTCCCCCAGAGATTTTATTTCAAAAATTTTATTTTCAATATACAGAATCAAGACGGTACTCTAACAAATGAACATTTTCATAAAATAAACATTCCTGATATGCTGATTCAAGCAGACCGGGACCTAAGTTTCGGTGAACTTTAATGGCACATCCAATGATCGTATCCGTTATTTCATTTTCAGTCATTTTTCTGTATGCATTTTACTCTCTTTCTCTGTTTTCTTTGCGTTTTCTCTGATTCCTCTGCGGTAAACTTTTACCACAGAGAACGCTGAGTTTTCGCAGAGTTCCCCTAAAATTTATAAAGAACCTTTTGTTGTAGGCAACTCAAAATTATATAAATCCCTTTTAATAGCCATTTTTATGGCTTTGGCCAGCGCTTTAAAAATAGCTTCAATTTTGTGGTGTTCGTTTGTACCTTCTGCTTTTATGTTGAGGTTGCAGCGCGCCGCATCGGAAAAGGATTTGAAAAAGTGCATAAACATTTCGGTAGGCATGTCGCCCACTTTTTCGCGTTTAAACTCAGCTTCCCAAATCAACCAGGGACGTCCGCCAAAGTCAATGGCTGCCTGTGCAAGGCAATCGTCCATAGGCAGGCAGAAACCGTAGCGTTCCATTCCTTTTTTGTCGCCCACTGCTTTTTGGAAAGCTTCCCCCAATGCCAGCGCCGTATCTTCAATGGTGTGGTGTTCATCAACTTCAAGGTCACCTTTTACCGAGATACTGAGGTCGGCTCCGGCATGCCTGCCAATCTGGTTGAGCATGTGATCGAAAAAGCTTAGCCCGGTCGAAATGTTACATACCCCCGAACCATCCAGGTTTAGCTTAACGAGAATATCGGTTTCTTTGGTAGTGCGTTTCACTTCGGCAGTCCGTTCAGGCGCTGCTACACAGGCGTAAATGTCGTCCCAGTCGCCTGAAACCAGCACACAATGTTCTGCCAACCCTTGTTTTTCCAGCTCTTGGGTTAAACTTCCGTCGTTAATGAGAATTCCTTTTGCGCCCAGGTTTTTTGCCAGTTGAATGTCTGTCAGTCTGTCTCCAATAACAAAACTGTTTGCCAAATCGTAGTCGCCGCTCATATATTTTCCCATAAGACCGGTCCGTGGTTTTCTGGTGGGGGCATTTTCTTCGGGAGTGCTTTTGTCAATTAAGATATCGTCAAAAAGAACCCCTTCATTTTCGAAAGCTTTCAGCATTTTATTTTGAGCCGGCCAGAAGGTTTCTTCAGGATAGGAAGCTGTTCCCAAGCCATCCTGGTTAGAGACAATTACCAATTCGTAGTTCAGGTTTTTCCGGATGTTAAACAGGTTGCGGAAAACCCCCGGGATAAACTCCAACTTTTCCAGCGAATCAATTTGTTCATCTTCCGGCTCGCAAATCAGCGTACCGTCACGGTCGATAAAAAGTGCCTTTTTCATATAAAAGTTTAATGTTTAACGTTCAACGTTTCGTATTTCAAAATAGGGTGATTATTTGAAAAATTGAACTTGTTTAAATTAATTCTTTCAGCGCCAGTAATAATTGCCCGTTTTCCTCGGAGGTTCCGATGGTAATTCGCAGGCTTTCCGCACAAAGATGGACTTTGGAACGGTCACGTACAATTACACCCTTTTCTTTCAAATATTCATAAACTCCCCTTGCATCGTGCATTTTTACCAGGATAAAATTGGCATCTGAAGGATATATGTGTTCGACGAATGGGAAATCCTGTAATAATTTTGTCATTTTTTCCCGTTCAGCGATAAGCAGTTTTATCCACTTTTCTGTTTGCTTTTTGTTTTCAATCAGTTCCAGTGCCTTCTGCTGCGTAAGAATATTCAGGTTATACGGATATTTGATTTTATTAAAAACCGAAATAATTTCGGGAGAGGCAAATGCCATTCCCAGCCGGATTCCTGCCATTCCCCAGGCTTTGGAAAATGTTTGCAGAATCACAAGGTTCGGAAACTCCTTTAGTTGTGGTAGCAACGATTTTCCCGGAGCAAAGTCGATGTATGCTTCGTCAAGCACTACAATGCCCGGAAAATTCTGCACCACTTCGAGAACAGCGTTTTTGTCGAGGCAGTTTCCGGTGGGGTTGTTGGGTGAGCAGAGAAAAACCAATTTTGTTTTCTCGTCGGTGTTTTTTAAAAGTTCCCGGGCATCCAGTTCAAAGCTTTCCGTGAGCGATATTTTTTTAACATTCACGTTGTTGATACCTGCCGCTACCTGGTACATTCCGTAGGTGGGATCAATTATCGCCAAAGCGTCTTCGCCCGGTTCGCAGAAAGCACGAATAAGCAGGTCGATGGGTTCGTCGCTGCCATTTCCCAGAAATATTTGTTCCGGTGTTACTCCTTTCAGCCGGGCAATTTTTTCCTTGAGTTCCCTTTGCAGCGGATCCGGATACCGGTTATACGGATAGTTAAACGGGTTCTCGTTGGCATCCAGAAAGACCATCGCCTCACCGGTGTATTCATCGCGTGCGGATGAATATGGTTGCAGGGTTTTAATATTCTTGCGTAAAAGATTGTCTAAGTTCATTGATATCTATTATTTCGTTTTCATTGTCCTCTTCAATTCATTCAAAATGTAATACCGGACCTGTTCCGGCAATGTTCCCAGTTACCTGGAGCACATTCAGGATAACACAGCACTAATTAAAGGTCACCCTTCATCCAATAAAATTCGTTTCAACCTCAACGTTACCGCATTTTTATGCGCTTCCAGTTGTTCCGCAGCAGCCATGGTTTCAATGGCCGGTCCGATGGATTTTAATCCTTCTTCTGTTATTTCCTGAAATGTGATTTTTTTTATAAAACTGTCGAGGTTGACCCCGCTGTAACTTCTTGCCCAACCATTTGTTGGCAGGGTATGGTTGGTGCCGGAGGCATAGTCCCCGGCACTTTCGGGCGTATAATTTCCAAGAAAAACCGACCCTGCATTGAACACTCTTTCAGCCAGTTCGCTGTAGTTTTTAGTAGAAAGAATCAGGTGCTCCGGTGCATATTCATTGATTAAATTAACGATTTTCTGTTCATCTTCCATCACAATGAGTACGCTGTTTTTAAGTGATTTTTCAGCCAGTTCTTTTCGGGGAAGTTTTTCGAGTTGAAGATTAATTTGCGCTTTTACCTGCTCAGCCAGTTCTTCGTTGTTGGTTACCAGCACTACCTGACTGTCGGCACCGTGTTCGGCCTGAGAAAGCAGGTCTGAAGCGATAAAAGCCGGGTCGGCTGATTTATCGGCAACAACCATCACCTCCGAAGGCCCGGCGGGCATGTCAATGGCAACCTCGTTTATACTAACCAGTTGTTTTGCTGCCATTACATATTGATTTCCCGGCCCGAAAATTTTGTCTGCTTTTGGTACCGACTCAGTTCCGTAAGCCATGGCTCCAATGGCCTGCACGCCGCCTAGTTTGAAAACTTTTTTTACTCCTGAATATTTTGCAGCAAATAAAATCGCAGGGTGAACAGATCCGTCTTTCCCCGGTGGAGTGCACAACACGATTTCTCTGCAGCCTGCTATGCGTGCCGGAATAGCCAACATTAGTACCGTAGAAAAAAGCGGCGCGGTTCCTCCCGGAATGTACAGGCCTACCTTTTCTATGGGGACGGCTTTTTGCCAGCAGCTAACCCCCGGCATTGTTTCCACTTTCCGGATTTCCGTTTTCTGCGCACCGTGAAATTTTTCAATATTGTTTGCTGCCAGTTCAATGGCTTTTTTTAGTTCAGGTTCGACCTGCCGTTCTGCTTCTGTCCATTCTTCTTCCGATACCTGTAACTTCTCCAGATCCACACCATCGAACTGGAGTGTGTATTTGCGCAAAGCGCTGTCCCCTTTTTGTTTGATCTCATTCAGTACTCCCTGTACTGTTTCATACAAGCCGGAGACATCCATCAACGGGCGCTGCAGGATTTGCGACCAGCGGCTTTTTTCAGGATTGACGAACGTTTTCATAATAGCTGTACCAAATAATTTTTAATCAGATGTTTCAAGTTAAAAAATCATTTTTTCAATCGGGATTACCAGTATCCCTTCTGCACCGGCCTTTTTTAGCTTTCCGATGACTTCCCAGAAATCATTCTCCGCAATAACCGAATGCATCGAACTCCAGCCTTCCTTTGCCAAAGGCACTACGGTTGGACTTTTCATTCCGGGCAACAAACTGGCTACCTCCTGAATTTTTTCATTGGGCGTGTTCAACAAAATATACTTTTTCCCTTCAGCCCGCTGTACCGACTCCATCCGAAATATCAGTTCATCCAGAATCTCCTGTTTTTCCTGAGAAAGGTTTGGTTTTGAAATTAGCACGGCTTCAGAATGAATAACTACCTCAACTTCTTTCAGCCGGTTGCTAACCAGTGTGGAGCCGGAACTGACAATATCGAAAATGGCGTCTGCCAGTCCAATTCCCGGTGCAATCTCTACCGATCCGGTAATGACATGGATTTCGGCTTTTATGTTATGTTCATCCAGGAATTTTTGCAGGATATTGGGGTAGGAGGTGGCAATTTTTTTACCATTAAAAAATGCGGTGCCGGAATACTCCATCGATTTTGGGATAGCCAGCGATAAACGGCATTTGCTGAATCCCAGTCTTTTGGCAATAACCACGTTCTCTCCTTTTTCCAGCATCTCATTTTCACCTACTATACCTACATCGGCTACTCCGTCGGCTACTGTTTGCGGGATATCGTCGTCGCGCAAAAACAGCGCTTCCATAGGGAAGTTTCCCGCTTCTGAAACCAGTTTTCGTCTTCCAACAGCCAGGTCAATACCGGATTCCCGGATTAATTGCATGGAATCTTCGTTTAACCTGCCTTTGGTTTGCATGGCAATTTTTAGCTTTTCCATATTCTGTGTTTTTTTAATTTTCAATTTGTTTTATCAGAACAGATTTCTGGTCGCTTTATTCGATATTGAGTTTTTACACTTTTCATAGATTTATAAAAACGTAATTTCAAAAAAAAAGCCTGCCGAATTGGCAAGCCCTGGTTCAATATCTTTCGAGTATACGACGAAACAACCTCAACCTACCAACCGTCAGGTTCTGTAATGATGGCCGTGATGTCCCAGTCCGTAATTCATAATCTGTTCCTATTTTTTTGCAATGATAGTGATTAATTTTTTTCCGTGCAATGCAGGGGAATTCAAAAACACATTGTTAAAAATAATTTTACGCAGTGTACGGTCTAAATTTATTTATTTTTCTTTGAAAATTGCAATCGATTGCATATACTTGTAGCAAAATCGATAAACAGCATTGATAATGAAAAAATTAGTAGCAACATTTTTGGCGATCAGCTTATTAGCAGGCGCATCCATGGCACAAAGAAAAGGAAATGAAGAACTTTTTGAAGCCTTGTATATTAAAAATAAAATGAAGGGTGCACTTGACTGGCAATTACACCATCCGAAACATAAACTTTATGACTGGACTAATGGGGCTTTTTATGCCGGCGTATCTGCAGCCTACCAAACCCTTGAAAATGAAAATATTTACAAGGCAATTTATGCTATGGGTGAGGCAAACAGGTGGAGCCCGGGACCGAGGTTGCAACATGCAGACGATTATGCAATATGTCAGAGCTACATTGATATGTACCAGGTTGCTGGTGAAAAGAGGATGATCCAGCCGCTTATTGACTCACTGGATAAGTTTATGATTACACCGTATAAAATAGAAGGTATTCATAAATGTACCTGGTGGTGGTGCGACGCCTTGTTTATGGCGCCTCCTGTATTGGTGAAGCTTGGAGTTACGCTTGATGATGACCAGTATCTGAAATTGAATGATAAACTATTTCGCGAGTGTTACGATTTGCTCTATGATAAAGAAGAACATTTGTATGCACGGGATATTCGCTATAAATGGGATGAACCCGAGGTGGAAGTGATTAAGGAAGCGAACGGGCAAAAGATTTTTTGGTCGCGTGGCAATGGCTGGGTAATGGGTGGACTGGTAAAGGTACTTCAGGAATTGCCCGAGGACTGGCCTACCCGTGCTTTTTATGTGCAAAACTACAAAGAGATGGCGGAAAGAATTATTGCGCTGCAGCAGGAAGATGGTTTATGGCGTGCCAGCCTCCTCGATCCCAATTCCTATCCCGGCGGTGAAGCCAGTGGTTCCGGATTTTATACTTATGCTTTAGCCTGGGGAATCAACAATGGTCTTCTCGATAAAGATAAATATCTTCCGGTTGTAGAAAAAGCCTGGGTCGGATTGAATTCGCTCATTCAGCCTGACGGCAGGGTAGGGTGGGTACAGCCCATTGGCGCTGATCCGCGGAAAAATTTCTCTGCTGAGAGTTGGGAAGTTTATGGTACCGGAGCTTTTTTACTGGCCGGCAGTGAGATTATCAAGTTAGAGGAATAAAAAAACAGAGATATTTAATTTGAATGTCGTTTAGTTAAGGCTGGGAGGTTTTAACCATACCAGCGCAGGGTTCAGGGCGGCAGAGGATACCCCCTGAATTTATTAACTAAACGACATTCTTTTTACCTAAAATTGATTCCCGTCTAATCTATCCAGGATCAAAAACATTTTTTCGTTGTTGCCTGCGATGAATTTCTTTTGAGAAAGGATTTCCTCTTGCGACTGCACAAACACACCTACGGGTAGTTTTTCATTTTCATTGACGAACATTTTTTCTAGTCCTTGTTCTGTCATTTCAAAATGAAACTGTAATCCCAACACACGTTGGTTAAAAAGGAATCCCTGGTTTTTGCAGGCTTCGGATTGAAAAAGGTGAACAGCCTTTGATGGGATCTCGAATGTGTCGCCATGCCAGTGAAGAACTTTCCATTTTTCTTCAAAACCAGCCAGCAAATCAGACGGGTAACTTTCTTCTGTTCTGACAATGTCGAACCAGCCAATCTCGGTTAACGGGTTTTTATAAACTCTGGCCCCCAGAACATGGGCGATCAGTTGCGAACCGAGACAAATTCCAATGACCGTTTTTTGTGCGTCAATGGCACTTTTAATAAACTTTTTTTCTTCTCTCAGCCAGGGAAATTTCTGTTCGTCGTGAATACTCATCGGGCCACCCATCACTATTAGCCAGTCGATTTCCTTCAAGTCAGGGAGTTTGTCGTTTTGGTAAAAATGTGTGTAACTGAGTTGATGCCCCTTTTTAACCGCCCATTCTTTAATACAACCCAATCCTTCAAAAGAGATATGTTCCAAAGAGTGGATACGTAGTTTGTTTTTCATTCCGTTGTAGGTTGAGCTTTTCATCTTTTCATTATATATTAAATTCCCCACCATTTATATGCTAAGGAATATTTCAGAGGTAAAAAAATTAGCGTTAAATACTTCCAACCAGTCCTTCTTTCCTTACCAGCAGGTATTTGTCGTTTTCCAGAACCGAAAAGCCCTGGTCGTAGCAAAAATAAT
The DNA here is from genome assembly GCF_003573545.1 of Mariniphaga sediminis. GTDB lineage: Bacteria > Bacteroidota > Bacteroidia > Bacteroidales > Prolixibacteraceae > Mariniphaga > Mariniphaga sediminis. The sequence continues at coordinate 17,028 of NZ_QWET01000031.1, read as the reverse complement.
AAATGCGCCCGTTACGGGTTTTGTAAATATGGGTGAAGTGGTTGAAGTTGAACCCCTGTTTCATCAAGGCGTTTTTATAGGTAGTGGTTTTGTCGTTATAGTTTAGTTCTTTCAGGATGGTGTAATTCTTTTTCAGTATCCGGTTAATTTTTCGAATGTAGTTGGTTGAGCCGCTCATTTTTTTGTTGTTATATGCGTTCCGGCAGGCATCGCTGCAAAATTTTTGGTCGGCTCGTCCCCGAAGCTGTTCACCACATTCCAAGCATTTTCTTTCCTCCATGCGAGTATCTCTAAAAGTATATAAATAGCTAATGTACAAAAAAATATCCGTTTGTAAACGTTTACAAATGTTTATATCCGTTTACAATTATTTGTTTACCGACTATTCTTTTTCGCTACGATTACTTTTGAATTACAATTTCGTTCTATCATTAATTAAAACTTTAAATCATGAATGCGTTAAGAAACAGTGTCAGGCTTATCGGACATCTTGGCGATAATCCAAAGGTGAGAAAGCTGGACAGCGGAAAAACTGTTGCTAATTTTTCTATAGCAACCAACGAAATTTACTACGATCAAAGTGGAAAGAAAGTATCAGAAACCACCTGGCACCGGTTGGTGGCATGGGGAAGACAAGCCGAGGTGGTGGAGAATTACCTCAAGAAGGGTTCGGAAATTGCTATGGAAGGAAAGTTGACCAACCGGTCGTACGAAGATAAAAACGGAGAAAAACAGTACATCTCAGAGATAGTTGTCAATTCTCTGATGATGCTGGACAAAAAAAGCGAACAGATATAACAGAAGAAAGCTGCCCTAAGTAGTCCCCCGCAGTATTTAAATATTTAGGCCCGGATTTCCGGGCCTAAATTATTTATTTTATTCAGCTAGAGTATCCCAGAATTTTAAACATGTCATCCACCGTTTGTTCGGTTCGGTACACATAGTCCACAAAGTTTCCCGTTTCGTCGCGGTCGATGATTACATGTTTCGGCGAAGGAATGAGGCAGTGTTTAATGCCTCCGTAACCGCTGATGGAGTCCTGATAAGCGCCGGTGTGGAAGAACCCGAGATATAACGGCTCCTTCTCGCGCGAAGAATAGCGTGGGAGCATGATCTGCTGATTCAGGTCTTCTGAATTATAATAGTCCGAATGATCACAACTAATACCTCCAATGTTCACACGAGTGTACTCATTATTCCATTTGTTGATGGGCAGAAGAATGAACTTTTCGAAAATAGACCAGGCATCGGGAATGGTATTCATCAGGCTGTTGTCAATGATGTACCATAACTCTGCATCGTTTTGTTGTTTCTGATCCAGTACCGAAAAGATGGTAGCACCGCTTTCTCCCACCGTATATTTCCCAAATTCAGTATAAATATCGGGCTCCTTTATTCCTTCTGCATTACAGGCATCCTTAATGTTGTTCACAATTTCCCGGATCATGTATTCATAATCGTATTCAAACCCGAGGTGACTACGGATGGGAAAACCTCCTCCCAAATTGATTGAGTTGAGGGTATTGCATTCTTTTTTCAGTTCGATGTACAGTTTTACCGATTTCTGGAATTCACCCCAGTAGTAAAGGGTATCTTTTATACCTGAGTCCACAAAAAAGTGGAGCATGGTCAGTTCCAGATTGGTTTTTCCCTGGATGTTGTTCCGGTAAAATTCAAGAACTTCCGAGGCACGAATTCCCAAACGGGAAGTATAGTAAGCGCTTTGTGGCTCTTCATCGATGGCTTTGCGGATACCTATTTGTACTTTTTTTCCTTTTGAGAAATTGAGGACTTTTTTTAGTTCGTTTTTATTGTCGAGTATAATCGTGGAGTTGGTAAATCCCAAATCCTGAAGTTCGATAATTTTACGAATGTATTCATCGGTTTTATACCCGTTGTGTACCAGCTTGACCTTTTGATCCAGTTTCCCCTGATTGTAAAGGTTCTGGATAAGATCGATATCGAACGAGGAAGAGGTTTCCAGGTTCACTCCATATTGAAGTGCTTTGTTTATTACATGGTGGAAGTGACTGCATTTTGTGCAATAACAATAGTTGTAACTTCCCTGATAGTTGGTTGCCTTCATGGCACGCCTGAAAAGGTTCCGGGCTTTCTTTATCTGATCCCCGATACGTGGAAGGTACATTAACCTGAACGGGGTGCCGTATTTATCAATTAAGTACTTCAGCGAAACGCCGTAGAAAGTAAGATTGCCGTCCTGCAGGTCGAATCCTTCCTGTGGAAAATAATAGGACTGCTCAATAAGATCAAGGTATGTATTCTTCATTTTCCCGAACCAACATAAAAATTTGCATTCTGTTTGACAGGGCAAATTAAATACCTTTTTTTAAAAAAATCGAGGTTTGGATTTTAAAAATGAATTTTTGGGGGATTATTTTGTGATGACTCAGTCGTACTCATTGTAAATCCTTGCATTTCAGTCTTGGACGGATGAGAGGTATTTAAAATTATTGTTTCCGATACAAGGTTTAGCTACCAGTTAAAATACACTAACTACCTTAAGCGTTAGCTTATAATTCAGCTTTGGCACAAAAAGTAACTGTCTTTGCTATCATTTTATAGCAGACTTTGCGAGGGGTACATCTTTTTTTAACCTATTATATCGCACAATTGTGAAAAATATTAATATATCTTTTTGTGTTTTAATATCATTTTCATATATTGAAAAGGGCTAATTTTTAGGATAGATATTTATTCCTACCCTGATTGTGTCAATCAAAATAATGATGATGTTCTGGGGAAATATGAGATTACACTACTTTATTATGAACTAATAGTAAGGGGTAAATTGTAATTGAAATTTAATTAGAAGCACTATGAAAAGACTTGTTATACTATTGACTGGATTATTAAGTATTACATCTTTCCAAAATCCAAAAGAAACAGAGTGGGTTAAATTTCGATATCCTTATTTCGGGATAACGATTAGCCTGCCTTCATTTTTAGAATTGGATGAAAAAAGTGCTAACGGCCAGGATAACAAATCAATTTCATTTCGGTATCCGTCAGGAAAATTTAATGTGACCATTTTTATGGACTCAAAGCAGGAAATTCAACAGGCACTTCTTAAAAACAATTTGGGAACCAATTTTAATAATTTAAACTTTTATACAGAGCTCAACCTTGCCAACTTTAAAAAGAATTTCTCCGTTTCATCGCAGTCAGAAATTACCGAAACTACTATTAACGGAATGAGGGCAAAAATAGTAAACCTGAAAGCTACCTTTTGGGGAAACGACGAATCGTTTTATACCATGGCTTGTGCTGAAACAGATAATGTATATTATCGTTTAATGGTGTCAATTCCATCGGACAAGAGGGCATTTTATTCAGACGAAATCAGACGTATCATTTATTCGCTGGATAAAATTCAAAGGGAAAATACTCCACAGGTTGCGAATGAATCAGTCCGGGAAAAACCGAAAATTGAAAGGTACAATGTAAAGGGAGCAATTCGCACCAACCTTTATTTGGAGCGGGGTGAAAAAGTAAATATAGCAGCAACCGGACGTGTTACATTTGGCGTATTTGCCGGATCGGGAGGGCCTACCGGAATTCAGGGATTCGAAATTTACAACATTGTCAAAAATTACCGGCACGGAAGTCTGTTGGCCACTATTGGCGACAATGGCGCGTGGCATTATGTCGGAAGAGGAACAATCATTACGGCAGACAATAGCGGATATCTCAAATTGTATGTGAACGATTTGGACCCCAGCAATAACTCCGGGAGCTTTACCGTAGAGTGCCGGAAATCAAACTAAAACAGAATAAAAAAATTGAAATCAAATAAGAGTTGAAGATATGAAAGTAGTAATTGCATCAGCAAGCATTTTATTTTTTCTTCTGGGATGCAACAGCCGTGAATTTAAAAACGACCTGGAACGTGCAGATTTAAAGGGAAATTACTTATTACGAACAGGGGTTCTCGGAAATCATCGATAACCTGAGAGATAAATTCAGGTTGTAATGGTACGGGCATATTAAAATTATGAAGAATTAATAATAGTATTGAATGGAGGCAAAAATCCTTTTTTTATTATTTGGCGTGGCTTTACTTGTTTAGTATCAATTAATTGCCCAGACAACATTTCACAGTTACTATATCGAGCACAAAAAACAAGGCACAGTAACCGGTGAATACAAAAAGTACGAAGGGGGTGAAGATAGCTCTGAGTTTAAAGTGAACAGCAAAAATACACTGATTACGCATATTGCAGAAAATGGAGCTGAAGCGAAATATAACACTAGGGAGAAATGGAATTTTTCGGACAAAGGAATTTGGATGTTTGGCGCCATCGGCGATGAGGGAAATTCTACTGATGCTGCCGAAGTTTTATTGTACATTTCCGATTTTAAAAAGAAGGGAATTGATGTTATGAATGCCGGGGAACTTGGTGCCCCTTTGACATTATATTATGTAGAAAGTATTTTAATAAATGATGAATAACAGAATGAAAAAATTAATAGAGTTCCACGGTTTAGAGAATATGCAATTGGAATCGAATAATTCAGGTAAACAAGTAAAAAAGAAACAAACAGTAAGGACATTCCGGAGTTTGACACTCGTCTTTATTGCATTGATAATGTTTCAAAATATCTGTGCGCAATCTCTTGAAGATGCAGCTATAGAAATTGGAAGTTTTTATGGACAGCAACTTAATAATCTCGCACAAAGTCGTGCAGAACTAAAACAATGGGGAGCTGAATTGAATGATGATATTGAAACTGCGAGACAAAATTTTTGGACTACTTATCCCGATAAAGACAACCATCAGGAAGCAAAAAAAAGATTTGGGGATTTACTTTATCAAAAAGATATGATCTTACTTGAATATGCGCTGATGGGATTCTCGTCTACAAAAAGTAAAACGGGAGAATTCCAGTCGCATGCTGAACGGGTAAATACGTCAATTGCAGTAATAGCAAGTGTGTTGGGAACCGGAATTATTGATGGCGGAATATACGAATCATCGTTTCTTGATTTTACCAGGTGGGTGATGAAGGTGAATAACGAAATAGGTAAAGCCACGGAGGACAACTTTTTTAATTTATTCTCACAGGCAGTCAAACAGAAAGTGATGGATAGCAGTAAAGAGGAATACAGAAAATACAGGGAAATGCGTGATATTGCCGAATATGATGCCGCAGGAGTGCCATTGCCTGTAGAAAAAACACTTTCGGGATACGTAATGGCCCTTTTCCGCCGCACGAGATATGTTGAATCGTGGCCGGATGCAGCGAAGGAATACCAGGAACTTGCGAAGTCTATGGGAGAGGGATTAATAAATAAAGTGGCCTTGGAAATAAAAAATGCTTCTAAAACCAAAGGTGGTTTAATCGCAGACCTCAGTGAACTAGGACTTGTTGCTCCGGTTCGTGATTACGATAACAGAAATCCGGTTCCTCCCGGGCTGATCCCCTGCGGTTCCAGGCGGCCGTTTGATGCTTTTATCGGCTTACTTTCAAATGAAAGTATCAAAGCATATTACGTTTACATTTATGCTGTAGAATACAGAACTATGATGTCTGTATATGAAGGAGATCATCTTACTATGTCTGAATATGCAAAATCTTACGACAACATGTGTACTTTATATGGTATAGACGTGGTTGAAAACGCCATTTTAGCTATAAAAAATGCAAGGAAACATGATGTTGGCCATGGACTTTACGCCCCAACGGAAATAGGCGTGAAGTCCCCCATATTAAGAATTGCATTTGAAGAATTGTTGAATAAAGATTCCAGAAGCCTGGCCCGGAGGATTCTGATGGCGCCTTCTGAAGAACCGCTGAAGACCTATTTCAGGTCTGCCGATTTCAATACCCGTATTCATTTGGCTGATTCCGTTTATAATGAATTGAAAACTCAATATAGTGAGGAAATTCTGTTAAATGCGGCAAATAAATGTTATGATCTGGGCGAGGCAGCATATAAAACTTTTTTTGCTATGGTTCAAAATGATTCTGAGCGTTCAGGTTTGACAGGGGATGACGAGGCAAAAAATGAGTATGGAGTGGAACCAACAGAGCAAACCGCAGATGAAGTTTGTGACAAGGTTCTTTTTATTGTAGAAGAAATGCCGGAATTTGAAGGAGGAGAGGAAGGGTTGCGGGAAAGTGTACGCATTAAATATCCGGAAGAATTAATTGGTACCGGACAACAAGGCCGAGTATTAGTGAGTATGGTTGTCGGGCCCGACGGGCAGGTAATGGATGTAAAAATTTCGAGAGGCGTCAATAAAATTTTTGATCAATTGGCATTGGAGCGGGTACGCCGGTTGCGCTTTTTGAAAGGTGGAAGAAGTAATGGCGAACCTGTCTGTGTTTCTTATACAATTCCGGTTTCATTTAAAGAATAAACAGTCAAAATTATGAAATCACTTATTTACGCACTTCTCATTTGCAGTCAATTTATTTTCCAAACAACCCTGGCTCAAAACTGCAAAAAACTGGATGAATGGACACAAAGTGTGGAACTCGAATTTCCTGATGTCGATTTTAAACAGTTACGTTCTGGAAGCAATACGTATAACCGGATAAAGTATAACCTGCTATCCGACAAATATTTTAAACCGGTTTTTGGTAATTCTTTTGAAAAGTTGAAAAAAGGGAAAAGATCTGTTATTCACTCCAAAATCAGTAAATGTGGCAACAGCTCCAGTCCGTTAAACAGAGGAAGGGTCGATTTGATGTTTACAAAAGACTTTGAAAGTGTGAAGCGCTTAACGTTTTACATGGGAACTGTTTTTATAACAGATCGTTGGTATGGGGAGGCTGTCAAAATTGTACAAGAAATCAGATTGCTGCGAAATGATTACAATCATGCTATTGAAAAAATTAAAAGAAAGGAAGTTTCATTTTCAGAATTGAATGATTCTAAAAATCTTTTAAAAACCAAATATAGTATACTACTGCCATCCGAGTTAGATTACTTTGCTGAACTAATTCAACAAAGCGAAACAGAAATAGCAAACAGTACTTTACTGGATAAATCAAAGGCCTTATCAGTGCTCAATAATTCGCTAATTAGTTTGCATACGTTAAGAACATTTAAATCCAATAATCAGTTGCTCGTTTCAAAAGCAGACAGGGAGACTATAAAAAGTGTTGATCGTAGTATTGAGAGGAAAACAGATGAAATATTGGGTTCACTTATCCCAATGGAGAAAAATAAGGTAAAAAATATTAGTTTAGATGAAACCGGAGTTGCTAAAATCGATGAGCTTTACCGCAATACTTATAAGGATTATGGGGCATTTCTTCAACATGCTCTTTTAACGGAACTGATAGGCGAAATAGAACAAAAGAAGACGCAAATTATATCTTCCATTTCAAATGATATTTATGTAAAGGTTAAGAATGCTCAAACAGAAGAAGAATTAAAAAATATAGAAGGTTTGTACTTGTCAAATGTTTCTGGTGAAAATTCCAACATGAAGGAGATTCATAATGCCATTTCAGAAAGGAACCGGGAATTTATTGCGAAGGAAAGACAACGTGTAGAGGCAGAGCGAAATAGAAAGCAGGAAATTAACCGGATAGCCACTGAACAACAGCGTATTAAAAATAGGAGGGTCCAGGCAGTGAAGAATAAACGGAGGGAACTCAATTTAAAATACGGGACGTACTTTCCTACTCTCGACGATTTATTTGAAGTACTAAGCCTGGTACCATTAATCAAAAATCCTGTTCGCGTAGAAGATAAAAGAAGATTTATAGCTAAAGTTCAAACCTTTGGATTTGAGTTGGCAAATGATAATGGAAACTTATATGCTGATATCAATACATTTAAAAATAACAGAAACTATGAATTGAAGACATTGAAGTTTAATGCCAATAATAATAGAGGATTAGCAATAGCAGCAAAGTGTATTTTCCCAAATGCACCGAGAGATATTATTGAACTTTATGCGATGGAATTGAACAGCGAATACCGCGAAAGAACAAATCCCTACTTCAACAAAAAGGAAGGTAATGTCAGTTTGTTGAAAGAATCATCACAATATATAAAAAGTGGAGGAACTATATACTATTATGAAATTGATGATGGTACATTGGAAGTATCGGCATTAGGTAATTTCGATGCAAGTGGAGTCGTTTCTACCGAAAGATTAAACCATAACACGTTGAAAGTAAATTCTTATTCTAACATTACCGATATTCGTTTAAATGAAGGTGATGTTATTACATTTAGTGCCTGGGGCTCGGTAACTTTAGGTTTTATGGCCGGTTCAGCATCCCCGGCCGGGGTAAATGGTTTTGAATTGTATAGCATAAGCAGCAGGCACAAACACGGTAGCTTAATCGGTCGAATTGATAAAGGGAACTGGTTTTATATCGGAAACGCCCGTACCATTGTTGCGCCTGCCTCTGGAAGATTGGAGTTGAAGATAAACGACTTTGACAGAAGTAATAATGACGGCTTTTTTTATGTTGCATACTCTATTGAGACACAAAAAAAAAGGAATTAATAATGGATAAAAGTTTGTGACGTATACCAAAAAAGGGAAAATGAATTTGAAGGATTGTGTTATTAAATTTAGATTTTAAAATGCCCATTTTAGCCTGCCATACAATGCTTTACCCAGTTCGCCGTATTCAGTTTCTTCTTCTCCGAAAAATAGCTGTCCGGTGAACATCAGTTCCAGATTATTGCCCAGCGAGTAGGTAAATGACGGGCCAAAGTAGGACGAACCATCGGAGGGGTTCAGCATCCCGGAGAAGCTGCCTGAAAAAAGCGGGGTGAAAGGGTAGGAGAGTTGCCCAAACAGGTTCCAGCGTGCCGGCGAAAGCATTTTGGCTGAAATATTCTGATCGAAAAATTCGCGGGTTCCTGCTTTTCCGGTAGCTCCCAAACTGTTGTAAAGAATAGCAGCATGAAGGTACAAACTGTTTTTTAGGGTGTAGTCGCCGGAAACGGTTGCCACCAGCGCTTCCTTACTTCCATTGTCTTCTTCACGCGGAATAAACCATGAAATTTCTCCCCGGAAACCGCCGCCTTTGATATCGCCCATCCAGCCGCCTCCCAGCACAAAGTCTTCAGGCATCCGGCCGCCAAGGAACTGAAAGTCGTAACTGAATTTGGAAAAACGGTACCTCACTGCATAAGTTGATTCTGTGTTATTGTCTATTTCATTACGTCCTATTTTATAAACCACTTCAGCTGAAGAAGTGACGCCAGTGTAATACCTGACTTTCAATGCGTCCGATCCAGGGCGCTCTTCGTAATCGAAATCGAAATAGGAAAAAGTATTGAAAATGTCGTTGGGGTTCCAGACAAGGTTAATTCCCCAGTTGACACGTTGGCGTCCGGCGGTGATTTGCCAATTTCCTTTTGTAAAATCAACCCAGGCCCGGTCTATCATTGTGTGTAAAAACCAGCCTTTGCCCGAGGCAACTGTTTCTGCCAGATCAATATATCCGGGGTCGGTATTTACAAATTTTTCGTAGAGAGGGAATTCGCGTATGAGTTGTCCGCAAAAAAGACGGTTCCGGGCTTCGAGAGCAATCGTAAATTCATCCGAGGCATACCACCTGAAGTTTAGTCGATTGTGGATAAGATTGGAAGAGAGATGGTTGGCGTTAATTCCCGGAAAGGGATTATCTGGTTTGTAATACATGTAAAGGTCTTTTACATAGCCATTCAGTGTTAGTTTTTGTAGTTGTGCAAAAGAGGATGAACTAATCAACAGGAAAAGTGGTAAAATGTATTTTAATACCTTCATTGTTCGGTTGTTTTAAATCCTCCGGCAAAGTCCATTACTGTCATCCTTTTGAATTGGGGATGATTTCCTTCAGCAACTCCCACCACTCTGAAATCCGGATTCAGAAAGTTTTTGCGGTGGCCGCGGTCACGAACCCCATCGTCTATGAGTAGATAGATTACAATTTGCTGTGCCGTTTTTCCTCCATAGGCAATATTCTCGGCAATGCGAACCTGCCATTCGCCATGTCGTTCAATGCGCTCCCGCATTCCGCTGCGGTCAGAGCCCTGGTGTCCTGTTCGTCCGGTTTTCGACTGGTCGTTTACATGGTCGCGGGCGGCTTTGGTTAAACCCGGGCTGGGATAAATCAGGGAAAGAGGTTGCTGGCGTTTAAGGTCGTGCACACATTCATAAAGAGCATTTACACCTTCTTTGGTAAGCAATGGCTGATCGCCGGGATAGTAAAGCAGCCGACGGTTATAGCGTTTGGCCAGCGGTGCAATATACTCGGTCGCGTATTTTTCAGGGTTGGTTCTCAGTTTGTTGATTTCGAGAATTATCTCCTTTTCGAGTGTTGAAAGGTAATTTGCCTCCAATGCTGTGTTCAATAGAGAAACATCCCATACTGAACTTTTTATCTTTTCTCCGGAATTTGTTCCGGAAAATTGAAAAAACAGAATCATCAGAAAAATTACTTTTCGCTTCATCCCTGGTTTTTGTTGAGATCACTTTTTATTTTTCCATCTTCAAGCATCACCACACGCCGTGCTTTGTTTACCACGCGCTGGTCGTGAGTTGAAAATATAAACGTAATTTTTTCCTCTTTATTAAGTTGCTCCATAATGTCGAGCAGGTTTTCTGTTGATTTTGAATCGAGATTGGCAGTAGGCTCATCGGCCAGTACAAATTTTGGCTTCGATGCCAGTGCCCGGGCTACAGCTACCCGTTGTTGCTGGCCGCCGGAAAGTTTCGACGGGCGCCGATCCATCATTGTGCCCAGTCCCACTGCTTTTAATAATTCGCTTGCACGGGCATCGCGCTTCGCTTTTTTTTCTCCTTGCAGGTGCATAACAAATTCTACATTTTCTTTGGCGGTTAGCACCGGAATCAGGTTGTAGGCCTGAAATACGAAGCCAATTTTGTGCATCCGGAAATCGGTCATTTTACGCGATGAAAGTTTACTTATATCTACTCCGTCAATAAATACGCTGCCTTCCGTTGCATTGTCCAGTCCCCCCACAATGTTTAATAGCGTGGTTTTTCCTGAACCGGACGGGCCTACAATTGCCGTAAATTCCCCTTCTTCAATGGAAAGGTCCACGCCATTTACTGCGTGGACGGGGACAGAATTGTCCTCGTAGGTTTTATACAGGTTTTTAATTTCAATTATTTTCATTTTTTTTCAATTTTTGAATGCATCAATTCATCTTTAAGTCAAACTGAATAAATTATTTGTTTCTTTTCTGTTTTAATTATTTATGCATTTTCTACTCCGTCCTCGTAGCTTCTGCCGGGTTTAGCTTCAACGCTTTTCTTGCCGGGTAAATGGCTGAAACAATTCCGGTAATTACCACAAGGATCGCAATGGTAACAAGCGACTCATTTTGCACCGAGGTGTAAACTTCTGATGCATACCCGAGGCTTTCAAGTCCCTCGGCAAACATTGAGAGATTAATTGGTGTTGTTTCAAATATTTTCGTTATTCCGGCTCCTGTTAAAATTCCAAAGATTCCGCCGGTAACCGTGAGCAATACAGTTTCCAGAATAATCATCAGGAAAACTTTGCGTTTGTTCATACCTACTGCCATCAGCATCCCGATTTCTTTGACCCGCTCCAAAACGGCCATCAGCATGGTGTTGATGATTCCGAAACAGAGCGCCAGTAAAATGATCAGGATAAAAATGTACATATACTGATCCATGGAATCGGTTAGCAACGACATTTCCGGACTCAGTTCTTTCCAGGTTTCAACTACATTGTTGCCGGCCAGTTTTTCGGCTTGAGGTTTTACAGCAGGCGCCTCGTCTCCATTTTCCAACAAAAGTACTATTTCATGCGCGGTGTTTTTTTCCATGCCCAGTTGTGCTTGCAAGTCTTCGTACTTAACAAACAGGGTTGATTCATCGTAGCTGGTATTTGTTGTACGGTAAATACCACTGATGCGGTAGCCTTTCAGCGACAGGTTGCCGCGGCGGTCAACCATTTGTACGTTTATACGGGAACCTACTTTCAACCGAAGTTTTTTGGCCAGTTTTTCGCCAATTACCACAGGAGGTATCCGGCTTTCATGTTCTAAGTAAGTGCCGGCGATGATGTGTTCCCAAATATCGGTAACTCTTTTTTCCTGCTCGGGTTCCACTCCTATTAGCTTCCCTCCGCCGGTTCCGTGGGCTGCCATAATAAACGGTTCGGCAATCAACCGCCGGCCAACCGCTTTTACGGAATCGAGCGATTCGATTTGTGATACCAACTCTCCTGAATTCTGAATGGTGTAAACGATGTTATTATTTTCAAGAAAATGCGGGGCATGTATTTGTAAATGTCCCAGTTCTGTTTTGGTAGCTGATTCAATGCGGGCGTCAACAAGTCCCTGCATAAATGAAGTAGAGAATACCCCGGCCAATAATCCAAGGGTGATCGCCACAATCATTATAATACTGCGAAGCTTGTTTCGCCAGATATTTCTCCATGCAATTGACCAAATCATACCTTTAAGTTTTTCTGTATTTGAAAACTGCGCCAGTAAATTTTTTTTCAGGCCCGTAACGCTTTTGTAATTTTTAAGCGATGAATGTTGAAGACCGGAAAAAGCGAAATAAAAACACTGATAAAAAATACCAGAATCATCTGGTTGTAAAAGAGCGATGGTTTCAGCGAAAAGAACATATAAGGTTCCATACCATACTGGATATAAGCTTCAGCTGTTTCCCCGGTGAGTGGAAGCGGGTGGTAGTAAAACCAAATACAAAAAGCATAGCTGATAATTAGCCCGATGATACACCCTGCTATGCCAATAAATACGGTTTCCCAAAAAACAATAACCGAAAGCTTTTGCTTTTTCATTCCCACGGCATGGATAACCCCGAATTCACGTTGTCGTTCTTTAACCATCATCATTACCACGCTAAACATGCCAAAGGCAATAACCATATAAAGAATGGCCAGCATAACAATGCCTCCGGCTCGGTCGCTTTTTATCATTTGAACAACTTCCGGTTGCATATCCTGCCAGGTCATTACTGTTTTATCTGAAGGTAAAATAGCTCCGATATTTTTTTTGAGATGTCCTACTTCATAGTGGTCATCTGTCATTATCACCAGCGAGGAGGACAATCCATACGTTGAATAAAACTCACGGGCATTTTCGATTTCCATAAAAACGAGTCGTTTGTTGAATTCCGGATTGGGGTGATCGAGAATTCCTTTTATGGTGAACAGGCCGTTGGCACTGATGCCATGATAGCCCTGTCCAATCATCACCAACGTGTCGCCCACTCCCAGGCTCAGAAAATCGGCAAGACCTTTACCCAGCACAACACCTTTGTCACCTGTTTGCAGGAAGGCGCCGTCTTTTATTTTTTTTGAAATGGCTGTAATCCGGTCTTCGGCTTCGGGTTCAATACCCAGTACCATGGCTGGTTTGCTGTGCTGGTGATTGGCTGCCAGTGCAAAAGATTCCAGCCTGTTCGAAACAAGTGTCACATCCTCTATGCGTTCAATCTGGTTTTTCAGATTGGGTGTAACCTCGATAGTGTTTTCAAGTGTACGTTCTTCCCAGTATGCAGTGTCCTGTACCTGCAGGTAACCAGAGTAGAATTTCACTACATTGTCAATCATGCTGGCATAAGAGCCCTCTTGCATGGAACGCATCCACGAGGCTAGCAGTACGCTGAAAACAATGGAGGAGATGGCAATAATGGTCCGTCTCCGGTTTCGCCAGAGATTTCTCCATGCCAGTTTAATGCTTGTTTTCATGCTTGTTACTTATTGAATGGTTTGATTCTTTACAATTGTAACTGCGGTTTGCTACCTAATTCTCCTCATATTTTGTTGAGAGAAGAATGATTCTTTTAAGTTGATATTAAACTCTATCTCGTCAAAAATCAAGACTGTTTTTTGCCCCTCCTTATCGACGGGAATCATTTCGAGCCGGGTAGGCATTTCGCGGTCGTCCATGCGTTTTATTTCCGAAAGGGTTTCGGTGTTGACCAGGTAATCATCTTCATCGTAATATTCCGCTTTCAACCAGAAGTATTTGTCCTTCGAAATCCACATGAAGATTTTTCCCCACACAACCGGCGCATCGGGTTTTGGGGAGAGTTCTATTTTGTAACAATCGTACCCCTGAATCATTTCCTCTCCTGCTAGTTTGTGCGTATAGTCTTTTACCAGCGATGATTCGCGTACCAGGTCATCATTGGTGAAATCGGAGCCCATCCACGACTGCATCATCATGGAGGGAGGAATTTTTATCATTCGCTCGATGGTTGGCACCCAGTTCCACATTTCATTTTTTCGCTTCAGAAATACCTGCCCTTTTTCTTTGGCTGGCGCGGTAATATAGATAAGGGAGTATTCATTGCCAAGGGTCCAGTTTTTCATCGAAATTTCCCGGGACCAGGTTGAGCGCTCAATAATCATAGTTATTGTGCCCCGGCTCGATTCCCCCCTGAATTTTTCATCAGCCTGCCGAACGATTTCTTCAACGTTTTGTGCCCCTGCTAAAAGGCTGAAAAGACTTAGTATTGATAAAATTAACTTAGCTTTCATCGTTTAGTTCTTTTTGGTTACTTATGATTCGAAAACATGTATTGAGTACTACTTTTTCCATTTTATCTATTGGAAAAAATTCCGAAGATGTTATTGCGAATATATAACTTCCTTCAAATAAGGCGCTTATTGCGATTACGTCCGACTCCGGATCTTTGCTTCCCATGGATTCAGCAAATTGATAGAACATGGAAAAAATTGGTTTTGCCCTTTCGAGGTATTCGCTTTGAAAAGACTCAGCAACTTTTGGCTGAAGAGTAATTGAATAATATAGTTTCCAGTAGCGAAGATTTTCCCTAAGCACCTGAAAGCTTTTGTTTATGAAAAATTTAAACTCTTCTTTAGTCAATACTCCATCCTTGTTTAAATCAAAGTTGGAAAATATCGTGTCGAAGCCTGTCGTTATAATCTCATCGAGTATTTTATTCTTGCTTTCAAAGTAGTTGTAGGCGAGTCCTTTAGATATTCCTGCTTTTTTTGCAATCTGGCTCATGGATGTGGCGTGGAACCCGTTTTCGGCAAAAAGTTCCAGCGCCGTATCCATAATAAGCTGTTTTTTCTGTTTTCTGATTTTATCAAATTGTTTTGGACTCCGAGGCATTTCGTTGTATTTTTTTTGATTGAACGATTGGTCAAAGGTATGAGCCACTTTCATGTACTGCAATTTTTTTGCGTTAAATTAATGTTAACTTTGAATGACCGGTCATTCAAAACTGATTTTTATCAGAGAAAGCGGAAAATAAACAGATGTGAGTTTCCTATTCATAACCAGAACCTTTATCTTTACCCTTTTCATTACAAAATTCAATTAACGCATATTATGAATTCAGACAGAAGAAAATTTATTAAAAACTCAGCCCTTGCCACAGCAGCTATCAGCACTTTCCCGACAATAATGAATGCCTGTGCCTCGCCAGGAGAAAAAGTGGGAGTAGGTTTGGTTGGTTGCCGCAGCATGGGGTTTAGTAACCTTAAAAGTTTCCTTAGGAAAGAGAACAATGTGGATTGCGTTGCATTGTGTGATGTAGATTCGAATATATTGGAATCGAGGGCGGCTGAGGTTGAAAAGATGACCGAAAAGAAGCCGGTGCTTTATTCTGATTTTAGAGAAATGCTTGATAGCCCTGAGGTAGATGCCGTTATTATTGGTACACCCGACCACTGGCATGCTTATATAATGATGGCGGCCCTGGAAGCTGGTAAGCATGTGTATGTGGAAAAACCTATGGGGCATAGCATTGAAGAATGTTATGCTATGGTGAAGGCCGCCTCAAAATATCCCAATCAGGTAGTTCAGGTGGGGATGTGGCAGAGAAGTTCCAAACATTGGTTTGAAGCTTCGGAGATTGTCAAATCAGGGCAACTGGGCAATGTTCATTTGGTAAAAGCCTGGATTTACAAAGGATATGATAAACCCTACCCGGCTATGCCAGACGGGGAAGCGCCCGCTTATGTAGATTACGATATGTGGTTGGGACCTGCACCGGAAAGACCGTTTAATCCTAACCGCTTTCACTATAACCATCGCTGGTGGTGGGATTATGCAGGCGGAGCCATGACCGACTGGGGGGTTCACCTGCTCGACTTTGCCATGTTTGCCATGGATGCTGGGATGCCGGAAAAGATTTCTCCCGGAGGAGGTATTTATTATCATGAAGAAGGCGCTATTGAAACGCCAGATATTCAGCAGGCTCTGTATAGCTATCCAACACATGCTATGGTGTGGGAATGCGGTTTGAACCCGGGAATTGGTCCCTACGGAAAAGGACACGGGGTAGCTTTTGTTGGGGAAAAAGGAACGATGGTACTAGACCGTGGCGGGTGGGAAATCATGCCCGACCGGAGCGATGCCAAAAAAGGGCCGTTTTTTGAAGGCAAAAAACAGGAAAATTATGGCGATGGCCTTGACCAGCATGTAGAAAACTTTCTGGAATGTATCCGCAAAGGAGGAACTCCAAATGCTTCAGTAGAGATTGGTGCCAAAACTGCCATCGTTTCGGAGATGGGAAATATTGCCTATCGAACCGGACAAATCATTAACTGGGATGATAAGGATAAACGGTTTAAGGAAGAGGCGGCCGATAAGTTGACACGTCTTACCTACCGTGAGCAATGGAAACTTCCCATTATGTAGCAGAAATTTTTAAGCAACAGGTGGCAGCAAGCCAAATTTTTCTAAATTTGCATGCCCTGTGAAAAAAGGTATTATTTCATAGGGGCGTTGCTAAAAGCGGGAGTAGCTCAGCGGTAGAGCATCAGCTTCCCAAGCTGAGGGTCGCGGGTTCGATCCCCGTTTCCCGCTCCAAAAAAATCTAAAGACCAGGAAACTGGTCTTTTTTGTTTTTATTGAGGTCACCAACCAGTCTGAATCAGAATTGAATTTCCACAAAATAATTCGTAACTTAACGTCAGTTCGATGTAAGAAACCTAAGAAATTGCTAGCAAAAAAGCAAAGTTTTGTTTATATTTAAGTGTCTTATATTTAAATATTTAACAAACAAAACCTTGCTCTGATATGGACTCTAAAAT
>NZ_QWET01000030.1 GCF_003573545.1 Mariniphaga sediminis | reverse complement strand
GTCAACAGCCGGCTTTACCGATGCTAATGCATTTGGCTTCTCTGCTGGCGCAAGTGGAATAGAAAATGTAAATGCTTTGCAAAAAGCAATCGATAAAGGGGGAACGATAGTCGTTTCTCAGCCGGGGCTTTATAAAATTGCCTCTACGCTTTATATTGGAAGCCATACAGCTTTAATATTGGTAAAGGCGTTTCTCTAAAGAAAGTTGATGAGCAAGGTGATTTTGCGTAAGTCATCATTAACATTTTTTACAATAATCGGATTATTAGTGTAATGGTTAATATAAATGGAATCACAAAAATCAATACTTCATTAAAAATGTATATAACTATCTGAAAATGAGCAATGTAATTTACCTGAAATTTACTCAAATTTCTGTCAGTCAGTGTTTTAGTGGATTTTTACGCAAATCTGTTAAAGAATGTCAGTTGTTAGAAATTGGTATTAATTGTGGTGGCTCTTTGGACAGTAAAATCGGAGTAATCCAATCTCCTCCAAATCTTCCGGGCTGGGATAATATTTCTATCACAAAACTATTTCAACAGAAATATAATGTTCCTGTATTTCTTCAAAACGATGCAAACGCGTGTGTCTTGGTCGAATGGAAAATTGGAGCTGTAAAAAGATCTAAAAACATGATATTCATGACTTTGAGGATAGGATTGAGGAATGGTTTGATTTTAAATGGAAAATTATATGCAGATACCAACGATTTGGATTGTGAAATTGGGCATATTCGGTTAGACGAAGGTGACCCTGAAGTATATAGAAAAAAAGGATCTTTTGAGGGTTTTTGCAGCGGTTCAGGTATTATACGAATGGCACAGATAATGGCGGTTGAAAAAATGGAAAAAGGAGCGCGCGTTTCTTTCTGTGAAAGCTTAGATGCCGTACAAAATATTACTAAAAAAGATGTTGCTATTGCCGCTGCAGAAGGAGATAAAGCAGCAATTGTTGCGTTTGATAAATCAGCTAAATACCGAGGAATTGGACTGTCAATTTTAATTGATATTTTAAATCCTGAATGTATTATAATTGGTAGTGTTTACTCCAGAAATCCACATCTTTTCAATGTCGTATGCATTAGTGTTATCGAAAAAGAAGCTCTCGAACCAACATGGAAAGTATGTGAGATAGTTCCTGCCGAGCTGGGTGACAAGATTGGCAATTTTGTGAACTTAATTGCAGCAATCGACGGGGTCGATGGTCTAAAATAATAAAATAAGTGGATTTTTTTTTAAATGCAGAAATCTAATTTAACAGAAAATGTATAGTATTAATATTGTTCAATCTCATACAAAAATTCCCAATTATCTATATTTGATTGTGTTTCTTCTTATTGCATTAACATCATATGGTTGTACCCATAAAAACAACGTTGTTCATGTGGTAGGTAATCAATCTAACGATTTTTATAAAATTCTCAGTCAGAATAATCAAATAGAAACAGAGCTACATGATTCTCCGATGAAAGCAGCAATAAAAGCTAAAAACGGTGAAGCACTAATGCTTTTTGCAGATAAATATCCTGCTGAAAGGTTAGTGGTTTCTTCCGATTTTTTTGAGATTGTAAAAGAAAAGGGATTAAAGGTATATTTGGAGTTTCCATCATTTTTGCCCGGTATTAACTTGCAAGAAACGGTTGTGGCCGATTTGGAGCGTGCAGTAGTTAATTCCTCTTTTTTTAAGGGGATGCCCGACAGTTTAGATGTGTTAAGTATAAATGGATTTAACTACATCTCCACAAATGTGGTAAAAAGTTATATTGTTGCGGCAAAGGTTGCCGGATTTGATAGGGCAGTCTATGGATTGCCTGAAAAAACTGTGCCCATTCTGTTCGAACTCTCCGATTATCCGGTTTTGGTTTCAACAACTAACCTCAGTAATGTGGTTCAAGGTCGTTATACTCCCCAAAAAGCATGGGCAGGAGTTTGGAAATTTATTCTTGACTATGTGTATCCCGGGAATTCGGTTTTTGAACTTGAGTGGGAACCTGAAATACAAGCATCATTCGAAAAAACAGAAGCGTTGCCCGCACACTATCAAAAGAAAAGTATTGAAAAAGGAGCTGCCTGGTTTTTTAATAGTAAAATGTTGGTTCATGAATCGCTTGAAGATACTTTGGAGATAATGAAAGCTTCAGGAAATTGGATGCTTGATTGGAATGCTTCAATCCCAGAAGGCGATGGAAAAAACGGAGTTTTCGAATGTGTATTTTCAAGAATAAATGAAAAAGGCAGCCAGCCAATTGGTATTGTCAGGCGTGGCGACTGTAATGCTGAAACCGCCATGGCTTTGGCATGTGCTGGTAAGGTTTTAAAGAAACCGGAATATTCTAAAATTGCTGAAAATATTTTAGATTTTTATCTTATTGAATCGGATGCCATGAAAGGAGAATACGGTAATCCCAATCATGGAGCCTATGGTTTAATACCTTGGGGAATTAGTAATTATTCTTGGTATCGTGCCAGTTATGGCGATGACAATGCTCGCTTCCTGCTTGGCGCTTTAACTACTTCGGCTCTTTCCGGCTCTGAGCGGTGGGACAGTCTGTTAATGAAATCGATGATTGCTCTGCTGCGTACAACCGGGAAATCAGGTTTTCGAGGCAGCCGCATCGATATTCCCGATTTTGAGGAGAATGGTTGGAGGCATTACTACGAGAGAGATATAAAGCACTATTCCCCACATTTTGAAGCCTATGTTTGGGCGTGTATGTTGTGGGCTTATCATAAAACCGGTGATCAGATATTTCTTGAAAGAACTGAGAAAGCCATTAAAGAAAACATGCAAAAATATCCGGAAGGATGGCAGTGGACAAACGGTATTGCGCAGGAAAAGGCCAGAATGTTACTGCCGATTGCCTGGTTGGTACGGGTAAAAGATACTCCGGAAAGCAGGGATATGCTCTACAGAATTGTAGATGATCTTTTAAAACTTCAAGATACGTGTGGAGCAATTCGCGAGGAACTGGGGAATTTAGAAATGGGAAAATATCCTCCTCCACAAAATAATGAAGCATACGGAACAACAGAGGCACCGCTTATTGCTCAAAACGGAGATAAAGTGAGTGATTTACTGTATACAACAAACTTTGCTTTTTTAGGTTTGCATGAAGCCTATTATGCAACTAATGACCCGAAAATAAAAAAGGCTGTCGACAAGTTGACTGAATTTTTATGCCGTATCCAGGTGGTTTCTGAAAAGCACCCTGAAATTGATGGGGGTTGGATGAGAGCTTTTGATTATGGTCGATATGAACATTGGGGCTCGAATGCTGATCACGGATGGGGAGCCTGGGCCATTGAAAGTGGCTGGACGCAGGGATGGATTGTTTCCATTTTAGCTCTAAGGGAACAGAATACATCAATATGGGATTTGACTCTCGATTCGAAAGTTAAACAGCACTACGCAGGTTTGAAGAAGCAGATGTTAGCTGGGATAGAATAATTTAACTTTTAAACCTCTATGGATTAAAAATCCAAAGAGGTTTATTGTTGAATAACGCATCACTCTTTTGAAATTTGCAATAATCAAAGCCAGCACTTCAAAATTTTTTACCTTCTGTAGTTTAACAGCTTACCTACTGGATTATCATTTAATTCTAAATATGACTTGTCGCTTTAACTGTTTTTCAGAAAAAGAGAGAGCAAACTAAATATTAGGTAAAGTACCAAGGGAATTACATTTTGGTTCCATGCTTTTGACTACAATCGTTGGTGGGGCTCAAATTCTGATTTGGGATGGGGCGTATGGAGCACAGAGGTCAAGGTTGGATAACTAAAAGGCTAATGATTCAGGAGATGAATTGCGGTTCTTAGTCTCTTGGATGAAAGTTAAGGCATGTACTATATATAAGGTTAGAAGCGGATAAAAGAGATATTATTTAAAATGAGTATACCATTCTTTAGATTTTCAAATAAAGTATTGAAGGGCCGTATCATGAAAGCTGTATTTGTGCATGGCAAACAATATATTGTTCAAAAAAATACAGCGGCAGGCCGGTAGGAAAAAAAATAAAATATAATATTGTACTTTCTTTTGAAATGATCTGGTCAAAAAAGAGAATTTTCCAACCGATTATGGTGGCATCATTAAAAATATGTAAATCAAAAGTTTTAATACTATGACTGAACAAAAGCAAATACCCCGAAGAGATTTTATAAAAACATCAGCCGTTGTTGCTTCAGCATTAACTGTTCCAGCGCTATTTACGCCAGGATGCGCTGAAGATAAAGCTGAAAAAAAGCAATGGCCGGCAGGAAAACTAAACATTGCAGTTGTAGGGCTTGGCATGGGGTATAGCAACATGAGAAATTGTATGGAAGAGAATATTGTTGCACTTTGTGATGTGGATGAGCGGAGAACAAAAGGCCGGTTGGATGAGTTTAAAGAAAATTATCCGGATAAAACAGTTCCATATGATTATCAGGATTATAAAAAAATGTTTGCTGAAATTGGAGATCAAATTGATGCCGTAATTATAGCGACACCAGATCACACACACGCTAAAATTACCCTGGATGCGATGAAACTGGGTAAACATGTTTATTGCCAAAAACCGTTGACCCATTCTGTATATGAATCGAGAATATTAACGCAGGCAGCCGAAAAATACAATGTGGCTACCCAAATGGGAAATCAGGGCGCCTCGGGAGACCAGGTAGCGTGGATATGTGAAAGCATTTGGAATGGTGACATTGGTGAAATAAAGGAAGTTCATGCATGGACGAACCGTCCTATCTGGCCTCAATGCCTGAACCGCCCGGAAGACACGCCACGAAAACCTTCTGAGTTGGATTGGGATTTGTGGTTGGGGCCAGCCCCCCAGCGTCCGTATTCGCCATGGTACCATCCGTGGAACTGGCGTGGGTGGTTCGATTTTGGTACCGGTGCTTTAGGCGACATGGCCTGTCACATTTTAGATCCGGTAATGCGTAGTTTGCGTTTAAAATATCCGACAGGCATCCAGGCAAGTTCATCCAAATGGACCATCGAATCGCCGCCGGAGTCGGAAAAAATAACTTATTATTTTCCGGAAAGAGAAAAATACCGGAATGTGGAAATGCCGGCAGTGGAAGTAACCTGGTACGATGGCGGCCTTATGCCTAACCGGCCTGCCGAACTAAAAGACGGAGAAATGATGGGTGACCGCGATGGGGGTGTGCTGTTTATTGGCAGCAAAGGCAAAATGATGTGCGGGTGTTACGGAAAAGACCCCAAGCGTTTGCCCACCGACCAGTTTAAAGAATATGCCCCGGAAATAAATGAACGTATTGTTCCCGGCGGTATTGGAGGCCACGAAAAAGACTGGATTAGAGCCTGTAAAGAAGATCCCACCGTCCGGGTAAAAACGAAATCCCATTTTGGATATGCCGGCCCTTTTAATGAAGTAGTAGTTATGGGAACTGTTGCTGCCCGGCTATCAGGTTTAAGGCGGATATTGGAATGGGATGGGAAAAATATGCAGTTTACAAATATTAACAAGGGAGAAAAAATAGGGTTGCCAAAATTTGTTAAGTTAGACGATGACAGTGGCGTACCAAAGTACAAATCAGAATATGAAGAAGTTGATGCTTTGGAATATGCCCAAAACCTCATAAAAAGAAAACCCCGCGATGGTTGGGAACTGATTTTGTAAGCCTGCCACAAAAGGGAATTAAATATTCTCCTTTTCTATTACTTTGGAGTTTGTTCACGCAACAATTTCCACTCGGTTGCCGTCAGGATCAAGCACAGTGCTTTCGTAAAATCCGTCGCCGGTGGTGCGGGGTTCGGTCATTATTTTGAATCCGTCGTTGCGAATCAGTTTGGTCAGCCGGTCCACTTCGGTTTTTGTTCCCACTTTTATGGCAAAGTGGGCCAGGCCGGTGTAGTGTTTCATCGGGTCGTTTTTCGATTTGGAAAGTTTGGGCATCTCCATAATTTCCAGGCTGCAATCACCATCAAACAGTAAAAAGTAGGAACTGAATTCTTTGGAGTGGTTATAATATATCTCAGAAGAAGAGGCATCGAAATAATGCATGTAGAAATTTCGTAGTCCTTCGAGGTTGTAGGTCCAGATGGCAACATGACTGATTCGCATAATTCTAAGATTACTGATGTAAATTTACGACAAAAATTGAATTTAGGTTTCCTGTTGACAGTCAGGGAGATTGTTTTATTTTTTGTATGTTAAAAATAGTTTAAAATGAAGGAAGAAGAAAATAAAGCCGGGTTTATTACTACTTTTGTCGGTCAAATCCTTTAAGAAAAGATTGATTTTTTTGAGGATAATTAAGTTGGAAAAAGATGACAAACGGTATAAAATACACTATTCCTGCAATGCTTCAGGAATCGGTTCGTAAATTCGGCGAAAATACTTCTCTGGTTTTTGCCGGAGAAAACAACTACACATACAGGCAATTAGGCAACGATGTAGCCCGTGTTGCCGGGTTGTTAAAAGAACTGGGTATTTCAAAAGGTGATAAAGTAGCTATTTTGAGTACCAACATGCCTAATTGGGGTGTGGCTTATTTTTCTGTTTCCTGGGCAGGAGCTACGGCAGTGCCGGTATTGCCCGATTTTCATCTGAATGAAATTAAGTCCATTATTGAACATTCGGAGGCAAAAGTTTTGTTTGTTTCCAAGGCGCTGTATAAAAATCTGGATCGGGAAACGACCGACTTGTTGGAACATGTGATCCTGATTGAAAACTTTGCCGTAATTCCCAAAGGAACTCCGGCCGATCGCCTTGGAGTTCTGGAGAATTCACTTCCGGTTTTGGGGGAAGAATCTGAACCGGCCGATGTGGATGAAGAGGATTTGGCCTCTGTTATTTATACCTCGGGAACTACAGGCAGTTCAAAAGGGGTTATGCTTACCCATAAAAATATTACCTGGACAGTGGAGCAGTGTAATAGCCTTCAAAAGATAGAACCCGAAGATCGGTTTCTTTCGGTATTGCCCCTGTCGCACACCTTCGAAAATACTATCAGCTTTTTGCTGCCGGTGAAGTTCGGCGCTTCGGTACACTATCTGCGTAAACCGCCGGTAGCGTCAGTGCTTTTACCAGCGCTCCAAACTGTAAAACCTACGTTGATGTTGGTGGTTCCTCTGATTATCGAAAAAGTTTTCAGAAGTAAAATATTGCCGAAGTTTCAAAAAAACCGGGTAACCCGTTTTCTTTATTCGATGCCGCCTTCCAGAAAAATTTTAAATCGCATCGCCGCCCGTAAATTGTACCAAACTTTTGGCGGAAAATTACACTTTTTTGGTATTGGAGGCGCCAAGCTCGATCCCAGTACTGAACAGTTTCTGAAAGAAGGGAAATTTCCGTATGCCATTGGTTATGGACTGACGGAAACATCGCCTCTGCTTGCCGGTGCCGTGGTGAACCATACCCGGCTGGGATCCACTGGGCCTGCTATCCGGGGAGTAGAACTTCGTCTTGGCAATGTTGATCCGGTAACAAATGAGGGCGAAATTCAGGCGAAGGGGCCAAACGTAATGAAGGGATACTATAAAGCTCCGGAACTGACCCGCGAAGTTTTTACCGAAGATGGCTGGTTTAAAACCGGCGACCGTGGATTTTTTGATAAAAACAATTATCTGTACATCAAAGGGCGCATTAAAACCATGATTGTGGGAGCCAGTGGGGAAAATATTTATCCCGAAGAAATTGAATCGGTGATTAACAAAATGCGTTTTGTCCTTGAGTCGCTTGTGGTAGAGAAAAAAGGGAAACTGGTGGCAATGGTCCATTTAAATATCGAAGAAATTGAACAGCATTTCAAATCGCTGAAAGCTGAGGCACATCAGTTTATTTCCGATAAGTCGGAAGAAATTTTAAAGGAAATCCATAAAAAGGTAAATGCGGAGTTAAACAAATTTTCAAAACTTCAGGTTATTGTCTTACATCCTACGCCTTTTGAAAAAACCCCGACAAAAAAGATCAAACGGTTTCTGTACGCCTGATAATTGCAACCGGCTTCCTGTTGTTTTTGTATAATAAAATAACAAACCCGGAGAAACTTTGGTCGTCACCCTTCAAAGTGCCCCGAAATTATTAATTTTGTGACCTTAAAATCAAATGAATGGTTACTGAATCAAGATATAACGCCCGTGGGGTATCGGCTGCAAAAGACGATGTGCACAACGCCATAAAGAACATCGACAAAGGATTGTTTCCCAAAGCATTCTGCAAAATTGTGCCTGATGTTTTAGGGGGTGATTCAGCGTGGTGTAACATTATGCATGCCGATGGCGCCGGCACCAAATCGTCGCTGGCTTATATGTACTGGAAAGAAACCGGTGACCTTTCGGTTTGGAAGGGCATTGCACAGGATGCGCTGATTATGAATATCGACGACTTGTTATGTGTGGGTGCTACCGACAATATTCTGGTTTCTTCGACCATTGGCCGGAACAAGAATAAAATTCCCGGTGAAGTGATTGCAGCCATCATCAACGGTACCGAAGAGCTGCTGCAGGACTTGCGGGGTATGGGAATCAGCGCCTGGTCAACTGGGGGCGAAACAGCTGATGTAGGTGATTTGGTACGCACTATCATTGTCGATTCTACCGTGGTTTGCCGCATGAAACGCAGCGATGTTGTTTCAGCAGGGAATATTTCAGCAGGTAATGTTATCGTTGGATTGTCTTCTTCCGGGCAGGCAACTTACGAAGAAAGATACAACGGCGGAATGGGGAGCAACGGTCTCACCTCGGCCAGGCACGATGTTTTTGCCAATTACCTGGCAGAAAAATTTCCCGAAAGTTTTGACCCGGAAGTGCCGTCAGAACTGGTTTATTCTGGAAAATACAAGCTAACGGATGAAATAGAAGGGTTGGGCGTGAATGCCGGTCAATTGGTGCTTTCACCCACACGTACCTATGCTCCGGTTATTCAGAAAGTGTTGGAAAAGTTTCGGAAAGATATTTCAGGAATGGTTCATTGCTCGGGTGGGGCGCAGACAAAAGTGCTTCATTTTGTGGAGAATGTGCATGTAATAAAAGATAATATGTTTCCGGTTCCACCGCTGTTTAAGATTATTCAGGAACAGTCAGGAACAGCTTGGAAAGAAATGTACAAGGTGTTTAACATGGGGCATCGGTTCGAGATTTACACCAGTCAGGAAGCGGCAGAGGAGATTATTTCCATCTCGAAGTCGTTTGGTATTGATGCTCAGATTATTGGAAAAGTAGAGCCTTGTGAAGGGAAAAAACTTACGATAAACTCTGAAAAGGGAGAATTTGTTTATTAGGTTTTAACCATATTTCAATTCGCAATGAATAATATTATCTCGTCAAATATTGAAAAAATCAGGCTTTTTTTTGAAATGCATAAAATTGAAAGAGCTTTTATTTTCGGTTCTGCTGTGACCGGAGAATTTAATGAAGAAAGCGATTTGGATTTTTTGGTTCGGTTTCAGCCTGATTTAGACCCATTAGAAAAAGGGGAATTGTGGTGGAATTTACACGATAAACTGCGGGATTTTTTTAATCGTGAAATAGATATCGTTACAGAAAATTCTTTAAAAAATCCTTATTTCATTGAGGAGTTGAACGAAACAAAAGAATTGATTTATGAAAAACAGGATTAAAAAACTTCTTTTCGATATATACACAGCAATCGATAATATTGATAAATATATTGGTGAGAAGAAATATTTTGAGGATTACGACAATAATCCCATGCTTCAGGATGCAGTGGAAAGAAATCTTGAAATTATCGGAGAAGCAATGAAAAAATTATTGGCTATTGAGCCCGAAATTGAAATTTCCAACTCAAGAAGGATAGTTGATGCAAGAAATAAAATTATTCATGGCTACGATGAAATTGAAAATTCCCAATTATGGGGTATAATAATTAACCATCTTCCTGTTTTAAAAGAAGAGGTTAAAAATTACTTGGAGAAAAGTTAAAAGATAGAAAAAAGAATCGATGGCAGAATACGCATTACTTGAAAAATATGAGTCGATAAAACACAGGTTTGAGGAGGTGCAACAGCAGATTACCGATCCGGCAGTGATTGCGGATATGAAACGGTATGTGAAGTTGAACCAGGAGTATAAAAGCCTGGAAAAATTACTTACTGCATTTAAAGAATACAAAAATCTGGTCGACAATATTCAGTCGGGAAAAGAGATCCTGGCAGAAGAGAGTGACGAAGAATTGCGGGAAATGGCTCGCGAAGAGATGGAGTTGGCTGAAGAAAAGATACCGGGAAAGGAAAAAGAGGTAAAGATGCTGCTGGTGCCTGCCGATCCGGAAGACGGCAAAAATGCCATCCTGGAAATACGCGCCGGAACTGGCGGAGACGAGGCCAGTATTTTTGCCGGTGACCTGTTTCGTATGTACTCCAAATTTTGTGAGAAAAAAGGCTGGCGTCTGGAAGTGACCAATGTAAACGAAGGCACTGCCGGAGGTTACAAGGAGATTGTGGCCAATGTAACAGGCGATGGGGTTTACGGTATTTTGAAGTATGAGTCGGGTGTACACCGTGTTCAGCGGGTGCCACAAACTGAAACGCAGGGACGTGTTCACACATCGGCTGCTACGGTGGCTGTTTTGCCTGAAGCAGAAGAGTTTGATGTGGAGCTGAAAGAATCCGATATTAAAAAGGATACCTACTGTTCTTCCGGTCCGGGAGGCCAGTCGGTAAACACCACTTATTCTGCCATCCGGTTGACACATATTCCTACTGGCATTGTAGTAACCTGTCAGGATGAAAAGTCGCAGTTAAAAAACCTGGCCAAAGCAATGAACGAGTTGCGTACGCGGATTTACAACATGGAGTATCAAAAGTACATCGACGAAATTTCATCGAAAAGGAAAACCATGGTTTCTACCGGAGATCGCTCGGCAAAAATACGGACTTATAACTGGCCGCAGGGACGTGTTACCGATCATCGGATTAACCTGACAATGTATAATTTGCAGGCAATCATCAATGGAGAAATCGATGAAATTATCGAAAAACTGATGATTGAAGAAAATGCACAAAAACTGAAGGAGGCGGAGATTTAAACTATCGGTATTCTCTGTTGTTATGTAGGATATTTAAAAAGTATTCTGAAATAGTTTCAATTTGATTCTTTATTTTTGAAAAAAAATACGATGGAATATATATCGGATAGAATAACGATTGACGAAAAAATTTGTAACGGTAAGCCAACCATTCGTGGTTCGAGAATAACTGTTCAGACTTTATTGGAATTTCTTTCGGCGGGCGACTCTCCGGATGATATTTTAAAACAATACCCATCCCTCGAATTAGAAGATATTCAGGCATCGCTCAAATTTGCGGCATCTCTGTTGGGAAGAAATTATTCTATAAAACCAGTTGCCTGATGTTTAAATTTCTTATTGATGAAAACTTGCCTTACTATTTCGAGCTTTGGAATAATGAAAATTTTATTCATGTAAATGATTTACCCAATATTTCATCCGATGAAGATATTTGGAAATATTCAGAAGAAAATAATATGGTAATCATTACTAAGGACGCTGATTTTTCGAATAAAATCCTTTACAAAACTCCACCGCCTAAGGTTATTCATTTAAAGATTGGAAACAAAAGAATGAGCGAATTACATGCTTTTCTGAATAGAATATGGCCTTCCATACAGGAAGAGTTGAAAAATAATAAGCTCATTAATGTATTTCCTGACAGAATTGAATCATTGACATAACACTTTTCAAAAATGGATAGAAATCAACTTTTTCAACAAATACAAAAAAAGCGAAGCTTCCTTTGTGTCGGGCTTGATACAGATATACTGAAAATACCAAAACATTTACTGGACAAACCCGATCCGGTATTTTTCTTTAATAAGGAAATTATTGATGCCACAGCGCAATACACCGTTGCGTACAAGCCTAACCTGGCATTTTATGAAAGCCTGGGTTGGCAGGGGTGGGAGAGCCTTGAGAAAACAGTAGAATATGTCAGGGAAAACTATCCTGAAATTTTTCTGATTGCCGATGCCAAACGTGGTGATATTGGGAATACATCGAATTTATATGCCCGCGCATTTTTTGAAAAGCTTGATTTTGATGCCATAACTGTAGCTCCTTATATGGGTGAAGATTCAGTAAAACCATTTATGACTTATCCTGAAAAGTGGGTGATTTTGCTGGCGCTTACCTCCAATAAAGGTGCTTCTGACTTTCAGTTTTTGCAAAATGAAGAAACGGGGGATCCGCTTTTTGAATCGGTTTTAAAAACTTCGCAGAACTGGGGTACTCCCGAAAATCTGATGTATGTGGTTGGTGCCACAAAAGCAGAAAAGCTGAGTGAAATTCGGGAAATAGTGCCACATCATTTTCTTTTGGTTCCCGGTGTAGGAGCCCAGGGCGGCAGCCTGGAGGCAGTTGCTGAAAATGGCATGAACAGCCAATGTGGTTTGCTAGTTAATTCTTCCCGAGGGATTATTTATGCCTCAGCGGGGGAAGATTATGCTGAAAAAGCGGGAGAAGCAGCTTGCAAAGTGCAGGAGGACATGGAAAAACTTTTGAAAGGACGGAAATTGATTTAGTATCATCGTTTACACGATAATAAGTTCTATACCGAGTTCTTCCACTTCGTTAGCTGTTTTCTGAGGGATTCCTGAGTCTGTGATAATTACATCGATTTGCTCCAGGTTACATATTTTGCCAAATCCTTTTCTTCTAAATTTTGATGAGTCGGAGAGCATAATCGTCCGGTGGGCGGTCTCCATCATTCTTTTGTTTTATAAAGCTTCCTCAATGTTCGAGTTGGTGATTCCATCCTATCTACTCCGATAAACAGTTTGGAACAGGTAATATCATTGAACAATTTTGTTGCATAGTCGCCCACAACTGAAAATGATTTTATTTCTGTAGTCCAGTCTTTGGAGGTAGGTGCTGATGCAGTGGAACTCATATTCACCTTGGGAGCGAAACATTGTAAAGTGGTTTTTTGAAGCAATTATTTCGAAATAAAATCGAAATAAAAGATAATTATTTCAAAAGACAGAAGGAAATCAGATTGGATGTGGATGTTTTCTTTGAAAGAAGGTCTAAAGGTGGTTTATGGAAGCATGAATGTGTTTGATTTTTTATTCATTTGTTCGTTATTTGGGCGGGGCTGAGTTAGTTATTCCGTGTGGCTAATTTATTGTTTGTTAGAATATAGTTGTGTATGTTCTTGATTGTTTGTTAGCTTACCGAATTTATATATTCGGTTAATTTTGTTCTGTATATTCTGTGTCTGATGCGGATTCATTTTAAGCAACTTCAGTATTAGAAATTCGATGGCCTGTTTTTTCTTTGATACCCGATAGTTTTTCGTGAAATTACGAATGTGAAATTTTAGTGCTAAAAATGACTTTTAGAGCGAGTGTTTGTTCGGTAAGTTTCTTTTTCTTTATATTTGTTGTTATAATTAGTGGCGTAAGGGCTTAAATCGAAATTAATATGTACATTTTGGTTTCGTTTTAATGGTCTTGAAAAAAATGAATAAAAACAATTACAGTGCATCTTCTGCGTGTGATATTGAATTTATCAAAATCCTTTCCAATAACCTGTAGCGGGGACTTGTGCATAAATTGAAATTCGAGACTGGGAAACGAATCGAAAGATTTTTTTTTTGAGAGGTGAAGTGTATAAAAAAAACTGGAAGTTTTTATAACGATAAAAGCAAGATAAATAAATGAATAGGAATAATTTTCTGAGTGCGATTTCAGGGAGAAACTTTGCTTGTGATATTCTTGTTATTGGCGGAGGCGCAACAGGGTTGGGTGTCGCTGTAGATGCAGCCACCCGTGGATTTAAAACAGTTCTTTTAGAACAGAGTGATTTTGCCAAAGGGACTTCAAGCCGGAGCACAAAACTTGTTCACGGTGGGGTACGATATCTTGCTCAGGGTAATGTCCGGTTGGTGATAGAGGCGCTTCGGGAAAGGGGAAGGATGCGCAGAAATGCCCCTCACCTGGTTAAAGATATGCGGTTTATTATCGGAAACTATAAGTGGTGGGAGCGTCCGTTTTATTCAGTGGGCCTCACTTTATATGATATACTGGCTGGGAAAATGGGGCTGGGACGTTCGTTGCCCATGTCTGTAAAAAAGGTGATGAAAGAAATTCCGGGATTAAAGCGGATGGGGTTGAAAGGCGGAGTTGTATATCATGATGGTCAGTTTGATGATGCGCGAATGGCGGTTTCCCTGGCACAAACCGCGGCAGATAGTGGCGGAATTTGTTTAAACTATATGAAGGTGACCGGTCTGGAAAAAGATATAAACGGGAAAATTACCGGCGTAAAAGCGAGCGATTTACTTGCTGATAAAGAATATAGTATTAAAAGCAAGGTGGTTGTGAATGCGACGGGTGTGTTTGTGGATGAAATCAGGTGTATGGACTCTCCTGAAACGAAGAAGATGGTTCGGCCTAGTCAGGGTGTCCATCTTGTTGTGGATCAGAAATTTTTGGGAGGTAAATCGGCCCTGATGATTCCGAAAACAAGTGATGGCCGTGTTCTGTTTGGTGTTCCCTGGCATAATAAAGTGGTGCTCGGAACCACAGACACCCCCCTGGAAAATCCTGAATTGGAACCCCATGCTTTGGAAGAAGAAGTTGATTTTATTTTAGATCAGGCAGGTCAATACCTTGCTGATCAGCCTACTCGTGCCGACGTGCTTTCTGTTTTTGCAGGTCTTCGTCCGCTGGCTGCTTCAGATGCCGGTGATAACCAAAAAACAAAGGAAATTTCGCGTAGTCATAAGATTTACAAAACGAAATCGGGATTGCTTACCATTACCGGCGGCAAATGGACCACTTACCGTGAGATGGCCGAGGAAGTTGTAAATTTGGCGACGAGGATTGGAGCGCTCGAACAGAAGAAATGTGTGACAGCTAACCTGAAATTACATGGGTATGCAGCAAAGGTAGATGATTCGACCTGGGATTATGTTTACGGAAGTGATGCCGAAAGAATTGCTGAATTAATTCAGGAGGATAAGAAAAACGGAGATCTTCTGCACCAAAATTATACGTTTAATGTAGCTCATGTACTTTGGGCTGTAAAAGAAGAAATGGCTCAGACAGTGGAAGATGTGCTTGCCCGGAGGTTGAGGGCGCTGTTTCTCGATGCCCGGGCGGCCATTGAGATGGCTCCCGAAGTTGCCCGGATTATGGCAAAAGAATTAAACTACAGTGAAGAGTGGCAGCAAGGACAGGTTAAAGAATTTACAGAACTGGCAGGGCATTATATTGTACATTGAAATAAGTAGAAGCACCCATTGAGAAGGCAGCGATTCGTGGTGCCCGGGGTTAGGAAGAACTTGATGTCATTGATGACCGGTTGGTTACCACTATTAAAATGGAACAGGATTTTGGTATATTGAATATTTTGGTGCTGATCGGAAAGACTTGAAAGAATAGTTTGTTAATGTCCTCTGCGGTGCCTGATTTGATTGTGGAAAGGAGCGATAATTAGCTTTTATATTTGTAGCAGAAAACTAACGGAATCTTCAGGTAACTTATTTTCTTTCTTCCCTTTCGTACGTTTGTAAAATTATTTATACTTTTGCAGCACTTTTTTTGAACAATGGGCTGGAGAACAAAATATGATGTGGAGTTTAAAGGCCTTAAAGAAGGCCTGCACGAATTCGAATTTGATATTCGGGATGAGTTCTTTGAACATTTTGATCAGGGGTTGGTGAGTGTTGGTAGTTTAAAGGTGACTGTACGGCTTGAAAAGCGAAGTTTATTTTTGAAACTGCGGTTCCGTCTGAATGGATGGGTGGAGCTTACCTGCGATCGTTGTCTCGAAAACTACAGGCAGAAAGTGAAGTATAAAAATGAGCTTTTTGTAAAATTTGGAGAGAGTGATTGTGAAGACGATGAAATTATTTGGGTTTTACCCGAAGAGCACCGGATTAACCTGGCTCAATTGTTTTATGAATACATTGTGTTGAGTATTCCGATGAAACATGTACATCCTGATAAAAAGAACGGAGAGAGTGGCTGTGACAAAGAGATGATTGACAGGTTGTTGCAGCTTGAATATAAAGAAGAGAGAAAAGCCGACCCGCGATGGGAGGCATTGAAAAACTGGAATAATAATTAAAATTGAAATATCATGGCACATCCAAAGAGCAAAACATCGAAAACGAGGAGGGACAAAAGACGGACACATTACAAAGCTTCCCTTCCTACTCTTGCTACATGTTCCAATTGCGGTGCAACGGTAAAATACCACCATATTTGCCCGGAATGCGGATATTACAGGGGAAAACAGGTAATTGAAAAAGAAATTGCAGTTTAGGGGGTAGTCACCCCCTTTTTTTTGTCTTATAGCCAGACTTTTTGAACTTATTAATTTATTGTTCTGCAAAAAATTAAGTATTATTTAACATCTCCCGACCTTTTCCTGAAATAAGTACATTTTCAACTTTTATTCATTTTATATTCGCAGCCTGAAAAGAAAAATTTAAGTAAATGGCTAAAATCAGGGCAGCGATTACGGGAGTGGGCGCTTTTTTACCGGATTACCGGTTGACCAATGATGAATTGAGTACCATGGTAGATACCACCGACGAGTGGATTATGCAGCGTATTGGTATTAAAGAGCGGCGTATCTTAAAAGATAAAAACAAGGCTACCAGTTATATGGGGGCCGAAGCAGTAAAAAATTTGTTGCAAAAAACGGGTACATCTCCTGATGAAGTCGATTTATTGATTTGTGCCACCATTACCCCTGACATGCCTTTCCCGGCAACGGCAAATATCATTGCCCATAAAACCGGTATCCATAATGCATGGAGTTTTGATTTGAATGCAGCCTGTTCGGGGTTCATTTTTACATTGGCAACGGCGGCACAGTTTATTGAGTCGGGACGCTACCGGAAGGTTATCGTGGTGGGCGCCGATAAAATGTCTGCAATAACCAATTATAAAGATCGTACTACCTGTCCGCTTTTTGGTGATGCAGGGACAGCCGTATTGCTTGAACCAACAATCGAAGATGTAGGGTTAATCGATTATATTCATCATGTTGATGGCCTGGGGCGTCACCATCTCCACATGAAAGGCGGCGGTTCATTGAGGCCGGCATCGCAGGAAACGTTGGAAAACAACGAACATTATATTTTTCAGGAAGGACAAATTGTTTTTAAATATGCTGTGACAGGCATGGCTGATGTGGCTGTTGAAATTATGGAACGTCATAACCTGAGTTCAGAAGATATTACATGGTTGGTGCCCCATCAGGCCAACATGCGCATTATTGAAGCGACTGCCCGCAGAATGGGACTAAGCAAAGACAAGGTAATGATCAATATTCAGAGATACGGGAATACCACGGCAGCTACTATCCCGCTGTGCCTTTGGGATTATGAAAAACAACTCCGGAAGGGTGACAACATCATTCTGGCTGCTTTTGGGGCAGGGTTCACATGGGGGAGCGTTTTTCTGAAATGGGCGTATGACGGACAGTAACAGTTTTTGGAAAATAACTTTTGTTTTGCTATGCAAATAAAAAATGTGTAATTTCAGGCGGATTATTTCAACGCACTTAAACAGAATTGTATAGAGGGTTGATTTATAGTATATTAAAATGAAATTAAAAATGGCAAAACAAACATCAAACTTTAGCGAAAACCTTAACCAATCCATAAATATTATAAACGAAGGTACACTAATTAAAGGCGATATTGCAGCAAACGGCGATATTCGCATCGACGGCGAACTGGTTGGGAACATTAACTCAAAAGGAAGGCTGGTAATCGGCCCGAAAGGGAAAGTAGACGGAGAAGTGAATTGTAACAATATAGAAGTAGCAGGATATATAAAAGGTAAAGTAGTGGTATCTGAGTTGCTGACCATGAAAGCTTCGGCTAAAATTTACGGAGATATCATTGCCGGAAAGTTATCGGTTGAACCGGGTTCATTGTTTACCGGAACCTGTTCAATGGGAGGAGACACCAAAGATTCGATCATAAAAAATGAAAAACCGCCAGTCGCCAAAGAACAACAAAAATAAATATGATGCTTTTATTCGTTATTCAAGTCTGGGGTTTGAAATGATGATTATGATTGTTGCAGGGACATTCCTCGGATACAAAATAGATCAATGGATGGATAACGAATTCAAGGGTTTTACCTTAGGGTTGATGGTTCTTTCGGTAATCGGTTCGATTATTTATGCTACCCGTAAACTTTTAAAAAAATGAACAGGGAATTACGACAGTTTATTACAAGAATATTTATTGCTTCTATTGTTTTAGCGGCTGCCGGAGCGGGAATTTTTGCCTTTGTTGTTCCGCAACACTACCTCCCGGTTTTGCCCTGGATGCTGGGCTTTTTTGCCTTAATTACGATATTGTTGCATGGGTATCAGTTGAGATTGGCTAAAAAAGATGTGGCTCGTTTTACCCGAAGTAGTATGCTGGTTTCGCTTTTCCGACTGATGCTTTATTCCATATTTGCCATTGTTTATATGGTTGTCGATTCAACAGAAGTAGCTGCTTTTGTGGTAAGCCTGGTTGTAATTTATATCGTTTTTACTTTTATTGAAGTTGCCGACTTGTCCCGGATTTCAAGAAGCAATCAAAAATGAGTTTGCAGTTTGGTGTTGGGATCTTTGGAATTTGATATTTCCCATGCTCATTCATATATAAGAACTGACTATAAAAATACTTCGGCAATTGCCTGATCATCGGATGCGAAGGAATACATAGCTTGCGATTTTGTATGACCGCCTGAAAATTCAAAAAGGGATTTTACTTTTATTCGCTTTAAGTTTCCTATTTAAACTTTAGACATTAAACATTAAACTTTTGCCCTGTTTTTCCTATTTTTGTGCCGCATTTTTTAACCGTTATCATTCTGAAAAAGAAAAGCATGGAAATACCGAGTAAATACAACCCGGCAAAAGTAGAAGGGAAATGGTACCAGTATTGGACCGACAAGAATTTTTTTCACTCTGAACCCGATGGCCGGGAACCTTATACAATTGTAATCCCACCACCAAATGTAACTGGCGTGCTTCATATGGGGCACATGCTGAACAATACTATCCAGGATATTCTGGTACGCCGTGCGCGTATGACCGGGAGAAATGCCTGCTGGGTGCCCGGGACAGACCATGCTTCCATTGCCACAGAGGCTAAAGTGGTGAATAAGCTCCGCGAGGAAGGAGTCGACAAGTACGATCTTACCCGTGAAGAATTTCTTGAACATGCCTGGGACTGGACCCGTAAACACGGGGGAATTATTCTGGAGCAATTAAAAAAGCTGGGTGCTTCGTGCGACTGGGACCGCACTGCTTTTACCATGGACGAGACCCGGAGTGAATCGGTCATCAACGTTTTTGTGGATTTATTCGACAAAGGGCTTATTTACCGCGGTGTGCGGATGGTGAACTGGGATCCGGCAGCCAAAACTGCTCTTTCAGATGAAGAAGTGATTTACAAAGAAGTCAAGTCAAAACTGTATTATCTGAAATATAAAATCGACGGGGAAGATGGGTACGTCACAATTGCCACTACACGGCCCGAAACCATTCTGGGGGATACTGCCGTATGTGTGAACCCTGCCGACAAAAGGTTTTTTCACCTGAAAGGAAAACGGGTGCTGGTTCCGCTTATTAACCGTTCAATTCCTATTATTGAGGACGATTATGTAGATATGGAATTTGGTACGGGCTGTCTGAAGATTACGCCGGCGCATGATATAAACGACTACGAAATAGGATTACGGCACAATTTGCCTACTGTCGATATTTTTAACGATGATGGAACACTGAGTAAAGCAGCCGAAATTTTTGTTGGAGAAGATCGTTTTGAAGTGCGCGAAAAAATTGTTCCCGAATTGGAAAAGGCAGGGAACATGGCACGCATCGAAGACTACACCAACAAAGTAGGCTTTTCGGAACGTACCGATGTGGTTATCGAGCCAAAACTTTCAGCACAGTGGTTTCTGAGAATGGAAGATCTCGTAAAGCCGGCGCTGGAAAATGTGATGAACGATACCATTAAATTTTATCCGTCGAAATTCAAAAACATTTACCGGCACTGGATGGGCAACATCAAGGACTGGTGTATCAGTCGTCAGTTGTGGTGGGGGCATCAAATTCCTGTTTACTACTTGCCCGGTGGTGATTTCGTTTGTGCCGAAACTGCTGAAAAGGCTTTGCAGAAGGCAAAGGAAAAAACCGGCAATAAAGACCTTGTTCTTACTGATCTAACGCAGGATGAGGATGTCCTTGATACCTGGTTTTCGAGTTGGTTGTGGCCCATTTCTGTATTCGATGGCATCCGGCATCCGGAGAACGATGATGTGAATTATTATTACCCAACCTCTGATCTGGTTACCGCACCCGACATTATTTTCTTTTGGGTTGCGCGTATGATCATTGCCGGGTATGAATACAGGCAGGAGTACCCGTATAAAAATGTTTATTTTACCGGGATGGTGCGCGATGCACAGCGCCGGAAAATGTCGAAGTCGTTGGGGAACTCACCCGATCCACTGGATCTGATTGCCAAATATGGAGCCGACGGGGTTCGCGTGGGTATGTTGCTTTGTTCCCCTGCCGGTGGCGATTTGCTGTTCGACGAGAGCTTGCCACAACAGGGAGCCGGATTTGTGACTAAAATCTGGAACGCCTTCCGGCTGGTAAAAAACTGGGAAGTGTCGAAAGAAAAGGAACAACCCGAACATTCGAAACTGGCTGTTGAATGGTTCAGAAATAAATTGAATGAGGTGGT
Organism: Mariniphaga sediminis; assembly: GCF_003573545.1. Lineage (GTDB taxonomy): Bacteria > Bacteroidota > Bacteroidia > Bacteroidales > Prolixibacteraceae > Mariniphaga > Mariniphaga sediminis. Next base: position 19,904 of record NZ_QWET01000030.1, on the reverse strand, counting down.
TTCGACACTTGATTCGCAGTTCAGCCAATTCCGGATTTCAGAAGCGTTGATGACCGTTTATACCACGGTTCGCGATGAGTTTTCGGGCTGGTTGCTGGAGATTGTAAAACCACCATATCAGCAGCCGGTTGATGCCAAAACCTTTAGGGAAGTGGTGGATATTTTCGATCAGTTGCTGAGGTTGATGCACCCGTTTATGCCGTTTGTTACGGAAGAAATCTGGCAGCTTTTAAAAGAGCGAAAAGAGGGGGAAAGTATCATGATTAGCCAGATGCCGGTAGCAGAAGGTTACGATGCTGTATCGCTTGCAGCTTTTGAAAATGTGAAAGAGGCCATTTCAGGAATCAGAAATATCAGGAAAGAAAAAAATATTCCCAATAAAGATGCGCTTGAGTTAAAAATTCAGCAGGGAGATAAAGGTTATGAAGACGGATTTGCGCCGGTTTTGAAAAAACTGGGCAATCTTACTTCGCTTGATTTGGTCTCTGAAGAGGTGAAAGGGGCTGCTTCTTTCCGGGTAAAATCCACTAACTTTTATATTCCCCTGGATGGTTTTATCGATGTGGAAGAGGAATTGAAAAAGCTGGAAGAAGAGCTGGGATATACAAAGGGATTCCTGAATTCTGTAATGAAAAAGCTAAATAATGAGCGGTTCGTAAATAATGCCCCTGAAGCTGTAGTTGCCAAAGAAAAAGCAAAGCAGGCAGATGCAGAAGCCAAAATAAAGGTGCTGGAAGAGCGGATTGCCGGGTTGAAGTAATAATTAGGCTGGTATCACCGGATACCCGTAAAGGGAATGAGTATTTTACCGGCCTGTATCCCTGAAAAGATATGTTTATTTGTTACTTAACGGTTCTTTAACGGCTATGAAATAAAAAGAGGGTTTATTTGAAGTAAGAATTGAAAAAGGAAGATTTCCTAACGAAAGAAGTTTTTTAACATGAATTATTCATACATTCTTAATGGAACAAATAAAGTTCAGGACAACCCCGGCTTTGGTGAAGTGTAACTTCTTTCAGATGTTTTTCCGTAACCTCAGTCGTTCCGGGTTGGTAGAAGAGTGATTGAATTTTTTGGTGTTTGAAGCTGTTCGTCCCGAAATGTTTACTTTTTCGTCGGATTTGTTTTAATTCTCTCTTATCCCTTTTTGAAGTTGTTCCCAGGTTGTCTTAGTGAAGGCAACCTTTTTTGTTTTTTTTCTTTGCACTTCTTCGGAAAGAAAAACAATATTGGAATCCCAAATCAGATAAATCCGGAATAATTGCAGAGGTTTTATGGTCGGCTTCTGTAAACTCTTCCTGTTTTTTTTTCCGGATAAAATTCATTTCACTAAATTGAGCTCCCATTTTTTTAACGGACTAAATTTTGATAATTATGACACAAAGAAGGGATTTTATTAAAAACACGCTGGCTGGTACAGCGGGAATAGCTATAGGGGGATTGGGCTTTAGTGCCAAATCCTATGCATCAATTAAGGGGGCCAACGAACGGGTTACTATGGCGGTTATTGGAATCCGCGGACAAGGGAACGGACACATTGATAAATGGTGTTCATTAAAAAGTAACCGGAATGTTTTTCTTAAAACACTTTGCGATGTAGATGAAGCACTTTTTGCCGAACGGGCTAAAAATGTGGAAAAAGCCATTGGTACCAGACCAGTTACCGAGTGGGATATGCGCCGGGTTTTTGAGGACAAGGAAATTGATGCAGTTTCATTTGCCACACCCAATCATTGGCATGCATTAGGCACCATTTGGGCTTGTCAGGCCGGAAAACATGTTTATGTGGAAAAGCCAGCCAGCCACAATGTTTTTGAAGGCCGCAAAATGATTGAAGCAGCACGTAAATACAACGTCCGGGTACAGGTAGGTTTCCAGAACCGCTCTATTGCCAACATAATAGAAGCCATGAAATTTTTGCATGATGGCGGTATTGGTGATGTTTATATGGCTAAAGGACTTTGCTATAAGCCACGTGACTCGTTTGGAATTGCGCCTGACGGCATGCCGCCCGAATCCCTTCATTATGATATGTGGCTCGGACCTGTGCAATGGCGTCCGTATAACGAAAAAAAGGGACATTATAACTGGCATTGGCACTGGGACACCGGAAACGGTGACACTGGAAATCAGGGGCCACACCAGTTTGATGTTGCCAGGTGGGGGTTGAATAAGGATGAACATCCTGTTTCTGTTTACTCCACAGGTGGAATTTATGGGATCAGTCCGAAAGAATGCTCGCAGGAAACACCCAATACCCAAACTTCACTGTTTACCTACGAAGACGGAAAGGTACTGGAATTTGAAACCCGTGGGCGTTATACACACGGAGAGTCAAGCCTGAACACCAAAATTGGGAATATGTTTTATGGTACTGAAGGCTACATGGAAATAAACGGAACTACATGGAAAGCATTCCGTGGAAGAGAGACCGAACCATTTGCCGGATCGGCAGAAGAAACTTCGGAAGTGCCGCAGGATCCTACTTTCCGTGCTGCGCCGGGAGGTACAGAGCATTACGCCAATTTTGTCGATGCTATTCGTTCACAGAATAATTATGACCTGAACTGCGATATCCGCGAAGGCTATTATTCAACGGTCCTTCCTCTTTTAGCCAATATTTCTTACCAGCTGAAGAGGGAACTTACTTTCAAAGGAAAGTATGAAAAATTTGCCAACGACCCGGAAGCAGATATGATGCTTACGCGCAATTACAGAAAACCATATGTAGTGGGAGACGAAGTATAATATCAATTGAATTTGATGGTGAGCCTTAAATTGTTTTGATTATTTTGGGTTTAGGCAAGGCAAAAAATTGAGACATAGCCATAGCTGCGGCGATATTTTTAACGAAGCATAAACTCAAAAGAACGGAAGAATAAGGCTCAGAGTCATGTTTAATTGATATAAATTATCAGAATGATAAAAATGGATCCGGTTTGATAAAAGCCGGATTTTTTTGTGCAAAAAGAAAAATCCCGGAGCCACTGCTCCGGGATCAAAACTAAACCTAACTAAACCAAACTTATGAAAAAACAGCAAATTGCGTTTCGTAAACTGTTACCAATAGAACGTTTGAACGTTTAAATTGTTTTCTTTAATTGTTTTCATTGCTGTTAGGAAATAAACAAATAATATGCCAAAGAATGATTTTTTATATTAAAATTGAGATTCGCAAAAAAGAAGAGGCATAATTTTCGATATTAAAAAATAAATATCTTTGCGGTGAATTTGCCGAAGGCATAGATTTATATGCAATTAGAAGGAGAGAATTTTATGAATAGCATACGTAATTTTTGTATTATAGCTCACATTGATCATGGAAAGAGCACATTGGCCGACCGCATGCTGGTGCATACCAAGACAGTTGGGGAACGGGAGATGCGGGATCAGGTGCTCGACAGTATGGACCTGGAGCAGGAAAGAGGCATTACGATAAAAAGTCATGCTATTCAAATGGATTATGAGCTCAATGGCCAGGCATACAAGCTTAACCTGATTGATACGCCCGGGCATGTTGATTTTTCGTATGAAGTTTCCCGGTCGATTGCCGCCTGCGAAGGAGCTCTTTTAATCATTGATGCCACGCAGGGCATTCAGGCCCAAACTATTTCCAATCTTTATCTGGCTCTGGAACACGATTTGGAAATCATCCCGGTACTCAATAAAATGGACCTACCCAATGCGATACCTGAAGTGGTGGAAGACCAGATTATCGATTTAATTGGCTGTGATCGGGAAGATATCATTCACGCCAGTGGAAAAACCGGAATGGGTGTAGAAACCATTCTGGAGCGGATTGTAGAAAAAGTGCCGTCTCCCTTAGGCGACCCTGAAGCTCCGCTACAGGCACTTATTTTTGATTCGGTATTTAATTCTTTCCGGGGGGTAATTGCTTACTTCAAAATTGTAAATGGTCAAATCAGGAAAAAGGATTTGGTGAAGTTTGTTGCGACCCGAAAACAATATGATGCAGATGAAATTGGTGTTTTGAAACTCGGGATGGTACCACGCGACGTTTTGTCGGCGGGAGATGTAGGCTACATTATCTCGGGGATTAAAACCGCGAAAGAGGTTAAAGTGGGCGATACAATAACCCATGTAGACCGGCCATGCGACAAGGCTATTTCAGGTTTCGAGGAGGTGAAACCCATGGTTTTTGCCGGAATTTATCCGGTGGATGCTGATGATTACGAAGACTTGCGTAATGCGATGGACAAATTACAGTTGAATGATGCATCGCTGACATTCGAACCTGAATCATCTGCTGCTCTGGGATTCGGCTTTCGTTGTGGCTTCCTGGGATTATTGCACATGGAAATTATCCAGGAACGACTGGAACGTGAATATGATATGAATGTAATTACCACAGTTCCAAACGTTTCGTATCTTGCTCATTTGACCGATGGAAGCACCCAGCGGGTATATAACCCTTCCGGAATGCCTAATTCTACCTTGGTCAATGAAATTGAAGAGCCATACATCAGGGCCAGTATTATTACAGCCGCAGAATTTATTGGCCCGGTGATGAACCTCTGTCTCGAAAAGAGGGGAGCGCTGGTTAACCAAAGTTACCTGACTGCCGAACGTGCGGAACTGGTTTTCAACTTACCGCTTGGTGAAATAGTGTTCGATTTCTACGACAAACTGAAAAGTATTTCCCGGGGTTATGCATCGTTTGATTATCATGTAAGTGGGTACAAGCCGGCCAAACTGGTGCGGCTCGACATTTTACTGAATGGAGAGATGGTGGATGCTCTTTCTACGCTCACCCACTTCGATAACGCTTACCCTTTTGGGCGGCGTATGTGTGAAAAACTGAAAGAACTGATCCCTCGTCAACAGTTCGATATTGCCATTCAGGCGGCCATCGGATCGAAAATTATTGCCCGCGAAACTGTAAAAGCCGTGCGAAAAGATGTGACAGCCAAATGTTATGGCGGTGACATTACCCGAAAACGAAAACTGCTGGAAAAGCAGAAAAAAGGGAAAAAGCGTATGAAACAGGTGGGTAATGTGGAAGTGCCTCAAAAAGCCTTTTTGGCCGTTTTAAAGCTTGATTAAGTATGCCGGACTTTTAAGGTCCGGCTTCCGATGATTTGCAGGTTCACACAATCAGTTTATACCCCTTTCCGTGAACATTGATAATTTCAACAGAAGGTTCGTCTTTTAAATGTTTGCGTAATTTGGTGATGTAAACATCCATGCTTCTGGCGTTAAAATAATTGTCGTCAATCCAGATCGACTTCAGCGCATAATTTCGCTCTAAAACTTTATTGGCATTTTGGCACAGCAGCTTTAACAGGTCGGATTCTTTAGTAGTGAGTTTTACAGTCTGTTCCGAGTCTGTTAATGTCTGTTTTCGCGTATCAAATGTGTATTTCCCCAGTGTAAAAACAGGTTCAGAGGCAGCTTGCGATTCCTGAGATGTCCTCCGCAGAATGGCTTCAATTCTGAATATCAGTTCCTCCATGCTAAAGGGTTTTGTGATGTAGTCATCCGCCCCCATTTTAAACCCTTCAATTACATCATCTTTCAGGTTTTTGGCTGTGAGGAAAATTATTGGAATATCGGTATTAACCACCCTGATGTCTTTTGCCAGGGAGAATCCGTCTTTTTTCGGCATCATAATGTCGAGAATGCAAATGTCGTAGTGTTCTTTCATGAAGCCTTTGTAGGCAGCTTCACCATCAGGATAAAGGTCAGCTTCAAAACCCTTGGCGACCAGGTATTCTTTAAGCAGCAATCCCAGATTTTCGTCGTCTTCTGCCAGAAGCAGTTTTGTTTTTTGTTCCATGATTATTTTTTTATTTTGGGTAACAATATACTAAACTTTGTGCCCTTATTTACAGCGCTGTCTACTTTAATTTTTCCATTGTGGAGTTCCACAATTTTTTTTACATAGCTAAGTCCTAATCCGAATCCTTTGACATTGTGTACATTGCCGGTGGGGACACGGTAAAAGCGGTCGAAAATCTGTGTGTGGTGTTCTTTGGAAATGCCGATGCCGTTATCGCGAACCGAAATAATAACATCGCCTCCTTTGTTTTCGCTTGTAACAGTAACTTCGGGTGCCCCGTTGCTGTATTTTACTGCGTTGTCAAGCAGGTTAAATACCACATTCGTTATATGTACTTCATCCCCTTTTATCATTGTTTTGCCGGCATTCAATTCAGAATGCAATACTCCATTTTTATTTTTTATCCGTAGTTCGAAATTATTTAACACACTCTGCAAGGTATTATCCAAATCAAATTCCTTGAATTTCAGTTTAAGTCGACCTTCATTGAAAACAGCCATTTGTAGCACTTTCTCTACCTGGAAGCTAAGCCGTTTGCTCTCCTCGTTAATCACTCTTGAAATGTGTTCCAATGTTTTTGGGGTATTGGAAACACTGCCGTCTTCAAGCATTTGGCTGGCCAGAGAAATAGTTGAAATCGGTGTTTTCAGTTCATGGGTCATATTGTTTATAAAATCATTCTTAATCATGGAGAGTTTCTTCTGTCTGAAGATTACCATAATAGTATAAATGAATATTGCAATCAGTAAACCGGTGAGGATAATGGTCGGAATAATTGTAAATCCGGTAGTACGGAGTAAATAACCTGATCGTTTTGGGAAATAGACATAAAGGTAATTGGGTTGCTGTCCGTCAAAATCGTAAGGGAACAGCAGGCTGGGATATTCCTTTTTCCGTGAAGGGTTGTACCCGGGGCTTCCCATAATAAAGCGATCCTGGCCCTGGTTGGAACTCCTTACGGCATATTTATACTCAAGGTCAATTCCAGATTCTCCGAAAACAGAAGCAATGGCATCTGTCAGGAAGACTGAATCTATCCGTTCGTTCAATATCCTGTCTTCCAGTGAAATTTTGTAATTCCGCCAGCTCATATCCTTCAGCCATTCTTCTCGCCGGCGTTCAAGATCAAGGTTGAATTCATGGAGTTGCTCGAATGATGTAGCATCATTGGGCTGGTTTGGCAATTCCTGTCCCTGTTCTGAATGGGTAGAGTCGGTAATAATTATTTGAAAGTTTTCCTCAAAATTCCCAAAAATATTACGTTCTGAATAATGGAAACGGAAGCTTCCGGATATGGGGCCGGACCCCTGACGCGGAAAAACATTTGGGTTTCCAGGGGTATTGTTCAATCCCTTTAACCGGCCAATTCGGGCACTTTCACGGGCAATGCGGGCGCTTTCACGGGCAATGCGCTGCTCATGAAGTTCCAGTTGATCCACCACTCTTTTCAGCGCACCTTTTACCATCTGATCGAATTGCTCTTCGCGGATGTCGGATGCGGTTTTGATAAGATTGGTTTGGATCAGAATTAAACCCGAAAGCACCAATGCCATTAAAACGATTAATGTCAACAACATTTTTCTGCTCATACGGCAAAGATAATTTTAAAGAAAAGCCGGCGAAAATCGCCTTAACATTATTTAACACAGAAGCCTGTATTGTAATCATTATTAACCCTGATGTGAGGTGTATTTCCTGAATGGGCCAAACTCACGCAGCTTACAACTGCCTATTCAAAAATAAAAAAATATGACGCTTTGTATCATTTTATTTTTTCGAGAAGTAGCTGCTCAATCACCGTCGGGAAATATTTATATTCCAGCTGATGTACTTTTTGAGCTACATCTTCAGGTGAATCGTTGGATAAAACCGGGCATTTTGCCTGAAAAATTACCTCTCCGTCATCGTAAACCCGGTTCACAAAATGAATGGAAATACCCGTTTCGGCCTCCTTGTTTTCTACTACTGACCGGTGTACCTTCATTCCGTACATCCCTTTTCCACCATAATTCGGAAGAAGCGCCGGATGGATATTGATAATGGTGAAGGTATCGATCAGATTTTCGGGAACGAGCCAAAGGAATCCGGCCAAAACAATCAGATCAATGCCCCGCTCATTCAGTTTATCAATCACTTCGCTTGTTTCATAAAACTGTTTCCGGCTAAATACAAAGGTGTCGATTCCCAGTGCGGCTGCCCGTGTCAGCGCGTAGGCATCAGGTTTATTACTCCACAACGAGTCCACTTTAATATCCCTGCTACCAGAAAAATAACGGATAATATTTTGAGCATTAGTGCCTGAACCGGAGGCAAACACTGCTATTTTCTTAACATTCATTTTATTTTGATTTTAGGCATTGGAACATTTGAATAATTAGTTCAAATTTAGATTATTACTTGATTAAGATATCTGGCATGAATCATCTTTTTTATATTTTTTCTTTGAAATATAAATGGTAAATGTATTACTTTGCAGCGAATTATTTAAAAAACTCAAATTAGTATTAACTAAAATTTTAGAATTATGTCTGACGTTGCAGCAAAAGTTAAAGCAATTATCGTTGATAAATTGGGGGTTGACGAAAGTGAAGTTACCAACGAAGCATCATTCACTAATGACCTGGGAGCCGATTCACTTGATACAGTAGAGCTGATTATGGAATTTGAAAAAGAATTCGATTTGGCAATACCGGACGATCAGGCTGAAAAAATTTCGACAGTGGGTGAGGCTATTGCACACATCGAAGAGGCTGTTAAGTAAACCAGAAAATTCATTTATGGAATTAAAACGGGTAGTAATTACCGGAGTGGGTACCGTTAACCCTTTAGGGAATTCAGTTAACGAGTATTGGGATAACCTTCAAAAGGGGGTTAGCGGTGCCACACCCATTTCGAAGTTTGATGCTTCGAAGTATAAAACTCAGTTTGCCTGCGAAGTCAAAAATTTTGATGTGGAGCAATACATGGAGCGCAAGGAAGCGCGGAAATACGACTTGTATACCCATTATGCGCTGGCAACTGCAACTCAGGCTATGACTGATTCGGGACTCGATATGGAGCGAATTGATCATGACAGGGCTGGCGTAATTTGGGGAGCCGGAATAGGTGGACTTCAAACTTTTTTTGAGGAAACCAGGAGTTTCAGGGAAGATAATCCACGCTTTTCACCGTTTTTTATCCCAAAGATGATCGCCAATATGGCGGGTGGACTTATCTCTATTAGGTATCGGTTTAGAGGACCAAATTTTACAACAGTTACTGCTTGTGCTTCCGCTTCACATGCAATCATTGAAGCCTTCAATATGATTCGGCTTGGAAGAGCTGAACTCATGATTACAGGCGGATCTGAAGCTGCAGTAAACGAAGCCGGAGTGGCCGGGTTTAACTCCATGCGTGCTATTTCGACGCGGAACGATGATCCGAAAACTGCCTCAAGGCCCTTTGATAAGGACCGCGATGGTTTTGTCATTGGTGAAGGATCAGCGGCCTTCATATTGGAAGAATATGAAAGCGCCAAAAAAAGAGGGGCCCATATTTATGCTGAAATAGTAGGCGGGGGCATGTCATCTGATGCATTTCATATGACAGCGCCTGACCCGGAAGGAAGGGGAGCCGAATTAGTAATGAAATGGGCCATTGAAGACGCTGGGTTAAAGCCGGAGGATGTAGATTACATCAACGTTCACGGAACTTCCACTCCACTGGGTGATATTGCAGAGCCCAAAGCTATCATTAAAATGTTTGGAGAACATGCTTATAAATTAAGTATCAGTTCAACCAAATCAATGACAGGCCATTTATTAGGGGCTGCAGGCGCAGTGGAAGGACTGGCCAGTGTTCTGGCAATTAAAAATAGTTTAATTCCGCCTACAATAAACCACTTCACAGACGATCCCGAAATTGACAACAGGCTCGACTTTACATTCAATGTGGCCAAACAGAAGAATGTAAATATTGCAATCAGCAATACTTTTGGTTTTGGCGGGCACAATGCAACCCTGGTTTTCAAAAAACTTTAGGATTTGTGGTGAGAAGAATAGCACAACGAATAAAACTCTTTTCGTCGCCTCGAAAGGAGTTTTATTTGTTTTTGAAAGATTTACTTGGTTTTTACCCTGCAAACCTGAAATTGTACGACCTGGCATTTATTCATAAATCAGCATCGGTTTACGATTCGCAGGGAAATCTTGTAAACAACGAACGGCTCGAATTTTTAGGCGATGCCATTCTGGGGGCCATAATTGCTGAGTTCCTTTATAATCGTTTTCCCCAGCAGGATGAAGGATTTCTTACGAAGAACCGTTCAAAACTGGTGAATCGTCCTTTTTTGACCCGACTGACTTTTGATATGGGTTTGAATGTTTTTATCGATTCAAACACTACTAAAAATATTGACAAAAGCCACATATACGGTGATGCGCTCGAAGCACTGATAGGTGCCATTTATTTGGATACAGATTACCAGACAACCAAATATTTTGTCACGAAAAAGATTCTTTCGCAGTTTGTAAACCTAAGTGAAATTGAACAGAAAGACACTAATTTCAAAAGTCAGTTGATAGAATGGAGTCAAAAAAACAAAAAAGATATTCGGTTTGAAACAATCGAGGAACCGGCAAAGGACAAATCAAAACAACCCCGGTTTGTGGCAAAGGTCCAGGTAGATAACAAGGAGATGGGCAAGGGTGTTGGTACTTCCAAAAAAGAAGCACAGCAAAATGCTGCCAGGGAAACGCTGAAGAAGTTAGAAAGTTAACAAATGAGTGATTTACTTATCTATGCATTAGGCTTTTTATCGCAGGTTCTTTTTTTTGCCCGGAACATTGCCCAGTGGTTTTTGTCTGAAAAAGAAGGGACGGTTATTTCTCCGGTTGTTTACTGGCAAATCAGCCTGGCGGCCTCCATCCTGATGCTCACCTATGGAATACTTCGTAATGACTTTGCCATCGTACTGGGGCAGTTTATTGTTTATTGCATATACATTCGCAACCTGCAATTGAAAAAGGCCTGGCATAAAATGCACCTGGCGACACGTATTCTGGCCATTGTAATCCCACTATTTTATGTTGGCTGGCTCCTGTTTGGCAACACGTATAATTTTAATTCCATCCTCAAAAACAAGGATGTTTCCGCAATGCTAATGATTTGGGGCTCTGCCGGACAAATTATCTTTACTTTCCGGTTTGTTTACCAGTGGATTTATTCGGAAAAGCGAAATGATTCCTTCCTGCCATTAGGGTTTTGGATTATCAGCACTGTTGGGTCGCTCATGATTTTTACGTATGCCATTTACCGCCTCGACCCTGTTTTGTTTGCCGCTCATAGTCTTGGTTTGTTCATTTACATCCGCAATATTTTATTGCATTACGGTAAAAACAGCCTTTTTTCAAAAATGGAAAACATACCTGTGTTAAAAGACATTTTGAGGAAGGTGTCTGAAAAAATGAAATAGGAGGTGTTCTGTTTCTGTAGGATGTTGTGCCAGAATACTCTGCGTGCTGTGGAAATTTTGAACAGTGGGTATTTATTCAGGCGGGTCAGGAACATGTAAATTGCACATTCTTAACAACAGAGATGCGCATAGTATTAATAATTAAATGCTTGGTGTTCTTTGTAGTAAAATTGTGATAGTCATTGAGATAAAACCCACTGTATAATTGCCGGAAATATTATTTTTGTAGCGATGCCGGAAAAAAGCAAATATATTGCCCGTGAGGGATGGCTTTCAATATTCGGGAACATTCTCCTGTTTGGACTGAAATATTGGGCTGGAATTATGACCGGCTCACTGGCATTGATTGCAGATGCCTGGCATACCCTTTCCGACTCTGTTTCTTCTGTGATCGTTCTGATTGGTGGTAAAATTTCACGCAAACCGGCTGACGATGATCATCCTTTCGGGCACGGACGCGCCGAACATATTGCTTCTGTTATAATCGGTGTGCTGCTTGCCATTGTTGCCTTTGATTTTGCGGTGTCAGCTGTCCAAAAATTTAGTGCGCACGAACAAACCAACTTTGGAGCCATTGCGTGGGGAGTAACCATTTTTTCAATTCTCAGTAAAGAGGTTATGGCGCAATATGCGTTCTGGGCGGCAAAAAAGACAGGCTCTTCTATATTGAAAGCCGATGGCTGGCATCACCGGACCGACTCACTTTCGTCGGTAGTTATTTTGGTGGGTATTGCCCTGGGGAATAATTTTTGGTGGACCGATGCTGTGTTGAGTTTTGTGGTAGCTGTAATGATTGGCTGGGCTAGTTATCAGATTCTGTCTTCGGAAATAAAATCACTGCTCGGGGAAAGCCCTTCGGAAGAGCTTCTGCTTTCCATTCAAAAATCTACCCAAAATGAATTTAAACGCCCGCTGCACCTGCACCACATTCATATTCATAATTATGGCGATCACACCGAATTGAGTTGCCATATAAAGTTACCTCCGCAGATGTCTCTTGAAGAAGCACATGAAATCTGTACCAAGGTAGAAAATATTATTATGAAAGAGTTTGGATTTGTTTCCACGGTACATCCGGAGCCCGTTGAGTAACGTCATGCTATATCTTATTATCTTATGCCTCCCAAGCTCTATGGCCCCTGGTCACAACGTGAGTACACTGTCGGTAGTTTTTTTAACCTAAAGGATTAGGAAGGTGTATCTGAGTCAGAATTTTTTACTTCCAGGATAAAGCCGCTTCCGTGGATATTTTTGATTTCGATGGAAGGATCATGGACAAGATATTTACGCAATTTGGTGATGAACACATCCATGCTCCGGGTGGTAAAGTAGCCGTCTTCACCCCAGATTTTTTGCAGGGCCGTTTCCCGAGACAATAGCTCATCCTGATTCTGGCAGAGCAACTGAAGAAGTTCGGTCTCTTTGGGTGATAGTTTTTGCTGTTCTTTTCCGCGTGAAATAACTCTGCGTTTCGGATCGAACAAATAGGAGCCTATTTTAAATATTTCTTTTTCAAGTGTTGCTTTCGTTGATTGCCGGTTGAGAATGGCTTTTATTTTGCAGAGCAGCACTTCTGTATCAAACGGCTTGGTAATGTAATCATCGGCCCCTGCGTTATAACCTTTCAGGATGTCTTCTTTTAGCGTTTTGGCCGTAAGAAAAACCAGCGGAATATGTTGATCGCTTTTTCTGATTTGACCGGCAATGGTAAAACCGTCAGTGTGCGGTAACATCACATCAAGGATGCAAATATGAAAGGTACCCTTTTTAAAATGGTCGAAAGCAAATTCCCCATTGTCAACCCACGTTACTTCAAAATCGTTCAGCTCGAGGTAGGATTTTAATACCGCCCCAAAACTGAGGTCGTCTTCTACGAGAAATATGTGTTGTTTTTCATTCATTCTCTTACAAATGGTAAAAATACAATAAACTTACTTCCCCGTCCTGGTTCGCTTTGTACCGAAATAGTGCCCCGGTTTGCTACCACCACTGCTTTTGCGTAACTCAGCCCCAGCCCAAATCCTTTCACATTATGAATGTTTCCGCTTTGCTGCCGGTAAAACCGTTCAAATATTTTGCTCTGAACGCTTTTGGTCATACCAATTCCCTTATCTTCTACCGAAATCAATACTCCTTTGTTTTTGTTGGCGGTGGTGATGGCAATTTGAGGTGCCCCTGCTGAATATTTCATTGCATTGTCGAGAAGATTGTAAAATACATTGGTGCAGTGGTTTTTGTCCGTAGTGATTGAGGGGTTGGATGCCCCAAATCGTGTACCTATTTTCCCGCCGCGTTTTTCTACCTGAAGGGCAATGCCCTGGATAGCCTCTTTCAGTAAGTCATGTATATCGATGGTTTCCCATTTAAATTCAAAGTCTTTCCTGTCGAGTCGTGCGATGGTCAGGATATCTTCTACTTGCCGGTTCATCCGGGCATTTTCTTTTTTGATCATGTCAGTAAAATAGCGCACCTTTTCGGCTTTGGCAATCACTTTTTCATTGTTAATGGAATCGGCTGCCACAGAAATAGTAGCAATAGGGGTTTTAAATTCATGGGTCATATTGTTGATGAAATCCGATTTCATTTCCGAAATTTTCTTTTGTCGCAGAATGTAGAAAATGCTTAAAGCAAACGCAGTCAGGATGCTAAGTGAAAAAATGAGGGAAGCTACCAGCAGCCAGTTAAGGGAGCGTAAAATAAAGCCTTCACGGCCCGGGAAAACAACAGCCAGTTTTAGGCCACGGTCGAAAATGGCATTCGGATACAGATCTGCCTTGTATTCTGATGAAATCAATTGCATCAAATCGGCAGACGGCAAACCCGAATCGAGAATGCTGTCGTGCAGAATTCCAAAATCAAAACGAATGGGAATGTCCCTGTTTCTTAGTTCTTCTGTCAGGATTGTACTTACCAGTTCTTTGTCCACATCTTCGGTATCCCACGAAATAATCTCGGTCATTGCCTGGCTGGCCACGCGCTTCATGTTTCCGGCTTTTTGTTTTACCCGGTTTGAAATACCGGGTAAAATGGTGGCGGCGGTATCAAGACGGTGTAACAAGGAATCGATTTTTTCCATGCCACGTGTGTAGAATGAATCTACATTATAAATAATGGTATCCTGAATAAAAATAATTGAATCGGAAGAGACTGATTTTTTGCTTTCCGAAATAACATTGCTGACAACTTTTTTGCTTTGCAGGCGGGAGTGCAAACGAAACATGCTGTCCCGGTTTTCGGGAACAGGTTCTACTATCACTTCAATGTGTTCATTCTTTCCTTTTGTCTTCTGCCTTTGAATGATACGAACAGGGCGACGGGGTTTTAAGAAAGTATCAGGCAAAGGGGGCGGTGGAGGCATGGTTTCAAAATGGAATTTAACATCAAGGTCCTGACTATCCCATTTTAAAGAATCGTTAAGTACCATGCGGCTGACAACGCTAAGATGATGCTGGTCTTCCAGCTTTTTGATGGTGTTGTTCAGGGCGTCGTTTACACTGCGGCTGAACAGTTCATTTTTAACCCGGATGGCATTGTTCATCCAAACCAGTTGAACGACAAAAATTCCTGCAATGGAAATTCCCATCAATACAACCAAGCCGGCAAAAATTTTCCTGTTCATGTTTCAAATATACACTTTTCAAAGAGGCGTATTCAAATTTTAACTTTTCCTTAACTCATTTTAACCGGTTCTTAACTGGTTGATTACTTGGTTGTAGTCTATCTTTGTTTGCAGAATAAAATAATTTTAAAACTGAAAGTCATGAAGCAGCTTATGTTTATTATCGGGTTCTTAATCGCCTCTTTTATTCTTTTTTCTTCCTTCTCCCCGGGAAAAAAATTGCAGGACCCACCCAAAGGAGAAAAATATAAAACGCACCTTACAATGATGACGGTGGAGGATGGAAAAACAACGGTATTGGATACTGTTGTCGAAGAAGAAAGCGTTTTTGTGTGGCATGGTGATACCATTTGCTCCGGGGATGAAATGAAGTGGATAGGGATGCGGGGGCTTAAACCCGATTCTATCCGAAAAAATATTCGGTTTCACGTAATTGGGCCGGAAGGGGAAGATTTCAGCGAATTTGCTTTCGACTCTCCACCTCCACCGCCTCCTCCTCACCTTCCCCATGCGATTCATATAAGTAAGAAAATGGGCAGGAATGAGATTGACCTGAACGATCCCGGAATCATTTCTTTCGAAAGAAAAACATTGAGCAACGGACGTGAAAAAATTACGATTATACGCGAAAAAGCTGGCGAAAACGACCAGTCAGGGAACAATTAAACAGCAAATGAACTGCTAAATGAAAGCAGAACAAAAGCCGGTTCGGGAGAACCGGTTTTTTTATATCTGTTCCCAGCCCTGCCGGTAGGTGTGCCGAATCCACTCTTCTGCAGTTTGTAAAGCAGGCAGAGTGGCATATTCGTTATTAGTTCTGGGATTTCCGTTTACCACCTCAAATTTGTATTGGGAGAGAATGCGTAATATGTCGTTTGAGCCGATGTTATTGAACCGCATGTTGGGGCCATCCCATACCAGTTTGCGGCGGAGGCTTTGCAACCTGACAGCCAACACACCCAGCAGTACCATTTCATTCAACGGGCCGGCATAGCCAAAGTTAGAGGAGGCTTCAAGCCTTCTTTCAGCAGGCTCTTTGCAGGCGCGAATCCAGTCTTGTTCATGCCCTCCTTCCAAAGCATTGAAAATTCGGCGGATAGATTTGGATGGTTCCTGAAAGCTTTCCATTTTGCTTACAGGTAAAAGTGTGGGGTTTTGAGCATACGCACCGCACATTATTTTGCCGCGCGTCCCATGAAAAATACAGCCTCCGTTTTCATCTCCCATTGGTTCCCCATCATTTAGCTCGTCGGGACGGGGAGGCATCCATCCGCCGTCGTACCAGTGAACAGAGACTTCAGGCATGGCCACTTTGGGCAAATTGTCGCGCCGGGGAAACTCGTATCGGATGAATTCGGAATTTGGAGGAGAATCTGTATTGAACATGGATGAACTCGCTTCCACCGAACGGGGGAAATGGAGCATTAAAGCTTTGAAAACCGGGTCGAGGATGTGGGTACCCATACTACCCAGGGCCCCTGTGCCAAAATCCCACCATCCGCGCCAACTCCATGGGTGATAAACCGGGTTATACTCCCGTTGTTTGGCAGGTCCGAGAAACAAATCCCAGTCGAGGTTTCGGGGAACCCGTTTTCCTCTTTCCGGAAGCTGTAGAAACTGCGGCCATGTGGGGCGGTTTGTCCAGGCATCAACATGTGTTATCTCCCCGATAACACCTGCCCAAATCCATTCGCAAATGCGGCGAATACCTTCATCAGAGTTTCCCTGGTTGCCCATTTGGGTAGCAACATTAAACCGTTGGGCGGTTTCGCTTAATAACCTCGATTCGTAAATTGAGTGGGTCAGCGGACTTTGCAGAAAAACATGTTTTCCTTCTCGCATCGCCAAAATTGCCGGAAGTGCATGGGAATGGTCAGGTGTTGCAATCACTACAGCGTCAATGTCTTTCTGTTCCTCAAGCATCACCCGGTAATCCTTGTATTGTTTGGCGCTGTGCCAACGTTTAAAAGAGTTGTCGGCATAGTCCCAGTCCACATCGCATAAAGCTACAATGTTTTCTGTTTCCATGTTTCTCAGGTTAACATAGCCATGGCCTCCCACTCCGATACCGGCAATGTTCAGTTTGTCGCCCGGAGATTGATGCCCCAGTCCGGCAATAACATTTGACGGCAAAATGGTGAATCCTGCAACAGTAGTTGCTGCGTTTCCAATAAATGTGCGCCGGGAAACAGTATTCATTTTTTTATTCATTGTTTTCAAACATTAACAACAGGGAACTGATGGATGCAAATTAGAAAAAAATAACTGTTTCATCCTATTTTTTTGGTTTGCAATGTCAAATTAACCTTTTTTAGGAAGGTAAAACAGAAGTATATCCGAATGAATAAAAAATGGGCACTCCTAAACGAGCACCCATTTTTTTAAATATTGTAATCTGATTATGCAGGCATGTCAGGCAAACTCCATGGCTTGCGGTAGGTGTGCTTAATCAGTTCATTGGCGAAATCTTTGGCCGGAATCGGGTCAGTCCAGGTTTTCTTGAATGTTGGATGCCCGTCATGAATTTCAAAACCATCTTTAATAACTGTTTTGATGGTTTCGTCACCGGTTAGGTTGGTGAATTGCATATTTTCACCGTCCCAGTCGAGTACTTTGTTCAGCGACTGCAACCGAACCGCCAGTACGCCCATAACTACCATTTCGTTGAATGGTCCTGCTTCACTAAAGTCTGAAGCGGTTGGAACGCGGTTCTCAGCGCTTTCTTTACAGGCACGTACCCAGTCCATTTCATGGCTGGTTTCGATTCTGCGACGGAACTTCGGAGCATCCGGAACTCGTCCTGAAATCAACCATGGATTCACGCCGTAGCATCCGCAAATAAGTTTATCTTTTGTTCCGTGGAAAATAACACCACCACCACGATCATTCGGGTTTTTGCCATCAGGCCATGCATCAGGAAGCATCGGCTTGATTCCTCCGTCGTACCAGTGAACATCAACCTGCGGAAGTTTCATTTTAAGTTTTTTCGCTGCTTTCCTTTCAGGGAATGTCAGTTTTACCGATTGGGAAACGGGTGCGCAATCCTGCAGTAGCAGACTTGAATTCCCCTGGGCATGAATTGGATATCCCAGCTCAAGACCTACGAATACGGGATGAAGGATATGGCAGGCCATATCACCCAGTGCACCTGTTCCGTAGTCCCACCATCCACGCCAGTTCCATGGGTGGTAAATCTGATTGAAGGGACGCATTTTAGCAGGTCCTATAAATAAATCCCAGTCAAGAGTATCCGGAACCCAGTGTCCTTGTTCGGGAGTATTCAGCCCCTGGGGCCAGATTGGACGGTCAGTGAAAGCTTCTACTTTGGTAACTTCCCCGATTTCACCGTTGGCAAGCCATTCAGTGGTGAGGTTTACACCTTCTCCAGATGATCCCTGGTTCCCCATTGAAGTGGCCACTTTATATTCTTTTGCCAGTTTGGTCAATAACCTTGACTCGTAAACAGAGTGAGTTAAAGGTTTTTGTACGTAAACATGCTTGCCCATTGTAATGGCATGGGCGGCAACAATAGCATGGGTATGGTCTGCAGTAGCAACAACAACTGCATCAAAGTCTTTCCCCATTTCATCGTACATTTTACGCCAGTCTTTGTACTTTTTCGCTTTTGGAAAGCGATCGAAAACGCCGTTTCCGCCAGTATATTTCCAGTCTACATCACATAAGCCAATGATGTTTTCAGATTCCAGGTTTTTGAGGTTAGCAAAACCCATACCGCCAACACCCACGCCAACAATATTAAGCTTGTCGCTCGGTGCTTTGTGTCCCAACCCGGCAACTACGTGCCGTGGTACAATGGTAAAACCTGCTGCTGCTGCTGCTGTCGTTCCAAGGAATGTTCTCCTTGTTACCGACTTTTTGTTTGAATTCTTTTCCATAACAAATAAAAGTTTTAATTGGATAGGTACTATATTCCTATTTTTTTTACAAAAAAACTGTTAAATATAACCATATTCAGGATTTCCTCAAACATCGTTTTCCGATTTAAGATGACTCAAATAAAAAAGAATAGGTGTGTAAGGGGCAAAAACAATTCTGTTTTTCAGTTAAATTTGTTTATAGTCAGCGATTTAATGGGTGCGCTCATAGGGCAGCTCTATTTTTGTTAAAAAAAATCAATTTGATTTGGGGGATTATCCGGCTTATTTTTGCCGCAAGTTTTACATCAGATTTATTTACTAAATAAAAAGCAAAAATTATGTTGACAGTTGGAGATAAATTCCCGGAGTTTGAAAAAAAAGCAGTTGTTTCACTTGAACCGGGGAAAGAGTTTAAAACAATGAAATTGGACGATTTGAAAAACGGAAAGTGGACCATATTTTTTTGGTGGCCACTTGACTTTACTTTTGTTTGTCCTACTGAGATTTCATCATTTAATGCTTATTTTGAGGAGTTTGAAAAGCGTGGGGCCAACCTGGTGGGCGCCTCCATTGATTCGGAGTTTGTGCACCTTGCCTGGAGGAATAGTCATCCGGAGTTGAAGGGCTTGAAGTTTCCCATGGTGGCCGATACTTCCAAATCACTATCAGAAGAATTAGGAATTTTGGAAAAAATCAACAAGATAGCTTACCGGGCAACCTATATTATTGATCCCGAGGGAGTCATACAGCATGTTTCGGTTAATAGTTTAGATGTGGGTAGAAATGTAAAAGAAATACTCCGTTTGCTGGATGCTTTCCAGACCGGCGAATTGACTCCCTGTGATTGGGTGCCTGGTCAGGCAACTTTAAATTAATGATTTTGAACTTCAAAAAGATTTTGATATAGCTGTAAGTTTGTTGTTTTGGTCTTAAGACTAAAGTATAAAAAGGGGCTGCAAGGCTCCTTTTTTTTGTTTTTGCTTGTGTTGCCCGGGTATTTTTTACCCGGGTATATCTTTGAGAGATGTTGTCTAAAATCGGGGCAGTGTCCCTTTTTGAATATTTCTATCCCTATTTGGGTCGCATTCCAATTATTGACTTTGTGTTAAGGTTTTGTTTGTGAGTGTTTTATGATTTTGGCATTCGTGTTGTTTT